>JAFVTI010000020.1 GCA_017503325.1 Clostridia bacterium | reverse complement strand
TTCATTTGGTCGGAGTGACAGGATTCAGAACCTATCGATCAGGTATGCCTCACGGCATCCCTGATCTTGTCGAGCATGCTTATCGCTCTCTTAATTCTTCGCTTTACCGGCAGGCTCGAAGCAGGTTCTCATCTCTATCACCCCAACCAAATGAAAAAGGACGGCTTTCTGCCGTCCCTTTTCATTTGGTCGGAGTGACAGGATTCGAACCTGCGACCTCATGGACCCGAACCATGCGCACTACCAAACTGTGCCACACCCCGATATGCAATCCGATATTCAATTTTCCGGGGATCGAACCTGCGACCTCATGGCCCGAAACCGTTTCGTCAGAAACACGCGCACATACCAAACTGTGCCACACCCCGAAATCGACCGTATCATTATATCACGACCAATATTATTTGTCAAGACATTTTTTGGAGAATTCCCAAATTCACATCATCCCGTCAAACAAATTAACAAACTCAAGGCCGCTTTTGAGTGCATAGGCGGCGGTGTAGGCAGTGCCGCCCGAATTCTTGGTCAGAAACGCCACGCAAACGTCACTTCCCTCCACCAGTCGGCGGTCGCGCTGCAGCATGCAGCCCTCGGCATAGCGGTCGCGGAGATAGGTCACGCTGTCCGCCTCGGAAAGCACAAAGGCATACGCATACCGATCCTGCTCGCTCCACGCGGCATCCTGGTCGCGGCAAGGCAGGATCAGATCCAGTTTGATCTGCGGATACTGCTTTTTCTGCTCCAGCACGCAAAGCGCGGCCAGCGTGTCAAAGCCGATAGCTCCGCCTGCGCGAAAATGCACGGCTCCCGCCTCGGCTTGCTTGGCAATCTCGGCCTTGAGCAGCGCGGGCAACGCCATCATATGCGCGGGGCTGATCTGTCTGTGACCCGTAAAGCACACGGTTCTTTCCTGCATGCGTGCCACCTCCCTTTCCTTTTACTGCTCCCATTATAGCACATTTGTTCTTTTTTGTAAACCTTTTTTTGCATAAATCGTGCACAAAATTGTGCGCTTTCCCGACCGCTTTCGCCCAATCGCGACACGCGCCGTGCCACGCCTCGCCCCGATCCCCCGACATGCGCCAAGGTCCGCCCCCGAGTGATGTGTTTTTCGCTGCGATGCACCGACAAAATTTTGCGCGCTTTTCCGCTATAATAGATGCAAAAACACATATAAAGGAGCTACATACATGCAACAAAACACAGAATTCATTCCCGCAGGCACGGGACAAGCCTTTGGCAAAACCAAGATCCGCTTGCAAACGGCCTCGGCCGCGCGGCGGAGACGCATATTCTTTTGCATCGTACGCGGCGCCGGGATCATGCTGATCTCCTGGCTCTTGGGGCTTCTGGGAGCTTTTTTCGGCACGTACCCCGCAGGACTCGTACTGCTTTGCGCGGGCAGCGTGGGCGTCCCCTATATCTTTATCGGACTTTGTGCCTCGCTCCCCTTTATTGACGCACCCTGGGGATACCTGTGCGCCTATATCGGCATTCTTGTGTTGCGCGTAGCCGTAACGCTGCTGGTTGGCAGCGGACGAGCCAATTTGCGCGAGCTGCCGCCCTTGCCCAATGACAAATTCAGCAAGGCACTTCTGCAGATTGAGGACGGCGGCTTTTTCGGCACGGCACAGGCAGCGCCCGCCCCTGAAGCCGAGCCAAATCTGCAAAAGCCGCAGCTGTTTGGCGAAGCACCCGTATTGCGCATTATGACAGGCGCGATCGGTGCGCTGATCGCGGGCGGCTTTGCCATTTTGCTGGGCGGCTTTCAATATTACGATCTGTTCGGCACGCTGTTTATGCTGGCCGTCGTGCCGCTTGGCGTGTGGCTGATCCTGCCCTTGTTTGACCCTGCAAAGCAGCACCGCCTTTCGGGCTACGTGGCTCTGACGGCCGTTTGTATGGGCGCTGTGTACGCCGCACGCATCTTTTCCTTTTTCGGCATTCTGATCTCGGCCGTGCTTGCCGCTCTTGCCATCTATCTTGCGCTCAAGCGACGCGGATTCGTTTGCGCCATCATGTGCGCGGTGGGCTGCGGCATCGCCTATGACCCGGTCAACTCCCCCATTTTTATCATAGGTCTTGTGCTGTGGGCGCTCTGCTCGCAGCTCTCGGATCGCTTGGCGCTTGCGGCCGCGCTGCTGTTTGCATGCGGCTGGACCGCGCTGCTGGGCGGCTTTTGGGGCTTTGCCTCGGCCTTGCCCACCATTCTTGTGGGCGGTGCTTTGCTGTTTGCTGCCGACAAATGGCTTCTGCCCGCTGCAGAGGCCGCCGAATACGACACCGAGGATTGCGATTTTGCGGGCGAGAGCGAATTTGCCCGCTTGGTCACGCAGGAAAACCGCAACCAAAGCGCAAGCGAGCGCACCGAAAGCATGGTGCAGGCCTTTACCAGCCTTTCCGAGACCTTTTACGAGCTTTCGGACAAGCTGCGCCGCCCGGCGCTTCTGGATCTGCGCCGCATTTGCGACGGCGCTTTTGAGAGCGCGTGCGTGGATTGCCCGCGGCGCGAGATCTGCTGGGGATCGGAATACAGCACCACGCTTGAGGGCATCGGCAAGCTGACCTCTGCTCTGCACCTTTCGGGCAAGGCGGACACCGCTTGCCTGCCGGGTGCGCTGATCGCGGCTTGTCCGCGCACCGAGCGGATCGTGGCAAGTGCCAACGAGCAATGCGCTGACATGACCGCCTCGCTTTTGCGCAGTGAAAAAACCCATATTTTTGCCGCCGACTACTGCGCCATTGCCGATCTTCTGACCGACGCACTCAAGGAGCAGGGCGAGGAATTCCGCGCGGATGCCGAGACGGGCGAGCGCATTTTCCGCTACCTTTGCGACCAAGGCATTGCGGTGGGCAGCATCGTGGTCAGTGGCGTGCGCGCCAAGCGCATCTGCGCGCGCGGGGTGGGCTTTGGCGCGGGGCGTGCCACGCCCGACGCGCTGCGCGAGGCGATCGAAAACATCTGCGGCACACCGCTTGGCGACCCCGTGTTTGAGATCTCCAAGGACAGCACGGTCATGATGCTTTGCGCACGCGACCGCTTCTCTGTCAGCCACGCTACGGGCGTCATTCCCGCGCCCGCCGAGGTCATGCTTGACCCCGAGGCCCCCTCGGGTGACGCGCTTTCCTGCTTTGCGGGCAAGAGCTCCTACTTCTACGGCATTCTGACCGACGGCATGGGCAGCGGCAGGCAGGCCGCCTTTTCGGCAGAGATCTGCACGGTGTTCCTTGAAAAAATGCTGTACGCGGGCAACAGCCCCGAGATCTCTCTGCGCATGCTCAACAATTACCTGCGCTCGCATTCCGACTCACCCGACGCCGAGTGCTCGGTGGGCGTGGACATGGTACGCATTGACCTGATCTCGGGCACGGCGCACTTTATCAAAAGCGGTGCCGTCCCCGCCTTTGTCATTCGCGGCAAGCAGCTGCTCAAGATCAAGGCGCACACGCCGCCCATCGGCATTATGCACACGGTGCAGGCGCAGATCATTCCCTTTGAGCTCTCGGACGGCGATGTGATCGTCATGGTCAGCGACGGCGTCACGGGCGGCAACGAGGATTGCCCCTGGCTGCTCTCGCTGCTTGGCAACACGCCTCCCACCGAGCCCGCGCTGCTCAAGGAGACCATCCTTCTGCACGCCCACGAATCGGGCAGCGTGGACGATATGTCCTGCGCGGTCATGCGGATCACACAGCTTGGCGCGTAAAGCGCGTAGCGCAGCGCTGCGCGCTACGCGCAATGCAAAATGCAGAATACAGAATTGTGGTAGAAAAGCCCGCGCCGAAGCGCGGGCTTTGTGCTTTTGAGATTTAAGAGATCGTTACGTTAGAAGCTTTTCCAATGAACTTATCAAAATCAGAGGTTCCCGTTACGGTTCCCGTAGCGGTGGAATCGCTGATGCTGCCCGCACCGTTCGAATTGGCATAGCCAAAGAGACCGCCAACGTATACGGTTCCCGTTACGCTTCCGCTGTTATCACAATCTACTGCAGTAAGTGTTGAATATCCGGAGGAAAGGTTACCGTGTGAGATATCTGCATGGCCAACAAGACCGCCTACGTATTCTTTACCTACGATCTTACCCGTATTGTCCACGTTCATATAAGTCGTAAACTTATTACCCTGATATCCGAAAATACCACCAACGTAATCCGCACCGGTAATATTCTTTGTATTTGTCAGATCAGAGAAGGTACCGCTTGCGCTTGTATATCCTGCAATACCGCCGACGTATCTGCCGCCCGCAGTATAATTGATCTCCGCCTCGTTGGTACAGTGATTGAACATGTAGCCATATCCTGCATAACCACCAACGTATGCACATTTCACATTATCTTCAAGCACGTATTTGGTAGCATTCACGGTTGTGCCCACATTGGAGCATTCCTTGATCGTGACGTATCGAATGTATCCTGCAAAACCACCCACATAGCATTCAGCGGTGATGTTTGCTGAGGACGTGCAATTGGTAATAGCACAGCCGGAGTTGTCAGCATGAGCATTTGCGTAACCGAAAAGGCCGCCTACGTACATGCTTCCCGTTACGTCTCCGCTGTTATCACAATCTACCGCAGTAAGTGTTGAATATCCGGAGGAAAGGTTACCGTGTGAGATATCTGCATGGCCAACAAGACCTCCTACATATTCTTTGCCTACGATCTTACCCGTATTGTCCACGTTCATATAAGTCGTAAACTTATTACCCTGATATCCGAAAATACCACCAACGTAATCCGCACCGGTAATATTCTTTGTGTTTGTCAGATCAGAGAAGGTGCCGCTTGCACTTGTATATCCTGCAATACCGCCAACGTATCTGCCACCTGCGGTATAATTGATCTCTGCCTCATTGGTGCAACTGTTGAACATGTAACCATATCCTGCATAGCCGCCGACATATGCACATTTCTCATCACTCTCAAGCACGTACTTGGTAGCATTCACGGTTGTCCCCGCATTGGAGCATTCCTTGATCGTGACGTATCGAATGTATCCTGCAAAACCGCCCACATAGCATTCAGCGGTGATGTTTGCAGAGGACGTGCAATTGGTAATAGCACAGCCGGAGTTGTCAGCATGAGCATTTGCGTAACCGAAAAGGCCGCCTACGTACATGCTTCCCGTTACGTCTCCGCTGTTATCACAATCTACCGCTGTGAGTGTTGAATATCCGGAGGAAAGGTTACCGTGTGAGATATTTGCATGACCAACAAGACCGCCTACGTATTCTTTACCTACGATCTTACCCGTATTGTCTACGTTCATATAAGTCGTAAACTTAGTGCCCTGATATCCGAAAATACCGCCAACGTAATTAGCACCCTTTACATCAACCGATGCGCTGATATTTTCAAAGGTTCCAGATCCGGAAACATAGCCGATCACACCTGCAACATAGTTCGAATCAGGAGCGTTCACGTGACCGTCCACAGTGATGTTTGTAATAGTATTGGTAGAATTGCCGGCTACCGCACCTACGTACTGACCGCTGCCATCAACGGTAATATTGACATTCTTTACGATCAGATTCTGAATTGTGCCTGTCACGTAGCCAAACAAGCCCACGTACTCTGTCTGCTCTGTGATCTTAAGATTGGAGATCGACAGATCATAACCCTCAAAGGTTCCTGCAAAAGGATGATCAGCAGTACCGATCGGAATCCATTCTGCATATCCAAGATCTATATTCTTACCAAGCGCAATCGTCTTGCCCGAGAAGTTGGTTCCGCTGTTGACCAAATATGCAAGACCTGCAAGCTGCTCTCTCGTTGTCAGTGTATAGCTCTTTTCTGCGGTATTCTCTTCATACCAAGCAATATCAAGCTCAATTTCACCGAAAGGCTCTTTCTCATCGCAGCCCTCATATGCACATACACCGTTGGAAAAATAGTGGCCAACAGGTGCAGTATATATGTTCTTGAAAATGTATCCGCAGTTGGTGCAGGTAAAGGTCGTATATCCCTGCTCCTCGCAAGTAGGATAAGTAACTACCGTTTCAAACTCATGGTTGCAAACAGTATCGGTAATATCTGCGGTAACAACTTCACCGGTTGTCAGCGTGATCTTTACGTGACCCTTATAGTCGATCTCAACGGCTTCAATGCCAACACCCTGGTCGCCCTTGTCACCCTTATCGCCTTGGTCACCCTTATCACCCTTTTCGCCCTTATCACCTTGATCACCTTGGTCACCCTTGTCGCCTTTGTCTCCCTTGTCACCATTGGTCACAACGAAATCGGCAGTTTTGCCATCGGCATAAGTAATTCTGTAAGTGTCCTGTACACCATCGGACGAAACAAACGAAATATCGGTGATGCCTGCGCCATCATTGCCGGGGATACCCTGTTCACCCTGAAGACCTTGCTCTCCTTGGTCACCCTTATCGCCCTTCTCACCCTTGTCGCCGTTGGTCACCACGAAATCCACAGTCTTACCGTCAGCATAAGTGATTCTGTAGGTATCCTGCACACCGTCGGACGAAACAAACGAAATGTCGGTGATACCCGCACCGTCATTGCCGGGAATACCCTGTTCACCTTGGATTCCCTGTTCGCCCTGCGGACCTTGAGGACCTATTTCACCTTGAACGCCCTGTTCACCTTGCGCACCGGTGTCGCCTTTATCTCCTTTTTCGCCTTGCGGCCCTTGGATACCCTGCTCACCGACAGGTCCTTGTGGCCCGACGTCGCCCTGAGGGCCGGCACAGGAAACACACATGACAACGAGCACCGCCAGCAAAACAAGTGCAACTGCTCTTAAAGCCACTTTTTTCATGTTCTTTCTCCTTTTCTGTTTACCACATAATTCGCATTATGTAGTGAAGATGCTCGACAAAAAAACAAACCTCTGTCGGTTTTGAGCGCAGAAAAGGGCCAATGAAAAGGATTTTTTCAAATCATTCTTTCATTGGTCGATTTGTCATACCAATTTTTATAATTTTTGAATTACATTGATCTTTTTTATTGACAAAACCATGCTTTGAGCGTATAATTGGATATGTAATCAAATATTTTCACCACATAATGCGAATTATGTGGTGCTTTTTTGCCCTGTTTTTCAGGCTAACATCGCACCAAGCCGAGGCGGTTGATCTGCTTACGGTGGACGTCGCCGCTTTCCATGGTATAGATGCGCGTGGTGTCAATGGCAGAGTGTCCGAGAATGTCCGCAAGGCGCACGATGTCCTTATGGATCGAGTAATACGTGCGCGCGAAAAGATGGCGAAGGTTATGCGGAAAGACCTTTTCCGCACTCACCCGCGCCGCTTGGCATAATTTTTTCATGTCCGACCAGATATTCGAGCGGTCAAGCGGCTTGCCGCTTCTTGTCACGAATACCGTACCCGAGACAATCCCCTTTGCCTTGATATATCCGCGCAGCTGTCGGCAAAGCTCGCCCGGCAAATACACGCGCCGCCGCTTGCCCTTGCAGGAAATGTCGGCGTACCCGCGCTTTACCGCCTCAGCCGTGATAAATTGCAGCTCGGACACGCGAATGCCGCACGCGCATACCGTCTGCATGAGCAGATACAATCGTCTGTTTCCTTTCTCCAGCGCAGCGTTCAAAAGACGCTCGTATTCCGCACGTGACAGCTCCTTTTCCTTGACAGAAAATACGTTTTTCTGCTGCTTGATCCTTTTGACGCACAAATCTTTGCGATCACAGAACGCAAAGAACGCCCCCAACGAGGACAACACGCTGTTGGCACTGGCGGTGGCATACCTTTCCTGCAAGTACACCTTGTAATCCAGCACGATCTGCTTTGTTACCTCTCTTTCTCTCACATATGCCCCAAAAGCACGCAGGTCGCGCATATATTTTTCCACCGTTGCAGGAGCTCTCTCCTGCTCCATCAGCTCCTTTTCAAACGCATCCAATAATTCATCCGTCAGCACCAACATCTTACCATCTCCTTTGCTTGCATTATAGCATAAGTATTGGCAAATGTCGTTCCCCGGCATACAAGGCGGGACATAAAGCCCCGCCCTCCAGCGATCTGCATTCAATACCCGCTCTTTTTCCCGCAAAGTCGCCAGATGATCTTGCGCAAAAGCTCTGTGGGGACGGCCAAGAGTGCCAGCGAGAAGGTAAAGGTCAGCTCGGCGGGCGTCAGGGGGGCGGTGCGCAGCACGCTGCCGCCAAGATAGACGAACGCGATCTGAATGACGGTCACCGCCAGCATGATGCCGATAAACCCGGGGTTTTTGCCAATGCCTGCAAACAGGTGCAATCGGTCGGTGCGCGCACCGAAGCAATTGCAGACCGACATGAAAATAAACAGCGCGAAAAAGGCGGTCAGCAGATAAATGTCATCGGGCGCTGCGCGAAAACGCCCCGTGATGGCAGGAACGACCAGCATGGAAAGGCATACGCCCACCGTGGCAAGCCCCTGCCAAAGGATCTGAAAGATCATGTAGCCGTTGAGGATCGGCTCGTCGCGCCGCTTGGGCGGCTCCTTGAGATAAAACGCACGCGGCGCTTCTCCCGCAAACGCAAGGCCGCCCAGCGTATCCATGATCATATTGATCCACAGCATCTGCACCACGGTCACGGGTGCGTCAAAGCCCAAAAAGGGCCCGATCATGGAAACGCCCACCGCGCAGAAATTCATGGTCAGCTGCAGCACGATGAATTTGCGGATGCTCTTGAATACCGTCCTGCCGTACAAAACGGCATTGACCACAGAGGCAAGATTGTTGTCAAGCAAGATGATATCCCCTGCCTCTCGGGCAACCTGCGTGCCGTCGCCCATGGCAAAGCCCACGTCGGATGCGCGCAGGGCGGGCGCGTCGTTGATGCCATCGCCCGTCATGCCCACCACAAGCTGCATTTCCTGCGCCAATCTCACAAGGCGGCTTTTATCCGCAGGAAGCGCACGCGCCACCACGCCAAGGCGCGGCAAGATCTCCTTGACCTGCCCGTCGCTCATGGCGGCAAGCTCTGCGCCGTCCAGCACCACGTCCACACCGTTGCCAAGAATGCCGCACCCCTGCGCGATCTTCTCGGCAGTCACCTTACCGTCGCCCGTGATCATCACCACCTGCACCCCCGCACCGCGCAGAGTCGCCACGGCTTTTGGGGCTTCCTTGCGAAGTCCGTCCTCCAAGGTGACAAAGCCAATCAGCACCAAAGATCCAAACGAGCCGGCAGCGTATCCTTGCTGTGTGCCCGACTCATGCGTATACGCCAAGGCCAGCACACGCTTGCCGCCCGCAGACAAATCCAAGACCTGCTGCCGCAAGGCAGAGAGATTTGCACGAACCTGCTTGCCGTCCTTATCCAGCACGTGCGACACGTGCGGCAAAATGCGCTCGGGTGCCCCCTTGACGTGCACCTCTCCCGAACACATGGCAGCCGCATACTTGCGCTCACTCTCAAAGGGCAGCTTCCATGCGACTGCAGGCAGGCTTGGCAGCGATTTCCGATCGGTCAAGGCGCTTTCAAACAGCGCGCGGTCGGTCGCGTTACCGCCCACGGCGCGTACCCTTCCCGTGCGCGCGTCCTGCTCGGGCATGGCCGAGGTATTTTCAAGACAGCTGCGGGCATACGCGCTTTGCAAGGCACAGCTGCGCGCAAGCGGCAGAGAGAGCACCTCGCCCGAGCCGAGATACAGGGCTGTGGCATGCATTTTGCCGTGCGTCAGCGTGCCTGTTTTATCGGTAAAGAGAATATTCATGCTGCCTGCGGCCTCAATGCCCGCGGGCTTGCGCACAAGCACGTTGTCACGCACCATACGCTTGACGTTGGAAGAAAGCACCACCGCAATCATCATCGGCAATCCCTCGGGGACGGCCATGACAGTCACGCTCAGCCCGAGTGTCAGCGCGCGGAACACGTTTTCCAGCACGAATTGCCAGTCGCGCAAGCGGTGCAAAATGATCTCGGCATCAAACCCCGCGTCCAACACAAAGGCGTTGATCAGATACACCACCGCCACCAGCACCGCCGCTGCATAGCCAAGCTTGGAGATCTGCCCTGCCAGCTTGCCAAGGCGCAGCTTCAGGGGGCTGTCACGCACCTCGCTCTGCACCTCGCCCGAAATGCCGCCGAGAAAGGTGGCGTCGCCCACCGCCTCGATCAATATCTCTCCCTCGCCCTTAAGCACGGTGCAGCCGCCAAACACATAAGCGGCACTCTGCGGCGTGCGCTCACCGCCCGCCCCGGGACGTTTGCACGCGGGCTTGCTCTCGCCCGTCATGCTGGATTGATCCACGCTCAGCTCACCCAAGAGCAGCCTGCCGTCCGCAGGGATCATATCCCCTGCCGAGAGCAGCACCACGTCACCCACCACGATCTCATCAGCCGGGATCACCTGCACTCTGCCATCGCGCCGCACGCGGCAATCCCCCGCCCCGCAGCTCTCGGAAAGGCGCGCAAACGCGCTCTCCGAGCCGTATTCCGAAAGCGTGGAGATCAGTGTTGCCAAAAAGACCGAGATGGCAATGCCCACCGTCTCCAGCCAGTCGGCCTGACGGAACATCAGAAGAATATGGATCCCCAGCGCGCAAAGCAGCACCTTGATGATGGGATCGCCCAAATTCCCCACGAATTGACGGATAAATCCTTTTTTCTTTTTCTTTGAGAGCACGTTTTGCCCGTGCGCCGCCCGCGACGCGCGTACCTGCTGCTCCGAAAGTCCTTGCATGACCGCAGTTTTGATCTTCCACACCCCCAAACGCATATTCGTTTGATTATATGCGGACAAGGGGCAAGACATGCGGAATGCAAAGTGCAGAAATGCACGTAGGGCGGGGGCTTGCTCCCGCAGCACCACCCGGGGAATCGCTGCGGGAGCAAGCCCCCGCCCTGCGCAATTCCGCATTCTGAATTCTGCATTCTGAATTGTGAAAATTCCCCAAACCGATTGACATCCGGGCAAAATAATGGTATCATATTCACAAAGACAGAACAGGAGGTACTTACTATGTCCAATGCCAATCTTGAACGCAGAACCTTCCGCTTCCCCGCCTGTGATTTCGGTGCGGGCGCTATCTGCGCAAAGGTAGAATTCAGCCGCGCGGAAAACGCGGATCTGGCTACCATTTACTTAGAGGAAACCCCCATTGGCGTGGTCGCGCTCAACAACAAGGACGCGCGCGATATTGCATATTGCAATATTACCAAGGCCGCAGGCGTGCATGACGTCAAGGTCGTGGTGCACAACCACGCCGCCGTGCATTCCATCGAGTTTCTGGACACTCCCGCCTACTCGCAGGTGAAATACGAGCCCGTGCCCGACAGCGCCATCCGTCACATCGACTCGGATACCTGGGAGGCCGTGGATATGCTGGGCAGACCCGTGGCATCGGTTGAGGACGTCGGCCCCAAAAAGGACAGACAGGTCGGCATCTTCTACTGGACATGGCACCAGCAGCACTCCCATCTGCGTCCCGTGGACGTGGTAGACGTGCTTGACAAGTTCCCTGCTGCCGAGTACCGCAAGGATCACCCCGCCTGGGGCGAAGGCCCCTTCCAGTGCTTCTGGCACGAGCCGCTCTACGGCTTCTATCAGGATATCGACCCTTACGTCATCCGTCGCCATATGTCCATGCTGCACAACGCAGGCGTTGATTTCCTGCTCTTTGACTGCACCAACGGCGCGCTCTTGTGGAGAATGGCATACGAACCGCTGTTTGAGGAAATGCGCAAGATGAGAGCAGACGGCGTGGACACCCCCAAGGTGGCCTTCATGCTCAACTTCTGCCCCTGCGCGACCTCCGATTACATGCTGCGCTCGCTTTATCAGAACCTGTACGCTCCCGGCCTTTACTCCGACCTTTGGTACATGCTGGACGGCAAGCCCATGATCATGGGTTATCCCGAATCACTCCCCGAAAAGGGCTGCTGCGAAGAGGAAACCAAGATGCTGGACGAGATCCGCAATTTCTTTGCCTTCCGTCCCGGTCAGCCCGGCTACGGCTGCGGCCCCGGCCGTCCCGATCATTGGGGCTGGCTGGAGATCTTCCCGCAGCATAAGTACGGTGCGCGCTCCGACGGCTCCTGCGAGATGATGACGGTCGGTGTCGGTCAGAACGCCAATAAGGATCGCATCTGCACTCACTTCAACGACAAGGACACCTTCGGCCGCAGCTATACCTACAAGTACGGCCATAAGCTGGTGGACAAGGACTCCTATAAGTACGGCTACAACATTCAGGAGCAATGGGAAAGAGTGCTGGATATCGGCCCGGATATCGCATTCGTCACGGGCTGGAACGAGTGGATCATGGGTCAGTGGCATGAGCCGTGGCTCAGCGACAACGACTCCACCCAGCTTGCCATGGTGGACCAGTACGACCGCGAATACAGCCGCGACATTGAGCCCGACCGTGACGGCTATCTGGATACCTACTACCTGCAGCTCTGCTCCAACATCCGCCGCTTCAAGGGTGCAGAACAGCGTCAGAAGCTGTCCGCGCCCAAGACCATTATCATGGACGGCTCGACCGAGCAATGGGCTGACGTCACCCCGCGCTACGTGTGCGACAAGGGTACCACCGTGCATCGCGACCACGACGGCTTTGCGGGCACGCACTATACCAATTTCACAGGCAGAAACGACATCGTTGCCGCCAAGGTCGCGCGTGACGACACCAATATTTACTTCTACGTGGAGTGCGCAGATGAGATCACCGCACCGACCGAGAACGGCTGGATGACGCTCTTTATCGACACCGACCGCGTCAAGACCAACGGCTGGGAGGGCTACGACTTTGTCGTCAACCGCACAGCACCCGTGGACGGCAAGACCGCCATCGAGAGATACGTGCGCACGGTTGACCCGAAGAGCTTTACCTGGGAAAAGGTGGCCGACGCAGAGATTGCCGTCAACGGCAAGACCTTGACCTTGTCCGTGCCGAGAACCGCGCTCGGCGTGCTGCCGCCTCTCTGCTTTGAATTCAAGTGGAGCGACAACATGCAGAGCCCCGATGTCATGGACTTCTACGTCAACGGCGACACCGCCCCCATCGGCAGATTCAATTACCTGTACCGCGAATATTAAGCAAACTCTCAGCGTTTGCAATGCAAAATGCAGAATGCAGAATAACGGCAGAAAAGCCGCTCGTCCGAGCGGCTTTTCTGCATTTCGGACCCAGAGTGCGAAATCCCTGCAAAACAAAACGCATGCACAGGTGCAGCATTTTTCGCATAAACTGCGAATGGGGTAAAAATAAAAAATAATTTTGCGCAAAAAGGCTTGACAAAGCCATTTTGTTGTGCTATAATGTCCAAGTCAACGAAATACGGTGCCATGGCCAAGCGGTAAGGCAAAGGTCTGCAACACCTCTATCCCCGGTTCGATTCCGGGTGGCACCTCCAGCAAAAAAGGACACCTTCAAGGTGTCCTTTTTTGCTGGAGTCGCCACTCCTTCATCGAACTCGGGCTCCGCGCGCCACGGGCGCAGCGGATCCGGTTCGCATTCGCCGCTCGGAGTGACGAGGTGAAAACAATTGATTATTGTTTTCACCGAGGAAAGCCCCAAGCAAGGAGTCGTCCAAGCCGAGTGTATCGAGGCGACAGACGACGACTATGCGACGGCGTGTTACCGGAGAGCGGCTTGCGAAGCAAGACATTCGCCAGGCGGAGAGCGTGCGAATATTCGCGCAACGCGCGAAATTCCGGTACAACGTGACGCTGCGGACCGTCGGGAACGCCTGTCCCTACAAGCGTTTGGCTCAAAATATTGCATTTCGCCCCAAAGTGTGCTATAATAAACTCGGAAAGGCGGTGGGAATATGAAATGGATCAAATCATTGTTTAAAAAGAAAGAACCAACAATCGCACCAATGCCTCCATATGATGAAATTGTCAAATCCCTCTATGACAAAGATCTTAGTTACCCTGACGCAACACAGATCTGTAAGGTGATATACAGCAAGGACAACTCGAAAAGATTTGTTGTTTTTGAAAGCAACAAGGGATTTTTCAAATACACTTACGAAGAAATATGCGTTTTTGATGAGCTTGATTGGACTTCTCATTTCGGATACATTGATGGCATAAAGCCGGGTTGGTGGGAGTCCAAGAATAGCTCTTTCGCTTATTCATTTTTCGGAACGGAAAAAGAAGCTATGATTGCGTTGAAATCAGAGCCTATCTATAAACAATTTTTTGAATGATTTGAGTGGCATCTTTTTTATCAACACGTGCCAGACAGAACAGGAGAAAAGACAGTATGGGAAACTACTTTGCAAATTTGTTTATCAAACAAAATCAGCAGACCACTACCGATATGATCACACATACGCTGATTGAGCATTTTTCTGCGCGAGATATCCTTCCCTGCGATGCGGATAAAGCTGACTTTTCGGTTATGCTCGATTTGTCCGGGCGCACTTGGGGCGCGCTATATTGCCAAGGGTGGGGGCATGAGGATCTCCTCGCCTTAGCTCCGCAGTTATCGGAACAATGCCACACCGATGTGCTTTCCTGTGCCTGCTTTGACAGTGATTATATGTTTTTGCATCTCTATAACGCAGACTCTGCAACAGATGCTTTTATCAACATCGGAAAGTCGGATGAAATCAAGCCGCCCCGTCGGAATACGCTTGCCGCATGGAAACCGCACGTAAAGGACTTCGATGCCTTTAAGCTGGCATCCAAACAGCAGTATGTTTGCGCCGAGGATTTTTTGCTCTGTATGCAAGAGCAGATCTCTTTGCCAGACCAGAGCCTTTTTGATCCAGCATCCGCCATCACACTGTATTTCTCTGCCCCCCAAGATCAAAAGCCCACGCCACCTCGCTTAAGCACGTACATGGCGTCAGCGCTTCCTTGTAAGCCCGGAGAATCGACATATTGTTCTGTATTCAATGAGGGCGGGGAATCACATGGTCTTCATGTGATATTTGTAGGCTCATATCTGGAAAACGATGAGATCACGTTTGACAACGCGGAGCTATTCTATAAAAATGCACGCGGAGAAAACATCAATCAACCGCTTACATTTGAAAAAACAAAGCTTCGCGATGGCACCCCTGCACTTGTGGCAAATTGCCCCGATTTCAAAATTCCTGCAGCGCCTTCTCCTAATCTGCCCCCAAGAACTTTGATGGAAAAGACGAGCGAAAGAAGCATTGGTGTCCGCTTTACACCCAATGGAAACGTGCGAAAATTCCTGGATATAACGGTTGCATTTCTTCCACATTCTAATCCCACGCAAGGGCAATGTGCATGGTGTGTATGGCGACATTATGAATCGAAAAGAGCATATATTGAGGCATATAACAACGATCAGCTGCAGCTTCATGAAATGTATGGCGCACCGCTAAATCTGATCGATCCCGATATGTATGATCTTGATTGATCGAAAAACGGTGTAAATATATTGTCATCTTTTTTGCCAACACATCTCAGCAAAAAAGGACACCCTCGGGTGTCCTTTTTCTCTTGGCGGATCGTGCTTTCGCATTGACTTATTCCCTTTCGTATGGTACAATAAAGGTATATTATTTGAATATTCAAGGAGGCTTTTATGCGCGAAGGAACAAGTGGCTTTTGGGTCGAGCAAAAGGATGGCAAAATCAGCATTGGATATGAAGACTTTGGCGTATCCGAGTTTGGCGGCGGTGATTTTGAAAAGACCTATTATCTGGACAAGGAAAATTCCGAAAAATTCGTTTCCGAGCTGCAAAAGCAGTATCAAGGCTCGCTGGAAGAGATGATCGAGGCAGCCTTTGGCCGAGGATTCAGCGATCCGAAGTTCTGGAGCTTTTGCAAAGAGCGCAATATCACTTACACCTCCTCTACGTGGAGTGGCTGACTTGCGCGCCCCTATGAAAGGAGTCTTTCCATGAAACTCAAATTTGACGTGACTGGCAAGCACCAGCCCGATCCTTTTATTTTCGAGGACGGCGGTAAGCTTTACTTATACGTGACCGCCCCCCGCGGTGTGGAGGCCTACAGCGCGGACGACTTGTTCGGCACGTGGCACTACGAGGGCATCGTGGCCTCGTTTGAAGGTCGTCGCGATTACTGGGCGCCGTCCGTGATAAAGCATGGCGACAAATATTACCTCTACGTTTCCTGCTCGACCGACTCTGAATTCCAATACATGCACGCCGCGGCAGCCAATTCCCCGCTCGGGCCTTTTACGGGCGAAAAATGTTTTTACAAGCGTTTTTCGATCGATTCGCACGTGGTAGAGACCGCGGACGGCCTGTTTTTGTGGTACGCCGAGGACAACGTAAACTGCGAGCGTATCGGTACGCGCGTCTATGTGGATCGATTGCTTGATCCCATGACGCCCGCAAATGCGCCCCGCGAGGTCATCGTGCCCACCATGGACCGGGAAATTTTCAAAAGGAATCGCTTTGGCGACGGCAGGGACTGGTACACCATTGAGGGCGCTTTCTGGTTTAGCGAGGGCGATTGGCAATACCTGATGTACAGCGGCGGCTGCTTTGAAAACAGCTCCTATCACATCGGCTACGCTGCTGCGCGCACGACCGAGCAGGACTTGACGCGCGTGGACTTTGTCAAGCACACGGCAAACGGCGCGTTTGATCCCGTCATGATCAAAAACGAATTTGAAGAGGGCTCGGGACACCACAGCGTGATCAAATACAAGGGGCAATATTACGCCATTTACCACGGCCGCGATTATACAAGCGACGCGCGAGAGGAATATGCCGAAGCAAGGACTGCAAGAGTTTGCAAGCTGCACGTGCAAAACGGCATCATCACCGCCGAGCGGTACGCTGATCGGGTGTAAAGGCGGGGAGACAAATACTCTCCCCTTCCCATTCGCGCGCGTAACAGGTGGACGAAACCAAGTTACATTGCGCGACCTTTGGTCGCCTCAACGTAACATGGACCCGTCCCCGCAGTTACACGCTTGGTTGGCTGCGGGAGCGAGCCCCCGCCCTACGCCCAAAAAGAAAAAACACATCGATGCGTTCGGGGATGCGTGTAACCGGGGACGAAGCATTGTTACGCCGCGGCATAACCGAACACGACAAAAAACAATATCGCGGTGTAACAAGGGCCTGTCCCCTGTTACGCGCAAGACGTATGCGGCAATATCGAGATTTGGCTGTTAATTCGAAATTTTCGTAAAAAATAAATTCCGAACCGTGTACTTTTTCGTGACAAATCGCGTCTTATAAGATACAATGATCTACGAAAGGTGACAAACATATGAAACTGAAAGAAATGGACAAGCTTACCGCGCACTTTGACAGATATTTCGAGCAGAAAAACGAGCATGTGCTGCACCCGATCGTGGACAACGGATACCACATTGACGTTCTGTTATACGAGCCTACAGAAAAATATCCTTTCTGGAAGCTGGTCACCATGGGGGCGAGCGACTACAAAATGCCCAAAATCCCCAATACCATCGGCAGACGAAACGAATACGTGATGTTTGTGGATGCCGACGAGGACTTGCACGACAAGAGCGTCATGTCCTGGTATCACGCCAAGCTGACCATGATCGCATCCTACGCGAAATTCTACAACACGCACATTACCTACGCACACAGCTTTGAATGGGAAAACGAGGATCCCGAGGACGAGATGATCGCGGCATTTATCGAGTTCCCGCAGGTCGTTCCCGATGTGGACGTCTTGCACTGCCGGACAGGGGCTTTCAAAACCGTGGCATGCCTGCAGGTCGTTCTTTTGAACAAGGACGATCTGAATCGTCTGATGAAGATCGGTCCGCAGGCCTTTTCCGCATATCTGTACCCCGAAAATGGTTGCGAGCGTCACTTTATCTCCGAAAGACGTAGAAGCGAAAAGTTTTAACCAAAGGAGCCTAGCGTGAAAGTTCACGTTATATTCCTTTATACGCAACCATTCACGCTTAAACTTCACCTAAAAATGGGTTCCAACCCATTTTTGGAGCAAAGCTCCACGGTGAAGTTTCCATCACTATTTGAGCCGCCAAAGGCGGCATGGAGGTTATAACATGGGCATTTTTCAAAACGACGACAAATATCTGCAAATGACGGGAGAGCAATTGGCTGAGCTGTCCGATGAGGAATTTTTCTGGGCCATTATGATCCGAACCGAGCACGTTGTGGACGGTTTTGAGGATTGGGCAGAGGGCGTAAATGCACTCAACCCTTATCAAAAGGTATTCTACTCGGTAAATTGGCTGGATACCGAGGTCAACAATGGTGGACTTTGCCAGTTTTTCGTCAATTCCAGCCGCATGGTTGCGCCCTTGATAAGCGAGTATCTTGCGCTGATCGGTGCAGACGAGCATCAAAGGCTATACGATACTTTTGTTGAAGAAAACGGCATTAACGTAAGCGATCTTTCGAGCTTTGACTCCGAGGATTGGGAGGATTTTGACGCGCAATACGACAAATATCCCTTTGACGATTTTGACGATGCGTATTACGAAATGGAGCCCTTGGAAACCTATCTGACCAAGTATGCAAAAGAAAATCTTGCGCAATTCTGACCAAAGGAGACTCATATGACTAAGATTTTTGAAAAAAGAAATCTGATTTTGATCATCGGGGCAATCATTGCGCTGATCCCCTTGGTACTATATCTGATTTTGAGTAGTGGGAAGGACAAGATCCTGATGCTTGTGCTGTCCTTGGTGCTGCCCTTGATTATCTACGGCTTTGTTCGCCTGCTGTGCAAGATCGTCCGTCCGCATGCGCCCGCGTCCGCTCTCAAAATCGGCGCATATTTCTTGATGATCGTGGGTGCGATCGGTGCACTTTTAAGCCTTGTGGCATTCGTCACACAATTCCCGGGCGGCTTTTCTCCCGGAATCACCGTCTGCTTCGCGCTTGCCCTTGCAGCCTTGGACGAGGCAAAGAAAACGGAAACAGTCTAATTTACATAACAGGAGACGTACGTGAAACAACTCTTTCAAAAGCATGGCAGCGAGCATATCACATCCCTGATACGGGCCGCGACAGAAAACGGCAGCCGCACGGCAACCGTCAGCGGTGCGTGGGAGATCGACACGGCCATTCGTCTGCCCTCGGATTTCACCCTGATTTTGCAGGACTGCCACCTGCGCATGGCGGACGGCTGCTTTTCCAATATGTTTGTCAACGAGCATCACGGCACCAAGCTCGGTCGGACACCCAACGGCACGGATCACAATATTGCCGTGATCGGCAAAGGACGCGCCATTCTGGACGGCGGCGAATACAACGGTCTTTCGGAATCCACGCAAATGCGGGACGGTATGCCGCCCATCTGGAAAAACAATCTTTTGCTGTTTACTAACGTGGACGGCTTCAGAATTGAGAATCTCTCCTGCCGCAATCAACGCTGGTGGGCTCTCAATTTCCTCTACTGCGCGCACGGATACATCGGCAATATCGATTTTTGCGCCAACGACGTATGGATAGACGCATGCGGCAATTCCCATCACGGGCTGCGACGCGACAGATATGCCGAGGTACTGGTCAAAAACGCAGATGGGATCGACCTGCGACAGGGCTGCCACGATATTGTAATCGAGCATATCACAGGCTTTACCGAGGACGATTCGATCGCGCTGACCGGCTTGCACGGTGCGCTGGAGCAGGCCTTTGCAGTAGACGGGCTGCCCCGGGACATCTGCCGCGTGCGCATTCGCGACGTGCGCACCGCCGCCTTTTGCACCAACGTCAGGCTGCTCAATCAAGGCGGCATCAAGCTGCACGATATTGAAATCGACGGTGTTTATGACATGTCTGCCGACTGCCCGCACATGGATCGCGGGCTCTATGCGGTGCGCATCGGTGACGTGCGCCTGTACGGCAGCAGACACGCAACGCCCGACGAAACCTACAATATTGCGGTGCGAAACGTGCGCGGCGGCGGAGATTACGCCATCGCCCTGGCTGGCAGCATCCGGAATCTGACAACGGAGAACGTGGAATGCTTTGGCGGCGCACAGCTGCTTTTGGATCAGAGAGAAAAAACAGAAAATTAAGAGGTGCTTATGTACAAGAAAACGTTTGAGAGCGCACTGGCACAATACGAAAAATTCTGGGAGCGCAAAAACACGGCGCGCCCCATTCTGAACATGTCCTTTATCAGACAGGGCTACGAGCCCGAGGCTGCGCCCGAGTCGCTGGAGCAGCAATGGCTGGACGTGGAGTATAAGTACAATGCATATAAGCACCGGACCGATCACACCGAGTTTTTGGCCGAGGGTGTGCCCTGCCATTTTGCCAACTACGGCCCGGGCATGCTGTCCTCCTGCATTGGCGGCGGCTACAAGCTCAATCCCCGCACGGTGTGGCTGGACGTCAAGCAGGTCATCACGGATTGGGAAAACCCGCCCGAGGTGATATTTGACCCGCAGAGCGACCTTTGGCAGAGCCTTTTGCGCGAGCAGGAGCTGTTTGCGCGCGACCCCGACGCGGCCTTTTCCATGACCGATATCGGTGGTATTCTGGATATCGTGGCATCCCTGCGCGGCACGCAAAATCTGCTTTACGACCTGTACGACTACCCCGACGAGCTCAAAGAGTTTTCCGCGCGCGTCAAGCAAGTATGGTTTGAGGTGTTTGATCAGCAGGCAGAAACGCTCAGACATGCGGATCTGCCCTACAACAGCTGGATGAGCATTCCCTCGGCAAAGCCGTGGTATCCCTTGCAGTGCGATTTTTGCTACATGATCTCGCCTCTACAGTTTGAAGAATTCGTGTTGCCCGACCTTGCGGATCAGGTGGCGCATATGGATCGCTCGATCTACCATTTGGACGGTGTGGGCGAGCTCAATCATCTGGATATGATATTGGACATCCCCGGGCTTACCGGTATTCAATGGACGCCGGGCACGGGCTGCGAGCCCCTTTGGGATGCGCGTTGGTATCCCATTTACCGCAAGATCCAGGACAAGAAAAAGAACCTTGTGCTGCTGGGCGGTATCAATGAGGGCGATATGGCAGGCGCGGAGCACATGATCAAAACGCTTGACCCCACCGGCTTTTACATCAGCTGCTGGTGCTCGAGCCGCGAGAAGGGCGAGTGGATGGTGGAAAAGATCACCCGCTGGTGTGAGTAAAATCCCTTGTTTCGACGCTCAAATCAATTTGTGCCTTTTTCAAAAACGGCAAGTATTACGCAGGGCTTACTTGCAATATATTGACAGGACAGTATTTCCGTGTTATAATGTAAAAAACTCGAAAGGAGATTTACTTATGGCTTATCCCTACGATCTTGACTACGAAGCAGCCGCCAAAGAAAAAGCACACAAGGAGCCTGTGCTGAAGACAAACAGAAGCATGTGGAAGCTGATGATTCTGAATATTCTGACGCTCGGCATTTACAACATTCTGTTCTTTATCCCCTTTTCCTTCGACATTGACAAGGTTGCCCCCAAGCGCGACGGCAGCAAGACCTTTAACTATCTGTTCGCTTGGCTCCTCTCTATATTCACTCTCAACATTGTCGTCTGGGTCTGGTTTTATCACATCACCCAGCGTGTTGAAGAAGCCTTGGCGGAACGCAGCATTGATTACTCGTTCGGCATGGGCGACTTCTGGGGCTGGTATTTACTCGGCTCTTTTGTTTTGGTCGGTCCCTTCGTATACTTCCACAAGCTGTGCACCGCAATGAATTTGCTTTGCGAGGATTTCAACGAAAAGAACGAGAACAAGTAATATCAATATTCAAAAAAGGGGCGAAAGCTCCTTTTTATATGGGAACGAGGGGAAGCATCCCTTGCGTATCATCCCGGGCGAAAGAGCCACGTGTCCGTCACCCAGTGTGTCATCCTGAGCGAAGAAAACATCCCAGGTGGATGTTTTCGTAGTCGAACTTTCAAAAATCTGCAACAATTTGCTGATTTTTGAAAGTCTAACCGCAAAGCGGTTTGAGGATCTCCGAGCGGTTTTTGCAACCTGTTTACTTTTGAATTAACGTTGAGAAAACCCATTCGAGATCCCGCTTCGCGCTCTGCGCTCCGCGCCCTCCTTTGGTCGGGTTCGACTTCGCAAACAATACGCAATTGTTTGCTCCGCTCAGGATGACACAACACGTTACGCACGCCCTCCGCCCCACAACAAATCATCACAAAGATTTAATAATTCTTCATCTCTTTTTACCCGAAATTTTGCTATAATGGATCTGCGCAAAAATTTTCATCATTTCTCAAAAAAGTCGGACTTTATGCGCAAAAAATTCGTCTATATAGGTGAATATATTCCAAGGAGTTTCCCAAATGAAAAAATCCTCTAAAATCCCAATGTTTATCGCTTACGGGCTGCTGATCGTATTGGCTGTCGCCGCAATCGGTCTGTTTATCGCAGAAACCGCGCACAACGCATGGGTCGTGGACAAGGCAGACGCCGTCAAATTCGGCATTTTGATGGTCGGTCTTGGGCTGACGTTTGTCAGACTGATCGGCAACGTGGGCGGCCCTTCGCTGCGTCGGATCGAAAAGACTTTTGCAAAAGAGATTGGCTCGGCCTTCTCCGCGCCCGATCAGAAGCGGCAAAGAAAAGCGCTGCTGACCGCCATTGAGCGCTACAACCGCAACAAATTCAACGGTGCTGTGACAAGACTGATCGCTCTGCGCCGCGAATGCCGCACAAGCGACGACTACAATGCCGTGCTGCTGTTTCTGGCCCTGACCTACACCGATGCCGGCTGCATCGACGACGCCATTGCCACCTACGAAGAGCTGGTTAAGTTCTCTCCCGCGCACTCCACGGCATGGTCCAACCTCGGTCTGCTTTACAAAAAGCAAGGCAACTTTGACAAGGCCATTGCATGCTATGAAAACGGCATCAAGTATGATGAGCAGAATCCATACGCATGGAATAACTTAGCCATTGCACACCTGTCCGCCTCCAACTGGCAAAAGGTGATCGCGCCCGCGCTGCATGCTGTTTCGATCAAGGCGGACATGTACCAGGCGGAGGCTGCGCTTTGCGTGGCATACTTTGCCATGGGCGACAAGCAAAACAGCAAAAAATACTTTGACAGTGCCGTTTTGCACGGCGAGCAAGCCGACAAGCTGCGCTCCGTATTGCAGGGGCTGGAAGCAGGAACCGTAGCCTTTACGACCGCAAGCGGCGTGCGCGAGGAGATCGAGCGCGCCAACGGGCATTTGAAGCGCGACACGGCTCTGCCTATGGTAGAGATTCGTCTGCCCGCCCCCGAGGACGGCAACCGCTCGCGCCTTGGCGGCGCACCCGTGGACAAGGACGTGCCGCTTGACAGCACGGGCGCGCCCATGAAGCTGCTGGCGGCCATCTGGTGCTCCGAGGTACGCGGTGTGCCCGATTTCCCTGCGCGCGGCGTGCTGCGCTTTTACGTGGCCGACAACGACGTATACGGCGCCGACTTTGACCACCCGAACGTGCAATCCGATTTCCGCGTTTTGTACGACGAGGATGAAAGTGCCTTTGACAGTCGCCTTGCGGATGATCCCGCGCTTGGCGAGTACTTCCCCATCCGCCACGTCCTGCCCGTGCGTCTGACGCCTGCCATGGGCTCGATCCGCGCAAGTGACAATGGCTTTGAGAAAAGCGTCAACGCTGCCTTGCGCAAGGTTGGCATCGACCAGGACTTCGGCGAGCTTTCCGACGAGGAATCCGACTACCTGTACGAGCAAAACACCTACGCAGGCCACCGCATCGGCGGTTACCCCTGCTTTGAGCAATTTGACCCGCGCTACAAGCCCGAGCTCCAAAAATACGACACGCTGCTCTTGCAGATCGTCAGCCACACTGCCCCCGACGGGCACGGGCACGAGCAAGAGCTGATCATGTTCGGCGACGAGGGCGGCTGTCAGTTCTTCATTCCCGCAGAAAAGCTGCGTGCCCGCGACTTTTCGGACGTGATGTACACGTGGGATTGCGGATGAATGCTCCGCATTCATCCGCAGCTATGATTGCCCTGCGGGCAAGTTATGAGTTATGATACGCTTCGCGTACCCTTCGGGCAGTTTGAAGCTACAAAGGCAATCATATCATAACTTGGCGCAGCCAATCATAACCCATCGTTGAAAATATCCGACAATTTTCAAAAGGAGGCCATCATGAAAAACACCAAGAAAACGCTTTCGATCCTCTCATGGGTCGTGCATGGCCTGTATTTGCTGCTCTGCCTTGCCGAGATTGCCATCTGCGTGCTGTATACGACATATTTCTCCATCAATTTTGAGCTTGCAAGGTCTCTTGCAGGGATCGCCCTTTACGGATTTGGTTTTGTCACGTTTGCCCCCTTCATGCCCATTGGACTGGGGCTCAACGCAGGCCTGCTAGTCACTCACATCGTTGACAAAAAGGAACGAAAAGCAAGCAAGATCGTTTGGCAATCCGCAAAGACTGCCCTTTGCCCCATCTTGTGCATTGTGTTATGGATGATCACATGTATCGCATTTGTCGAGGCCACGGGAGGGGTGTAAGCGCGCGCTGCGCGCAATGCAGAATGAAGAATTCAGAATGCAGAATTGTGGTAGAAAAGCCGCCGATGGCGGCTTTTCTTATTTTCATTTAATTTCTCATTGTGCATTGTGCATTCATTCTGCGCTCTTCACTCTGCACTTTTCTGCGGGAGCAAGCCCCCGCCCTACGTGCATTTCATATTCCTCATTGTGCATTTTTCTTGCATTTCTAAAAAATCTATGATATAATAAAGAAAAACGACAGGCGGTGGAATTATGAAAACAGCAATTTTCGGTGTATGGCACGTACACGCACCCGATTACACGAGAACGGCGCAGAAATACGGCGAGGTGGTCGGCTTTTACGAGCCGGACGACGCTTTGGCGTCGGCCTTTGCCGCGCATTTTGACATTCCGCGCTTTGCCACAGCCGACGAGCTGCTCGCAAGCGACGCCGAGGGCGTGATCGTTTGCTCGGCAACCAACACCCATGCCGACGACATGATCAAGATTGCCAACGCGGGCAAGCACATCTTTACCGAAAAGGTGCTTGCGCTGACCGACGCGGACTGCGCACGCGTGGCCGAGGCGGTTGAGAAAAACAATGTCTCCTTTACCATTTCCCTGTTTCAGAAATACCTACCCGCACGCATGGCTGTCAAGGACGTTGCCATGAGCGGTGAGCTTGGCAATATCAACTACCTTCGCTTCCGCAACTGCCATTCGGGCAGCAGCGGTGACTGGTTACCTGCGCACTTTTATAACCGCGAGCAGTGCGGCGGCGGGGCGATGATTGACCTTGGTGCGCACGGCATGTACCTTGCGCATTGGATCTTAGGTGAGCCTATCACGGCAAAGTCCGCCTTTACGCTGTGCAACCAAAATCCCGGTGCGGCGGCAAAAAACACCGATGGCGTTGAGGACAATGCAGTCACGGTCATGACCTTTGAGAGCGGTGCGATCGCGGTCAACGAAACCGGTTTTGTCTCCTGCTGCTCCCCCGTCATTTTCGAGGTGCACGGCGACCGTGGCTACGTCTACATGGAAAACAATCGCGTGATTAAGTGCACGCAAGCCACGGGCGGCAAGCAGACCCCGGTCGAGCTGCCCGAGGCACTCCCCTTGCCCATTGAGCAATTTGTCAGCGGCAACATACTGCCCGGATGCGGCATGGACGAGGCACGCGCCCTGACGCGCATGATGGAGCTGGCTTACGGGAGGCAGGCATGAGCGAAAAGTTCTTTGACAAATACAATCTGATCATTGGCGAGGGGCGCGAGACCCCGTTTATGAAAAAATACGGCATTCATCAGGATGGCACCACGCCCATGTGCCGCGATACGGACGGCACGCTCTGGGCTATGAGCGGGCACGCGCACGGTGGGCACATCAGCGTATTTTCGGGCACGTGTCTTGACGACATGGTGGAGCGTTGGCCAATCGAGCTCAATTTTTCACTCGGGCATGCCGATTATGCCTTCAGTGGCATCCGCTACCCCGAGGGCATTCCCGCGCGCGGCAGCATCTGGCCGTTCGGGCTTTATATCTGCCCGGGCACGCACCGCTTTTTCTGCTGGTTCCACAACGAGACCGGCTGGGCAGGCCGCGGCACGGCATACGATGCCTACGGCCCCTGTCAGACGCCCAAGCACGACACCGACTTCCGACACGTGGGTCTGATGCACTCGGACGACGAGGGGCAAACCTGGATCTTTGACCGCTGGGTGCTGACGGGCCATGAGGTGGCCTTTACCGAGCGTTACAACCCCGGTGCGGGCAATGCTCTGGGGCAGACGGGTGATCTGATCCGCTTTGGCTGCGGCGATTTTACGCTGTTCACCACGCCCGAGGACGAATTTCTCTATCTCTTTTACAACAACATGGCCATCTCTCTTGACGGCAAGGACATGCTGGACGCATGGAAATCCTGCGACGCTTACGTGGCACGCTGCCGCAAGAGAAGCGACGGCACCATGGGCGATTTTGTCAAATTCTACGACGGCGCATTCTGCGAGGCGGGCAACATGGGCAAGGAAAGCCCCGTAGTGCGCGACATGTGGCACGCGCGCGTGGTTTGGTGCGAGCCGCTCGGCTGCTATCTCATGACGGGCAAGCCCATCATCAAGGCATGGAAGGGCGAGATCGAGGGCGTGGATTGGCCACACTACGTCATGGCCATTGCGACTTCGGACGACCTTGTACATTGGTCCGAGCCCGAGGTGGTTTACAAGGACGGCAAGCCGTTTGGCAACCACTACAACGCGCTGTTCCCCGACGACCGTGTCAGCGCGCCCAACGTGCTCCCCACGCTTGAATTCTCGATTCTCAACAACCACAACGGTACAGACGTTACGCGCTACCCTGCGCGCATAGTCAAAAAGGAAAGCTGATCATGGCACAAAATATCAAATATTATCTGGGCATTGACGGTGGCGGCACCAAGACCGAATTTGTCTTAGTCGATGCAAAAGGAGAGATGCTCTGCTCTGCCCTGTTTGGGGCGTCCAATCCCAACGATATCGGCATTGACGCGACCTGCGTGCTGCTTAGCGAGGGCATTGACAAGGTCACCGAAGGCTACGACCGCGCGGATATCTCTGTCTTTGCGGGCATTGCGGGGGCGGCCACGGGCGACCATGCATCACGCATTGCCGATTTTCTGCGCTCCCTCGGCTTTGCCAAGGCCGATGCGGCAAGCGACGTTCGATCCTGCTTGGCGGCATGTCTTGGCGACGCGGACGGCATCTCTGTCATTATGGGCACGGGCTCTGTGGCATACGCGCAGTGCGGCGGGCAGCTTTTGCGTGCGGGCGGCTACGGCTATCTGCTTTGTGACGCGGGCAGCGGCTTTGCCCTGGGGCAAGGTGCGATATTGGCAGCCTTGCAGGCCGAGGATGGCAGCGGTGCGCCTACGCTGTTACGTGATATGGTAGCGGACGCGTGCGGCCATCCTTGCGTGCTCGACGCGCTTTCGGAATTCTACCGCGGCGGTAAGACCGAGATCGCGCGCTATGCGCATCTGATCTTTGACGCGCACGAAAAGGGTGACGCGGTGGCGACCGAAATTTTGGTGCGCAACATGCAAGCCATTGCAAATCTGATCCGCGCAATCGGTGCACGCATGGGAAAGGACCACGTACGCGCGGTGCTTTGCGGTGGTCTGACGGCAAAAAGCGATGTCATTCTGCCGATTTTGCGTGATGCGCTGGCAGGTGATGCGCGGGAATATTCCCTTTCGATCTCCGAGGCAGCACCCGTCCAAGGGGCACTTTATCTGGCTGGCAAACTTTGATTGGCATAAGGCTCACCTGTGCAGGTGAGCCTTGTTCAATGGTATTTCTTCGGAAAACATTTCTGAAGGCATAATTCCAAAGCAATGATGAATTCTGATCAGAATTGTTGCGCCCAAACGATCGGGAATGCGCCCCTTCTCTATTTGCGAAAGGCTGTGAACACCAATATGCAATGCTTTTGCGAAGGCTCTCTGCGTCATGCCCAAGTGTTTTCTTAATTTCAACATGTTATGACAAAAAATCTGTTTTTCGTTCATTTTGCCCTCCTTTTGATAACGCCATGATAACACTTTGATACTGGTTTGTCAAGTCATTTAGGTATAAAATGTTATCATAATGATATTATTATGATTGCGGGGTGTTATTATGGCAACCAATAAAATTCAAACAGGCATCAGATTTGATTTTGATCTGTTAGACAAAATCACCTACATTGCAAAGCAAAACAAAAGATCCTTCAATGCGCAAATGGAATATCTTGCAGAGCAATGCGTTAAGGAATATGAAAAGGAAAACGGTCCTATTCCCACAGATAAGAATTGATCATAAAGCAAAAGACCTGCCGCGGCAGGTCTTTTTTGTATGCTCTATATTCCTCCCCTACGGTGTATATGGGTCAAATTGTTTACGTGAGTAAACCGACTCCGTTCTTTTTGAATTTCACCCGTAGGGGCGAACTGCGTTCGCAAGCCTTATCCGTTGGGATGTTATGTGAGGAAATTCTCTCCGTTCTTTTTGAGCAAGGAGCCGCAAAGAAGAACATATTTGCTTCGCAAATTAAACAGCGTAGGAAAAATTTCGCCTCTGCGGAGGCGACGAGGGCTTCGCGCCCTCGACCCGCGCCGCCTTTTGAAAAAGGCGGGCGAAAACTTTCATTCTGTAAGAGTGGTCCGAATTGATTACAGCAATGTAAAATGGTTTTTCCTGCAATCCAGCACGCCCTCGCGCCTGAGCTTTCCGATCTCGGCCGAAAGTCCGCTGCGGTCTACCTCTAAATAATCCGCCAATTCCTGGCGATCAAACGGGATCTCAAACTCGTTTTTGCCCGTTTGCTGCTCCATATACGCAAGATACGCAAGTAATTTTTCTCTCGTCGTGCGTTTTGCTGTGATATCCAGCTTCTGATGGAACATAATATTCTTGGCGGCAAGGTCGCGCATCAAATTATAGATCATGCGTCTGTGGAATTCGCAGCCGTTGGTGCAGGTGTGCAGCACGTGGCCGCTATCGATCAGCAGCACCTCGCAGGGCTCGTTGGCCACAATCGAAACAGGCAGCACCTCCATACCCGCGCAGGCAAACGATTCCCCGAACAGCTCGCCCGGCATCACGCCCGACACGATGCTGCGGTTGCCGTAATAGTCGTGTCTGACGATCTGCGCCGAGCCCGAGAGCAGAATTCCTATATACTTGGCAGAATTGCCTTGTGCAAAAATGGTATACTTTTTATCAAAGCTGACGCGTTTTGCCCCCAGGCAGGACAGCATGGCGATCAAGTGCCGGTCCTCAATCTCCGAAAACAGCGAGCATTTTCTTAAAATTCCAAAATATTTTTTCAAAATTTTCTCCTTTTGTTGAAATTTCAACATACATATCGTCCCCATTATACTATAATCATATCAGAAAAGCAAGAGGTGAATTTATGAAAATCGCATTTTTTGACGCAAAGCCTTACGACAAGCCCTCGTTTGACGCCTTTGGCGCAAAGAGCGGCGTACAATATAAATATTTTGAAACCAAGCTGACCGAGGACACGGTGGAACTCGCGCACGACTGCGACGGCGTTTGCGTGTTTGTCAACGATACGGTCAATGCAGCCGTGATCGACAAGCTGACAGAGATGGGCGTTTCGATCGTAGCCCTGCGCTGTGCGGGCTTTAACAACGTGGATGTCAAGCACGCATACGGCAAGGTACACGTGCTGCGCGTGCCTGCCTACTCCCCTTACGCGGTGGCCGAGCACACCATGGCATTGCTGCTGACCTCGATCCGCCGCATTCACAAAGCCTATATCCGCACCCGCGATTTCAATTTCAGCCTTACAAACATGACAGGCTTTGACCTGCACGGCAAGACGGTGGGTGTGATCGGCACAGGTAAGATCGGCCGCGTATTCATTGACATCTGCCGCGGCTTTGGCATGAAGGTACTGGCATACGACAAATTCCCCGCACAGGGTCTTGCAGACGGTGAGAATATCCGCTACGTGGAGCTTGACGAATTATTCGCAAACAGCGACGTCATCTCGCTGCACTGCCCCTTAACCGAGGAGACCTACCACGTGATCAACGAGCAATCGCTTGAAAAATGCAAGAAGGGCGTGGTCATTCTCAATACCTCGCGCGGCGCACTGGTAGATGCCGAGGCGTTGCTCTCTGGCATCAAATCCCGCAAGGTGGGCGCTGCCTGCTTAGACGTTTACGAGGAGGAATCCGATCTGTTCTTCGAGGACTTCTCGGGTCATATCCTTGAGGACGACGTGCTGGCGAGACTGATCTCGATGCCCAACGTCATCGTGACCTCGCACCAGGCATTTCTGACCGAAGAGGCTCTTTCCAATATCGCAGAGACTACCACGCAAAACATCAAGCAAATGATAGAAAACGGCCAATGCCCCAACGAGCTTTGCTTCCGCGGCGACAGCGCACAGGATTGCAAAAGCGGCAAGTGCTTTTGAAAGGAGTCAGCATGAAAAGACGAATCATCCACATTGACAAAGAAAAATGCAACGGCTGCGGCGCATGTGCGGACGCATGCCACGAGGGTGCGATCGAAATGACCGACGGCAAGGCAGAGCTTGTCCGTGAGGACTATTGCGACGGGCTGGGTGATTGCCTGCCCGCCTGCCCCACGGGTGCGATTACCTTTGAAGAGCGCGAGGCTGCCGCCTACGACGAAAGTGCCGTGCTTGCCGCCAAGCAAAAAAAGGCGGCAAGGGCTGCGTGTGCCTGCCCGGGCACAGCGGCTAAGTCCATCAAGCGCGAGCCGAACATGCAAATGCAGCGCGTTCCCACGACAAGCCAGCTGGCGCAATGGCCCTGCCAGATCAAGCTCGTCCCGGTCAACGCCCCCTATTTTGACGGTGCCAACCTGCTGATCGCTGCCGACTGCACCGCTTACGCTTACGCAAGCTTCCACGCGGATTTCATGCGCAATCACATCACGCTGATCGGCTGCCCCAAGCTGGACGAGGGAGACTATGCGGAAAAGCTGACCGCCATCATCGCACGCAATGAGATCAAAAGCGTCAAGGTAGTGCGCATGGAGGTTCCCTGCTGCGGCGGCATTGAAAACGCGGTCAAGCGCGCACTGCAGGCAAGCGGGAAATTCATTCCCTGGCAGGTAGTCACCATTTCGACCGACGGCAGGATCCTTGACTGATTTTTACCGGAAAAATCTTGACTTAAAACTTCTCATATGATACAATATACATAGTACAAAACGGAGGCTAAAAAGCAATGGAAATCACCAACGACATCAGATATATCGGCGTCAACGACCGGGGGATCGACCTGTTTGAGGGTCAGTACCGCGTTCCGAACGGCATGGCATATAATTCCTACGCTATCATCGACAGCATGATCGCCATCATGGACACGGTGGACGCAGGCTTTACCCACGAGTGGCTGGATAACATCCGCGACACGCTTGGGTCCCGTAAGCCCGATTTCCTGATCGTGCAGCACATGGAGCCCGACCATTCGGCCAACATCATGCAGTTTGCAAAGACCTATCCCGAGGCAAAGATCGTATCCTCCGCCAAGGCATTCCGCATGATGCAGAACTTCTTTGGCACGGATTTTGCAGACCGCCGCATCGTCGTGGACGAGGGCGACGTGCTGGAGCTGGGATATCACAAGCTGCATTTCGTATCTGCCCCCATGGTGCACTGGCCCGAGGTCATTGTGACCTACGACTCCACCGACAAGGTGCTGTTCTCTGCCGACGGCTTTGGCAAATTCGGCACGACCGATGCAAAGGAGCCCTGGGCGGACGAGGCAAGACGCTACTATATCGGCATCGTTGGTAAATACGGCGCGCAGGTACAGGCGCTGCTTAGCAAGGCTGCAGGGCTTGACATTGAGATCATCTGTCCCTTGCACGGCCCGGTTCTTACCGAAAATCTCGGCTATTACCTGAACCTCTATAACACCTGGTCGAGCTACCAGCCCGAGTCCGACGGCATTGTGATCGCCTACACCTCGGTTTACGGCAACACCAAAAAGGCAGTCATGCAGCTGGCTGAAAAGCTCAAGGAAAACGGCGCGCCTGCCGTGGTGGTGCACGACCTTGCAAGGACCGATGTTTCCGTAGCGACCGCCGACGCCTTCCGCTACAGCAAGCTGGTGCTGGCGACCACCACCTACAACGCAGACATCTTCCCCTTTATGCGTGAATTCATCGACCATCTGACCGAGCGCAATTTCCAGAATCGCACGGTTGCCATGATCGAAAACGGCAGCTGGGCACCCCAGGCAGTCAAGGTCATGAAGCGCATGCTGGAGGACTGCAAGAATATCACCTACACCGACACCGCGGTCAAGATCATGTCCGCACTTGGCGGTGAGAACGGCGAGCAGCTGAACAAGATGGCAGAAGAGCTTTGCCGCGAATACCTGGCACAGCGCGACGAGACCGCCAACAAGAACGATCTGAGCGCCCTGTTCAACATCGGCTACGGTCTTTACGTCATCACCTGCAACGACGGCAAGAAGGACAACGGCTTGATCGTCAACACGGTCACCCAGGTCACCAACACCCCCAACCGTCTGGCAGTCACCATCAACAAGGAAAACTACTCGCATCACGTCATCAAGCAGACCGGCAAGATGAACATCAATTGCCTGTCAACAGACGCTCCCTTCTCCGTTTTTGAAAGGTTCGGCTTCCAGAGCGGCAGAAACGTGGATAAGTTCGCGGACTGCACGCCCCTGCGCTCGGACAACGGTCTTGCGTTCCTGCCCAGACACATTAATTCCTTCATGTCGCTGGCCGTAGAGCAGTACGTTGACCTTGGCACGCACGGCATGTTCATCTGCTCGATCACCGAGGCGCGCGTCATTTCGGATCGCGAGACCATGACCTACACCTATTATCACCAGCACGTCAAGCCCAAGCCTCAGACCGAGGGCGTCAAGGGCTACGTGTGCACCATCTGCGGCTACGTCCACGAGGGCGAGCTGCCCGAGGATTTCGTTTGCCCGCTTTGCAAGCACGGCGCCTCGGATTTCGTTGAGATTAAATAATAATAAAAAATATCAAAAAACATCAAAAGGAGATTATGATTATGTGTGAAACCAAGTTTTATATTTGCGAAAAGTGCGGCAACCTGGTAGGTGCCATCCATGAATCCGGCGTTCCCATGAAGTGCTGCGGTCAGAATATGACCAAGATTGAGGCAGGCGTTGTGGAAGCCAGCCGCGAAAAGCACATCCCCGTTGCAACCGTTGAGGGCGACAAGGTCACCGTCAGCGTAGGCTCTGTGGCGCACCCCATGGTACCCGAGCACAGCATTGAGTGGGTCTATCTGCAGACAAATAAGGGCGGCCAGCGCAAGTGCCTCTCTGCAGGCGACGCTCCCGTTGTCACCTTTGCTCTCTCTGACGAAAAGCCCGTGGCAGTTTACGCTTACTGCAATCTGCACGGCCTTTGGAAATCCGAGTTTTAATAGGAGGCTACTATGGTAAACGCTAAGGTTCACGAGCTGCTCAATCAGCAGATCAACAAGGAGTTCTACTCCGCATATCTCTACCTGGACTTTTCCAACTACTTCAAGGCTGCAGGCCTTGACGGCTTTGCCAACTGGTATATGATCCAGGCGCAGGAGGAGAGAGACCACGCCATGCTGTTCTACACCTACCTGCAGAATGAAAACATGCCGGTCACGCTGGACGCCATTGCCAAGCCCGACAAGGTATTTGAGTGCCACATGGACGTGCTCAAGGCAGGACTTGAGCACGAGGAATACGTAACCTCGCTGATCAACGACATCTACGCAGCGGCTTACGACGTGCGCGATTTCCGCACCATGCAGTTCCTTGACTGGTTTGTCAAGGAGCAGGGCGAGGAGGAGACCAACGCCAACGATATGATCACCAAGATGGAGCTGTTCGGCTCTGATCCCAGAAGCCTGTACCTGCTCAACCAGGAGCTGGCGGCAAGAGTATATTCCGCACCTTCTTTGGTGCTCTGATTCACAAGCAAGGAGAATTTTTATGGCAAAATACGTTTGCGGCGCATGCGGCTTTGAGTATGACGAGCAGGTCGGCATTCCCGAGCGCGGGATCGCCCCCGGCACCAAGTTCGAGGATCTGCCCGAGGACTTTGACTGCCCTATGTGCGGGGTTGGCAAGGAACTCTTCGAAAAAGCATAACATAAACTAAAAAAGGGGCCGGCTCTACGTTCGGCCCCTGCGCTGCTTGCTCAGCCATATCACTTTACATCCGGAGTTTTTTATGGAGCTTGTATTACTTACAGCCTTAGGCGTTGGCGGTGCAACCGTCATTGGCGCCGTGATCGGCTTTGTATTCAAAAAAATATCGCATACCTTCTCGGACATCGTGCTGGCCTTTGCCGCGGGCGTCATGCTGGCGGCGGCTGTGCTTGGCCTCATCCTGCCCTCTGCCGAATACGGCATGGAGGACATGGGCGCATGGGGACTGCTTGTCACGGTGGCGGGCATCTTTGCGGGCGCTTTGTGCCTGAATCTGATCGACAAGTTAGTGCCGCATCTGCACAAGCTGGCGGGCGTGGAGGATGAATCCCACAAAAACGCCAACCTTTCGCGCGTGCTCTTGTTCGTCACGGCCATCGCTATCCACAATCTGCCCGAGGGCATTGCCGCGGGCGTGGGCTTTGGTGCGGGCGATACCTCGCAGGCCCTGATCATTGCGGGCGGCATTGCGCTGCAGAACATCCCCGAGGGCATGGTCATCATCGGGCCTATGCTGGCTGCAGGCGTCAAGCCGGGCAGAACCTTTGCACTGGCTATGATGACCGGTCTTGTGGAGGTGGTCGGCACACTGCTTGGCTACTTCGCGGTCAGCATCGCATCCGCCATTCTTCCCTTCGCACTCGCCTTTGCGGGCGGCACCATGCTGTATGTCATCAGCGACGAGATGATCCCCGAGACCCACGCGCACGGGCATCAGCGTGGCGCGACCTACGCTTTGCTGGTTGGATTTTGCGTCATGCTGATAACAGACATGCTGTTGGGATAATTTTTTCAACTTTTTTCAAAAATACGTAAACTTTTTGCCAAAAAATGCGACTAAATAAGTGTAGAAACAAATAAAAGCGAGGTGCATCCGATGAATCACAACTCTTTTACCACTGATACCGACGTCAGATATGCACAATTCCAATTCTTCAAGCCCCTGCTCTTTGTCGGCATCTTTTTATCCCTGCTTGCCTGTCTTGGCTTTTTGATCGCATGGCAGACCTTCGTGTTTTTCGAATCCATCGTGATCGTGGTATGCCTTGTCGGTTATCTGAGCGGCAAGGGCAAATCCGATTGGAACCTGCACTTTGAAAACGACGTGCTGACGTTGACCAACAACGCAAACGGTCAGACCTATTCGGTATGGGAGATTCCCGCATCCGACATCATCATTAGCCGAACGGGAGTCGAACCAAATTGGTTTTGACGGGCAGATTTGTCCGATCCTTTCATCTTTTCCCTTGGACATATTGCCTATATGCCCTGCGGGAAAAGCTTTCGGGATCGAAAAAATCTGCTGCGTCAAAACTGCGCGCACCCGCCGGCGAATGCATTTTTGATAGATTTTGGTGTGATTTTGCGCAGCAAGATACAAATCTTGCAAGCAAAAGCACGCCTAAAGATGCGAAAATGCATCGTCGTCGGGCAATTCGGTTTGATTCCCGTTCGGCTAAGCAATCCAAGCAGGATATCAAGCGCGATTATTGCAATCTGGTCATCAAAAACACCGTGTTTGGCTTTTACGGTGTCAGACGCTGCAATGCTTTGCGCGAGTACATCAAGCAAAATTACAAATAAAGCATTTATGGACGTGCGGACGGCTTTTGCGTCATGCCGGTGACAGACATGCTGCCGGGATAACGCAGCCGGATACATTTTTATAAAACATTTGCTATCAGAGTTGACGACCGATCGATATATGTGATACAATGAAAATATTATAGCAATCAGTCAGTTGCCGGTACAGATAATTGACTGCACATACACGATTTTTCAGAGGGGGAAAACCGCTATGAAAAAATGGATTCTTGTATTGTGCTTGGTACTGACATTTTCATTTTTAGCTATCGGTTATGCCCAGCTTTCAGATTCGCTGAGTATCAGCGGCTCTGCAAGTGTGGAAGGCCAACAATACGACATCTACATTACCGATATTACACCCGCCGCGCTTGGGACAGTAACCGTGAATAAGTACTATTCCACGATTATGTCCGCAAGCGTGCACGGCGCATCGCAGCCCACCTTTCAAATCACGGTAAAAAATCAAAGCAGCAAGACATACGTTTTCGAACGCATAGTGGAAGGCCGGGAAACCGGCTTTGACGGCATTTACGGCGGTGAGGGCATCTCATATACGCTGGAGAACCTGCGTTATTTGCAGGAGGTCGCGCCGGGCGCGGAGCATACCTTCCGCGTCACCATCCAGGCGGATAGCAGCGTGTCGACAGATCATTTGCTGACCTTCTTTAAGTTCATTGAGAAAACAGGCTCCGAGGTCTTGCCGGGCAATCCCGATCAACCCGAGGATACACAGCCTGAAGAGACTCAACCTGAGGATACGCAGCCTGAGGATACTCAGCCCGAGGATACGCAGCCTGAGGATACTCAGCCCGAGGATACTCAACCCGAGGAGACCCAGCCCGGCGGCTCCGATCCTTATGAGCCGGACCCCGAGAATAATTTCTACGGACTTTTGGGAATGCTGCTCTCAGAAAGTGACCGTTGCCTCAATGACCCCAATGACAAAAAGGAAGTCATTTTCAATGCAGTACAAAAGGTAAAAAATGATCCTCCTTACCTGCTGCATTGCCTCACGCCCTCGATCCAAGGCGGTAACATGGCAAACGTTACCACGGCAGCAAACCAAGACCTTTCCGAAAATATGCACTTTGTGTTCACGCCGGATCGACAGGATCCCAATACGATGTATCTGTACATGTATCAAGCCAAAGATGCGGTATCTCAGTATGAGGGGCAGCATGCTTTGACGTATTTCTGCGTGATCAGACGCTCCTCTGCTGCAAGCGATTGGAATGCGGACGGTGTATACGTGGGTAAGGCAATCGTTGCATATCTGGATGGCGGCGGCAATTCCGGCAACAAGGAATGGACGGTCGATCCCGCATCCTGGACTGCCGGCGCGCCGTAAGGCTTGCATGAAAACCATTGCAGGTGCGATGATCAATTGAACACTCACAGCACAAACTTCCTGTTGCTGTTGACAAAGTGCGAATTTTGTACTATAATGGGTGTATTACAACCACACTCGGAGGCACATCATGAATTTTTTGGAAGAACGCATTACAAAGGACGGCATCGTCAAGGAAGGCAACGTGCTCAAGGTTGACAGCTTTCTCAATCACCAGATGGACGTTGCTCTGCTCGATCAGCTCGGACAAGCCTTTTACGAGCGTTTCAAGGATAAAGGAATCACCAAGATCCTGACCATTGAAGCCTCCGGCATTGCCATTGCCTGCTCTGCGGCAAGATATTTCGGCGTGCCCGTGGTGTTTGCCAAGAAATCCAAGAGCATCAATATTGACGGCGACATGTACGTTGCCGAGGTGGAGAGCTTTACCCACAAAAACAAGAATAACGTCATCGTATCCAAGAAGTTCTTGCGCCCGGGCGACCGCGTGCTGATCATTGACGACTTCCTTGCCAACGGCTGCGCGCTGCAGGGTCTGATCTCGATCACCGAGTCGGCTTGCGCCAGCGTGGAAGGTATCGGGATTGCGATTGAAAAGGGCTTCCAGCACGGTGGCCGCGTCATTCGCAACCTTGGCTATGACCTGTATTCTGCTGCCATCGTGGAGGAAATGAATGCCGAGAACGGCACCATCGTCTTCAGAGAGCAGAACTGACATGTAAAGCGACCTGCCATGTGACAGGTCGCTTTTTGCATACAATCCCGAGTTCACATTTTGTTTACAACATTTTTTGAAAAAACATAAACTTTTTGCAAGATTCTGCGACTGTATAGCCGAAGAGAGCCGAACTCATACGCCCTGCGGCGAGAATTTTTTGCGTCTTATGCCAAATCTCGTCTCGCAAGATGCGTATCTTGCTTCGACTCGCTTTGACAAAATCCATCAAAAAATTCAACGCCGGAGGGTGCTGCGCAGTTTTGCGCGAGCAAATATTTCGCAGATGCAAAGAGAAAATGCGAAGCAATATAAGATATTGCAAGCATTTTCTCTGCCGCAGGTGCAGATATTTGCCGCTCAAAACCGTGTGAGTTCGGCTCTCTTCGGCTATAGATGAGAAAACATTGGGAAAGGAGTTCCACATGACCAACACGACCGTATATACGCACGATTTGATTCTGAAAATGAAAAGAAATTACACCAAGAAAAGCAGAAGAATGGCTTGGTTCATGTTTATTTTCACAGGGTGTTTCAGCCTTTACGGCATCATTTGTGATCTGGTATTCGAGCATGCACACACGATGCCGGTAGGAATGTTTTTCTTTGCTTTCGCTTTGCTTTTTTTCCTCATTGCGATACAAAACAGAAAATCCGGCCTTTCCAAAGCAGTCAGTAAGGAGATGGCGGGCAATCCGGACACCGTGATCGAATTTCAGTTTGATCAGGATTGCTTGAGAGCCAAGCAAACAAGCAAATATACCACCGGGGGCGCATGCCATTCCTACGAATTTTTCGCAAAGGCAGAAAAAATGGATGACAATTCGTTCTATCTGCTCACCAAGCAAAACCAATTCTACGTGCTGTACGATCCAAACGGCATCGGCGAGCTGTACGATTTCGTCTGCAGCAAGATCAACAAATCAAGCAGTGCGGCAAAATAAACAGAACGTGCTGCGCGGGAGGGATCTATGGAGTTTATCACAGTATTTATCAAGTACGCACTGATACATTACGGTATTGGATTGCTTGCCTTTCTTTCCGAGGACGGGAATGCTATTTCCGATCTTCCGCCATGGATAGCCGTCAACATCATCGTCAACATGCTTGTCCTCATATTTTCTGCAATCGGATTTCAGAATTTCGTTTTCAAATCCGAGAGATTCTTGCAAACCGAACGCAAATGGCTCAGCATTCTGTGCGGCTTTGGTATCTCACTTGTGTATCTTTTTTTGACCTTCGTGATTGCACGTCTCGTCTGACCCAGATTTTTTGAAAAGGAGGCCGACTATGCACACCAACAGATTCATGCGAATTTTAATCATTTCCGTCGCGATGCTATTGTGCATCTCCATGTTTTGCGCCTGTGACCCCGATTGGTACCAGGGGCGTCGCCCTATCGATCAGCCCGGCACCAAATGGGTGTGCGAGCAATACGATCTGTCTTTTGAGGTCGGTGAGGACGGTCTTGTCAAAAACGGCGTTTTCAAAACCGAGGACGGAGAGATTGCCTTTGATTTTTCGTGGGCTGTGGGAACTACCAACGTGATCGTATATGACGCAGATTCATTCAGAAAAGTCGATGAGCACACCATAGACTACGACACTCTTTTTAGCGGAGATTGTGAGTTTGGCAGAAAAGAATTTGAAATTCACGTCAGCTACGACCCCAACGATTACTTCCCCGACAGCTGCATCCTGCACTTTACAAGAACAGACAACAATAAATAAGGAGACTACTATGAAATACGTAACAAATCATCCCACCTACGGTGAAATTCAACTTGACTGGGGCTTCTGGACCGGCAAATTCAAGCTGGCCATTGGAGGCAAAGAGCTCAAAAAGGTGAGCAAGACCGGCTTTGAGCTGCAATTGCCCGACAGCGAAGCACCTGTTTCGGTACAGGTTTTCGGTAATAACTTCAAGGGCTTTGGCATCATGATCGGCACGCAGCCCATTCAGCTATCTCCCCCTGCCAAATGGTACGACATCGTGCTTTCGGTCATTCCGGCCGTGATTTGGTTTATCATGATCGGCGGCGCGATCGGCGGTGCTTTTGCAGGCGGCTGGGGCGTGGCAACGCTGTACCTGCTGCTCTCCCGCCCCATCATCAAGCACAAGATCCTGATCGGCATTGGCTCTATCGTGTCAAGCGCGGTGCTCTCGCTGATCTTGTCCTTCGTGATCGTCGCGATCTACCAATCTCTTGGATTGATATAAAATTCTTACACATGGCAAACAACGGTCAACGCTTTGGCGTTGACCGTTGTTTTATATTGACAAGTTGTTTGTTTCATGGTAAAATAAACGTGTATTACATAAACCGAATCAAAGAGGACGATATATGAAATCGAAAAAACGGTTTTCCCTGTCCACCACGCATCTGATCATGCTCAGCTTTCTTGGCGTGATCGCGGTGGGCACGCTGCTGCTCTGGTTGCCGATCAGCACAAAGAGCGGCGAGAGCGTGGCATTTGTGGACGCGCTGTTCACCGCCACCACAGCCACCTGTGTGACAGGATTGGTCACACTTTCCACGCACGCGACCTGGAGTGTGTTCGGGCAGATTGTGATCCTTTTGCTGATCCAGATCGGCGGTCTTGGCCTGATCACCGTCATGGGTGCGATCTCGCTTTTGCTGCGACGCAAGATGGGTCTTGGTGACCGCCTGCTTTTGCGCGACGCCTTTAATCTCAATACGCTCTCGGGGCTAGGCCCCTTCGTGCGCCGCGTCGTGCTTGGCACGCTGATCGTGGAAGGCACGGGTGCTTTGCTCTACATGCTTGTTTTTATTCCCGAATACGGCCTGCGCGGCATCTGGCTCTCGGTCTTTACCGCCATTTCCGCCTTTTGCAACGCGGGCATTGACCTGTTTGGCGACGTCAGCCTGAGTGCTTACGCCACCAATCCCTTGGTCAACGCGGTCACCATGACGCTGATCGTGACGGGCGGCCTTGGCTTTGTGGTATGGTGGGACGTGCTGCACGTCTTTTCCCTTGTGGGAAAGCGCAAGCGTCCGCTCTCGTACCTGACGTTGCAGTCCAAAATTGTCCTTGTAAGCACGGCCGCGCTGCTATTGGCAGGCGGTGCTGCATTCCTCGCCTTTGAATGGAACAATCCCGCCACGCTGGGCGCGCACTCGGTCTTTGATAAGCTGCAAATGGCGCTGTTTCAATCGGTCACCACCAGAACGGCCGGATTTTTCACAATTCCCCAAGAGGCACTTACAACGCCCTCTGCGCTGCTTGCCCTTTTGCTGATGTTTGTGGGCGGCTCTCCCGTGGGTACGGCGGGCGGTATCAAGACCGTGACCTTTGCGATACTGATCGCCAAGGCGGCAAGCGCCGTTCGCGGCAGAGACCGCGTTTCCCTGTTTGGCAGAACGGTCAAGGACGAGGCGATCGGTAAGGCGGTGGCCGTGTGCATGACCTCCTTTAGCATCATGGCATTGGCTACGCTGGGACTTGCCTTAGTCAGCGATGCATCGGCGATCGATATTCTGTACGAAACGGTCAGCGCAACCGCCACGGTTGGCCTGTCCCGCGCGCTGACGCCTACGCTGAACACTCTGGGCAAGCTGATCATCGTAGCTACTATGTACCTTGGCCGTGTAGGCCCCATCTCGCTTGCCGTGGCATTTACGGTAGACACAAACTCGCAAAATCTGATCGAAAACCCAACCGAAGATATCAGTGTTGGATAGAGAGGTAAACTATGGCTAACAAAAAATCATATGCAGTCATCGGCCTTGGCAGATACGGCAAGGCTGTTGCAAAAGAGCTTTTACAAAACGGTGCCGAGGTGTTGGCGATCGATATGGATCCCGACGTGGTCAACTCGGCTGCGCGTGCCATTCCCCATTGCAAATGCGCCGACGTGACCAAGCCCGGAACCATCAAGGAGCTTGGCATCGCGGACATGGACGCCGTGATCATTGCCATTGCGGGCAACATTGAGGCCAGCGTCATGGCCACCATGCTTTGCAAGGAGGCGGGCGTGAAAAACGTGATCGTCAAGTGCGCCAATTCCCTGCACCAGCGCATGCTGCTCAAAATCGGTGCGGATCAGGTCACCTTCCCCGAGCTGGAATCGGGCGTGCGCCTGGCCAAGAACTTGGTCAGCGCAGGCTTTGTGGATATTGCCGAGCTTTCCGACGAGGTCTCGGTGGTCGAGCTGGAGGTCAAGGACGAATGGAACGGAAAAACGCTGGTTGAGCTCAGCCTGCGCCGCAAATACGGCATCAACGTCGTAGGCCTTCGCAAGGAGGACAGGCTGATGATCAATATTGATCCCGAGATGCTGCTGCGCAAGGACATGACGCTTGTGGTCATTGCAAGCAAGCAGTCGCTCAAGAAGCTGGTGTAATTCGCGCTTTGTAACATTTCACAATTCTTTTCTTAAAATGATCATAAAGATAGTCAAGGTTTTCACCCTCGAAAGCCTTGACTATTTTTTGTCTTTGTGATATAATATGATAGATGTGAAAATAGGGCTTGCGACAAGATCACTCGGGCAGTTGGCGAATGATCAAGGAACGTTGCACTCCCGCATTTTTGCAAGACAAAAATCTGTCCGAGGCAGTTTGGTCGGCGCAGACAATACGTAAGCGATCTCGTATCATGGGCTCGCTGTCTGTGGTCGCGCCCTGAGCACTCTGCTTTTGGCACGGCTATTTTTGTTTCGATCCTATCGAACTCATACGCCCTGCGGCGAGAATTTTTCGCGTCTTATGCCACATCTCGCCTCGCAAGATCAAAAGAAAGGAACCTTTGAAAATGACATTGTTCGCAAACGCTCGTATGTTTGATAACGATAGATTCATTCACAAGGACGTTGTCCTTGCGGATGGCGCTTTGTCTTTTTCTGCTCCCGGCAGTGTCTCTGCCTCTGATATTGACACTGTTTTCCATCATTGTGATATTTTTCCCGGTTTTTGTGATGTCCACGTACATCTTCGAGAGCCGGGTTTTTCTTATAAAGAGACCATTGCCACAGGCACGGCGGCAGCAGCACACGGCGGCTATACGGCGGTGTGCAGCATGCCAAACCTCAACCCCGTACCCGACAGCGCGGAGCACTTAGCCGAGCAGCTGGCCATCATTGAGCGCGACGCAATCATTGACGTCTACCCCTTGGGGGCTCTGACGGTGGGTCAAAAGGGAGAGGTTGCCGCAGACCTGGAGGGCATGGCCCGGCATGCGATTGCCTACTCGGACGACGGACGCGGCGTGCAGAGTGCCGAGATGATGGAGCAGCTGATGCAGCGCGCCAAGGCACTGGGCAAGATTGTGGTTGCCCACTGCGAGGATAATTCTCTGCTCCGTGGCGGCTACATTCACGACGGCGAATACGCAGCGGCGCACGGACACCGCGGCATTTGCTCCGAGAGCGAATGGGGTCCGATCAAGCGCGACCTTGCGCTTGCAGAGAAAACCGGCTGCGCTTATCACGTCTGCCACATCTCCACCAAGGAGAGCGTGCAGCTGATTCGCGAGGCAAAGGCACGCGGCGTGAACGTGACCTGCGAGACAGGGCCGCATTACCTGACGCTTTGCGATGCCGACCTTGAAGAGCACGGCCGCTTTAAGATGAATCCCCCCTTGCGCTCGGCCGAAGACCGCGAGGCTTTGATAGAGGGCTTGATCGACGGCACTATCGACATGATTGCCACCGACCACGCACCCCATTCGTGGGAGGAAAAATCCAAGGGGCTTGAAAAGAGTGCGATGGGCGTTGTGGGACTTGAAACCGCATTCCCCGTGCTCTACACCTACCTTGTCAAAACAGGCAGAGTCAGCCTGGAACGCATCATTGATGCCCTGGCAATCGCGCCGAGAAAGAGATTCGGCATTCCGCTCGCGCCCGATTCCCTGACCGTTTGGCAATGCGACGACCAATACGTCGTTGATCCCGAAACATTCCGTACCAAGGGTCGCGCGACTCCTTTTGCGGGTCACAGACTCTTTGGTACTTGCATCACTACAATTCACGGAGGTAAAACAGTATGGAAAATCAAATGAACGTAAAGCTTGTTTTGGAAGACGGCAGCGAATTCCCCGGCTACAGCTTCGGTGACGACAGCATTCGTGACCGCGTATGCACCGTGGTATTCAATACCTCGATGGTGGGATATCAGGAGATCGTCTCCGACCCCGCCTACACCGACCAATTCGTAGTGATGACCTACCCTCTGATCGGCAGCTACGGCATGACCGAGGAGGACTACGAGGCAAGATCCTTGACCATGGGCGGTCTGATCGTGCGTGAATACAACGACCAGCCCTCCAACTTCCGCTATACCAAGACCCTGGAGGAGGTCATGTGCGAGCATCACATCCCCGGCCTTTGGGGCATTGATACCAGAATGCTGACAAGAAAGCTCCGTGACCACGGCAGCAGCATGCGCGGCATTCTGACAAGCATGCACACCACCACCGCATCCGCGCTTGCCATGATCCGCGTCACCCCCGTTCCTACCGACGCGGTTGCACGCGTCAGCTGCAAAAAGCGCTGGTATACCAGAACCGCCAATGCAAAGCACCACGTCGTGGCCATTGACTGCGGCATCAAGACCAACATCGTCCGTACGCTGACCGCCAAGGGCTGCAACGTCACGGTCGTTCCCTATAACACCGATGCAGAGCAGATCGATTCTCTGAATCCCGACGGCGTGATCATCTCCAGCGGTCCCGGCTGCCCCGAGCACGCAGGCGAGGTCACCCGGACCGTCAAGGCTCTGTGGGGCAAGTACCCCATGTTCGGTATCGGCCTTGGCTGCCAGATTCTTTGCCTTGCCAAAGGCGCAACCGTCTCTTCCCTGTCTCACGGTCACCGCGGCGGCTATCCCGTTCGCTGCACCGAGAACGGCAAGATCACAAGCACCGCGCAGAACCACACCTTCGTGGTTGATCGCGACAGCCTTGAGGGGACGGGACTTTCCGTGCTTTACGAAAACGTGACCGACGCAAGCGTAGAGGGCGTGATCGACGCAGAAAGCTCCGTGCTTGGCGTGCAGTTCGCACCCGAAAGCGCGCCCGGTCCGCAGGACAATTACGCACTTTTCGACCGCTTTATTGCTATGATGAAGGAGGATAACTGATATGCCGAAGAGAACAGATATCAAAAAAGTACTCGTCATCGGTTCCGGCCCGATCGTGATCGGCCAGGCTGCCGAGTTTGACTATGCAGGCACGCAGGCGTGCCTTGCACTCAAGGAAGAGGGCTACGAGGTTATCCTTTGTAACTCCAACCCCGCAACCATCATGACCGACACCACCATTGCCGACAAGGTCTACATGGAGCCCCTGACGCTGGAATACGTAGCACGTGTCATCCGTCACGAGCGTCCCGACGCCATCGTTCCCGGCATTGGCGGTCAGACCGGCCTCAACCTTGCTATGCAGCTGGAAAAGAAGGGCATTCTGCGCGAGTGTGAATGCGAGCTGCTGGGCACCTGCGGCACAAGCATTGAGCGCGCCGAGGACAGAGAGCTGTTCAAGGAGCTTTGCGAGGAGCTTGGCGAGCCCGTGCTCCCCTCCCTGATCGCAAACAGCATGGAAGAGGGCTTAGCTGCAGCCAAGGAGATCGGTTATCCCGTTGTGCTCCGTCCCGCATTTACTCTGGGCGGCACGGGCGGCGGCTTTGCCGACAACGAGCAGGAATTCGTTGATATTATGAAAAACGCTCTGCAGCTCTCCCCCGTACACCAGGTACTGGTGGAAAAGAGCATCAAGGGCTACAAGGAAATTGAATATGAGGTTATGCGTGACGCCAACGACACCGCGATCGCCATTTGTAACATGGAGAACGTGGACCCCGTAGGCATTCACACGGGCGACTCGATCGTGGTCTGCCCCTGCCAGACGCTGACCAACAAGGAATCGCACATGCTGCGTGACAGCGCGCTCAAGATCATCCGCGCGCTGGGCATTGAGGGCGGCTGCAACGTACAGTTCGCGCTTGACCCCCACTCGTTCAGCTACTATCTGATCGAGGTCAACCCCCGCGTTTCCCGCTCCTCCGCACTTGCATCCAAGGCAAGCGGCTATCCCATCGCACGCGTGACTGCAAAGATCGCAGTCGGTATGACGCTGGACGAGATCAAGATCGGCAACATTCTTGCCGCTTGCGAGCCCGCACTTGACTACGTGGTCACCAAGATGCCCCGCTTCCCCTTCGATAAATTCGTATCCGCAAACAATAAGCTCTCCACCCAGATGAAGGCGACCGGCGAGGTTATGAGCCTTGGCCGCACCTTTGAGGAAAGCCTCTTAAAGGCTGTTCGCTCGCTGGAGATCGGCGTCAACCACATCTACATGAAGAAGTTTGACGACTACAGCGTGGACGAGCTGATGAAGTATATCGCAGACGGCACCGACGACCGCATCTATGCCATTGCAAAGCTGCTGGAATACGGCGCTGACTCGGGCAGAATCTGGTCTGCCACCAAGATCGACATGTTCTTCCTTGACAAGCTGCGCAACATCGTACAGATGCAGTCGACCGTCAAGCAGAGCCCCATGGACGCAGACGTTCTGCGCCGTGCAAAGAAGATGGGCTTCTCGGATGCTTACATCGCCTCTCTTTGGGGCTGCCCCGAGATCGACGTATGGCATATGCGCGAGCAAAACGACATTTTCCCCGTTTACAAGATGATCGACACCTGCGCTGCAGAGGCACAGGGATATATCCCCTACTTCTACTCCACCTACGAGCATGAGAACGAGAGCGTGGTTTCCGACCGCAAAAAGGTGGTCGTGCTTGGCTCGGGTCCCATCCGTATCGGCCAGGGCGTGGAATTTGACTACTCTACCGTGCACGCAGTAGGCGCGATCCGCCACGCGGGCTACGAGGCGATCGTCATCAACAACAACCCCGAGACTGTTTCCACCGACTACACCTGCTCTGACAAGCTGTACTTCGAGCCTCTTTGCGTGGAGGACGTGATGAACATCCTGCACCTTGAGCAGCCCGAGGGCGTCATCGCCAGCCTTGGCGGCCAGACCGCGATCAACCTGGCCGCTCCCTTGACCGAGCGCGGCGTTAAGCTGATCGGTACCGACTGCGCTGCCATCGAAAAGGCAGAAAACCGCGATGCATTTGAAAAGGTGCTCTCTTCTCTCAACATTCCTCAGCCCAAGGGTCGTGCAGTCACGGTCATTGAGGACGGCGTTCGCGCCGCAGCCGAGATCGGCTACCCCGTGCTGGTTCGTCCCTCCTTCGTGCTGGGCGGACGCGCTATGCAGATCGTGGCTGACGAGCAGCAGCTGCGCACCTACCTGCACACCGCAGTTGAGATCGACGAGGACAAGCCCGTACTGGTAGACAAGTACATCCAGGGCAAGGAGGTCGAGGTTGACGCAGTTTGCGACGGTACCGACGTATTCGTGCCCGGTATCATGGAGCTTGTTGAGCGTACCGGCGTTCACTCGGGCGACTCGATCTCGGTCTACCCCTCCTTCTCGCTTTCCGACAAGGTCAAGAACGCGATTCTGGACTACACCAAGAAGCTGGGCCTTGCCATCGGCATCGTAGGACTTTTCAACATCCAGTTCATCGTGGATGAAAAGGACGACGTTTATATCATCGAGGTCAACCCCCGTTCCTCGCGTACCGTTCCCTTCCTTTCCAAGTCCACCGGCTACAGCCTTGCCGACATGGGCACGCTGGTCATGCTGGGTCAGACGCTCAAAATGCAGGGCATTACCGACATTTATCCCGCTGAAAAGAAGAGATACTACGTCAAAGCTCCCGCGTTCTCGTTTGCAAAGCTGCGCGGTCTGGACGCTTACCTCTCTCCCGAAATGAAGTCCACCGGTGAAGCCATCGGCTACGACAACAGCCTGACCCGTGCGCTTTACAAGGCACTGCAGGCAAGCGGCACCAACGTGGTCAACTACGGCACCGTGCTCGTGACCCTTGCCGACAAGGACAAGGAAGAGGCTCTGCCGCTCATCCGCCGCTTCTACAACATGGGCTTCAACATCCAGGGCACTGCAGGCACGGCCAAGTTCCTCAAAGAGCACGGCGTCCGCACCCACGCACTTGCCAAGATCGGCGACGGCAGCGACGAGATCCCCAACGCCATTCGCGGCGGCTACGTGACCTACGTCATTAACACCCGCGATGTCAGCGGCTCGGGCGGTATTTCGGACGGCCAGGAGATCAGACAGTGCGCTGTAGAAAACAACGTGACCATCTTCACCGCCCTTGACACGGTCAAGGTGCTCCTCGACGTACTGGAAGAAACCACGCTGGGCATCTCCACCATCGACTCTTAAGGAGAAAGACATGACACAAGGATTTTACAAGGTTGTATCCAACCAACAGCTGACAAGCAACGTATACCGCATGGTGGTAGAGGGCGACACCTCGTCGCTCTCCCGCCCCGGTCAGTTCGTCAATTTCAAGATTGACGGGCTGTACCTGCGCCGCCCCATTTCGATATGCGATTATGATACGGACGCAGGCACCATCACCTTGATCTACAAGGTGGTGGGCGCAGGCACCGAAAAGCTGGCCGAGGCCAAGGAGGGTGACGTATTCGACCTGCTCTCGGGTCTTGGAAACGGCTATGACACAAGCACGAGCGGCGCAGCTCCCGTGCTGATCGGCGGCGGCGTGGGCATTCCCCCGCTCTACGGCCTTTGCCGTAAGCTGCGCGCCGAGGGCAAGCAGGTCAAGGTCATTCTGGGCTTTAATACCAAGGACGAGATCTTTTACGAAGAGGAGTTCAAGGCTCTGGGAGCAGAGGTCTTTGTGACCACCGTGGACGGCTCCTTTGGCACCAAGGGCTTTGTCACAAACGTCCTGTCCGATCTTGACTACACCTACTTCTACACCTGCGGTCCGATGCCGATGTTCAAGGCAGTCAACGCCGCATCGGTCACCTCGGGTCAGTTCAGCTTTGAGGAGCGCATGGGCTGCGGCTTTGGCGCGTGCATGGGCTGCTCCTGCAAGACCAAATACGGCAACAAGCGCATCTGCAAGGATGGCCCGGTGCTGGTAAAGGAGGAGATCGTATGGTAAACACAAAGGTCAATCTTTCGGGCATTATGCTCGATAACCCAATCATCCCCGCATCAGGCACGTTTGGCTACGGCTACGAGTTTGCAGAGTGGTATGACATCAATTGCCTTGGCACCTTTTCCTTCAAGGGCACGACCAAGGATCCCCGCTTTGGTAACCCCACGCCCCGCATTGCAGATTGCACCGCGGGCATGATCAACGCAGTCGGATTGCAGAACCCCGGTGTGGATGCGGTCATCTCGCACGAGCTGCCGCTCTTGTCCAAGTGCTTCCACAAGCCTGTCATGGCAAACGTATCGGGCTTTTCGATCGAGGATTACGCATATACCTGCCAAAGGCTGGACGCACAGCCCCAGGTCGGCTGGCTGGAGGTCAACATCTCCTGCCCCAACGTACACGGCGGCGGCATGAGCTTTGGCACGTCCCCCGAGGCTGCAGCCGAGGTCACTCGCGCAGTCAAGGCCGTGACCACCAAGCCCGTTTACATCAAGCTCTCGCCCAACGTCACCGACATCGTATCCATTGCAAAGGCTTGCGAACAGGCGGGTGCGGACGGTATCAGCATGATCAACACGCTCATGGGCATGCGCATTGATCTCAAAACCAAAAAGCCGGTCATCGCCAACAAGTCGGGCGGATTTTCCGGCCCTGCCATCAAGCCCGTAGCCATTTCCATGGTTTACAGAGTTTACGAGGCAGTCAAGATTCCGATCATCGGCATGGGCGGACTTTCCACGGCCGAGGACGTGATCGAAATGATGCTGGCGGGTGCGACGGCCGTTGAGATCGGCGCGGCAAACCTGATCGACCCCTGCGCGGCCAAGAACATCATCGACGACCTGCCGCGCGTCATGGAAAAATACGGAATTCAGAATTTACAAGATATTATAGGAGGCGCACACTAATGGGAAAAGACGTTATCATTGCTTGTGACTTCGCGTCCAAGGCAGACACACTTGCATTCCTTGACAAATTCGAAAACAAATCTCTCTATCTCAAGATCGGTATGGAGCTGTTCTATGCCGAGGGTCCGGACATCGTTCGCGAAATCAAGGCTCGCGGCCATAAGATCTTCCTCGACCTCAAGCTGCACGATATTCCCAATACGGTCAAGAAGGCCATGAACGTGCTTTCCCGCCTGGACGTTGATATGTGCAACCTGCACGCAGCAGGCACCTGCGCCATGATGGAAGCAGCTCTTGAGGGTCTGACCAGACCCGACGGCACCCGTCCTCTGCTGATTGCGGTCACCCAGCTGACCTCTACCAGCCAGGAGCGCATGACCGAGGATCTGCTGATCGATGCTCCCATTGATCAGGTCGTGATGCACTACGCACAGAACGCAAAGAAATCCGGTCTTGACGGCATTGTTTGCTCTCCCCTGGAGGCAGGCAAGGTACACGACGCTTGCGGCAAGGATTTCGTGACCGTAACCCCCGGCGTTCGCTTTGCGGACGGCGACAAGGGCGACCAGGTTCGCGTTATGACCCCTGCAGAGGCTAAGAAGATCGGCTCTGACTACATCGTGGTCGGCCGTCCCATCACCGCAGCAGCAGATCCCGTGGCTGCTTACGACCGCTGCGTGGCAGAGTTCTGCGACTGATTACAAGGAGGTTAATATGGAAAGCTACAAGAGAGAATTTATACAGTTTTTAGAGTCCGCCGGTGTTCTGAAATTCGGTGACTTCACCGCAAAGTCCGGCCGTAAGATCCCCTATTTCATCAACGCGGGCATGATCAAAACCGGCAGCGACATCGCTACCCTGGGCGAATTCTACGCCAAGGCATATTTCGAAAAGCTCGGCAACAAGCAGGCTGTTCTCTACGGCCCTGCCTACAAGGGTATTTCCCTCTCCGTTTCCGCCGCTGTGGCTCTCTCCAAGAACGGCCTCAACGTTCCCTTCTTCTTCAACCGTAAGGAAGTCAAGGACCACGGTGAGGGCGGCGTGTTCGTCGGCTACGTTCCCACGCCCGGAGAAGAGATCGTCATCATCGAGGACGTCATCACCGCCGGCACCGCCATCCGCGAGTCGATGGAAATCCTCTCCCACCTTGAGGGTGCCAAGGTAGCCGCTACCTTCATCATGGTCGACCGCAAGGAAAAGGGCCAGAGCGAGAAGGGCGCTATGCAGGAAATCGAGGAGCAGTTCGGCTTCCCCGTATACTCCATCGTTGACGTTTACGATATCATCGAGTACCTCGAAGAGGATCCCAAGAACGAGGAGAACGTCACCCGCATCAAGAATTACCTCGCCATCAACGGCGCGAAGGCTTGATCTACCCACAGTATTCCCAAAAAGGTGTAACGAATATGAAAAGAAGTCTGATCGATACGGTCGATCTGACCGTCGAGGAGCTTGACCGCATGATCTCTGTGGCCTGCGACATTGCAGATCACCCCGAGAAATACGCACACGCTTGCGACGGCAAGATCTTAGCCACCTTATTCTTTGAGCCCTCCACGCGCACCAGACTCAGCTTTGAGGCAGCTATGCTGTCCTTGGGCGGCAACGTGATCTCGGTCTCCAGCGCAGGGGCATCCTCGGCTGCCAAGGGCGAGAGCGTGGCGGACACCGCCAAGACTGTCTCCTGCTATGCCGACATCATTGCCATGCGTCATCCTTTGGAGGGTGCGGCACTGGTGGCAGCACAGGCAGCATCCATTCCCGTCATCAACGCAGGCGACGGCGGACATTGCCATCCCACCCAGACGCTTGCTGACCTTTTGACCATTTATCGCGAAAAAGGCAGACTGAACAATCTGACCGTGGGTCTTTGCGGTGACCTCAAATACGGCAGAACGGTACACTCGCTGATCAATGCCCTGTCCCGCTACACCGGCATTAAGGTCGTGCTGATCTCCCCCGAGGAGCTGCGCTTGCCCGAATACATGTTTGCAGAGGTGCTGGACAAGAAGGGCATGACCTACCGCGAGACCACAGATCTTGTGGCCGCAATGCCCGAGCTGGACATTCTGTACATGACCCGCGTGCAGCGCGAGAGATTTGCAGACGAGGCGCAGTATCAGCGTCTCAAGGACAGCTATATTCTGACCCCCGACAAGCTGGAAACCGCCAAGGCAGACCTTGCCATTCTGCATCCCCTGCCCCGTGTCAATGAAATTTCGGTTGCCATTGACCAAGATCCCAGAGCCTGCTACTTCAAGCAGGTGCTCAACGGCAAGCTGATGCGCATGGCACTCATTCTGCGCCTTTTGGAGGATGCCAAGAACGACTATCAGTCCTTCCGCGTTGTGGACGGTTTGATCCACAAGGACACCAAGACCTGCCACAACGGCAGATGCATCTGTCAGGTCGAGCAGGAAATCGAGCATCTTTTCGTACAGACCGACGCCGAAAACGACATCTGGCGTTGCTACTGGTGCGAAACGCAAGCGGAATAAAGAAAAAACAGCCCCATGGGGCTAAGAAATAAGCGAAAAAAACGAAAGCAGAGGTCTTTGATGAAGGCTTCTGCTTTCGGTTTTTTTGATGCGCAACCCTGCCCGTGTCATCCTGAGCGGAGCAAACAATTGAGTATTGTTTGCGAAGTCGAACCCGACCCAAGGGAGGGCGCGCGCAGCGCGGGATCTACGGGCACAACGCACCCACCCTCGTAGATCCTCAAAACGCTTGCA
>JAFVTI010000019.1 GCA_017503325.1 Clostridia bacterium | reverse complement strand
GAAACCCAAAACAAAAACACTCGTAGGGGCGAACTGCGTTCGCCAGCGCCTGCGGCAACTAAATATTGAAAGCATATGCATAAACAAAAGCTGTCTTTTGGTTAAGACAGCTTTGTTTTTTTCGCTTATTTCTCAGCCCCATGGGGAGACCTTTTTTCTTTAGTTTAATCAACATTGGTAAACGCATCCGGCCAAGCGTCGTGGTGCACGCTGTCGCTTCTGTAACGTTCGGGATTAAGGTTGTACACAAAGACCTTGGAATTGCCGTAGCTGTGAATGGTGTTGGCAACCTCCACGGCGATATACGTGTACACAATATCGTCGCTGACCACCTCGGGGGAATCCACCACGACCACGGGATACAGAACGTCGTATGCGTTTTCACCGTTGGACAAAATCCGATCGTGCGCAAGTCCTGCAAGACCAATGATATCCTCGCTTGACGAGTGCGTGATTTTGACCAGCACGATCGAGTACTGCTCGAAATAGGTTCTGTCGAATGCAAGCTGCGTCTCGTATTGGAAGAAGATCTTTTGGGTGATCGCCTGGTATTGCTTGAACGTGTTGATCACGATGGCATCTTCGTCGAAATATTCGATGCCGGTCGTGCAGAGAACGGTATCTCTGTAAAAGGGAATGGTGTCAAGACCGCAATCGGTCACGTAAGGCTGCGTGATCGCGGTGGCGATCTTGCAAGTAAGACCGCACCAGTCGGCCTCAAATCCAATCGCACCGTACTGATAATAGATCACAAATCGGGCATCTTCGGGGATCTCTTCCAGCGAGCCGATCTCGGGCGCATCTCCGTGGAAGATCACGCTTGCAAGCTGATCGCAATTCTCAAAGAACAGATTCTCAAGCATGGTGACGGTGGAGGGGATGTCCAGCGTCTTGATCGCCGTGCCGATAAAGGCGTCTTGACCGATGTATAAAAGGCCGTCGTTGAGCGTAATTTCCGAGAGCTGCGAGCATTTGGCGAATGCGAGCTCACCGACAGAGGTAACCGAGTGGGGAACGGTGACAGATTTCAGTTCATTGCATTCTGCGAATGCGTAGTCCGGGATGCTCTCGACTCCGTCAAGAATGGTCACATTCTGAAGGCCTGAGACCGCAAATGCGCTTTCTCCCCAGTTTTTCAGCGCAGGGCGGATGACGACGCTTGTGATGCTTGAGCATCCTTGGAAAGCATAATCGCCAAGAGTCTGTAAAGAATAGGGGAAAGCGACGCCCTTACCGGGGGCATCGGCAAAACCATCACTCATAGAAAGCGATTCTAAGGAAACGCAGTCGGAAAAGGCGCGGTCGCCAATCTCCTCAAGCCCGGAGGGGACCTCCACGCCCTTCAGAGAGGAGCAGCCGTAGAACGCTTTGTCGCCGATGCTTGTAACGGTGCTCGGCACAGAAACGTATCGAAGGCTTTGGTTATCTGCAAAAGCACCCTCGCCGATCGCCACCACCGTTTTGCCCATGATCTCTTCGGGAATGACTACCGACTCGCTGCTTCCTGTGTATTCAATGATCTCCATAGTGCCGTCGGGCAGCTCGCGTGCCTTGAATACGTCACCAGCGGGATCATTTTGGGGCAGCTCTCCGCGCAGAATGGAGAAGAAGTTTTTCCAATCCACGTTTCCGTCAGCGGAGATGGTGTCCTTGAGTGCGCTCCAGTTCTCTCCGATCAGCCCGGACATGAGAGTATCCTCACCATTCAGAATTTGGTCAAGGGCTTTGACAATGCCCCCCTCAGCCTCGGGATTTGCCGCCCTGTAAGCACCTGCGAGCGCAAGTGCACCCGCAATGGGTGTCAGCAGCAAAGCAAAGGCAAGCACGGCCGCGATCAGCGCGACACGGAATCCGCGCTTTTTGTGTACTGGCACGGGCATGTTTGCGTCCTTGAGCAGGTCGTCGTCGATCCCGTCCATCAGCTCCATCAATTTGAATTCTGTCATACGATATAGCCCTCCTGTTCTAAGTAGTCGCGCAGCTTGACGCGCGTGCGGGAAAGGATCTTTTTGACGTTATTGACCGTCAATCCATACCGCCGGGCAATTGCCTCAATGCTGTCCACGTAATAGTAGCGGCGGATAAAGAGATTGCGCTCGCGCAAGGGAAGTGCGCGCAAAAAGCTGTTGATCACCTCGTAAAACTCGCGCTCGCTGTCCAGCGTTCGCACGTCTGTGTCGGGGCAGGCGAGCTCCTGCATTTCATCCAGCGCCAGCACCATCTCGCCGCCCCCGCGCTTATCGCGGTGCAGCTTGCGGTATCTGTCCAAGGAGAGGTGACGCGTAATGCCGCCAAGGTAAAGCTGCAGGTGATCCGGTCGCGCGGGCGGGATGGAGTTCCAGGCGCGCAGCCAGGTGTCGTTGACGCATTCCTCGGCGTCTTGCAACGAGCGCAGAATGTTTTGCGCGATTGACAGACAATAATTGCCGTATTTTGCGGACGATTCTCTGATCGCTTGCTCCGAGCGCGCAAAGTACAGCGCGATAATGTCATGATCCTGCATACAGATCCTCCTTTCCGGGAATTTTGGTCCTCTACTCTATAAGGCGACAAAAGGGCTTGATGGGTGACATTATTTTAACATATTTTTTAGAAAAATTCAAGAAAACCGCTAAAATCGTAACGGGAGGCGAAACGCTTTCCCTACGATGACCCTGCAAAAATCAGGTGTAGGGGAGGATATCATAAGCAAATCCCGCCCGCGGCATTGCCGCGGGCGGGGGATGGATCAATCATCTTCTATTACGATTTCTCCGTCGTTACAGTAAACTATGGTAAAGGCGGCGTTGGGATGGGCGATGTGATTCCATTCTTCTTTCGTGCCGTCATAATAGACTGCACCTGATCCAAATGCATCTGCAGCGATGTTTTGTACGCCGGATGGAACGTGCTTGTCGTCGCTGTAAGCTAAGTAAGCTCTTGAGCCAATGCTGATGACACCATCGGGAATGACCGTTCCGTCAATTCTGCCATTCATACAGAAAGCATTGGCGCCAATATGCTTAATGCTTTGATCGTTGGGAACTATTGACCCTTGGCATGCCAACAGTAAGGTTTGCGTCGAGGGATCTATCAGGCAATTTCCAACAGAAATGTAAATGGGATTGTCTGCATCTACCGTAATGCTTCGCAAATAGGAAGTTGTAGTCCAAAAAGCACCTTGCTCAATCTGTGTAATGCCTGCACCGATCACAAGATTGCGATAGTTGAGATTGTGGAAAGCTCCTGTTGCAATATAGCAATCATCGCCCAATACTGTCAGAGCGGCATCCTTGATGGTGGGTGAACCTATTCCGCAAGCAAACGAAGCTTCTCCTATATACCGAACCTTAGCGGGAATGGTGAAGCCTTTTTTGGGGAGCTGAGAGGTTGCTGTGGAAAACGCACCGTCTGCGATATATACAGTGTCTTCGTGAATGGCTGTCAGATATGCTCCTCCCAAAAGGATTGCATAAGGGTTGCTTTCCGTACCGATATACGTAGCATTTTCATATTCAATGCAGATTTCGCATTTACTGAAGGCGGTATTCTCCACAAAGAGCAAGCTTTGCGGCAAAGTAAGGCTTGAAAGCTTTTTTGTATAGGCAAAGGCCATGCTGCCGATCGAAATTACACCCTCGGGGATATCAATGCCTTGTAACGATTCGCAATACGAAAAGGCTTTTCTTGCGATGATCTTCGTATCGGGATGGATTTCGCAGGAAGTGATTGCGGTATCGGTCGCGCGCAGTAAAACCAGATAGGGATTGTCCGTGTTTCCTAAGTAATATGCATTGTCATATTTCGTAAGTCCGCTTTCCTGCATGGAAATTGCCGGGAAACACGTGATCGTGTCCGGTACGGTAAAGCTTTGCAGGGAATCGCAATTCTCAAAGGCGGACTCAATGATTTGTAAGCTTCCTTGTTCAACATAGACCTTTTTGAGTGCGGTACAGCCGTTAAAGCTTCCTTGTCCAATGGTTTTTACGCTGCCTGGAATGATCACGCTGGTGATTTGCGTGTTTCCTTCAAAAGCCCCCTTGTTGTCATAGTCATAGTATATTTCTGTGACGGGCAACCCGTTATATTCGGAGGGGACGACGATGTCTGTGTCCGTGCAAGTCCCTATGCCCGTTAACGCATATCCGTCGTTGGCTTCGTTGCGTGTAAATTCCAAGCCTTGACTTGCAGGCGGCATCACAAATTCCGGCTCGGTCTCGGTTTCAGTTTCAGTTTCAGTTTCGGTTTCAGTTTCAGTTTCAGTTTCAGTTTCAGTTTCGGTCTCTGTTTCTGTTTCGGTTTCGTCCTCGCCGGGCTCCTTTTCGCCCTTGAGCGCATCAAACACAGAGCCTAAGGTGTTCTTGACATCCTCGGGGAGCAGGGAAGACAGGAAATAGTCCTCGTCCTTGATCATGGCATCCATGACGTAGACAAGGCCGCCCTCTATCTCGGGGTGGGCGTTACCGTAGGAGATGACCGTCGCTATGGGGGATGCGACCATGGTAAGGACCAGCAGGGCGGCGACGGCAGCGGTAGCCATCCATGCGCGGAAGCGCGGCTTGCTCCAAAGGGGCACGGGGGCGTTGGCGCGGATCAGCAGCGCGTCGTCCACGTTGCCCATCATTTCAATCAAACGCAACTCTTTCATACGGCATACCCCTCCTTTGCGAGATGTTCACGCAGCTTGGCGCGCGTGCGGGAGAGGACCTTTTGTACGTTGGCAACGCTCAGGCCGTAACGCTTGGCGATCAGCGAGATCGGGTCAAGGTAATAGTAACGGCGCAGAAAAACGTTGCAGTCCCGCTCGGGAAGCGACCACAAAAAGCGGTTGAAGCTCTCGGAAAACTCCTGCTCGGCAACCTCCGTGGGCACGTCTGTGCCGGAGGCGATCACGTCGCTGATTTCGTCCAAGGCCAACACAATTTCGCCACCTCCGCGCTTTTGCGCTCTTTGACGGCGAAATCTGTCCAGCGAGATGTGGCGAGTAATGCCGCCTAAGTAAAGCTGCAGATGATCGGGCTTTGCGGGCGGGATGGAATTCCATGCACGCAGCCAGGTGTCGTTGACGCATTCCTCGGCATCTTGCATATTTTGCAGAATGTTCAGCGCAATACTTGTGCAGTAGTAGCCGTATTTGTTGGATGACTCTGTAATTGCTTGCTCGTTGCGAGCATTGTAAAGCCTAATAATGTCTTGATCTTGCATACAAAACAAACTCCTTTCGATAAAATACTGGGGCTCTACTTATCAAGTCGCAAAAAATGCGGCTGCGCTGACAATATTTTAGCATATTTTTCAGAAAATTTCAAGAAATTCGCCAAAACGTAACGGGAGGCGAAACGCTTTTCCTACGACATTATGAGCAAAACCCGCCCGCAAAATCGCGGGCGGGTTTATGGATGAATTGGAAATAAAATTAAGCTTCAACCTTTGCTTCTGCGGGAGCAGCCTTAGCCTTAGCCATCTGCTCTTTGCAAGCATTGGCAAAGTTCTTAGCATTGCTGATGCCGTAAATGTTGAGCTTCTGAGGCTTGCCAACACCGATGCCGTAAGTGATGGTAATTCTACCTCTGGAGTACTTAATGTTTTGAATCTGATCAAAGGTAATATCAAAGGTGCCGAAGGGGTTCTTGTTGCCGAAAATGCCTACCTCGGTCAGGGTAGCCTTGCTTCTTGCATAACCGATAAGGGTAAGGAGCGAAGAAACAAAGTTGAAAATGTTGAAAATGGTACCAAGGATACCGATGGGGGCAGCGAGGATCCATCCGAGAATCGGGATGAGAGCCAGGACAAAGGTTACGACGTAAATAACCGCGGCGATAAAAATGCAAGCAAAGACATAACCAATGATGGTTCCGATAAGCTTGCCCACGCTGCAGCTTTCGTTCAGAAGAGCTTTTGCTTCTTTGTTGTTCATGAGATTTCCTCCAAAAGTAAATTATTTATGTTTTACAGAATTCTTCGCCACAGCGATTTACTCTGCAATAACCTTAACAAAGGTCTTTTTGCCCTTGCGGAACAGCTTGCCCTCGGCAAAGTCCGCCTTGGTGTACGCGGTCTTGAAATCGGTGATCTTGTCGCCGTCAACCGTTACGCCGCCCTGTTGGATGGCAGTGCGCGCCTCGGACTTGGACTTGACAAGTCCTGCCTTGACCATGACGGTGCCAATGTCGATCTGACCCTCCACCATGCCACCCGTAAAGTCAGCGTCGGTCAGGGTGTGCACGGGAGCGTCTGCCGCGCCGCCTGCGGTGAACAGGGAACGAGCCTGCGCCTGTGCCTTTTCAGCCTCTTCCTCGCCGTGAACCAGCTTGGTCAGCTCGTAAGCAAGAATTTCCTTGGCGGTGTTGAGCTGTGCGCCCTCCCAAGCGTCCATTGCATCGATCTGCTCAAGAGGCAGGAAGGTCAGCATACGGATGCACTTGAGCACGTCTGCGTCGCTGACGTTTCTCCAGTACTGGTAGAAGTCGTAGGGCGTGGTCTTGTTGGGGTCAAGCCATACAGCACCCGATGCGGTCTTACCCATCTTCTTGCCCTCGGAATTGAGCAGAAGGGTAATGGTCATGGCGTAAGCGTCCTTGCCAAGCTTTCTGCGGATCAGCTCGGTGCCGCCCAGCATATTCGACCACTGGTCGTCGCCGCCAAACTGCATATTGCAGCCGTAGGTCTTATACAGATGGTAGAAGTCGTAGGACTGCATGATCATGTAGTTGAATTCGAGGAAGGAAAGTCCCTTTTCCATTCTCTGCTTGTAGCACTCGGCCGTCAGCATCTTGTTGACAGAGAAGCACGCGCCAACGTCGCGCAGCACGTCAACGTAGTTAAGCTGAAGCAGCCAGTCCTTGTTGTTGACAAGGATGGCCTTGTCTTCGCCGAAGTCGATAAAGCGCGACATCTGCTTTTTGAAGCATTCGACGTTGTGCGCAATGGTCTCTTCGGTCATCATTTGTCTCATGTCGGTTCTGCCCGAGGGGTCACCGATCATAGCTGTGCCGCCGCCGATCAGAACGACGGGCTTGTTGCCTGCCATCTGCAGTCTCTTCATCAGGCACAGCGCCATAAAGTGACCGACGTGCAAAGAGTCTGCCGTGGGGTCAAAGCCGATGTAGAAGGTCGCCTTGCCCGCGTTGATCATGTCTCTGATCTCTGCTTCGTCGGTGACCTGAGCGATCAGTCCCCTGGATTGCAATTCTTCGTAGATTTGCATGTCTGTTTCTCCTTTTGATATGAAAAAATAAAAGTCCCCGATTTCGGGTCTACTCCCGAAAATCAAGGACGGGCGGGGACGCCGCCGTGTTACCACCTTGCTTTACCTCTTTTTTGCAAAAGAAGCCTCTGTCGGCCGGTTCTGCAAAACGCAAAGCACCGGTCGCATTCCGATAACGGGGAAGTCCGCCGCAGCCTACCGGGAGTGCCGCGCAGGCATCCGTTCGGTGCGGAGCTCAGGGAGGTATTTCGCCGCTGCCATCCTCGCCCCTCTCATCAACCGGGTACTTTCTGTGAGTCGCATGCGGGTACTTATTCCCGTCAAAGCCGATATATACGACATTATATAACATGAAAACGGATTTGTCAAGTGGAAATCACGATTTTTTGCATGAAAATAGGGCTCTTCCGTGGGAAAGAGCCCCTTGTTTTGATTCAGATTAACCGATCTCTACAACGGTGAAATTGATCGTGGCTGCTGCATCGGTTGCATTGTGGATGGTGACCTCGATGTTGTCCCAACCCTCGCCGGGGATCTCCTGCACGATGCTGGTGCCTTCGGTGTAGGTCAGACCAACTGCAACGCCTGCAAGGTTGTCAGCGGTAACGGACAGGGAAGCAGCATTTTCGATCACGATTTTCTTGCCGCCCTGGTTGCGGACCATGAACTTGACGGTTTCGCCTGCCTCGAGGGTCATAGCGCCGTTGGTGCCGTCAAATTCGATTGCTTCAATTGCCTCAACGGGGTCAACCTGTGCAATGTTCAGGGTGATCTCCTTGATCAGCTCCTCGTTGCCTGCGGTGTCCTTAGCGTAAACGCACAGCTTGTGAGTGCCTGCGCCCAGTCCTTCAAGAGGAATATCAAACTGGAATCTGCATGCGCTGAGTGCGCCGGGGCAGTTGGTGGCGATGTGAGTCTGCACGCCCTCTTCTGCCGTGAAGGTGAAGCTTTCGTTATAAACGTGCTCGCCGCCGTTGAATGCATAACCGACCGTACCCTCGGTCTCGGTGAAGTATGCGATCCAGCCAAAGACTCTGAGCGCGGAATCGTTGGTATCAATGTCGGCAACGCCGTTCCAATTCATGAACTCGCCGCCGTTGTTGACTAGGGCCTTACCAGCCACGGGATGTACGGTGGCCAGGGTATCCCAGGACATCGCTGCAATTACCTTGACGGGCTCGGGAGTAGGCTCGGTGCTTTCCTCTTCGGGAGTGGTTTCAACCTCGGGCTCGGTGGTCACTTCCTCGGTAGAGGTCTCTGTCTCGGGCTCGGTGGTGACTTCCTCGGTGGAGGTCTCAGCCTCGGGCTGGGTGGTCACTTCTTCGGTGGTGGTTTCTGCATCGGTGGTTTCATCGGAGGTGTCGGGTGTAGTTTCACATGCGACAAGCACGACCGAGAAGACCATGCAAAGAGCCAATAAAATGAGTAACTTTTTCATGATTCTTTTCCTTTCGTGTTTCAACTTTCTCCCTGAAATCAGGGAAGACGAGAGAAATTATATCACAGAACGGCGAAAAATGCAAGAGGGTAGAGCAATATTGTGGCACGTACGGATCTATTCTCAAAAAAACTGTGTTTTTCGTTTTTTTGATAAAAAATTGCAAAAGAGATAAACTTTTAAGAAAAAAACGCGTCTATACAGGTGAAAGACGGTTTACTTGACAGCCCATTGTTCACATGATATAATGAAATCAGAAATATGCAAAGGAGAACGCAATGAAAAGTATCGGAAAAATGATTCGCGCCTACAGGCTGCAAAAGCAGCTGAGCATCGCTGTGCTGGCAGAGACGGTCGGCGTGCCCGAGCAAACACTGATCAAATGGGAAAAGGGCAGAGCCGTACCCGATTCCAACCATATGCAAAAATTGACCGATGCGCTGGATATCCCGACCGCTGCATGGGTCGATCTCACACTTCGCAAGCTCCGCTTGCAGAACAGGATCCTGCTTGTATCGGGGATCGCCCTGTTGCTGGCACTTTTGCTCTTGCTGGGTGGGATCGGTACGTATGCACGGCAGATGCGTGAGCGCATGGAATACGTGCTTTTCGGTGGCTTTGGCAGTTTGTCCGACAATTATGTCGTTGATGTGTCCATGACGGAGCTGATTGCTACGCCCGAGCGGTACCATGGGGTCAAGGTGCGCTTGACTGCTGTGGGAAATCTCGATTTTGAAGGGAATTACATCAGCGCAAGCACAGAGGCGTGGGAAAACCATACCAACGATCGGATCTGGATCGAGCTTGGCGAGCAGCTTGCCCCACACGGTGAGAGATTGCGAAGATATAACGGGGAATACGTGATCATAGAAGGTGTGTTTAACATGCACGACAAGGGACATTTTAACATGTTCCAAGGCGCGCTGCACGACGTGACCCGATATGATTTGGACGACGCAAGCTTATATGATAATTGCCGGGTACAGTACCATGAGGAAAGCAGGCTTTACAGCTATGCGGTATATGACGATCGCGAAAACGTGATGATCTCGGGAGAGAATTTGGAGCAATATCCCACGACCGATTACGTCGGAATGGGTGTCATAGGCGTGAGCTTGCCAAGTCCCGAGGATGTTTCCACTGATAAAACCGTCTATTGCAATGTGGAGAGCGGGGAGATCAGCGAACCGTTTTTGCACGTCATAGATGCGCACGAGGGCTACGTGATGTATGTTACCGAGAAACAAGGGCAGTACAGCGTTGTTGTACAGGATATTTTTGATGTGCAGGCGTATTCCGAGGCCTATCTGTTGGAGAATTTTAATCCGGATGCAAAGTACCCGATTTCATGCTCCGGTATCAGTGCGGGCGGAGATGCCGAGATCGTCTACAAATCGGGTGAAAACGAGCAAGAGAAAACGCTGACTGTGCATCTGCCGTAAAGCATACAAATGAAAAAAGGCGTGTTGCACGCCTTTTTCTTTGCCAAATATTTCCCCCAAACCGACGCACTTGCCGTTGACAAACTTGGTGCGATACTTTATAATATATTTGATTAAGAATAATTCCCGGTTTTTGCGGAAACCATGAATATAGAATTTTTGCATAGGAGCTTGCCGTGGTCTTTTCTTCGCTGATCTTTTTGTTTGCATATCTGATTCTGACGCTGGCCTTGTACTACGTCGTTCCGAGAAAATGGCGCAACGTGGTGCTTTTTGTCGTCTCGCTTTTGTTTTACGGCTGGGGTGAGCCCGTCTATATCGCGCTGATGCTGGTATCGATCACGGTAGCCTACGTGGGCGGCTTCTTTATTGATAAATACCGCCATACCGCACCGAAAAAATGCAAGGCGGCCATGATCGTCTCGCTTGCACTCAATCTGTCGTTCCTTTTATTCTTCAAGTACTTCAATTTCACCATGGAAACGCTCTCGCTCATCCCGTTTCTGCAGGGCGTAGCCAAGCCGATCGAGGGGCTTTCCTTGCCCATCGGCATCTCGTTTTACACCTTCCAGATCATGTCCTATACCATTGACCTGTACCGCTACGAGACCGAGGTGCAGAAGAATTATATTGCCTTCGGTACCTACGTCACGCTGTTTCCGCAGCTGATCGCGGGCCCCATCGTGCGCTACCGCGACGTGGACGACCAGCTGATGGGCAGACGCGAGAGCGTAGCCGATTTTGCCGCAGGCGTGCGCCGCTTTTGCGCGGGTCTTGCCAAAAAGGTGCTGCTGGGTGACGCTGCCGCTGCCGCATTTGCGTATTTTTCCGAGGCTGCGGGCTTTGAGCATACCGCGCTTGGCGCTTGGATGACGGTCATTTGCTACACCTTGCATATTTACTACGACTTCTCGGGATACTCCGATATGGCCATTGGTCTTGGCAAAATGTTCGGCTTCCACTTCGTGGAAAACTTCGATTACCCTTATATTTCAAGGAGTATTACCGAGTTCTGGCGTCGCTGGCACATCACGCTGTCCACCTGGTTTAGGGAGTACGTGTATATCCCGCTTGGCGGCAACCGAAAGGGAAAGGCGCGCCAGTATCTCAACCTTGCCGTTGTATGGCTGCTGACAGGCCTTTGGCACGGCGCATCCTGGAATTTCGTGCTTTGGGGCGTGTATTTCCTGGTCATCCTGATCATCGAAAAGGCGTTCTTGCTTAAATTGCTTGATAAGCTCCCGCGCGTGTTTGCGCACGCGTATGCGCTGCTTTTGATCGGCATCGGCTGGATCATTTTCGCGTTCCCCAACCTTTCCGAGGGATGGAATATCTTTGCTGGGCTGTTCGGTGCGGGAACGGTGGGCTTTGCCTCTCCCGTGATCGTCTACGAGGCGCTGCGCTACCTGCCGCTGCTTGCCATCTGCTTCGTTGGCGCGACGCCGCTGCCCAAAAAGATGTTTGAAAAAATCAAGGACAAGCCGGTGGTCATGTATGCCACCCCCGTGCTTTGCGCGGCAATCTTGGTGCTGTGCACGGCATATCTGGTGGATTCCACCTTCAGTCCGTTCCTGTATTATATTTTCTGAGAGGAGGCAAGCATGAAGCATCAAAAAATCACCAATCTTCTGACAGTGCTGCTGTTTGTCATTCCTTTGGCACTCGGGTTGATCCTTTTTGCAGCCTTGCCCGACAAGGACTTTTCCGAAGAGGAAAACCGAGACCTGCAGACCTTTCCCAAGCTGACTTGGAAATCGCTTTCCGAGGGCAAATTCGGGCAGGAGATGAACGAGTATTTTGCCGACCAGTTTCCCGCGCGTGACGCGCTCGTCGAGCTCAAGGGCTTGTCCGAGCTTGCGCTTGGAAAAGGGGAGAATAACGGCGTGGTGCTGGGCAAGGACGGCCAACTGGCCGTGCGCTGGTTTGACGCGTACGTCGATCGCCTGACGCGTGTGTACGACACCGATTTTTATGCAAAAGAGAGCATTGACGCACAGACAAGTGCGCTGAACAAGCTGCAAGCAGAGCTTGCGGAACAAGGCCTTGATCTGACCGTCATCATCCCGCCGCGTACGCTGGACGTGGTAGGCGGGCAGACCAACTATCCCATGCAATCGACCGACGCCCTGTGGGCGGATATCGACGCAGGACTTGATGATTCCGTGAGCTACCTTGACCTGCGAAAGATCATGCAGGATGCACATGCCGGCGGGGAATCCGTCTATTACCGCACCGACCACCATTGGACCACCGAGGGCGCGTACATGGCGTACTGTGCGCTTATGAACGAATGGGGAAAGCAAAGCGAGATCATCCCCGAAAGCATGTTCACCATCGAAACGGTTGAAGGCTTTTACGGCACGACCTGGTCGCGCGCGGGCTTGAAGTTCGTCGGCCCCGATTCCTTGGAGATCTGGCACTTTGAGGGCGAGGAGAATTATACCGTCACCGATTGGACCATGCAGACGGGGCAAAATGAGCAGGGAAGTTCCTATATCGATTTTGTCCGCGGGGATAGCTTTTCCGGCTTTTACAACCGCGAATATCTTGAACAGAAGGATAAGTATTCCGCGTTCCTGGACGGCACGCACGGCGTTCTGACCGTCAAAAAGAACACCGACGAGCAGCGGCAGACGCTGCTTGTGCTCAAGGATTCCTTCTTTAACAGCATGGTGCCGTTTTTGGCGCAGCATTATGATCTTGTCGTAATCAATCTGTCCGCGGGAGGCGTCAAGCCGCTTGCCTATTATGCCGAGCAGTTCGGCTGCGACGGCGTGCTGATCGTCTACAACGCCGAAAATATCATTGAAAACAACGCGCTTGCCGGCGTGAAGTATGCGAAGTAAATACACCATATATTAAGATCCCCCGACCTGACGGGTGAGCCGGTAAAAGAGGGCAAATAAATAGAGCCCCTTTAGGGGCATGCCAGTGAAAGCCGTGCGGTTGGCAGACTTTTCGACGAGCCTATAGGCTCAGCCTGTGACATGCCCCAGGGGGGCTGGTGCAAACCACCGGCACGGCCGGTGGTTATGATTACGTGTGCTTTAAAGGATGCATTCACAATTATCTCTTTTTTACACTTTCGCGTTTTGATATCGGTGAATGGTAATTTTCTTTAAGATTAAAACATATTCTCATACTCAACCAGCGTTACGTTACCCATTTCTTCTGCTTTTTCTACGCAGCCTTTGGTAAAGCCGGATTTTGCGAACAGGTAGTAATGCTTGTTTTTATAATGGAACAGGTTGCTTCTCTCTACGAGCAGATCGAGCACGCCGACATCAACCTTTTCGTTCGTCCACTTGCATTCGCCGAAGAAGGCTGTGTTTTTATCGGCTTCACCCATAATATCGATCTCTGTCTGTGATTTTGTCTTAGGATTGTTGCCCCACCAGCGCCCGAGCGAGCCGAATTCAACGGGGGAGTTACCCGTAAGGAGCTGCTTCCAGAGATATTGCTTGCAGATCTCCTCAAAAACATTTCCCATATAATCAGACAGATGCGGCTCGATGCGCTTATACGCGAGATCGGATGCGCCGCGGGCGATGATGGAATTGTTTTCGGGCACGAAGCGATACCAGAAGCGGAACATATTATCCTCAACGGAGTAGATCGACTTGCGCGATGCCTTTTCTCCGTAGGGCGTTTCCTTCTGAACGATGCCGAGCGAGAGCAGGTTTTTGAGATAGATGGAGCATACGTTGGTATCCTCACCTACCTTGCTTGAAATCTCGGACATACGTGAAGCTCCCGTTGCGATTGCGGTGATGATCGCATTATAGATCGCCGGCTCGCGCACCTCCTGCTTGAGCAGGTTGGTGGTTTCCTCAAACAAAGGGGAGGTCGGGTTCAGGTAGGTGTTCTTGATATTTTCCTCGATGCTGAGTTTGTCATCGATTTGCAAGAGATACTGGGGAGTGCCGCCAACAATGCCGTAAATGAGGGCTTTGTCATCGCTCGATGCGTTCGGAAAGTATCGGCAGGTTTCCTCAAAATCGAAGGGGTTGATCTTCATCTGCGCCGTTTTTCTTCCGTAAAGAGGCGCTTTATAGGAAAGCACGTAATCCTCCATAAAGGACATGGACGAGCCGCAGAGAATGAGCATCAACTTGGAGGTATCCTTATATTTATCAATCAAGAGCTGGAGCGTGGAGGCAAGGCTCTTGGAGGAACGGGCAACGTAAGGGTACTCGTCGATGGCAAGCACGATTCTCTCGTTCTCAGCCATCTTGAAAACATACTCCAATGCCGCTTGGAAGGACGAGAAGGAAGTTTCAAGAGAGAACCCCGTACCGTATTCAAAAATGCTCTTTGAAAAGTTATCAAGATTTTGCTTGGCATTGCTCTCAACGCCCATAAAATAGATAGCTTTTTTATCACGAACAAATTCGTTGATCAGCGCGGTCTTACCGACACGGCGGCGACCGTAAATAACCGCAAATTCAAATTTATCCGAAGCGTACAGCTTGTTCAGAGCCGTCAGCTCACGTTCTCTTCCAATAAACATAAAACGCACCTCCTTATATGAGTTGATTATAGTATAGCACACTATTCCCGTTTAGTCAAGTACGATTTGGTAAATTATGATTAGATATTTCGATTTGATAAGACTTGGATTGCAAAAATTTAAAATGATGGAAAAAACACCGAGTTCATTGTGAGAATACTTTGAACTCTGTTTTTTTTGCAAATTTCGGCAAAAAGTTACAAACAGCGATAATAAAGCCAATAGTTCGTATACGAAAAAAGCAAAGTCCGATATACTATACGTGAATAACATTACTATTGGAGGTTTTATGTCAAGGCGAAGAAGTGGATACGATGAGAATAAGTTTTCCGGCGAATATCTTGGGCCTCGAATCAGAGAGCACCGAGTGGCGCGTGGAATGTCGTTGGTTAAGCTTGCAAAAGAAGTGGGTGTGTTGCCAAACTATATCAGTCAATTAGAGAACGGTGATAAAATTCCCAGCTTGGATACTTTTATCCGCATAGCAAATGCTCTGAGTGTCACTGCGGATGAGCTGCTGTGCGATTACTTAACTTCAGAATTCCATGTCGTTGAATCAAAACTCAATACACACGTGTCCTCTTTGAGTAAAGAGGATCAACGTCATATTGAGGATTTGGTGAATTGTGAGATCAATTATATCAACTCATCTAAAAAGTAAGTGAGGAAACGCTGATGATACTTACGGTACTCCAGACAATTGAGGATGATCAACTTCGTATAGCGGTAGACCGATTATTTCGCTTATATCAAAAAAGTATGATGGTCAAGGCGAATGACGTTTTGCATAATTGGCATGATGCCGAGGATGCCGTGCAGGAGACGTTTTACAAAGTTTCTCGAAATATCGAAGATTTCCTTCCGGTGGACAGTCAATCTGCCAAAACGCTCATTTTGGTTTATACGCGCAACGTGGCGATTAACATGTATAATCGCAAGAAAAGGCAGAACAAACTGTTCTACTCCAAGCAAGATATCACAGAGATGAGTCTTGAAAGTGACGATCCGGATGATGACGTGCTTGAACTGATCATCAATCAGGAAACGATCGAGGCACTTCGTCGCGCTATTGACTGTTTGGACGATATGCACCGTGACGTCATCATTTTGAAATACTATTACCATAAGAAAAATATCGAGATTGCCGACATCATGTGTGTAGATGTCAATGTGGTCAATGCACGTATTTTCAGAGCCAAGAAAAAGCTGATGAATTTATTGAAGGAGGGGAGAGCATGAACGAAATGCAAAAGGATAACTTTGAATTGCTGATCTCGGCAGCGGTTGTGGAATGTGTCCATCAGGATGCAGACGAATTTTCTGCTACCGATACGTCTGCCGTACCTCAAACTCCTCGCCTGTACAAAAAGGTCATGAGAAATCTTCCTGGCAGAAAACGCACGACAGTCAAAGTGATCTTAGTAGCCGCTTTGGTGGCTGCATTTGTCGCTTTGACCGCGTGCGCTTGCATTACGGAAATTCGTGAGTATGTTTGGGGTGTTGTTACCGAATGGTACGGAGACCATTTTGAGGTTTCGTTTGAAAAGGGAACTGTGACAACTGAGCAATCTTCGACCGGCGAAGTAGGAAAGTCACCAACGTCCATTGAACAAATTGCGAAACTTGAATATTTACCAGAAGGTTATTATCTGGAAGACCTCTTGCAAAGTTCATCACAATATGTTGTTAACTGCTACGAGTCTGACGAGTGGAAATATGTTTTCTGCCAAAGTGTATATGATGTAACTGATTCCTATATGGATAGTGAAGGTAATCAAACAGTCTGTGTGAAGGTCAATGGCAATGATGCAATATTGACGGAAGAGCATCATCAAGGCACGATTTACTACAATCTGGTTTGGCAAGACGATTATTATCGGTACTCTTTGTATGGTTCTTTCGATTCAATAGCAGAACTTGTGAAAACTGCAGAAAGTGTTAGTTTTATTAATTAATACAAATTGGACAGGGTAGTTTATCTAATGATGATAGCCCTGTCCATAATCTTTTTTAGGAACAAGTGGCATATTTTGTTTTAGTAATGATTTCATCGATACCGTCTCTAGTTACAGTAATCTCATATTCAGCTTTGTAATAGGCTCCTGTGACAGCCGGAAATGGACAACTGGCGATTCCATTTAAAAAATTAATAGTAAAACTGTCTTCTGTAACTAATACCCATGAGGATCCAACTTGTCGATAAACAGATATATCAACTGTGATTTTTGTGACGCCTACTTTGCCAATAACAGTGGTTTCGGCATATCCATAACCATTTCCTGGAAAATCTATTGCAATGTGAAGCGTGGCAGTATTATCCCACATCGGCTCAACTGTCCCGCCGGTATCGGGCAAGGCAGCATACGTGGGCAGTACGGCAACGGTTGACATTAAGGTAATGATCGCGATGAGTGTTAAGATTGTTTTTTTCATAAAAATATCCTCCTTTTTTATGGTACCCTTTATAACCAACGAGAAATGAAAAAATTATCGGATTATTGAAAAAAACATAAAAAATTTTTTAGATTTTTAGAAAACCTCCGAGGCGCAGCGCCTCGGAGGAAAGCAGAGATGTCTGTGTGGGATATCCTTTCTTGTTTTTTGTATGTGTTTTGCTTTTTTTGTCAGACGTCAGCCTGTAAGAAGATCCTCAATGACGTCGTGCAGATGAATTGCGGAAAGCTCCAAACGGTTGCAGAGCGCAACGAGCTCAGTCAGGGCTTGCTTGTCGGCTGTGATATCGTGTACCGTGGCTACGGTCACGGCTGTGCCATTTTCATTGCTTTTGCTATAAGCGGTGATCCCATAAGACGTGCGAGTGTTTGTTCCCAAGGAATACGTTTCCTCGGTGATCTCGTATGTAATATTCATAGCATCGAAAAAATCCCTCCAACACAGACAAAAGAAGAATGACCGATTTCTTATGTCGGTTGAAATTGGCTCCCGGCAAAAAGCAATCATGCAAAGCAGCCTGAAATATATATGATTTTTAACAATTGAAAGATCTGAATATTATTTCGGAAGGAACAAACAAGCAAATCAAATGATCTTTCCGACCCCATAGATCACCCACTCAAAAAAGCCTTGATACCAAACGGTATCAAGGCTTTTTTGTAATCAAGTGGGGTAATTGGTGACGAAAAAGATGCAAACGGTACAAATCGATCGAATTGTTGAGCCCTTGTTGGTAAAATATATATAAAAAAACCACATAAAAAGGAGAACAATATGGATCGAGTCGTGATAAATGACAGACAAATGCAAGCCTTTTCGGCGTATCTGAAGGAAAGCGAAAAAAGTGCGGCGACTGTAGAAAAATATACGCGCGACGCGCGTGCATTTTGCGCGTTTACACAGGGGCGCGAGATAGATAAGCAAGCCGTTATGGAGTACAAGGCGTATCTTGGCAGGCATTATGCCGTTGCAAGCGCAAATTCCATGCTTGCGGCGTTGAATGCTTTTTTGCAGTTTTGCGGAGCAGGGGAGCTGACCGTCAAGCGGTTTGCCATGCAAAGGCGGGTGTTTTGCGAGCAAGAGAAGGAGCTGACGCGCGACGAGTATTACCGCCTGCTCGACGCGGCAAGCAAGCGTAAAAACGAGCGGCTCTGCCTGATCATTCAAACCATCTGCGGCACGGGAATCCGCGTCAGCGAGCTGCAATTCATTACAGTCGAGGCTGTGCAAAGGGGAGAGGCCAACGTCAATTGCAAGGGCAAGAACAGACGCATTCTGCTGGTGTCAGCCCTGCGAAAAAAGCTGATGCGATACGCCAAAATGCAAAATATCCGCGCGGGCAGCATTTTTGTCACACGAAATGGTAAGCCGATCAGCCGCGTGGACGTCTGGCGGCAGATGAAATCGTTGTGCAAACAGGCGGGCGTGCTGCCGAGTAAGGTGTTTCCGCACAATCTGCGGCATTTGTTCGCGCGCACGTTTTACAGCATGGATAAGGACATTGCCAAGCTTGCGGATATTCTGGGGCACTCCAGCATCGACACCACGCGCATTTATATCGTGACCACGAGCGCAGAGCACCTCAAAAAAATGCAAAGCATGCGCCTGATCCTATAAATTTTGTAAAAGGGCATAAAAAAAGCCGATGCCCGCGCATCGGAGTGTGTAACATAATGAGAGTTATGTTGCATAATTCTCCCATATGTTCCGTGATCGTGCTACATTATAGCATTCAAAAACATAAAAATCAATAGTGCTTGCACGAAACGCACTTTTTTATACATAAAAAACAATATTTAGACCGCGACAAAGGAACCTTTCGAGTTGTTTTTCAAAAAACAACAGAGAAAGGCTTTTGTCGTGCTTTTTTACGCATCCGTCTTGTTCTATCGAGCTAACGAGCCGTCTTTTGCGCCATGTCATTCGGTTAAGAGAACCCACAAAGGGAGAGGGTACGCGCCATAAAGGCGTCCCCCGGGGGGAAGCTGGCGCCGCAGGCGACTGAAGGGGAATGCGAATACTTAGATTTAAGAGCGTTTTGCCCAAACGGATAACCGCACCGTTTAGCCCGCAAATCCCCTTCTGTCGGCTGCGCCGCCACCTTCCCCCCGGGGGACGGCTTTTTTTCGCGCAACCGCACCGTTTTGTCTGCCTATTCGCCAAAAATAGCCCCATTTTGGGGATTCGGCTCAACCTTTGCAACATAACTCTCATTATGTTACTGTGAAATATTTATGATTATTTTAAGGAGATTTTCAATATGAAAACAAACAACAAGGGTTTTTCGCTCGTAGAACTTATCGTCGTTATTGCGATCATGGCCATCCTGGCGGCAGTCGCGATTCCTACCTTCGCAGGCTTTATTACTAAGGCTAATGAGGCTGCTGACGAAGATTTTATGAAGCAGGTTGAGTATGCGATTGTGCTTGCAAATGCAGCTGATCCCGACTTCGTTCTGAATTCTGTGGTGGTTAGTGTGGACGATGATGGTGCCATTGAAACGGTTAAATACACTTGCAATGGCGCTGCAACACTGGTCAACATTCCCGAGACTGCTCTTACCGGTACAACTGAGGCAGATGAAATTAAGGACGCAAGAGCTATTATCGATTGGGACTACACTTTCAAAGCTAAGGCTTACAAGGATAAGACCGTAACTCTAACCATTGCGACCGGTGCATTTACTGTTGCAGAATAAAAAATTTCACACCCCCGCGAATCCATAACTCGGATTCCCACGGAAACAGAAAAACCCGACGGGGAACCGTTTGGGTTTTCTCTGCGTTTTGACGTGACGTCAAACAATAATGCCGTCTCATGACGGAAAATGATTACCATATTTAATTGTAAGGAGAAAACACACATGAAAAACAACAAAGGTTTTTCTCTTGTTGAACTTATAGTCGTTATTGCGATCATGGCCATCCTTGCCACCGTCGCCGTCATCGGCGTCAGCGTTTATATTCCCAGAGCACAGAAGGCGGCTGACGCAGAACTGGTGAACGACATCATCTATGCGGTTACCCTTAGAGACTACGAAACCCAGTTCGCTTCCAACGGCAACGGCGTGGTGGGGTATGTGGTTATCACAAACGATAAGAACAACGCCATTTCTGTTTCGAATGATAATGATGAAATTCATCAAGCACTGGTTGCTACCTTCGGTGAGAATTACGAAGAAGAACTTCGTCTCGCGTATGACGGGTGGACGGATGCTGACAAGCTGTTGGATGTTGCTCTAACTGTTAAGGAGCAGGGAAATTTAGATGCGATTAACAATTCAACTTTTCTTACTCAATCTAGCACGGAAGAATTGCTTGGTGCCGTTCAGGATTGCACGTCTCTCTTTGGTAAATTGTTTGAAAATGAAGGGAAGGGTAACGAAGAACTGCTTGAGGCAATATCCTATATCTACATGCCTGAACTAAAAGACATGATTACGGATGCGGAATATTCCGGAGATAATCTTAACAGTGCAGTTGTTTCCAATGCAGTAGTATTGGCTGTTGCGCAAAAGGTTTCGAATGATAATGTGCGAGCTGATATTATTGATGGCTTTACATACGCTACAACAGTTAGGACTCATCTGGTGCTGCCGGAAACATATGAGAACGGAAATAAGGTTCCTAATTCTCAATTGGACGAAATTGCAACCAAATACGCTGCCACTAAAGCTCTGGTAGAATACCTTAATAAACCTAAATACACAGACATATTTAACCAAATGTTTAATGATGTTGATCAATTGCCTGCTGAAGCGTCGGCTGCCAGTGTAGTTATTAACAATATAAATACCGGTGTTGACCTAATACTTGCGGAGCTGGTAACAGATGGACAACTGAATCCCGATACGCAAGAACCCATTGAGGGCACAAGGTTGTACGACTATTATTATGGTGATGGGCAAGGGGAAACTCCTGCATATATTGACGGTCAGGCGTATGTAGGTATGTTATCTGCAGTCAACGAGATGGGTGATGACTATTTAGAAGATAAAGTAGCCATGAATAACTCACAGCTCTTTATTGATTCTGGCGTTACTAACCGCGTAAACTCTTTCGTATCGTTAGCTATGCTTAGTGATTCCGATCTTGAATTTCTCAACAATAAAGTTGGTGCAGCAGAATCCGCGGTTGTGCTCTTGTTTACAGTACAGAATGGAACCCTTTCCTGTATTCCTTGTCCTGCAGAAATTATGGGTGAATAATCCTAATAAATATTGATTGTTCAACTCTTTGCGTGAATTTTTGAAAAAAGTATGTTCTTCCGGTTTGTAAGGGGGTGATTCGAAATATGTCGTTACAAACAATTGAAGCCATACACGATGCTACTGTATGGGCGTATGGACTTGGACTTTTGGTGATTCTATGGTATGCGCCTAAATATGGTATAAAACGCTTCAAGGCTGTGACCTATGCATTTGTCATATTTGAGCTTGTGATTTTTGTAAATTCCGGTTTTACACAAGGGATGGCGTTGCTTGGTGTCAACGTTTCTTACAGTGGTTTCCGTACTTATCTGCTTATTCCGCTGTTTGCATTGATCATGTGCAAAATATGGAAGATTCCGGTATTCAAAGGGTTGGACTTCTTGACACCGACGTTGTTTTTTATTCGCAGTGTGATTATGGCAGGATGTGCGCTATATGGTTGCGCATCTGCAATACCTTGTGCTTGGGGAATATATAATCCTCGAATCGAATGTAGAGTGTTTCCTATGGATTTGATTGATGCTTTAATAGCTTTAGCTGCGGGAGTGGTATCTCTTATTTATGCTAAAAAGCTGAAATACAACGGAAACGGACGAGTGTTTGCCCTTGCCTTATATATGACCGGGATTGTGAAGCTGTTTTTGCAGCTTGGCAGTACGGTTTCATGGGGCATCAGAGGATTAAATGAAGAAACTGTTTATGCTTTGATTGCCATTGTGATGGCTGTGACAATATTTGCATATAACCGTTCTCTAAAAGGGAAAAGTGTTGAGAATAATGCTTCAACGCCTCAGACTGGCTCTGCGATATAGCGTGGTATATACATTTGTCACCCTTATAGCAAGAATCAAATAAATTTCGGAGGAAAGAATTATGGTAAAGAAGTATTGGTTGCCGCTTCTTACGGCTGGCGCTTTAGCTATGTTTTTAATAATAGCATGGTGCTTGCCTGCGTATGCGGCTACCGTGTCGTTTACGCCTACGGATGATCTCGCAACCTGTTTTTCTGCAAGTGCAGAAAACACAAAAAACAGTAGTTGCGGCGAGGTTACTCAATCTGGCAATCAGATTACAATTAAAGCAGCGTATTATGTGGACGATTCCTGTACAAATAAGAATGCTCAGACGACTACAACGTTACAACTAACAGTGAAATCTCCCTGCATGTTTTCATATAGCGTTGAAGAGGGTAATTTGTCAAACAGTGATGCTCCTACAACAGAGAATTCCTATTACGCTGTCGGCGATGTGATCACATTTGAAGTGCAGTCGCCAAGTAGTGAGGGTGACAGCCGCGTGATAATTACGTTTGCCGTCACTCCTGTCAGTGCATTGACTTCCCCGAATGGTGAGGCTCAATACATGGCATATAAATCAAATGGTGTAAAGCAACCTTTCATTTATATCGACCAAGCTGTAGAGTTTACCAAGCAAAATGATGGAACATATAATGGTACCATTATTGTTACTGCAAGTGGTAAGATGGTTCATTCTGAGGGAAATACAACCTTTGAAATTCCTGCGGGCGTGACCTTGCTTTTGCCAAGAGAACCCGGTGAAACAGCTGTGAATGGAGAAGATGCGGATCTGCCATTTGCAAACTATGGGTTTTGGAACGATGACTCTCGTTATGCAATGAACGCTACAGATACGAATTTCCGTTATTTGTTGTTAACCATTCCTAAGGGAACGACAGTAAAGAACAATGGACATATCATTTTGGGTGGTATGTTGGCGTCCAGGGACGCATATTTTGCGACGGGCACCTATGCGCAAACCTACTATAAGGAGAGCGGCAACCATGTGTACGTAGGACGCCGACATTCGGATATTAGTTTGCTGGGTACGATTGAGATGGGAGATAACTCGGTGTTGTCATCCATTGGTTTTATTATGGGAGAGGGTACAATTAAAACCACCGGAACTGGTGCGGCTATCTATCAGCCGTTTGTTGTAGCCGATTATAGAGGCGGTAACTATCTCGCTGCATCTATTGCAAAAATACTTCAGGGATTCACCGGCTATGGACTTGACACCAAGACAGGTGAGGAATTTATTGCTCCGTTTTTGCGATATACTATGTTTAATATCCGCTCGAAGATGGAGATTACCGGCGGAAACTCCTTGCGTGGATATACTCTTTTCTATACTTCTCAGGCAACTGCCAAAAACACTGTAACCGTTATTGGTAGTGAAAGTGAAAAAGGCTTCATGAACCTGAAAAATGGTGCTAAGGTTACCATTGAGTACAAGGATACCAATAAAGTCCAGCACCTTGATACTTGGAAAAAATATATAAAAGGAACTAATGAATCAACGTCTAACACCGGTTCTTGGGCAGACGGTGGTTGGGGATACAATCATATTGGTCGAACAGTATGGACGGTAGAAGGCGGTGCTGAGTTTGCTGCTATGAAACTGTCTATGCAGGTTACTACCAATGTCAAAGAAGTGGATTTTGCTAAGACCACCTTCCCGGTTCCGTATAACTACAAGATAGAGTTGAAGAACGGAGATTATTCAATTCTAAACTCAATGATGCTTCTTCCCGGAGCAGAGATGATAGTCGGTAATGGCTCTACTTTGACAATCGGTGATGGCACTACCGATATGCGTTTCATGGTTATGGATGGTTTGTTTGACCATAACTCGGGAGGTGACGACAAAGATGGCATATCTAAACAATATTTAAGAACGCATGAATATGGTTATTATCCCGATTTCACTTATCCCAAAACCGGTGAGCTGCAAATTGCCGGCTTGTCCGGTACGGGTGTACTCAAACTTGAGGGAACTGCCAAACTGATTGTTAACAATAAGGTGGATTTCGGCGGCTTGGTACAGACGACCGGTGGCTCTACGATAGAATTCAACGGAAATCCGTCTTGTACCAACCAAATAGGCATAGTCGGTAAACCATCAAGTTTGAATTACTACTTTATGGGTGCTACGGTTCGCACGCTGCCTGCTCGCCTGATGGGTAGTGATGGCAAATATTTCACCATGCAAACCGGCAAGACCTATCTGGGCTCTGCAGGAACGAACTACATTACCGAGTACGAATATACCATTTATAATTCTTCTACGGATGTATCGTCTACGATAGATCGTACCGGAGCAAATTCAGATAAGGCAAGCAGCGTCTTGACTGAGGCTAACATTAAAAATATTAAAAAGGGTAGCACTTGGTACGATGATAACGTAAAAGCAGCAGGGTTTGACTTAGGTTGTACCTGTGCCAGTGATCCCCGCGGTGCAACTCACGGACACTGGTGTAATTACTATGCTCCTATCTCGGTTGCTGGCGAGTGGCAAGAATTCACTTGCACCCACGAAGGCACTACTGTAACCGATGCAGCAGTGAATGCAACCTGTACAGAACCCGGTCTGACCGAAGGCAGCCATTGTACTGCTTGCGGAACTGTGATCGTTGCGCAGGAGGTTGTTCCCGCAACCGGCCACTCGATGGGTGACTGGACCGTTGATACTGAGGCTACCTGCGATGTAGCAGGCAGCCAGCATAAGGACTGTGCAAATTGTGATTACAAGGAATACGGTGAGATTCCCGCACCCGGTCACAGTTATGACGAAGGTGCTGTCACCACCGCGCCCACTTGCGATGGTGCGGGCGTCAAGACCTACACTTGTACTACTTGCAGCAGCACCAAGACCGAAGACGTTGCAAATCTTGGCCACACAAACGCTGCAGCAGTAGAAGAGAACCGCGTTGAGGCTACTTGCTCCGCTGCAGGTTCTTATGATTCCGTTGTTTACTGCTCGGTATGTGGCAAAGAGGTTTCTCGTACCTCTCAGACCATTGAAAAGAAAGCACACACCGAAGTCACCGATGCTGCTGTCGCTCCCGATTGCGTCAACACCGGCTTGACCGAAGGTAAACATTGCTCTGTTTGCGGTACGGTTACTGCAGCACAGCAGGTAGTTCCCGCGAACAGCCATACTTATGGCGATCCCGTTGTGACGGATGCGACGTGCACCGTCGATGGCAGCAAGCTTTACACCTGCTCCGCTTGCCCAGACGGTGTCGAGGGACACACCAAGACGGAAGTGATTCCCGCAATCGGTCACAGCATGAAGCAAACTGCCGAGGAGGTGGCTCCCACCTGTACGGAACCCGGTAAAACCGCCGTTCTGACTTGCGCAAACGGTTGCGGCAAGACCGAGGGCGGCGAAGCGGTTCCCGCAATGGGTCACAGCGAAGTAAGTGTTCCCGGCAAGGAGCCCACTTGCACCGAAACCGGTTTGACTGATGGCGTGAAGTGCTCGACTTGCGGCACAATCATGACCGCACAGGAAGAGATTTCCGCGCTCGGCCACACCTCGGGTGAGACTGTTGTAGAAAACAATGTCGCAGCTGATTGTGAAAATGCTGGCTCTTACGACAACGTCGTATATTGTACCGTATGTAAGGCAGAAGTCAGCCGCGAGACTAAGACTGTTGAAGCTAATGGTCACACCGAAGAAACTATCCCCGCAGTTGATGCAACATGTACCGAACCCGGTTTGACCGCCGGCGTAAAGTGCGCTGTGTGCGGTGAGATCCTTACTGCACAGGAAGAGATTTCCGCAAAGGGTCACACCGAAGTTGTTGATGCAGCCGTTGAGGCTACATGTACTGTTGCCGGTAAGACCGAAGGCAAGCACTGTTCTGTATGTAATGAAGTTCTCGTTGAGCAGGAAGAAGTAGCTGCTAAGGGTCACAGCGATGAAATCATTCCCGGCGTCGAAGCTACTTGTACAACCGCAGGCTCGACTGAAGGCTTGAAATGTTCTGTTTGCGGCACTGTCACAACGCCGGTCAACGTAATTCCCGCATTTGGTCATACCGAAGTCACCGATGCTGCAGTTGAACCTGACTGTATAAACACCGGCTTGACCGAAGGTAAGCATTGTTCCGCTTGCGGCGAAATCCTCGTTGCACAGGAGACTGTTGACGCTAAGGGTCACACCGAAGTAGAAATTCCTGCTGTTGGTGCGACCTGCACGGAGACCGGTTTGACTGCAGGCGTGAAGTGCTCGGTTTGCGGCGAGATTTTGACTGCACAGCAAGAAGTTGCAGTAAGCGGACACAGCTACGACGCAGTCGTAACCGCTCCTACTTGTGCCAATACGGGTTACACGACTTATACTTGTTCCGAATGTGGTGACAATTACACTGACAATATTGTGGCAACAACAGAGCACAGTTACACAAGTTATGTTTCCCTTGGTGGTGGCCTGGAGAGAGCAGAATGCGATTATGGCTGCGGTTCCACCGATACACGTGCGGATGAAAGCCACGAAGGAGAAAACGTTGAAATTGCAACCGATAATACGGACGAAAGCAACGCTGATGTGACGATTGATACGGAATTGTTAGAGGATATCAAGAACAAGAATTTCGGACTCTTTATGAGTGGCAATTTTGTTGACTTGATGTTCAACAATACCGCACTGAACCAGATCATTACCGATATCGCCGCAGGCAAGTCCAATGTGACGGTCGTTGTTTCCGAAACAACGCCTGCGGATGTTACCGACAGATTGGTATTTGAATTCCATTTGGAAGCTGATGGCCAAAAGATTGACCATTCTGATTTCGGTGACGGCGAGGTTACCGTGACTATTCCTCTGAATGAGCTGAATCTGAACAACAAGCAAACCGTCAAGGTATTCTATCTCTACGACGATACGCGTGTAGAAATGCCTGCTGAGGTCAAGGATGGCAAGGTTTCGTTCAAGACCAACCACTTCTCCGAATATGAAATTCAGGTTGTGGATGTTGAAGCCGAAACGACTGTAACGGTTTCTTCCTCTACCGTGGCGGGTAGTGACAAGACTGACACCCTCACCGAAGGAGTCACGCTGGAAACCGTCATTGCAAATAATGACGACGGCTCCTATACTTTGAGCATTACCCCCAAGAAGGATGGAGTAGACTTTACTACCAAGATGGTCTACCTGATTAAGTGCACCAATGCGGATACCACGGTCTCCACTGCCGTAAAAACTGATGGCGGCTGGATCTTGCCTGAGGGTACGGTGAGCGTGACGATTGAGGCTACTGTTCTGGGCGATGTTACTGGTGATGGAAAGATACTTCCCGGTGACTACAGTAAAATCAAGGCGTTTATTCTTGGAAAATTTAGTTTGGAACAGTTGGGAGAATTGTCCGCTTTGGCAGCAGATGTAACAAAGGACGGATCAATTTTGCCCGGCGACTACAATAAAGTCAAAGCATTTATTCTTAATAGAATTACAACACTATAACTCAAAAATGGAGGAAAGTAAGTATGTTAGTAAAAACTAAAAGAAGAGTGGCATTGCTGTTGAGTCTTATTATGGTTTTCTGCCTCATGCCTACGGTTGTGTTCGCGGCGGATACAGCCATTAGTTTCGAGGTGGATAACAGTGCCTATGCAGATGGCGTTCTTTGCGGTCAAACAATCAATTTGCCTGTAAATGTTACTGCAAATAGCGGCATGACAGCGTTGAACACCACTGTGGCCTATGATACAGATGTTTTTGAAGCTGTATCTATTAATGGTAACAGTGAGTTTGGGGGAACCTTCACATTAGAAGGTACTTCCGTTTTCTGGGAGTCTGATGATCCTATGATTAACAACGAAAATACCGGTTTGTTCTTTACGATTACGCTTAAAGTGAAGGCCGATGCTAAGGGCTCTAATGGCGTTGTTTCCATTGGTGAAAGTATCAATATCGCTGATGCTGACTTCAATGACTTCACTGTTGCGGGTGCATCTGCTACCATCACAGTAACCTCCCCCTCCGAACCCGTCGTTCAAGGCTACACCGCACAGGTGACCGCTGATTCTGTTGTTACCGTGAACAACACTGTGACTGTTAATATCGGTGTTAACCACAGCAGCGATACAACCTTCCACGCTGCTGAAGTGATTCTGGAATACGACAGCACCGCGTTGACCCTCGATGAGTCTTCTCTGAGTGGAAAGCATTATACAAACGAAAACGGTAAGTTGACCTTCGAGGACTTTGATCACGAACAAAACTTTGGTACAGGCGTTTATACTTTCACGTTTACAGCAAATACCGTTGGCGACACCACAGTGACGTTGAAGTCTGCAAAATTCCTTCACAAGACAGCTGCTTCCGGCTCTGATCTGATTCCTGCTACGATTAACCCCGCAACCGCTACGATTACGATCAAAGAGGAAACCTTTACGGTTACACAGGACGAAGATAACGTAGGTATTACCGCTCCGACTGAAGCAGTGAAGAATGAAGATTACACATTCACAGCTAATGATTATAATCTTTATGACTATGATATCACGGCTACCATTGGTGGTCAAGAGGTCGCTGTGGTTGACAATGGCGATGGTACGTATACCATCGAAGGCGAAAACGTTACCGATGCAATCGTGATCACCTCTTCGCGTATCGGGAGAACGTTCGAAGTAACTTGGGATGGCGATGGCGCAGGCGACGTAACGAATGAAAAGCCCGTGGAGGCTACCTACAACGGAGAAGGCATCACCTTTACCGTACCTACCAATAAGGGTGCTACTCTCACAGAGGACGGTGCAAACTATTCCGCAACTGTAACTATTGGCGAAACTACAACAAGCTATGCAGCAGGCGAGACCGTAACCATTCAGGGTAGCCAAATTACTGGCGACGTTGCCATCGTTATTACGAAGACTACTGTTCCTGCAAACGGTAAGACCGTTACCGTCAGCGGCGCGGACGTAACGATTAAGGACTATGGTAACAGCGCGGTTGTTGCTCCCAACACCAAGTTGACGTTGAACCTGACCGTCGAATCCGGTTATACCTACAGCGTTAAGATTGGTGGTCAAGAGATCATGAACAACACCACTACCACTTATGAGTTGACCGTTACCGAGAATGCAACTGTTGTTGTTACAAAAACTCTCGATACCACTGAGGTAGCAGCATTCGACTATGTGTCTGTGGGCAACGATCAAAAGCTGTGGCTCGTTACTTTCAAGACCACTTTGGCTGGTGGTAAGGTAGCAACCTATGATGGTGAGACAATGTTCTGGTCTACAAAGTATGAAGCATATTGTTATCTGGTTTCCGGAGAAACTCTGAGTGTAGAAACCGCAAAGAACAATCTTGACGTTACTACAGCTGCTACGAAGCAAGTGGATTACTCCGGTAACGTGAATAAGACAACACTTACTGATGCTGCAGACGCTCAGTTTGTTGCGAACATGTACAACGGAATGTATTCCCAAATTGACAACACTACTACGATGGAGATGTTCCTGTCTGCGGATATGAATGGCAGCAAGGACGTCAATGTTGAGGATGCAGTTGCCATCATCAACCAGATTTTAGGTATTAACAACTAATCAATTCCGGTGTGAAGCACAGCTGCCCCTTCTCGCTTTGAGAAGGGGCAGCACGCAAATTTATGTTCTGAAAGGGGAGACCTATGAAGACAAAAAAATGGGTAGTATCCCTCTTAACAATATTCATGCTTTTTCCCATGCTTTGTGTACCCGTGCATGCACAGGACGAGCCTGAGTTTCGCTATGAGCTGAGTGTGGATGGTAAGGATACCGTGGAGGTCAGTACCGGTGATATTATAACGATCACATTGTACCTGTACCGCACCGATGCGGATGCGCCTTATGCGATGTACGCAATGCAGGACGAAATTCGCTACGATAGTGAGTTTTTTGAGTTGGTAGAGAATAGTGCGGTGCTTTCTGCAGGCATCCAAAGCACCGACCTTGCTGTAGGGCAGGGTATGCGTGAGTTCTATATGAACTATATATCTTTTTCCGGCGGCGCTCAGTGGCAACCTAAGACACGCATTGGAAGCTTTCAACTGCGTGTGATTGGTACTTCCGGTGTGGCTACGATTACTAACGAGGACTTCCTTGTATCCTATCAGGATGGTAGCGGTAGCTACAAGTGCAATGCCAATACGCTGACCATCATCCGATCCACAGATTGTACTATCAAATTTGAAACCAATGGCGGCACACCGATTGATCCTGTCACGGCGATCTACGGTGAATTGCTAACAAAACCCGAGGATCCCGTCCGTCAAGGCAAGCATTTGGTGGGCTGGTACAAGGATATTCACTTGACTGAGGAATGGAACTTCGATACGGATACCGTAAAAGGCAATATGACGCTTTATGCGAAGTGGGTGGATGTTGAGCAGCCAACCACGGATACGCAAGAAACGCCTCAAACCCCTGAGCAGGATGGGCATTGTCCGATCTGCGGCAAACTGCATTCCGCGCTGATGCCCGGTGTCCCCTTGTGTTTGATATTCTGGGTAATCGTGTTTATTCTGTCTGTCGCTGCGAGTATTGTGTTGCTCTGGCTCTGGAAGAGATACTACAAATCGGGTAGCAAGTAAAAATGTCGCTGCGTGTATTCACTGACGGCAGGCATTGATAAAAAACAATTCTTCGGACAGTCACGCTGTTTTTTTACTGCATGGCTTCCGTATGAAAGGTAGAAAATAGTATAGTAAAATGAAAACCATCATGTTTTCAAATACCTTGGCAGAAAAATGTCCTGACATTCTCAGCCTTTGGGATTACGAAAAAAATAAGGATATTTGTCTACAAGATATATCCATTCATCACAAGAAAAAGGTCTGGTGGAAGTGCGATCGTGGGCACAGCTGGCAGTCACCGGTCAACGGTGTTGCGGGGGGCGGCACGCGCTGTCCTTATTGTGCGGGATATCGGGCGATTCCCGGGGAGACCGATCTTGTCACGCTTTTCCCGAAGATTGCCGCCGAGTGGGACTATGACAAAAACGGAGAGCTTGACCCCAACCGCGTAGCCCCCGGCACGCATACAAAGGTCTGGTGGAAATGCGAGCTTGGGCACAGTTGGCAATCTGCACCCTATTCGCGCACGAAGGAAAACAGTGCAGGCTGTCCCTATTGCACGGGGCGAAAGGCTTTGCCCGGATTTAACGATCTGGAAACCCTGAAACCTGCATTGGCGAGTGAATGGTATCAACCCTTGAATGGGGAACTGAAACCGTCCGACGTTACGCTTGGCAGTAATAAAAAGGTCTGGTGGCGCTGCTCTGACAATCACGTCTGGGAGGCGTACGTTTACTCACGGACAAAATACAGAGGCAGCGGATGTCCCGTTTGCGCAGGAGTCGCCAAGCCTCGCAGAATCAAATATTTCATCGATGATGAATATACACGGTAAACTGATAGACGCCCCCGCGCAATCGGGGGCGGCATTTATCTGTTCCGGTAGATTTGGTAAGCAGCAACGGTATCTGAATGACTCATGATTTTTTTAAATTTTGCCATTCATAAAACCCGGATCATCGTTCAAAATAATAGCAGAGCACGCAAGAGATTGCGGACTCCATTGAGATAGATGAATTTGAAAAAAGACAGGGCAGCGCGCGGGAAGTGCCCGCGAAGCCGACCCGAACAAGGAGATTTATTATGGCAAACAAGGAAGCAAAGAAGGCTCTTGAGCAGTTCAAGATGCAGGCAGCAAACGAAGTAGGCGTTACTCTGAACCAGGGCTACAACGGCCAGCTGACCTCTCAGCAGGCAGGCAGCATCGGCGGTCAGATGGTTAAGAAGATGGTTGAGTCCTACGAGAACTCTCTCAAGGCCAAGTAAGAAGACCCTGAGGATATGACAAAACGGGCGATCGCATGTGCGATCGCCCAAATTTTTTTGCGCGAAATAGTGACAAAGCCCGCCCAATGTGTTATAATACAAGGGATAAGAATTTCCATGGAAAGGAAAATGAAAAGCATGAAAAAAACAGTTCTGAAGGAATATGCCAAGCTGCTGGTCAAGTGCGGCTTGAGCATTAAAAAGGGTGATGTGGTCATGATCACCGCGTCTCTTGATCAGCCCGAATTTGTGGCGATGGTTACCGAGGCCGCTTACCGCAAGGGCGCTGCACGCGTCATCGTGGACTGGGGCTATCAGCCGCTGACCAAGCTCTCGGTCAAGTATCGCTCTCTCAAGAGCCTTGGCACGGTGGAGGAATTCGAAGAGGCAAGACTCAAATATCGCCTTGAAAAGAACCCCGCTATGCTGTATTTGCTCTCGGATGACCCCGACGGCCTGAAGGGCATGGACCAGGCAAAGAACTCCAAGGCAGCGCAGATGCGCTATCCCATCATCAAGCCCTATCGCGATGCGATGGATAATAAATACAAGTGGTGTATTGCCGCCGTTCCGGGCGAGGCCTGGGCAAAGAAGGTATTCCCGGGCATGCGCGCAAGTGCGGCTGTGGAAAAGCTTTGGCATGCCATTCTGTATACCTCCCGCGTGCTGGATGCCGAGGGCAATCTGCTGGATTCGGTTGCTGAATGGGACAAGCACAACAAGAATTTTGCCGAGAAGTGTGCGTATCTCAACAGCCTCGGCCTTGTCAAGCTGCACTATAAGAGCGAGAACGGCACCGATCTGCACGTGGGTCTGATCGAGGACGGGGTGTTCCTTGGCGGCGGTGAGAACACGCTGGGCGGGGAATACTACAACCCCAACATTCCCACCGAGGAGACCTTTACCTCGCCCAAGGCGGGCTCTGCCGAGGGCGTGGTGTATTCCAGCCTGCCGCTTTCCTATCGCGGCGAGGTGATCGACAAGTTCTGGCTGAGATTTGAGGGCGGCCGGGCAGTTGAGGCGCACGCAGAGCAGGGTGAGGATCTCTTAAATCAGATGATCACCATGGACGCAGGCGCTGCCATGCTTGGCGAGTGCGCACTCGTGCCTTACGATTCCCCCATCCGTAACAGCGGCATTACCTTCTACGAGACGCTGTTTGACGAAAACGCTGCCTGCCACCTGGCAATGGGCGCGGGCTTTACCAATTGTCTGAAGGACTACGACAAGTACTCCTTGGCCGAGGCGCACGAGAAGGGCATCAACGATTCCATGATCCACGTGGACTTTATGATCGGCACGGCTGATCTTTCGATCGTTGGAGAGACGGCCGACGGCAAGATGGTGCAGATCTTCGAGAACGGAAACTGGGCGTTCTGATATGACCGAACGAAAGCTGGTCACGGTAGACTTTGCGTCAGTTACGGGGCAGATCAAGCCGCTGCACGGCATGTGTAACGGCCCACTTTCCCCGGGGGCGGATCTTTCGGAGCTGTTTCACGCTATGGGCGTGCCGCAGGTGCGCTTTGCTGATGCGGGAGGCAAGCAGGCAGGGCTGTACGTCAACGTCTCCGCCATTTTTCCCGATACGTCTGCCGATGAATATGATCCGGGCAGCTATCGCTTCGCGCCCACCGACGCGCTGATCAAGGCCGCGCTGGAGAGCGGTGCCGAGATCGTATATCGACTTGGTGAGAGTGACAACGGCTGGCACTATGCCTTCCCCGAAAACGCGGACAAGTGGGTGCGCGTCTGTACCAATATCATCCGCCATTACAACGACGGATGGGCAGACGGCATGCACGCGGGCATTCAATGCTTTGAGGTATGGGCGACTCCGGACGCCATGAAGGACGTGGGCAACGCTGCCGTGTTTGCCTTTTACGAAAAGGTGGCGCACGGAGTCAAGTCTTACGATCCCACTCTGCAGGTCGGCGGCATGGGCTTTGCCGACTACGGCGCGATGGCGCGCGAGTTTATCAAGTACTGCAAGAAAAAGCAGGTGCCGCTGGATTTTGTGTCGGTCTGTGCGTACGGAGAAACGCCCGACGCAGCCCTTGCGGGAGCAAATAAGCTCTCGGCTTACCTGCAAAAGAGCGACATGGCGCATCTGCCCATTCATATTTCCGAGTGGAACTGCACAAGGCCCGATGCGGGCGTGCTGACTCCCGCGCAAAAGCAGGAGGCGTACGAGCGGTTGCATTCGCTGGGTGGCGCGATTTTTTGCGCTTCTGCACTGCTGAAGATGCAGAATGCATTCGGAATCGAGTCGGCCACCTATTACGATGCACAGCCCGATATTTCGGCTCTGTGCGGCATTTGCGATCGGTTTGGCAATCCTACCAAGCCCTCGCACGCCTTTCGCGCATACGATGTGCTGTACAGGCAGGGAAGCGCGGTGTATTGCGACGCGCAGGGCAGCGGCGTGGACGCAGCAGCATCCATCGGTGACCGCGCGGGTGCTGTGCTGATCTCTGTTTCGGACGGTGCAGGACTTGTGGATATCCGTCTTGACAACCTGCCCGACAATGTTTACAGCGCGGACGTGCTGATTCTGGACGGCGTGCGTGACCTTACACACGTGCAAACTCTGCCGCTTTTGGGCATGAGCCGCCAGATCTGCATTTCCGTGAGCAAATACGCATTGATTTTGATTCAACTATACTAATGGAATTAAAGGAGAGAATGACATGAACGTTCACAAGTATTCATTTATCAAGGCACGCCCCGTATGGGAGTGCGGTACCGAAAAGGTCATGAACCGCACCATTGCCTTGTGTACAAGCATTCAAAAATCCGATAAGCCTGTCGTGCTGGCACTTGCCGCACACTGCTCGTTCACGGTTCTTTTGAACGGCAAGATCATTGCACACGGCCCTGCAAGGGCGGGTCACGGCTACTACCGTGCCGATGAGCTGGTGCTGACCGATCTGCTTTCTGACGGCGAGAATACGCTTTGCATCCGCATCGCGGGCTATAACGTCAACTCCTTCCATTACTTAGACAAGCCCTCGTTCGTTTGCGCAGAGCTTTTGGTGGGCGGCGAGGTGGTCGCATACACCGATGCTCCCGTTGTCGGCTTCTCTGTACAGGGTGTGGACGAGAGAATGACCAAAGTGCAGAGATATTCCTTCCAGCGTCACATGGTGGAGTGCTACGATCTGGCTCCCGAAAAGAAGAGTGCTCCCGTCGAGCTTTCGCTGACCGAAGAAAAGGAATTCATTTGCCGCGACGTGCCCTACGGAGAGGTCGAGGAGCTGTATCCCAAGGCCGTATTTGCTACGGGTAGTGTGTCGTATGACGAAACCCGTCCCGTATACGGCAACCGCGAGGTGACCAAGATCTACGACGAGTTCTTTGGTTATCCTGTCGAGGAGCTGGAATTCAGATCCTACGAGACCGCTTCCCACATGGCATTCTCCGACCCCAAGCCCTATGAGATAGGCGCAGCTGCCATCCCCGTATGCGCAGAGACCTACGTGGACGTGGACATGGGCGTCAACTATACGGGTATCTTTGAGTTTGAACTCGAGGCTTGCGGCAAGGGAGAGCTTTACGTGCTGTTTGACGAGCTGATTCCGGGCGGACAGCTCAACTGCTTCCGTAACGGCACCTCCAACATCGTAGTCGTGCGTGCCGAGAACGGCTCTTACAATATCCGTTGCCAGGAGCCTTACACCATGCGTTATATCCGCCTTGTGGCCAAGGGCTGCTCGTTCACCGTCAAGGGCTTGCGACTGTTCAAGGTAGCATTCCCCGCGGGCAAGATTACTGCAAAATTCGTGGGTGAGGACGACGCGATGCGCCGCATTTACGACGCTGCAGTCGAGACCTTCCGCGCAAATACCGTGGATATTTACATGGACTGCCCCTCTCGTGAGAGAGCAGGCTGGCTGTGCGACAGCTTCTTTACCTCGCGCGTGGAAAAGACGCTGACAGGCAGATCCGACGTGGAAAAGGCTTTCCTTTCCAATTTCTTAATGCCCGAAAAGTTTGAGTTTATCCCCGAGGGCATGCTGCCCATGTGCTATCCCGCAGATCACAACGACCATACCTATATCCCCAACTGGGCGATGTGGTACGTGGTTGAGCTTGGCGAGTATGCAAAGAGATCGGGCGACTATGAGCTTGTAGCCGAGGCCAAGGACAGAGTATATGCGCTGCTCAACTTCTTCCGCCCGTTTGAGAACGAATACGGTCTGCTTGAGAAGCTGCAGAGCTGGGTATTTGTGGAATGGTCCAAGGCAAACGAGCTGGTACAGGACGTTTCGTTTGCAACCAACATGCTGTATGCAACCATGATGGACACCATTGCTGAGCTGTACGGTGACGAGCCCTTGAAGGACGAGGCTGCAAAGCTGAGAGAGACCATTGCCAAGATGAGCATGACAGAGAGCGGCTTCTTCTGCGACAACATGTATAGAAGAGACGGAAAGCTTGAGCTGTCGGGAGAGAGAACCGAGGCCTGCCAGTATTACGCATTCTTCTGCGGCATTGCAACGCCCGAGAGCCATCCCTGGCTGTGGAATACGCTGGTCAACGATTTCGGCCCCGACCGCGTCAAGAAGGGCGTTTATCCCGAGATCTGGGTAGCCAACGCGTTTATCGGCAACTATCTGCGTCTTGATCTGCTTGACAGATACGGCTGTCACGAGGCGCTGTATGAGAACATCAAGGGCTACTTTACGTACATGGCAGACAGAACGGGCACGCTTTGGGAGCTGACGGCGGATCACGCAAGCTGCAACCACGGCTTTGCCTCTCACGTGCTGTACTGGATGGAGCACCTTGGCCTGGTTAAGTAATCAGTTTCTGGCGACCTGACTTTTGAAAAGTTTTGATCAAACTTTTTCAAAAGTTTGCGGGGACGTGGGGCAGCGCCCCGCGTCGCGCCCGCAGGCGCGAAATTCTTAACTCGCCGTTCTTTTTGGTTCTTTTTCTTGCGGCTACAAAGCCAAGAAAAAGAACGAAAAGAGCTTACTCAACGTAAAAGAATAAGGGAGTTACCTTGATAGGCAGCTCCCTTTTTCGTTTATGTGAGAAAATTGCTTCCGTTCTTTTTGGCAAAATTGCCGCAAAAAGAACCAAAAACGGCGTTTTTTCGGGGCGTTGCCCCGAACCCCAGTCGCTTTTTGAAAAAAGCGACGCAAAAACTTTCATGAGTTGGGGCGTCCGAATTTATTGCGCGTCCTTTTGGATGAGGATTTTGAGTGCCTCGATGGCGGTTCTGATGGCTCTGTCCGTGTCATGCTGCTCGGCGGATTCATCCTCGCTGTCCATGCCAAGGTTGGCTCTCTCCTGGTTCCAAACCACGGAGAAGCATGCGCCCGCTCTGACGCCCAAAGATGCCGCAACCGTGAACAGCGCGCCCGATTCCATCTCGCTTGCCAGCACGCCCAGTCGCTTCCAAGCCTCCCATTTTGCATTCAGCTCGCCTGCGATCGGCATTCTGTTCGGGGAATGCTGGCCGTAGAACGAATCCTTGGCCTGCACCACGCCTGCGTGCGAGCGCAGACCTTGCGCGTCTGCCGCCTGCATCAGCGCGATCAATACCTCGGGATCCGAAACGGCAGGGAACTCAATGGGCGCATACTCGCGTGACGTGCCGTCCTGGCGCACCGCACCCGTGGCGATGACTACGTCACCCGCCTGCACCTTGAGATTGATGCCGCCGCAAGTGCCCACGCGGATAAAGGTATGCGTGCCGCATGCCACCAGCTCCTCCATGGCGATAGCCGCAGAAGGGCCGCCGATGCCCGTGGAGCAAACGCTGACGGGCTTGCCGCAAAGCTCGCCTACCCAGATGTTATATTCTCTGTTGGTCACAAGGTGTCTTGGATTGTCAAAATATTTCGCGATCTTCTCGCATCTGCCGGGGTCACCGGGGAGGATGCAATAGCCGCCTGTCTGGCCTTCGCTTGCCTTGATATGATATTGCTCTGTATGCGTTGAAAGCATAAAAACCTCCAAAAAATTCAGTATTCTTCAGATATTCCCATCACCATTGTAACACATTTTCGGGCATATTGCAAGAGGGAGTGAAAATAATACTGTTAGTATGTAATTTTGGGGTGATTTTATGAAAAATGGATTATTTGAACTGGATGCCGCCATTCTGTGCGCGGGCAGCGTGGTGGGCTGCAAGGAGCGCGAGGGTCCGCTTGGGAACTTATTTGACATGCATGACACGGATGACAGATTCGGGCAAAAGACTTGGGAGAAGGCCGAGAGCGAAATGCAGCGGCGCGCGCTTGGTGTCGCACTTGCCAAATGGGGCAGAGACCGGGATAGCCTTGACGCGATCCTTGCAGGAGACTTGCTCAATCAATGCATCGGCTCGGCGTACGGCCTTTTGGATTTTGGCGTGCCGTATTTCGGGCTGTACGGTGCTTGCTCTACAGCAGCGCTCGGGCTTTTGCTCGGCTCTGTGCTGGTCAGCGCGGGATACGTGCGACACGCCGCGGCCGTGACCTCGTCGCACAATTCGTCTGCCGAGCGTCAGTATCGCACCCCCTTGGAATACGGTGCGCAGCGTACGCCCACCGCACAATGGACGGTGACGGGCTCGTCCGCCTTTATTTTGGGCAGCATCAGGGAAGGCGGCGATCCGTGTGCGCAGATTGTGCAGGCCATGCCGGGTATTCCCTTGGAAATGGGCATTCGGGATGCTGCCAACATGGGCGCAGCCATGGCCCCTGCCGCCGTGGATACGCTGGAGCGGTACTTCGAAGCAAGCGGCACGGCACCTACGGACTTCGACGCCATCGTCACGGGTGACCTTGGCTGGGAGGGCAGCGCCATTTTTCACGATCTGTTGTATGCCGACGGCATCGAGACAGCCCCAATGTATACCGATTGCGGCACCATGATTTATTCGCGTCATATGCAGGATACCCACGCGGGCGGCTCAGGCTGCGGTTGCTCGGGCGTGGTCACGGCGGCGTATTTTCTGCCCAAGATCATAAGTGGTGAGATCAGGGATATGCTGCTGATCGGCACGGGGGCGATGATGAGCCCCGACGCGCTCAAGCAGGGGCAAAGCATTCCTGCCATCGGGCATCTGGTCAGAATCAGAAAGGGGAATTGATATGGATTGGATCTGGAATTATATTTGGGCATTTGCGGTCGGCGGCGCGCTTTGTGTGATCGCGCAGCTGCTGATCGACCTGACGCGCCTGACCCCTGCAAGGATCTTGGTGCTTTACGTGGTCGCAGGCGTGATCTTGGGGGCTGTCGGCCTTTACGAGCCGCTGATCAAGCTTGCGGGGGCTGGGGCAACAACCCCTCTGACAGGATTTGGATATCTGATCTCCAAGGGCGTGCGCGAGGCGGTGGACGAGCAAGGACTTTTGGGTGCGCTCACGGGCGGGCTCAGGGCCGCAGCAGGCGGCACGGCGGCTGCCTTGGTGTTCGGATATATCGCGACCTTGTGCTTTTCGTCAAAGCCCAAAAAGTGATTTTTATGCGGGCGATCACTGATCGCCCCTACAGTATTAGCTATAGATTATCAAAAAATCTATCATTAACACTCGTAGGGGCGATCAGTGATCGCCTGTACTTACGTAAAGAACTCTTTTGTATGGACCGGCATCTCCGACGGTCCATAAATTTATTCCCCAAACGCCTTGCGCAATTTTTCGAGAGCACTCTTTTCGATCCTTGATACGTACGAGCGCGAGATCCCCAGCTGCAGCGCGATCTCCCTTTGCGTCATGGGTGCTTTGCCCGAAAGCCCGTAGCGCAGCACGATGATCTGCCTCTCGCGGTCGTCCAGCAGCGTGTTGACGTAGCGCAAAGCGCGTGTGCTCTGCATCTCGCGATCCAAAAGCTCTGCCATGTTGTCCTCGGTGGAGATCACGTCAATGTAGGTCAGGGGATTGCCGTCCCTGTCCACGTCTATGGTCTCGTTGATCGAGATCTCGCAGGCAAGCTTTTTGCCCGAGCGGAAGTGCATGAGAATTTCGTTCTGAATACACTTGGCTGCATACGTGGCAAACTTGGTGCCGTTGCCCACGTTGAAGGTATCCACCGCCTTGCAAAGCCCGATCGAGCCGATGGAAATCAGATCCTCTTGATTCTTGCTTGACGAATAATACTTGCGCACGATGTGAGACACAAGGCGCAGGTTGTGCAGTATCAGCAGCTGCCGCGCGTCCTCTGCCGCTTGCCCCTTGCCGTTTGCCATGGTCAGAAAGGCCTCGTGCTCCGCCTCGGCAGACAAAGGGGGAGGGAATTGCTGCGGTGTCCCGATCCCTAATATGACGTGAAAAAAGTAGGTAAACAGCGAAAGCACGTTGAACAAAGCAAAAGCCCCCCTTGCGGCGTAATAGTACATTCTATGTTTGTCAAGAATCAAAAATTCTTATTCAAAGAAACTATCCACGTTCGCGCAGCGAACATTTCACATTTGCGCAGCAAATATTTCACCTGCCGTAAGGCAGATTTCACCTGCCTGCAAGGCAGATTTCACTGATCTAAATCAAAAATAAAGCGGAGGCGCACTTGCGCCTCCGCGATTTTTGATTTGGATCAATACATACCGCCCATGCCGGGTGCGGGAGCAGCAGCGGGAGCTGCGGGCTCGGGCTTGTCGGCAACCACGCTCTCGGTGGTCAGAATGACGGATGCAATGGATGCTGCGTTCTGCAGCGCGCTTCTTGTCACCTTGGTGGGGTCAACGATGCCTGCGCTCATCATATCAACGTACTCTTCCTTGTAAGCGTCGAAGCCGTAGCCGATCTTGCCGGAGTTTACGATGTTATTGACGATCACGCCACCGTCAAAGCCAGCGTTTGCAGCGATCTGACGTACAGGCTCTTCAAGTGCCTTGAGCACGATGCGAACACCGGTGCGCTCGTCGCCTTCGGTGGTCTCCAGCAGCTTCTGCACTGCGGGAATGACGTTGAGGTAAGCAGTACCGCCGCCTGCAACGATGCCTTCCTCAACAGCGGCCTTGGTTGCGTTGAGTGCGTCCTCGATGCGCAGCTTCTTTTCCTTCATTTCAGCCTCGGTAGCAGCACCGACCTTGATCACAGCCACACCGCCTGCAAGCTTTGCAAGTCTCTCTTGCAGCTTTTCGCGGTCAAATTCGCTTGTCGTAGTCTCAATGCCCTGGCGGATCTGTGCAATTCTGCCCTTGATCTCATCGGGGTTGCCGTTGCCGCCAACGATGACGGTGTTTTCCTTGGTGATCTTGACCTGTCTTGCATAGCCCAGCTGATACATCTGGGTATCCTTGAGCTCAAGACCCAGCTCGGAGGAAATGACCTCACCACCGGTCAGGATGGCGATGTCACGCAGCATATCCTTGCGGCGATCGCCAAAGCCGGGAGCCTTGACTGCAACGCAGGTAAACGTGCCGCGCAGCTTGTTGAGCACCAGCGTAGTCAGTGCCTCGCCCTCAACGTCCTCTGCAATAATGACCAGCTTTCTGCCGGACTGCAGCATCTGCTCAAGCAGGGGCAGGATCTCCTGGATGTTGGAGATCTTCTTATCGGTGATCAGGATAGCGGCGTCATCAATGACAGCCTCCATCTTGTCGGTATCGGTGACCATGTAGGGGGAGAGGTAGCCGCGGTCAAACTGCATGCCCTCAACCACCTCGGAGTAGGTCTCTGCGCTCTTGGACTCTTCGATGGTGATGACACCGTCCGAGGTGACCTTTTCCATAGCGTCTGCGATCAGCTCGCCAATGACCTCGTCGCCTGCGGAGATGGTGCCGACGCGTGCGATGTCTTCCTTGCCGTTGACCTTCTTGGCACTTGCAGCCAGCGCGTCAACTGCTGCGTCAACAGCCTTCTTGATGCCCTTGCGCAGCACCATGGGGTTTGCGCCTGCGGTCACGTTCTTCATGCCCTCGCGAACGAAAGCCTGAGCCAGCAGCGTTGCGGTGGTGGTACCGTCGCCTGCTGCGTCGTTGGTCTTGGTAGCAACTTCCTTAACAAGGGAAGCACCCATGTTCTCGGCTGCATCCTCCAGCTCGATCTCCTTGGCGATGGTCACACCGTCGTTGGTGATCAGGGGAGAGCCGTATTTCTTGTCAAGCACGACGTTTCTGCCCTTGGGGCCCAGCGTGATCTTGACCGTGTCTGCCAGCTTATCAACGCCGCGAACCAGGGCGTTTCTTGCTTCAATGCCGTAAAGAATATCCTTTGCCATGTGTTTTTCTCCTTACTATAATAATCAGTCTACAACAGCCAGCACGTCGTCCTCGGAAACGATGACGTATTCGGTGCCGTCCAGCTTGACAGAGGTGCCTGCATACTTGCTTGCGATAACCTTGTCACCGACCTTAACGGTCATAGCACTGAATCCACCGTTTTCGGAGGGCTTGCCGGGGCCTACTGCCAGAACCTCTGCGATCTGGGGCTTTTCCTGTGCGGATGCTGTGAGAATAATACCTGTTTTGGTCTTTTCTTCCGCTTCGACGAACTTGATGACGACGCGGTTGGAAAGGGGCTTGAGAGTCATGTTTGTGTTCCTCCTTATGAATGCGCGCGAAAAATCGCGGCCTAAATGATACAAATGTTGAATGGCGGGATAAATCCACGAATTAGCACTCTTTCTTTGCGAGTGCCAAACCACAGTACATATTGTACACCAATTTCAGGAAATATCAACCCCTTACGCCCATAATTCACATATAATTAACAATTTTATTGTTATCGGAACGGGACTGTCTGCTAAAAATTCGCTCTGCACAACAAAAAAGCCCCATCTGTCGCATATATTGAAGCAACAGTGGGGTGAGAAGACGATGGAATGGATCAATGCAAACCTTTTGGGAGTGGGCGTGCCCGTGGCTTTGGTGGCGGTGGGGCTGTTTTTTTCTTTGCGCGTGGGTCTTGCGTGCGCTGCGCATCCGTTTCGCATGCTTGGCGGAATGCTGCAAAAAACGGGCAGCGGGACCTCGCCCGTGCGAGCCTTGACGCTGGCGCTTGCGGGCACGCTGGGCGTGGGAAACTTGGTGGGCGTGGCATCCGCCATTTACTATGGCGGCCCCGGCGCGGTGTTCTGGATGTGGGCAAGCGCACTTGTAGCCATGTCGCTCAAATATGCCGAGGTGGTGTTGGCGGTCGCGCACAGGCGCACCGATGCGGACGGCAAGCACCGCGGCGGGGCTATGTACTATATTGTAGACTGTTTTGCCTCGCGCGGCCTTGGCGGCCTTGGTCGCTTTCTGGCGGCTGCCTTTGCGCTTTTGTGCGTGCTGGACGGCATCAGCATGGGCTGCATCATTCAGACCAACGCCATTGGCGGTGCGTTTGAGGGGATCTTGGGCATTCCCGCGATGTGGACGGGAATCGCCCTTTGCGTGCTGACCTTTGCGGTCATGCTCGGGGGCTCGGCGCGCATTATGCGTGCGACCGATCTGCTTGTGCCGGTCATGACAGGCGGCTTTTTGGTGCTTTCCTTGGCGGTGCTGATTTTGCGGGCAGGGCAGATCCCGGGGGTTTTGCAAAGCATCTTTTCTGCGGTATTTTCTCCTAAAAGCGCGATCGGAGGCGTGGGAGGCTTTGCCATGGCAAGAGCCTTGCGCTACGGCACCATGCGCGGCCTTGTTTCCAACGAGGCAGGCTGCGGCACAGCTCCCATCGCGCACGCCTGCGCCGATACCGACCACCCCGCCAAGCAAGGCTTTTGGGGCATTTTCGAGGTGTTTGCCGACACCTTGGTGCTGTGCAGTATGACCGCACTTGTCATCCTTGTCAGCTACGACAAGGTCGCATGCTACGGGGAGAATTCGATCATGATGACCGTGCGCGCCTATACCGAGGTGCTGGGGAATTGGGCAGGGTACTTTTTGTGCGCAATGGTGCTGTTTTTCGGATTTGCCACCGTGGTGTGCTGGGGGCATTACGCGCTGGAGGCCTTGTCGTACCTGACGCAAAACAAGGGCGTGCGCCTTGGCTTTGTCTGCCTGTTTGCGCTCGGGGCAGCGGTGGGCACGGTTGCCGCACCCACCGTGCTGTGGAGCATTGCCGATCTTGCCATTGGACTGATGACTCTGCTCAACCTTGGCGTGCTTACGCTGATGCAAGGCGAGGTCAGACAATGGACGGTGGACTATTTCTCGCGTTAGCTATACATGCCGTTGGCGTTCATATAAGCGTACAGCATCTCGCCGTGCTGCTGCTCCTCGGCCTGGATGTGGTTCAGCATTTTTCTTGCCTCGGGGTAGGTGAATTCAAACACGCAGGTATTGTAGAGTGCGGACGCGTGCTTTTCGGTCGCAAGCAGATCCTTGCAAAGAAAGGCGTCAGCCTCCTTGTCCGCAGGGCTTGCGTAGGAAACGGCAACGCAGCTTGATTTGTCGGGCGCGGGGATCTGCGAGGGGACCGTGCCCAGCTTTCCGCTTTCCATGTCGTTCAGCGTTTTCAGATGCTCCTGCTCGGTGGTGGCAATGCCCGAAAGCAACGTCTGCAGCTCGGGTGCCTTGGCCTCAGCCGCGTATTTCTGATATTTTGCCACACACAGCTGCTCCTCGCCCTTGAGGTCCTTGAGCAGACTCGATTCCTTGGGTGTAAGTGTCATATTTACCTCCATATAAATAATTTGGGTATGGAGAGTGTTGACCAAAAAGGGGAGGGGTATTCAAGGAGATGATTTTCCACATATATTGTTGCTGCAAACGCTGGCGATCACATATTTCGGCAAAGCCGAAATTCTCGCCCCTACGGCGTAACCGTTGAGATTTTGGTATTGTAAAATTCCAACACACACAGTTGTAGGGGCGATCATTGATCGCCAGCGCCTACGGCAACAATTCATAAAAAAGCAAACAAGGACTGTATCAACGTGATACAATCCTTGTTTTACGCGAATGTCTCCGCTAATTTATCGATCCGATTGAACTGCGCTTCTTGTATTACGCCAGCACTGCTTGCTTGAACGCTGCGTATTCCTCATCTTCACCGAAGAATGCGTCAAGCATCTCGCGCGGGCTAAAGAACTTGTTTGGTAGATGGACAGTCGAGAACGCCATTGCCTACCGAGTAAGCCGCTTGAATAGGATTATTGAACGCGCCTAATTAACTCCTAAAAATAACAGAAGATGCTACAATGCCAATTAAGATAAAAGCAATTGTAAGGATAATGAACCATATTAAAAACGGAAGTTTTTTTCGTGTTAAACAAAAATATTCATCCAAAACACTACTCATAGGGAGACAGTTGACTAATATGCAAGGAAATACCGTAATAAACCAAACCTCATATGTATATAAAGGAATCGAAGATGCTAACAGAACGCAAAAATATGTAGGAGATAAGGTACTCAAAGAAAACAATAGTATTTTTGAATAGTCATTTCGAGTCAAGCCAAAATGTATGAGTTTTTTATCGTATTTTTGTAGTTTTTCCATGCTTTTCGCGCACAAGCCCATGCAAAACCCGTACAGAGAAAAAATTGGAAAAAGAGCACAAATAGCGAGGATTGATATTTTGAATAATTCTAAATATACGAAACAAACAATAGTTAAAGTTAAGACAAACAAAATAATATTGTTTACAATGCGTTTCATGTTGTATGAGTGTTCATAATGCATGTATCGAAATTTTTCCTCGTGTCAAGGTGGCACAAGTATTTATTCCTGGCATAATTTTATTCAATTGCAATTTTCTTGAGCCTGATGTATTCTTCATCGCAGCTAAAAAATTTGTCAAATGACGAAAGCATTGCTTCATAAGGAATCCTTGAAATATATTCTTCCATTGCTTCGCAGTCATTTATGTTGGAAAAATACAGAGGATTGCGGGCGGAAATATGAAAGTCCCGATTTGTTTCTGCAGAATTGATTTGTGTGCCATAATGAAATACTTGCTTAATGGCTTCCAGACAGTTCGGCTTATCTTCAAGTTTTCTGTAATTATGAGCAAGTGCCAGTGCGGCGAAAAATTTATGTGTAGAATAAAAATCATGACAACCATCATCAAAAACTGACAGCAGTTTTAAATGTAGTTTGCCAAACTCGGCTGATTCAGTATATCGACCGATTTCTGACAATCTTGATGTAAGTAGCTGTAAATTCAAATCTGCAGCCAGCCAACAATGAAATAGATTTTGTTGAGTAAATTGTTTTAAAGCAGAATCATTGTGTTCGTATCCGTAAGTTCTTGCAGTTCCGACAACTCTGAAAAAATAATTGTCTGCGCTTATTTTTTGTATGGCATCATGAGCTTTGGCATACTCGCCAGTTTCACCGTAAATTCGATTTAGCATATTAAGCGCAGTATCCACTTGCTTATTGTCTCCGCAGGTATCCACCACCTCGGTGCAGACCTTAATCGCCTTTTCCACAGCCTTGGCGCGCTCGTCTGCGTCCTCGGAGAAGCGATTGACCATGGAAAGGGAAAAGGCAAGATAGATTTTGAGCTCGGGGCTGTTGGGATAGCGCGAAAGCCCCTCGCTGATGATCTCAATTTCCTTATAGGTGTCCATGCTGTCGTCGGCCGCTTGGATGATCTTTTTGACCTCTTCGGCATAGCTGTTGTTGTGATAGCCAAACAGGCGATCGATCGAAACGCCAAAGTATTCTGCAATGACGGGGAACAGGCTGACGTCGGGCGCACATACGTCGTTTTCCCATTTGGAAGCCGCCTGCTCGGAAACGCCGATCTTTTCGGCAAGCTGTGCCTGCGTGACCTTTTTGGCCTTGCGCAGAGCGTAAATGTTACTTCCGATACTCATATTTTTTCCTCATTTCAATGTTGTTTCGTGATCACGATACCATTATAGCATGCTCCTGTATTTCTTGCAACATATCGTATGGCTTGCTTTTGAAAATAAAAATCAACCCGGGGTTGGATTTGGACTTGGAATAAAAAACGGCGGCCTTTCGGCCGCCGTAAATATTACTGTATCAACTTCTCAATTGCCTCCCAATAGGGGGAGCTTTTGAAATATGCCTCGATGGCCTCGGGGCTTTTGACCTTGAAGGTCTTGTCGCTCTCGATTGCCAGCTCCTTGAGATATCCCGCAAAGCCGTATTCGTCCACGTATTTTTCGGTGAACGCCTGGTTTGCGATCTTGTCTATGCCAAAGAGCGGAATGGCTTTGTCCTTGGACAGGTGGATCATAAGCGAAAGGCCGCTCTCCTTGGAAAACTCCAGCTCGTAGAATACCACCTCATCCCAGGTAAAGGAATCGGTCTTGAAAAAAACGTAGGATTCCATGCCGTCCTCGGTGAACACGTTGCATACGCCAAGCGCCGTGACAATGCTGCACACAAGCAGCACGCAGCACACGATGCCGATGATGACTTGCCCCGACATCTTTTTCTTATCCTTGTTTACAGGCGTTTGCTCGTCCTCGATATAATCCTTTGCACCCGGCTGGAAGAGCAGGAAAATGATCTCCAGCAAAATGAAATCCACAAACACGCAATAGAACATGGCGGGCATGGTCATCATGGCGGGTGCGTCGCCTGCGTGGATCGAGAGCACCACGGGCGCGATCGACGCGGTCAGCGCAATGATGCAAAACAGCATCAGGATCACGACCAGCGTGCCCACCAGAATATATCCGATGCTGCCGCGCTTTGCAAAGCCTCTGCTTTTTTTCTTCATCATAATACGCGCATAGCCGAGCAGACCTTGAGCCTTGTGGCAAGCTCGGCAACCTCATTTTCGCTCATGGGGACAGCGGTGATGACCGAAACGTAACCGTCCTCGCAGAGTATATGCCCGGCACGCTCACCAAGCACAGCGTTTACCTCGGACAGGGAATTTTCAAATCTGAAATAGCGTGCGCAGGAATATGCGGCAAAGTCAGCAAGGTCGTCTGCCGTCGCGTTGACAAAATGCGGCTTTTTGACCGTACCGCCCTTACCGGACGCGATGTCGATGATGTCCGCAACGACTGCGCTTGCGGTGGGCAGCTTGCCGGCTCCCGGGCCGTAGAACATGACGTCGCCTACCATGTTGCCGTTGAGCAGCACACCGTTGAATACGCCCGAGATGCCCGAAAGGGGATTGCTCATGGGCACCATGCGGGGGCTGACCAGCGCGGTGATCTTACCGTCCTTACAATCGGCATGTCCGATCAGCTTGATGGCATAGCCCATCTGTGCCGCGTCGGATACGTCCTTGCCCGAAATGGCGGTGATGCCCTCGGTGTGGATGTCGGCGGGGGCGATCAGCTTGCCAAAGCAAAGACCGCACAGAATGGCGACCTTGCGCGCAGCGTCAAGTCCCTCGACGTCAGCCGCGGGATTTGCCTCTGCATATCCCAGTCTTTGCGCTGCTCTCAGCGCGTCGTCAAAGCTGGTGCCGGATTCCTTCATGCTTGTCAGGATATAGTTGGTAGTGCCGTTGAGAATGCCGTTGACCTCGCCGATGCGGTTGGATGCAAGGTCGACATAGATCGAGCGCAGCACGGGAATACCGCCGCCCACGCTTGCTTCAAACAGGTACGACACGCCATTTTGCTCGGCCAAAGCCAAAAGCTCTGCGCCAAAGTTTGCAACCACTTCCTTGTTGGAGGTGACTACGCTCTTGCCCGCCTGTAAGCATGCCTTGGTAAACTCGTAAGCGGGGTGCGAGCCGCCCATCATCTCTGCAACCAAAGAGACCTCGGGGTCGTTTACAATGATATTGAAATCATGCACGACGCTCTTTGCAAAGGGGCTGTCAGGAAAATCGCGCAGATCGAGAATGTACTTGATCTCAACGTCACTGCCGCATGCGGCACGGATCAGATCTTTGTTTTGTGTCAGTACCTCGGCACAGCCGCTGCCGACTACGCCAAAGCCGAGAATTGCTACAGAAATCATGGGAAAATACCTCCGGGATGGGTTCAAATAAAATACCATTCTATATCATATCACATTTTTTTGAAAATTGCAAGAAATGGAGTTGATAATTTACAAATTATGTGATATAATTCTGATACGACATCCGCGACGGAAGGAGAAATAGGAATGGCTTCACCGATCGGTGATATGAAAAACGTCAAAATCTTCGTGCTTTATCTGATGGAGAATATCGGATATCCCATGAGCTTTGTGACCATCAACGACGTGACGCTGCAGAACGATTACGTCATGTACCTCGATTTTGCAGAGGCGTTTTACGATATGCTGGATAACGACCTGATCGCCTGCGTCGGACAGAACGAGGCAGGGGATGACTTGTACGCGGTGACCTTCAAGGGCAGATGCGTGGCAGAGGAGCTCAAGAGTGACCTTTTGCCCAGCATTCTGGATCAGAGCCTGCGCTGTGCTTTGCGCTATCTGGATTTTCAGAAGAGAGGCGTGCGCATCTCAACCAATATCACTGCGCGTCCCGATAAGATGTACGACCTGGAGTGCAGAATGTACGAAAAGGAAGAGGTCATCATGTCGGTCATGCTGACTGTGGACAGCAGACTGCGTGCCGAGAGAATGGCGGACAACTTCCGCGAAAACCCCGAAAATATCTACAAGGGTGTGACCGCACTTGTGGCAGGGAACGTAAATTACCTTTTTTCATAAGGGTTTTGGCCTATCTTCACGCTTTAGTTAAAGTGAATAAATTGTAAATTGTGACAAAGTTTTGACCAAAAAATGACAAATGTCACAAAAAAGCTCTCGCGAGCATTGCACAATGCTCAAACGGGGGCTTTTTGTGTTGTGCAAAATTAACAAAATTAAAAGGAAAATTTTTCAATGATGTGATAATTCGACAAAATTATCTCTTGACAACGGGCATTATTGTGGTATAATGGTATAAATGGCACTATATCTATGGCGGTGAAACATGAGCAATTCCAACACGAAAATACAGCAAAATGCAGACCTTGCAGATCTGCTGTGCGCTGCGCGTGCGGGAGATCAGTCAGCTTATGCGATCCTGCTTGAAAGATATGCGCCCATGCTACATGCCATGGCTGCCAAGTATGCCGCACCCGATATGGGTGAGGCCGACCTGGAGGATTTGCGTCAGGAGGCCAGCGTGGTATTCTGCAGCGCGGTCAAAACGTACGACCCGTCCCGCGAGGGCGTGGAGTTTGGGCTGTATGCAAAGATCTGCGTGGGTCACGGTCTTGCTTCGGCTATGCGTGTGTTCCGCAGACAGCGTGGTCAGGGGCTGCTTTCGATTGAAGGCGAGGGCCTGATCGAGCAAAATCCTGCGCTGCTCGGCTGCGAGGATTCGGTTACGGACGCTCTGATCGACAAAGAGAGAATGGAAGCCCTGCAGCGAATCATTGCACGAAACCTCTCGTCTTACGAGAGCCGCGTTTGGTGGCTGTACGTTTCGGGCACTTCCACGGCGCGTATTGCGCAAATGCTTGGAAAGGATGAAAAATCCATTTCCAACGCCATCTACCGCATCAGAAAAAAGCTGCGGCAGGTGATCGGACAAGGGGACAACCCGTAAGGGTTTACCATAAATAATAATCACAACAAGTGAGGGAAAAACAAATGTACGAAGATGAAGTAAAAGTCGTTGGCGAAGAAGAGTTTGTTGACGAAACACTGGTTTGCAAGGAATGCGGCAACGAATTCGTATTCACCGCCGGTGAGCAGCAGTTCTACAAGGAAAAAGGCTTCCTGAATAAGCCCAAGAGCTGCAAGGCATGCCGCGACGCTAAGAAGAACGCAGGCAAGCCCGAGCGTCAGTATTTCATCGCTGTTTGCGCAGAGTGCGGCGGCGAGGCTAAGCTCAACTTCCAGCCTTCTAACGACAGACCTGTTTACTGCAGCGCATGCTTCGAGGCAAGAAGAGCTAAGTAATTTACTCTTTGCGTGTATCATTTATTAAACAGGGAACATAATGTCTTCGTTTATATCTGATATCAATAGCTGACCGGTCAAGTAAAGCGGACGGGACATCCTATTATGGGATGTCCCGTCCGCTTATTTTCGCCTTTGAAAAATATGCAATTGCTGCGTTGCTCCTCGCACGCGGCTCGACGATCGCAAGAGTTGCTTTCCATATTCTGCTCAAAGCATATATCAAAAAGTCCCCGTTCCCACAGGCCAAAGCATGCTCCACTCATGCTTGGTCAATGGTTAGGGGACTTTTGTTGTCGGTATTATTCATCCACCTTGGTAATGTCTGCGCCAAGAGCTGCCAGCTTGCCGACGATGTTGTCGTAGCCGCGTTCGATCAGCGAGATCTTGGTGATCTGGGAGGTGCCGTGTGCGCGAAGTGCCAGGATGATCATGGCTGCACCTGCACGCAAATCGGTCGAAACGACGGGTGCACCCGACAGCTTCTGGCTGCCCGTAAAGGATGCGGTTCTGTCGCAAAGGGAAATATTAGTTCCCATTTTTTGGAATTCGTTGATGTATCTGAAGCGGTTATCCCAAACCAACTCGCTCATGCGGCTGACGCCGTCTGCCACGCACATCAGCGCGCTGATCTGCGGGTGCATGTCGGTGGGGAAACCGGGGTAGGGCTGCGTGACGACGTCGGTCGCGATCAGCTTGCCCGTGCTGTGTACTGTGATGGTATCCGCGCCTACGTCCAGCTTGACGCCCATTCTGCAAAGAACCGAGCAGACTGCTTCCATGTGCTTGGGGATGACGTTGTGCACACAAACGTCGCCGCCCGCAATCGCAGCAGCCGCCATATAGGTGCCCGCCTCGATCATATCGGGAATGATGGTATGCGTGCAGCCATGCAGCGACTTGACGCCGTACACCTTGATGCTGGGTGTGCCCGCGCCCGTGATGTGCGCACCGCAGGCGTTGAGGAAGTTGGCCATGTCCACGATATGGGGTTCCTGTGCTGCACCCTCAATGGTGGTCACGCCCTCGGCAAATACGGATGCCAGAATACAGTTGACGGTTGCGCCAACCGAGGGGAGACGGAAGTAGATGGAATTGCCGTGCAGGCCGTCAGGGGAGACTGCATTGATGTAACCGCTCTCGACAGTGATATGTGCGCCCAGTGCCTCAAAGCCCATCAGGTGCAAATCCAGCGGACGGACACCGAAATCGCAGCCGCCGGGATAGCCGACGTGTGCAGTTCCGAAGCGGCCGATCTCCGCACCGATGATATAGGACGAGCCTCTGATCTTGCTGACCAGATCGTAAGGGGAGCAGCCGGGCTTGACGTTCGCGGTATTGATGCGCAGGCGACACTTATCCAGGTGCTCCACCGTAGCACCCATACCGGCAATGATATCCAGAAGCATAGTGATGTCGTTGACAGCAGGCACGTTGTCGATGACGCAGGTATCCCCGCAAAGCAGCGTTGCCGCAATGATGGGAAGGGCAGCGTTTTTCATACCGTCAATATACACGTCGCCGTTGAGAGGGAGGCCGCCGTTGATGATGATCTTTTCCATAGTAATCTCCAAAAAATGCCCGGAATTTGGTGGATGGTTCGTGCCTTGTGTCGCGGTCGAAAACGGGTGCTTTCGGTCGCAATCTGTCACTTGTGTGAGCGTGCATTTATTATAGCATATTATATATTATAAGTAAAGATATTTCTTGGATTATTCACATATTATTTACAAATGAATTCCAATCAAAAATCGTATTACGTCATAATATGTCGTAGTAACGGCATGGAACAACAGTTCTATTTACGCTTTTGCAATATCGTAATAAGTGAATAACATAACGAAATACATATGATAATGTCGAAAATAAGAATAAATGGTAAATGTATCGTTCATAATATATGTCGTACTACGACATTATACGACGCACCACGACATATTACACCCGCAAACAAGCGCAAAAAAAGCCCCCGAAACAGGGGCAATTGCGCTTGCCGACGACGCGCGTCAACAAAGCAAAAAAACACCCTCAAAGCCACTATATGCGGCCTTGAGGGCGGGTGTTCATGATTCTTGCGGGATCATACCAAGACTCTTGTAATACGCCACCGTCAGGTCCACCACCATGCCGTAGCTGGCGGTTCCTTCGGTGCCCTGAAACTTGAGAAAGGTGTCGTTGACCGCACCCGAAACCGAGCTTGCGGTGCTGTCCTGATACTTGGAAAAGAATGCGTTGTAGGCGATCATCTCGCGGCGGACGTCCATGTCCAGCGTGTTTCTCGCCTTGGCGTAAAGGTCGGGGTTGGCACGGTAGAGCGCGTTGGCAACGTACTCGTACATGTTGACGTAAGCGCAGTAGCGGATATAGGCGTCGTCCGATTCAATGCACACAAGGAAGGCGATCATGTTGGCCTCGTCCTCCTTGGCGATGCCGCGCTGGTGTGCCAGCTCGTGCGCCGCGGTATAGGGGATGGTGTAATCGGGAAAGGCGATGTCAATGTTCGCTTCACCCGTGAAGTAGGAATAAACGCCCGTGATGTGCGTGTAGTTCATCAGCTCGCTGAGCATGACCGGCTTGATCTTTGAATCGTAATGATCGATGAATGCATGCTTTTCGCAGAAGGTGTCGTAAGCGTCAAGCAGCTTGGCGTTCATCTCGGAGAGAGAGTAGGGCATGATGGAAAAATCCTCTGCGTCATAGCTGACGTTTTCTTTTTCCTCGTTGATCTTCTCGACAAGGATCAGCGCGGTTTCGTAAAGCTCCTCGGCGCTGACGTCCACTTGCTCCATTCCCAATTTCTCATCCAAAGGCTTGCCGTGATATCCCGTGGCGAAGGTAAAGACGAACATGGAGAGCAGCAGGCTGACCACCGAGAGCAGAATGCCCACAAAGCTCCAGGTGCTGCGCCAGGTGTCACAGCGGTACTTGGCGGCATACCACACGACCAGACCAAAGGCGACGGGCAAAAGCAGCAGGCAGCACTCGCCAAGCGAGAAGGGGATGGGATTGGTCAGCGCGGCCAGCACGCGACGGAACAGCTCGCTGACGTTCTGATTGAAAAAGTCGGCAAAGCCGGGCCACAGTCTTGCCGTGACGTAAATGATCAGTGCCAGCGCGCCAAGTCCAAAGAATACGTAGCTGACGATGGGTAAACGCTCGCGCCGCGGATCCACGGCGCGCCACTCGCGTCGTTCTTCGGGCGAGAGTGCGGCGTACTCCTTGGCCGAAATGACCGAAGGTGCCGACTCGGTTTGTTTTTTATTTTTCATGAGTACCTCGGAAAATATTGTAAGATGATGCGCTGCATATCCTCGGGCAAAGGGGCTGATTGCAGCATGCGACCTGCCGAAAAGGGGAGCGGGAACTCTAAACTTTGTGCGTGCAGCGCGTGGCGGTCAATGCGCGCGTCGGGCGTGCCATAAAGATCGTCGCCAAGCAGAGGGTGTCCTATGTATGCAAAGTGCACGCGGATCTGATGCGTGCGCCCGGTGCGCGGAAACACGCGAATCAGGGAAAGCCCGCCTCTCGCATCCAATACCTCGTAGTCTGTGATCGAGACCTCGCTCGGATCGGTTGAATCGGGGCAAGTGGTGCGCATGATCACGCTTTCGGCCTGCCTGCGGATGCCGCAGTCAATGGTGTGAACAAGGCCGTCTACGGGCAGCTCGCCCGTAGCAATTGCCAGGTAAGTCTTGTGCACCTCGCCCGCCTTGATGGCCTCGGTCAGCTTGCCTGACGCCACCTTGTCCTTGGCGGCAAGCACCACGCCGGATGTGTTGCGATCGAGTCTGCCCATGGGGCGGAACACAAAGGGAACGCCCGTCTTTGCATAGCGGAACGCAAGCGCATTGGCAAGCGTGTCGTCGTGGTGATTGTGAGAGGGGTGCGTGGGCATGTGCGGCGGCTTGTTCATGACGATGATGTGATTATCCTCGTACAGTACGTCCAAGGGAATGTCCGCGGGCGGGACGTTGTGCGAGGCACGCTCGGGCGTGTCGTCAATGGCAAGACCCAGCACGTCGCCCTCATTCAGAATGCGGCGCACCGTGACGTGCTCACCGTTGACCGTAATGCCGTTTTCGGTCTGCTTGAGCACGGTCAGCATGCGGGAGGAGATGGAAAGGGTATGCTGAATATACGAGCGCACGGTCCTGCCGTGATGCTCGGCGTCGATCAAGAAATCCATAGATCCTCCTTCTGCATATGGTGTATTCATTATTATACCATGCATTTGTGAAAAATACAATGCGTATTGTGTGAATAAAACATAAGGCGCGCACCTTTTGCATAGAATGTATCGAAATTCTTGATATGGGAGCGTGAATATGAAAGCATTTTGTAAAATTCTGATCGTCGCTGCATTGCTTTTCTGCTGCTTGGCGACGCTTTGTACCTTGGGAGTCGGCGCAGCGGGAGAAAAGCCCACGCCGCTCAGTCCCGCCCTGCACGTGCTGGCCGCAGGCACGGATATGCGCGTGGCAGCCCTTGTGGGCAACGACTATGCATTTAGCAAAGAGGACTTTGCCCGGGCCATGAATCTTTCCTCTTTGGAATATATCACGGTCACGTCCTTGCCCGATCCCGAAAAGGGCGCGTTGTACGCAGGCTCGGACGGCGTGGTCGCGGGGCAGACGCTGCGCGCGTCCGACATCTCTCTTCTGACCTACGAGTCGGCCTCGGACACGGTCGGACAGGGCAGCTTTACCTTTACGGTTAACGGCTCGGCGTACGAGATGACCTGCGTGGTCTACACGCTGGCGTCGATCAACGCCTCGCCCACGCTTGCAGCAGTGCCTGCGGGTGTGATGTCGCTGTCTGTGTATTCCAATACTCCTGCGCACGGCGTGCTGGGCGGGTATGACCCCGAGGGCGACGAGCTGACCTTTGAGGTGGTCAGCTATCCGAGCAGCGGCATTCTGTGCGTGACCGATCCCGCCAAGGGCGCATATACCTACATGCCGGGCAAGGACTTTGTGGGGCAGGACAGCTTTGTTTACGTGCTGCGCGATTGCTACGGCAACTACAGCACGGCAGCCACCGTCAGCATCAGCGTGCAGGCTTGTACGCTCAGCCGTCCTTACGATGATCTGGACGGCAAGGCCTGCCTGACCGACGCCTTGTACATGACCGAGCTGGGGCTTCTGAGCGGCACGCAAAAGGGAAGCTTGTATTGCTTCGAGCCGGACAGACAGGTCAGCCGTGTGGACTTTTTGGTCACGGCCATGAACGCGGTGGGCATGACCTGTGCGCCTGTTTCAAATACGGGCTTTGCGGATGACGCGGACATCCCCGATGCTATGAAGGGCTACGTCAAGACCGCGTATGAAAAGGGATACGTGAGTGCTGTGGGCGACAAGGGCGCGTTGTACTTCAAGCCGAACGAGATCATTACGCGCGGCGAGGCGGCGGTCATCCTTTCCAATTTGATCGGCTACGCCAACCAGAAGATCCCCACCAGCTTTATCGATACCGTGCCCACCTTTGCCGAGGATGCTGTGGTGTCGCTTTACTCGCTGGGCGTGCTGCAAACGCCCGACGGCAGCGTGCAGGCAACCGCTGCCATGACCCGCGCCGACCTTGCCGCATGGCTGGCAAGAACCATTGAGTTGATCAAAGGGCGGTAACGGGAAAACTCCAAAATCGTTATTGATAAAAAAGCCTCCAATGCAAATTGGAGGCTTTTTTCTGTGTTTATTATACCACAAAATCGTCAAAAAGTCAAGTCTTGTATTATGGATACGTGTATGTTAGAATAGATCCCACAAAGAATACGGAAAGGGATTTGTTATGCCAACGCTTACTTTGCAACAGAGAAAGGACAAAATTGATTGTCTGATCGACAAAGAGATCTATGACAATGACGAATTGGTTTATGCATTCGTTTCGGGTCTGTATTATAATCGGGAAATAGAGGAATGCATAGGATACGTGAATACACTTTTAAGCGTTGTCAACGAGAAATATCAGATTTACTATAGGCTATGGTATATTTCCTTGCTTTATTTGCACGGAGATTTTGATATGGCAAAGAAAGAATTTTTCTCGTTGTCCTTAACCAATGTTCCGGGTCACATAAAAAAATTTTATCTGAAAAAGCTGGGGTTTGATGAACTATATAAAACTTGGATTATTCAGGAAACCGAAAGCTTTATTTTTCACATACATCCCGGGAGATATGAGAAAAAAGAGGAGATATGTTACAGAATCAGCCGCCGCCAACTGGGCTATGAAATCGTGGGCAAGAATTTTTTCGGTATCACTCTTGAAAGAAAAATTCATTATTTTTTATGGGATGCAAAGGAAATGAGAAGGTATTTTTCCGCTTCCCAAACATGCTCTTGCTATGGTGTGATACAGGAAGGGGAATATGACAGAGATTGGCATGAATCAGCGCATGTTTACAATTATTTGTTTGGGATAGAGAATTCAAAATCCTTTATTCTGGAGGGGATTGCGGTTGTCAACGACGGAAGAAAGGCTTCGGTACGTTTACGCTCTGCTCAAACAGCATATCGAGAACTTGGGATCAGAGTGACAATTGAAAAATGGTGGAAGGATTCGACGGTGTTCAGAAATACAAACTCTTGGATTACTTACACAACAGCGGGATACTTTGTGCTGAAGTTGTGGAAAAAATACGGGAAGGAAAAGCTGCTTCGGTTGGCCAAATATCAAACGTACGAAGACGGTTGCCGTATTTACAGCGAATCAGAGCTACTGAAAACGATTCGGGAAACGGAAGAGGAAATCATGAGCTTACAAAGTGTTTCGTGCTGCAACTAACTTGGTGAAAGAGCGTCCGAAGGGGAAATCTCACCCACCGCAACCGCGTTATTGAAACTCGTTCCTCTCGTTTCAATTGCCGCTGCGGTCCCCCCTCTCCAGCGGAGAGGGCTGATTATGGCTGCCTTTTCATGGACAATCAAACAAGACGGACGCACACAAAAAGCCCTCTCCGCTGGAGAGGGGGGACCGCAGCGGAGCGAGGTTTAGGTGAGGGACGCACCTAAACGAGAGAAGCGATTGTGGTGGGTGAGATGCATCTTACGGACGCTCTTTCACCAAGATCAGAATGTTGAAAGAAATAAATATCCCCCCGTATAACGGGGGGTATTTCAGTTTCGGGCATAGCCCTAATAATACTGGCTGCGCACAAGTGCGCCGTCAATTGGCCTGCCAGCCATGCAACTGTTACTTACTACCCATAAATGGGTCCCGTGGGT
>JAFVTI010000018.1 GCA_017503325.1 Clostridia bacterium | reverse complement strand
TTGGTTGGTGTGATAGAGATGAGAACCTGCTTCGAGCCTGCCGGTAAAGCGAAGAATTAAGAGAGCGATAAGCATGCTCGACAAGATCAGGGATGCCGTGAGGCATACCTGATCGATAGGTTCTGAATCCTGTCACTCCGATTGCAAAAACAGGGCACCCGTTTCGGGTGCCCTGTAATTTTACTGTTTTACATCTCCCAGCTGCCCAGCCAGTTAGAGAATTCCATGTAGACCTCCTGCATTTCTGCGGTCAGCTCTTCACCTTTGGTCAGCGTATACACGTAGTCCTCGGTGCCGAACATTTCCACGTACTGCAGCTCAAAGGTATAATTTCCGCTCTGCAGCTCGCCAAGTGCCTTTTGTGCAAGTGCCTCTGCCTTGCGGACGTTGGCTACCAGGTCGGCAAATGCCTCTGGGTCAACCTGCTCGATCTTTGCTACGATCGAATCAAAATAGCCTTCCTTGTAGCCGTAATTGTACTGCGCGCCGTCGGTGTAGATAAAGTTCTCGGCGTCGCTTGCGTACAGGTAATAGCCGGGAACGGTCTGTCCGTTCTCATCGGTGAAGCTGTTGACGTAGTAGGTGTTCCACGCGCAAAGGAAGTTGACGTAGTCGTACATGCGGTAGATCTCGTTGATCACGTCGGTGTTGGCGATCTTCTGCCATAGTGCCAGATCCTCGGAGAGGTCCTCAGCCTTGATGATGGTATAGGTCGCATCCACGATCTTGCAGCAGAATTCGTAGCCGTACAGGTCGGTAAAGGGCTGATCCTCGCTCTCAGCCACCTCAAGTCTGCCCGTGACCTGGATCGCCTGCGTGGTGTACGCAAAGGAATCGCCTGCCTTGGGGTAGATCTCCATGGTGTTGGAGAGCTGCGAGGTATTGGGCACGCAGAAGGGGCAGCTCTGATAGGGAAGGTTCATCAAAAACATGAAGGAGCCGTCCACGGGAGAGCTGGTTGCCATGTAGCCGCTGATGGTGACCATGGTGCCGTCCAGCGTTTTGAGGTAATCGTAGCCCGATGCCGCCTTGAAGCTGAGCTTGGTGATGGTGGATTCTCCGGGCGTGTTATTGGTGTTTTGTCCGGGCGTTTGTCCGGGAGTTTGTCCGGGGGGCGTGCCCTCGGGGTCCTTGTTGCAGGCTGCCGTGACCGATAGGATCAAGAGCAGCACCAGCAAAAGGGATGTGAGTTTCGTGCAAATTTTGAAATTTTTCATAAGTTTAATCCGAAATGCTATCCTTTCTTGACATGAAGAAGGTCCAGATGACGGTGGGGAGCACGCTGATGATGAATACCGCCAGCAGAATGATCAGCTCCATGGGATATACCTTGGCCATATTGAGCACAACGCCCATGGATTCCACGTAGTCGTTCATCAGCGACATACACAGTCTGGATACGCCGAATGCCAGCAGCACCGAGACAAAGCCCATAAGCCCGTTCTGAATGATATACAAAAGATTGATCTTGTTCATGCCGATACCGATCAGGCGCATCAGCGCGATCTCCTTGGCGGAGTGATACATGTTCAGCAGCGTGATGATCGAGATGATCATGATATTCATGACCAGAATGACGGCGCAGAGCACGAACACGATGTACTTGGTGTCGTCGGTGTCGTTGAGCACGTCGCGCACCACGCTCATGGGCTCGATCGCCTGCAAGGTGCAGCTGTCACCGTCTCTTGAGGTGATGATCTTGCCGTCGTATTCCTGTACCAGCTGCATGGCAAAGCCGGGGTTCTTGGTGTTGACTAAGATCGAGCAGACCGTGGCATGGGATTCTCCCTCGTGCTCACCTTCGTGCTCACCTTCGTGCTCACCTTCTTCGTGATCTCCGTGGTCATGCATTTCCCAGAGCGTTCTGATCTGGGTAAAGACGACGTTGTCAAACGAGGAGTGGCTCTGCTCCAAGATGCCGACGACCGTAATGCCCTGTGCGTGCGTATCGGTGCCGCTTGCGCTGTGGCTGGTGTAGATCACGTCGCCCACTTTCAGATCGCTGTACCTTGCAACGTTGGCACCAACGACTGCCTGCATGGTGGCCGTGGGGTCAAACATCTCGCCCTCGGCAACCGTTTTCTTGGCAAGATAGGCGGGGGTGGTGCCCACGACGCCGTAGCCGTTGTAATTGTCTGCCATGGCAAAGGGAATGACCGAGGTCACTCTCTGATCCTGCTGCAGCGCGGAAACGACGGAGTAGGGAATGGTGCCCACCGGCTTATCGGTAAAGTACATGGTGTTCATGGCAAGCTGCGTGTTGCTGCCTGCAGGGCCGATGATGGCCGAATAATAGCCTGCATTGCTGGTGATGCCCTCGTCCACCTGGGTGGCGACGTTAAAGGCAAGCACGCCAATGCCCGCAGAGATCACGATCGAGAGCACGACAAGAATGATCTGTACCTTTTTGATGGCCATGTTTTTGAGTGCAAACTTCAACATATCAGCAGCCCTCCTTTCCGGAGACTGTATCGCGCATGCCGGAGGTCATTTGATTCATGTCCACGACCTCGTCGAAGTACTTGGCAAGGCGGTCGTCGTGCGTGACGGCGATCAGCGTTTTGCCGCGGGAGACCTCTACCAGCTCCTTGATGACCTGCTCGCCGATGGCGAAATTGAGGTTGCCGGTCGGCTCGTCGGCAAGAATGATGTCGGGACGCTTGACAAGCGCACGTGCAATGGCAACGCGCTGCTTCTGACCGCCCGAGAGGTGCTTGATCTTGGCGTTTTTCTTTTGGTAGATATCAAGTGAGCGCAGCATATCGTCCATGCCCGAGATATCCACGCCCTCCAGGCGCAGGATACCGATGTTGTCGGCAACCGTCATTTCGGGGATCAGCTTGAAATCCTGGAAGATATAGCCGATCTTTTCGATCCTGAATTTGTCCTTGACCTTTTGCGAGGCGGCGCTCATTTCCACGCCGTCAATGACAATCGAGCCCTGAGTGGGGGAGAGAATGCCCGCGATCATATTCAGCAGCGTGGATTTGCCGCAGCCGGATGCGCCGAGCAGCATATAGGATTTTCCGTTTTCAAAGATCATATCGCGGTATTCAATTTCGGTCTCGTTCTGAAATTGCTTACCGAGGTTTTTAATTTCTATCATATGTGATTTCCTTTCGTCACTAAGCTTGGTTTTTGCGAGTTTGCTTAATTTCGAAAGCGGTACTTTCGTCATTAAGCTTGCATACTTGTCAGAGATGCAAGTCTTAATCCGAAATTTTTACCTTGAGTCCGACGGGTGTTGCTTCACGTCCTGCGGGGATGTACTGATATGGATGATGCATACAGATCCCCAAGGCTGCAAGGGTATGGATGATCGCAGTCAGCAAAAGGCCAAGCAGCATAAAGCGCGAAATATCCAGCGCCACGCAGATCGCACAATCAAAATGGAACAGTCCGTGCGATTGAGCCGAGGAGTCGAAGGACATTTCATGGGAGTGAGGCAAGAAAATCACGGAAGTACAGGCCACGACCAAAAGAATACACATAAGGGCAATCAGCCTGCCTTGCGTGCGATGACAGATCCTCATTGGCATTACCTCCTTTTCCTGAAGTGGTTGATGCGCTCCTTTGGAAAAGTGCGCATTCATATACCAAGTATACCACCGTTTGCGAAGAATGTCAACCGTTTGTGCGAATTTGCCGTATTTTCTACAATATTACATAAATGTCCACAAAAAATTGATAATATTTTCAAAAAATACATCTTGGCAAGCAGGCACAAATGTAGTATAATGTAAAATGGCTTTGTGTGCCGATACGTTTAGATGACAAGATTGGAGTTATGCTTGTGAAAAAAACGCTGAGAGATCTGCAGGAGTACGTGGGCGAGATCGTAGCCGCTTACGGCAGCAGGGATGCCTACAGATATATCAAGGACAACAAAATAGTCAGAAAAACATACAAGAAGTTCGGAAGCGATATTTTTGCCGTCGCCTCCTGGCTGACAAGCCGCGGATGGAGGAAAAAGCATATCGCCATTATCGGCTCGTCCTGCTATGCCTGGGTGGTGACCTTTCTGGGCATCGCCTGCAGCGGTAACGTGGTCATTCCGATCGACAAAATGCTCTCATCCGAGGAAATGCTGGGTCTGCTTGTCATGGGCGACGTGGATGCGGTCTTTTTGTCCGAGGAGTTTGCTTTTATGAAGCAGGAGATCGAGCAAGCGGACAACGGCGTGCAGACCGTTATCAGCTTTGCTACGGAGGAATATAAGCAGATCCTTTCTACCGAGCAGGTGCCGCTGCCCCAAATCGATCCCGACGAGATGGCGGAGATCCTGTTTACATCGGGCACTACCGGCGTTAGCAAGGGCGTTATGATCAGCCAGAAGAGCATCGTGGCCAACATTGCAGACATTTACCGTATGGATTTCGGCCGCGGCGTCAAGTATCCCGTGGTCATGTCGGTGCTGCCCATTCACCACACCTTTGAATTGACGGTGGACAACCTGGGCGTGCTTTACTGCGGTGCTACCGTTTGCATCAACGATAAGCTGGAAAATATCGTTGCAAATCTGAACAGATTCAAGCCGGCGGTTATCCTGGTCGTGCCTGCCATTGCCGAGGTCTTTTATAAAAAGGTCAAGGAGGGCATTTCCGCAGGTGCAGGCAAGCGCAAGGTGGGCTTTGCGAGATTGGTCAACCGCGTGCTTTCCCATTGGGGTCTGGACGCAAGACGCACGCTTTATAAGAGCCTGTTGGAAAAATTCGGTGGGAATCTTTCCCGCGTGATCGTAGGCGGCGCTGCCTTGCGCCCTGAGATCGCTAAGACCTTTGAGGAATTTGGCGTGAGCATGTATCAGGGCTACGGCATGACCGAATGCGCTCCGCTGATCGCTGCCAATTATCCCGGGATCAACCGCCACGGCTCGGTCGGCAAGCCTGTTTCCTACATGGACGTCAAAATCGAGGACGGCGAGATTTTGGTCAAGGGTGACGGTGTCATGCTTGGCTATTACAAAAACGAGGAAGCCACACGCGAGGCCATGACCGAGGACGGCTGGCTGCACACGGGTGACCTTGGCTACTTTGACCGCGACGGCTATCTGTATATTACCGGCCGCTCCAAGAATCTGATCATTCTGGACAACGGCAAGAATATTTATCCCGAGGAGCTGGAGACGCAGCTTTCGGTGATTCCCGGTATCAAGGAGATATTGGTGTATGAGAGCCGCGGCAAGATCTGTGCGGCCATTCATCCGGTCGATATCAACGATAAAGACATGATCAAGCAGATCAAGCAGGGCATCAAGGCTTATAACAACGAAGCCCCTGCCTATAAGAGAATCGTCTCCTACGATTTCATTGCAAGAGATTTTCCCAAGACTACCTCGCTCAAGATCAAGCGTAAGGAAGCGATCGGAATGATCAGCGAGCTGATCTGCAAAAAGACGGTGGAGCACGTGCCTCCCACCACGCCCGAGCAGATCAAGATCACGGCCGCCTTCGAAAAGATCCTTGGCTGCAAGAACGTGGGCATCAAGGACGATTTCTTCGATCTTGGCGGCGACAGCCTGGCTGCTCTTGAGGTAGGTGCTCTGGTCGGCGTGCCCGCGCAGGAGCTTTACGATCATCCCACGGCTGAGCAGCTGGAGCTTGTGCTGCTGCAGGTTAAGGATAAGGAATCAACCGAGCAGAGCAAGATCAATATTAACGAGCTGATCCGCCATAATTCCAACCAGCTGCACCAGGCAGAGGTCAAGTATATTCTGCTGACAGGTGCTACGGGCTATCTCGGCTCACACGTTCTGCATGAGCTGATGCGCCGTAAGATGTCGGTCATTTGCCTTGTGCGTAATGAGAAAAAGCTCAAAGATATACTGAAATATTATTTCCCGCGCGAGCACGAGTATTTTTCCTATCACGTCGTGCTTGGCGATATTGCCGAGCCCATGCTGGGACTTGACGAAAAGGATTATCTGGCATTGACGCGAAAGGTCGATATGGTCATTCATACCGCTGCAAACGTCAGCCACGCAGGCAATTACGCGGACTTTGAGCGCACCAACGTGCTGGGCACGCAGAACGTCATTGAATTCTGCCGCAAAGCCAATGCGGTGCTGCAGCATACCTCCACGGCCAGCGTGCACGGTGCGGGTACGGTCGCACAGCACAATCCTGACGCCAAGTTCGACGAATTCAGCCTGGATATCGGTCAGGAATATGCGCAGAACGTGTATATTCACTCCAAATACAAGGCAGAGGAGGCCGTGCTGCTTGCAAGAGAAGAGGGCCTGGAGGCAAACATTTTCCGTATCGGTAACCTGACCTGGAGAATGAAGGACGGTGTGTTCCAGAGGAATGCGCAGGACAACGGCTTTATCGGTCGCTATAAGGGGCTGATGAAGGTGGGCGTTTACAGCAAGGAGATCGCGGAGTATCCCATTGATTTCACGCCCGTGGACGAATGCGCCGACGCTTATGTCAGACTTGCGCTGCACGACCGCGTCAACAACATTTATAATCTGTATAACCCGCACGTCTTTACGATCAGCACGCTGGCAAAGAAAACGTTCCGCAGCATCAAGCAGGTGCGAAGCGAGATCTTTGAAAAGTCTCTCAAGGAGCTGATCAACGATAAGGAGGTTGCCGTGCTGTCGTTCTACAGCGCGATCGCGTCCTCGTCGGCCAACGTGCCCATCAGTAACGAGTATACCGTGGCTGAGCTTGGTAAGCTGGGCTTTAGGTGGTCCAAGATCACGCTCAGATATCTGAGTTATATGAACAAAATCAAGTAAGGAACAAGAATTAAGTATATGAGAATAGGGATTGATATCGGTTCAACCACCATCAAGTGCGTTGTACTGGATGATAGCGGTAATCTGATCCATAAGAGCTATGAGCGACATTTCGCCATGATCAAGGAGAAGACCCGCGAGGTCATCAAAGGATTGATCGATAAATTCAATATTACCGAGCCTGTGATCTGCGCCGTGTCCGGTTCTGCGGGCATGGGTCTTGCGGAGCGTGCGGGCGTGCCGTTTGTGCAGGAGGTGTATGCCACCAAGGTGGCCATCAGCCACCGTTTGCCCGAGACCGACGTGGTCATTGAGCTGGGCGGTGAGGATGCAAAGATCCTGTTTTTGAAGGGCAATCTTGAGGTGCGCATGAACGGCACCTGTGCCGGCGGCACGGGCGCGTTTGCCGATCAGATGGCGTCCCTGATGCAGATCGAGACGGGCGAGATGAACGAGCTGGCAAAGCATTACGAGAAGATCTATTCCATCGCCTCGCGCTGCGGCGTGTTTGCCAAGACCGACATTCAGCCGCTACTCAACCAGGGCGCAAGAAAAGAGGACATCTCGGCAAGCATTTTCTACGCCATCGTCAACCAGACTATCACAGGCCTTGCGCAGGGACATCCCATCGAGGGCAACGTGGTGTATCTTGGCGGCCCGCTGACCTTTTTGTCCGAGCTGCGCGCAGCCTTTGACAAGACCCTCGGCTGTAAGGGCACCTGTCCCGAGGATTCCTTGGTGTTCGTTGCGCTTGGCGCTGCGTATTATGCACAGGATAAGGTCGACCTTGCCAAGGCATACGAGATCATCGGGGAAAAGGCGGATTCGCTGACCGATTCCTCACTGCGCCCCTTGTTTGCAAGCAGAGAAGAGTACGATGCGTTTATGGCGCGTCACGCATCTCACAGCGTACCCCGCAAGGAGGGCGTGGATTATGCGGGCGATGCGTATCTGGGCATTGACTCGGGCTCGACCACGCTCAAGGTGGTGCTGACCGATGCCGAGGGCTCGATCATTTATTCCAAGTACCAGTCCAATCAGGGAAAGCCGCTTGACGTGGTCAAGGACACTCTGATCGAAATGTATGAGAAATACCCGAACGTCAGGATCGTTTCGTCTGCGGTCACGGGATACGGCGAGGACATGATGCGTGCCGCGCTGGGCATTGACGTGGGCGTGGTGGAAACCGTGGCGCACTTTACGGCGGCCAAGTATTTCATGCCCGACGTGGAATTTATCATTGACATCGGCGGCCAGGATATGAAGTGCTTCAAGATCCGTAACGGCGCGATCGATAACATTTTCCTCAACGAGGCCTGCTCCTCGGGCTGCGGATCTTTCCTGCAGACCTTTGCAAATTCCATGGGCTATCCCATTGACGAGTTTGCAAATCTCGGCTTGTTTGGCGAAAAGCCTGTCGACCTCGGCTCGCGCTGCACCGTGTTTATGAATTCCTCGGTCAAGCAGGCGCAAAAGGAAGGCGTGAGCGTGGAGAATATCTCTGCCGGCCTTTCGATCAGCGTGGTCAAAAACGCCATTTATAAGGTCATTCGCGTGCACTCTGCCGACGAGCTTGGCAAAAAGATCGTGGTGCAGGGCGGTACGTTCCTCAATAACGCCGTGCTTCGTGCCTTTGAGCAGGAGATCGGCGTGGAGGTCATCAGACCCGACATTGCGGGTATGATGGGCGCGTTCGGCGCAGCGCTGTATGCAAAGCAGCTGCATAAGGACGATCAAGCTTCCACCATCCTCTCCTACGAGGATATGAAGCGCTTTACCTACTCGATCAAGAGCGTGACCTGCAACGGCTGTAACAACCGCTGTGCGCTGACCATCAACGATTTTGGCGGCGGACGCAGATTCATCGGCGGCAATCGCTGCGAAAAGCCGGTGACCAACAAGGCACAGGACGACTCGCTCAATCTGTATGAGTATAAGCTGTCTGCCCTTGCGGCCATTCCCGAGGGCGAGGGCTCGCGCGGCACCATCGGCTTGCCCATGGCGCTGAATATGTACGAGATGTATCCGTTCTGGAATACTTTGTTCAGAGACCTGGGCTTTACGGTCAAAATGAGCGGGTTTTCCAACAGAAAGCTGTACCTCAAGGGGCAGGGGACCATTCCGTCGGATACGGTCTGCTTCCCCGCGAAAATGGTGCACGGTCATATCCAGCAGCTGATTGAGATGGGCGTGGACGCCATCTTCTATCCCTGCATGACCTACAATTTCAACGAGGGCAAGGCAAAGAACTGCTTTAACTGCGCAGTTATTGCGGGGTATCCCGAGGTGATCGAGGCAAATACGCTCAATTTCGGCAAGATCAAGTATATCAACGAATACGTAGGCCCGCACGAGCGCAGCAAGTTCCCCGCGCGATTTGCAAAGGTCTTGCAAAAGCACTTTGACGGCATTGACGCAAAGGCGGTCAAGGCGGCTTGCAAGAAGGCATACGACGCATACGACGCTTACATGGCAGACGTGCGCGAGCAAGGCGCAAAGATCGTGGCCGAAGCAAGAGCCCAGGGCAAAAAGATCATCGTGCTTGCGGGCAGACCTTACCACGCGGACCCCGAGATCAACCACGGCATTCATAAGCTGATCTGTGCGCTTGGATTTGCGGTGGTATCCGAGGATGCGGTGGCTGCCATGGCACCCGATTTCAAGGTCAATCTGCTTTCCCAGTGGACCTATCACCAAAGACTTTTCTCGGCTGCCAAGTACGTCACCGGGCAGGACGATATGTATCTTGTGCATCTGGTATCGTTTGGCTGCGGACTTGACGCGCTGACCACCGATGAGGTGCGCGCGATACTTGAGCACGACGGCAATCTTTATACACAGATCAAGATCGACGAGGTTACCAACCTCGGCGCGATCAAGATCCGACTGCGCAGCCTGATCGCTGCCATCGAGCAGCAGAAGGGAGGGGAAGCGTGATGAAGCAACAGGGACATTATCGCGAGCGCGTGAAATTTACGCGCAAGATGAAAAAGGATTACACCATTCTGACGCCCAGCATGGCGCCCATCCACTTCAAAATTCTGCGCCCCATTCTGCAGCGCGAGGGGTATAGCATTGATATCATGGAAAACGACGGTCCCGAGGTGCTGCAAATGGCGCTCAAGTACGTCAATAACGACATGTGCTATCCCGCTATGCTGACCACGGGTCAGATGCTGGCTACCATGAAGAGCGGCAAGTACGATCCCGATAAGGTGGCCATGATCATCACCCAGTCGGGCGGCGGCTGCCGTGACAGTAACTATATCAACCTGATGCGCAAGGCCTTTGAGAAGGCGGGATACGGCCACGTGCCCTTTATCTCGGCCAACGTGTGGCTCATGGAGCTCAATCCGGGCGGCCTGCTCAGTCCGTTTGGCCTGCTTATGGCAGTTGCGGGACTGATTTACGGTGACCTTGTCATGATTCTTTCCAACCAGGTGCGCCCCTACGAGGTCAACCCCGGCCAGACAGATGCCATGGTGGACAAGTGGGCAACCAAGCTGGGGCAGGGCTTTGCCAAGGGACGCGGCTACATGCCGTGGACGATCAAGAAAAACCTGCGTGCCATCGTGGACGATTTTGCATCCATTGAGATAAAAAAGACCCCCAAGGTCAAGGTTGCGGTCATCGGTGAGCTGTATCTCAAGTATTCCGCGCCCGGCAATAACCATCTGGAAAAGTTCCTTGCAGAGCAGGATTGCGAGGTCTACGTGCCCAGTATTTTGAGATTTGGCATCTACAAGACCAACGGTGCCTTGGAGGATCTGCGCCTGTACGGCGGCAAGCCGATCAAGCGATTGATCTTAGAGGTTGCCATGAAGTACATGTTCTGGATGGAGGATATTCTGATCTCGGCCATCGAGCAGAATCCCAAGTTCGTACCGCCCGAGCGTGTGGGTGACCTCAAAAAGAGAGCCGAGGGCGTCATCAGCGTGGGCAACAGCATGGGCGAGGGCTGGTACCTTGCTGCGGAAATGCTGGAGTTTGCGGATCACGGATATGAGAATATCGTGATCGTGCAGCCGTTCGGCTGCCTGCCTTGCCACGTGGCGGCCAAGGGTATGATCAATAAGGTCAGACGCCTTGACCCGCGTCTCAACGTGGTCGACATCGAGTACGACCCGGGTGCAACAAAGGTCAACCAGGAGAACAGAATCAAGCTTATGCTTGTCGTGGCAAAGGAAAAGTTGCAATAAATTGCTGCAATAAATTGCGACAATAAGAATAACCGAGTCAATTGCGCTTCTGCGCTTTTGACTCGGTTTTGCGTTTTGTAGGGGTCATCCGATTTTGGAGCATTGCTCTAAAAGCTCCAGGATCTTGGCTTGATCCTGCTTTCGGACGTACAGCTTCCAATGACCGATCCTTGCCTTTCCCGATGCGGGATCGTACTCAATGGTGTAATCGTTGACCGTGAAGATTGTGTTGTACGTAATGGTAGGATCCGAATTGGCGTCGTCCATGGTGTAGCCCCGGATCTCGGCTCTGCTGAACACTTCGCGTACCAATGACAAGCTTTCATTGCTGAGCTGAAGGACGCGATTGGTATAGGGGCTTTCCAGCAGCAATACGGTGCTCTTATTGAATTCGGGGGCGATCTCGGTGAATTTCTCAAAGTAAATGCCATCCTCGGTCACAAGATACTCGTCATACACCTCAAAGCGCGTGCCGCTCATGCCGGGATAATCGGGGGCGGAGTCGGCGGTTGGGCGATATCCCACGATCAGCGCGTGCGTGCCTACGGTCAGGCCTTGCTTGTCTGTGTATCCGACAGAGTTTTGAAGGGTGCGGTCTACTTCTGTGTTGTGGCCGTAATACTCTCCCGCGTAATACAGTATGCCGTCATAGTTGCCGGTACCCAGCGCAGTAATCGCTTCCAGCAGCGCATCCGTGCAATCTCTTGTGTAGCCGTCCGCAATCCAATAATAGCCTTGGGTAAAGAAGAGGCCGTTTGCATAATGAACCTTGATGCCGTCACAATCGAATGTCAATGCAGGGCTTTGGTTAATTGCCGAGTCCCTTTTCCAGGATTGACTGTTGAACACGTTGGCAAAGTGTGCGGCAAGCCCTTCAAGCATGATGCAGTCGGAGGATGCCTTGTCCAGTGTGACTTGTTCGAAAACGGGCTGATACACGCCGCCGTCCTTGACCGTGATGCCGATCTTGCAAAGGCGTTGTTCCTTGCCTGAAAAGTACAGGACAAGTTCACTCTCATAGCCGGGAGACAGGTTGCTGGAGAGTACATTTCGGCCGCGTTTATACGTAATGGTGTAGTATCCGTCCGGTTGATACGTCAATAAAAGATCGCGTTCATATGCTGTTGCAAGCAGATATCCCAAGTAGGGGGATTCTAAAGCCCGGGCGTCCATAATGAATCCCTGCGCTTCTGCCTGCGTCACGATTTTTTCGATTGCTGCACTCAGCGTATCCCCGGCGGCAATGCCATAGGGCAGCGTCATACCGTCCGGAATGGTAGAGATTTCAAAATGGTTCTCGTAGGTTTGAATGAATTTGTTTTCCGTATATTGCGAATAGCTGTAAGAAGCTTGGTCGTGCTCCCAGCGCTCTCCTTGGTATCCGGGAGGCAATTCGAGGTCTTCTTCGGTCATCAGATCAAACACGCCCACACCGTTTACGGCACATTGCATCACTGCCTGCTTGAATTTTGAGGGAACAGCCGATGAAAAATCGTAGTTTTCCATGAATTGACCGAATTCGTTCATGATGGCTGCGGAAAAAGCAGACCCGATGACCTCTATTTCATCGACAAACAAAACTTCCACATTCGCCTCGGGAATGCCGTAATATTTCGCAAAGGTCTTTTGCAAGGAGTGGAGCAGCACCTCGGCGTCGGGGGGAGAACGCAGCGCGGGTGAGAGAATGAGCGTTGCGTGCTTGTTTTGCGCCTCGTCGATAGAAAAATCCGCGTCATACAGCACCGCGTCCTCGCCAAGGCCGCAGAAGTGCGCCCAGGTCAGGAATACGTTGGAGGCATCGCCCGGCAGGCGCACGTACTCGCGCCTTTGTCTGCCGTTTTCCGTGTACCAGATCCACACGTTGCGCTCCTTGAACGCGGTCTCGAGACCGTTCTCGGGGGAGGTGGCGTAGTCAAGATCGGGTGTGATGGGAATAAAGGGAGCAACGACGGCCAAGGATGCAAGCAAAGCTGCCAGCACAGCGGCCACGAGGGCGACTTTGAAGATGGGCTTGCGTCTTACGGGCACGCGCTGCTCGGCACGTGCAACAAGCTCGGGGTCAATGCCGCCGAGCAAATGGGCAAATTCATGCTCGTTCATATAGTCCAGCCCTCCTTTTCCAAGTATGCGCGCAGCTTTTCTCTGGTGCGCGACAGAATCTTTTTGACGTTTGTCTCGCGAAGTCCGTACCGCTTGGCGATCTGCTTGATCGCGTCCATGTGGTAGTAGCGGCGAATGAAAATATTGCATTCGCGCTCGGGCAGCGCCCAAAGGAAGCGGTCGATGGCCATAAGCATCTCGCGCTGCGCAGCCTGATCGGCTACGCTGACGTCCGAGGCGACGATCTGGGCGATCTCATCCAGCGCAACGGTCACATCGCCGCCTGCCGCCTTGCCTCGCTGTCTGTATTTGTCCAGTGAGAGGTGGCGCGTGATGCCGCCGAGATATTGCCCAAGCCGCACGGGTCGCGCGGGCGGGATGGAAACCCAGGCCTGCAGCCAGGTATCGTTGACGCATTCCTCGGCATCCTGCAGATTGTGCAGAATGTTTTGCGCAATGCTGTGGCAATAGCTGCCGTATTTTTCAGATGACTCACGCAGCGCACGCTCGTCGCGCGCAAGGTATAGATTGAGAATTTCGTGGTCCTTCACGCTACGCCTCCTTCCACAAAAATTTGTGTCTTCACTTATATGTCGGAAAAGAAAGGGGATTGGTGACAACATTTTAGCATATTTTTTAGGGATTTTCAAGAGTGTGCAAAGGAAGCCCTGATCCGGACTTAGCAAAAGTGGTGGGATCGGGAATAAATCCCGCGCGCCGTCCTTGACGAAGCATCCAATTTATGGTACAATAGAATCAATATCAAGAAAAGGATGGTGCTGATATTATGATCGAAAAAACCAAGCAGACCGCGGGCGCGGACGAAAAAACGCCGTCGCACGCGCAATATTTTTCTTGGATCAACAATACAAACGAGGGCTCTACCGAGGCGCAGACGCTGATCAATTTGGAATACTTCAAGTGGATGCGTGACGCCTTTGGCATGCAGCTTGACATTTACGCATGGGATGCGGGGAACCTGGACGGCGCGCAGGGCACGTATGAAACCCTGAACGGCCCCAAGCTCTCTCGCCAGTATCCCAACGGATACGCTCCCGTGGTCAAGGCGGCCGCCGATATCGGCGCGCGCATGGGCGTCTGGATGGGTCCTGACGGCTATGGCGAGGATGAGGAGACTGCCAAGGCACGTCACGAGCTGCTGGTCTCGCTTTGCCGCGACTATCATTTTGCGCTGTTCAAGATGGACGGCGTGTGCGGTACGCTGCGCGAGGATACGCGCAGAAGATTTTGCGAGGTGCAGGCCGAGTGCCGCAAATATTCTCCCGACTTAGTGCTGCTCAACCACCGCCTGGAGCTTGGTGAGGGCGATAAATACGCCACCACCTTCCTGTGGCAGGGCGCGGAAACTTACGTGGATATCTTTTCCTATAATCAATGCACCGCTCCCCACAACCGCGCCTTTATCTTCACGCGCGGTGAGACAGACGGCCTGCGCCGTTTGACCGAGGACCACGGCGTTTGCCTGTCCTCCTGCATGGATCGCTTTGAGGACGATTTGGTATATCAGGCCTTTAACCGCAATCTGATCCTTGCCCCCGAGATCTACGGCAACCCCTGGCTGTTGACCGACAAGGAGCAGCCCAGACTTGCGCATATTTACAATCTGCACGCAAGACTCAACGACATTCTGGTGGACGGCATGCTGCTGCCCGAGGAAAGGTACGGCAAGAATGCGGTTGCACGCGGCAATGCGCAGGTGCGCGTGCTCAGCTTCGGCAATCCTACCTGGGAGGCAAAGGAGTTTGAGATCAAGCTGGACGACGAGATCGGCCTTGCGCCCTGTCAGTCGGTCACTGTCATCTCGCACCATCCCGCTACCTATAAGGTTGGTACGTTCAAGTACGGAGAGGCCTGCAAGATCAAGGTAGAACCGTTCCGTGCAGTGCTCTTGGAGATCTGCGACAGCTGTGTCGCCCCCGAGCTGCTGTGCGATGCACCGCATCGCGTCATCGGTCGCGACCGCTATGAGCTTGTGCGCGATCTGCCGAGCATCAAAAAGCTGGGCACCACCGCGCCCGCAGCCATTCCTGCAAATGCCGAAAAGCTGATCGAGGCCACGCTGTTTGCCATGGACAACGACTCCTTGGAGAGCCGCTGCGCCAAGAGAGCAGGGCAGACCAAAATTCCGCAGGTCAAGGCTGCACGCGACGCCTTCTTTGCACAGGACACCTACCGCCTGCGCGGCTGTGACAACGCCTACGCCTTTGACAGCAATCCCGATACCTTCTTTGACGGAAACTCCAGATTTTTGTGGGGCACGGGCACCAGAATCGACGGCGGCTGCCTGCGCGTGGACTTTGGCCGCGTGATGGACGCTGATCGCATTGAGATCGAGTTCTTCTGCCCCGATCAGCCTACCGAGGAAGCCCCCGAGCAATGGATCCCCGAGCACATGGATTATTCCTGCGACCTGCATGCGTGGATGGACGCAGGCAAGGGCACGTTTGCCGAGATCGGTGAGCAGACCGTGGGCGTGGTACGCCACAACGTGCATGACATTTACGAGAGCCGCGGTAAGAGATGCACCCTGTCCTTTGACGTGGGAGAATTGCGTTACGTGCGCGTACCCAGACCCATGGACCGCATCAGCCGCATCTCGCTTTACAAGAATGGGGCAGAGCTGCCTCTGACCGCTCCCCGCGCCAATAACCTGATGCCCTCGACGCAGCAAAGACCCGTGATCGGTGCGCAAAAGGTGAGCGTCAAGATCGATCGCCGCGATTGGGTGCCCGGCTCTTATCTGTCGGTCGCGCTTGAAGGCGAGCACGGCGTGGAAGGCGCGTATGCCGCTGTGGAAATGGGCGAGAGTGCCATCGGTGCACCCGACCGCGCACCCACCTACCTTGCCAACGCATGGGAGTCGCGCGTCATTTTCATGGATCATCATTATACTTACTATATCCCCGTAACCGAGGAAATGTTAGGACGCGAGCTGACCGTTTGGGTCATGCTTCTGAACGGTGAGCATACCGATTTCGTGTCCGACGTGTATTTGTGCCCGCCGCTTTTGGATTAAGATGTATTAAGATTTCATAGAATCCCTTGCATTTGCGCAAAATATTTGGTAGAATACAGATAAACAAGCCCATAAAAAGACTTGAAAGGATTTTATTATGAAGCTCAATTACAAACGCGTATTGCTGGTCGGCTCTGCGTTCTTTCTTATCAGCGCCTTCTGGCAGGCGTACGATGCGATCATTCCGCTGATCCTGACCAACCATTTCGGCTTGCCGCAGTCCATCTCGGGTGCGGTCATGTCGATCGACAACGTCTTAGCCGTGTTTATGCTGCCGCTCTTCGGTGCGCTTTCGGATAAGGTCAATACCCGCTACGGAAAAAGAACGCCGTTCGTGTTCTGGGGCTGTATCGGTGCCGTGATTGCTTTCGTGGTGCTGACGCTGGTGGATAACTGGCAGCTGGCACAGGTCGTGGTGACCGACATTCCCGATCTGCACGCCGCAATGAAGGCTCTTTCCGAAACCGATCCCGCCGCCGCTGCTGACATGGCAGAACAGATCAGACAAAAGACCATTGAGATCACGCTGGCAAACCCCTGGCCGCTGGTTGGCTTTATTGCCACGCTGCTGGCCGTGCTTTCCGCAATGGCAACCTTCCGCTCTCCCGCAGTTGCGCTGATGCCTGACGTCACAATCAAGCCCCTGCGCTCCAAGGCAAACGCCATCATCAATCTGACGGGTACCGCAGGCGGTATCATCGTGCTTGCTTTGGGCTCTGTGTTTGCAACCTCCAAGAACGTCTTTATGCAGTATACCGGCTACGTGCTGGCTGTCTGCTACGTCATGATCGCAGGCTTGTATATTTTCTTCTGGTTCGTCAAGGAAAAGAAGTGGGCTGCAGAGATGGAGGAGGAGACACGACGCCTTGGCCTTGAGGATGCTACCGAGGGCGAGAATGCCGAGGAGCAGCGCAAGCTGTCCAAGCCTGAGCTGATTTCGCTGATGCTGATTCTTGCATCGGTTGCGCTTTGGTATATCGGCTATAATTCCATTACCAGTAAGTATTCGGTCTACGCGACCAACATCCTGGGATTTGACTTTAACCTGACGCTGATCGTGGCGCAGGCCGCTGCCATCGTGGCTTATATTCCCGTGGGTATCATTTCGTCCAAATTCGGACGCAGAAAGACCATCCTGGCAGGTATCATCATGCTGGCTGCCGCATTCACCATCGGCCATTTCATTCAACCCACCACACCCGCGTGGATCATGTTCCCGATCTTTAGCCTGGCAGGTATCGGCTGGGCAACCATCAATGTCAATTCCTTCCCCATGGTGGTCGAGCTTGCAAAGGGCGGCAATGTGGGGAAATACACGGGGTATTATTACACCGCGTCCATGTCGGCGCAGATTGTCGCACCCATCGTATCCGGTGTGCTGTACGACCTGATCGGCATGCGTCAGGTATTCTTCCTGTTTGGTGCAGCGTTCGTCGTTTTCTCGTTTATCACCATGTTCTTTGTCAAGCACGGTGACGCCAAGCCCGCACCCAAGAAGAGCGTGCTGGAGAATCTGGACGTAGACGATTAACGGTATAAATGTAGGGCGGGGCTTGCTCCCGCACCCGTAGAGTAAGTAGAAAAGCCGCCGAAAGGCGGCTTTTCTTTTAGTTTATATGCGTTGTAGTATACTTTTGTATCATGGCTTCGACTGCCTCATAGTCCTCTTGCGTTGCAAATGAGGTTTCACGGTTTCCAAGGCGGATACCGTTGAAGGAAAAATCAAAGCCAAGCGTATAGCCGCCGACCTTTATGACCGTGTCAAAGAGATAATAGGATGCAAAGGGGCAATCCCATGCCTCGACGTTGATCAATGCGTCGCGCAGAATGCGTGCGTCAGCCGTGCTGATCCTGATATTGCATTCCTCGCCCTCTATGCAGGTGATATACACGTCACCTCTGCCGAAATTGGGCTCAAAGTCGGTGAATTGCTCGAAAAACATACCGTTCTCGGCTACAAGGAATCCGTCCTGCACGTCAAATCGTACGTCCTGCATTCCATGCGAGTCTGCAAGCTCGGGCTGATACAAGGCTAGCCACGCGGTATTATAATTGGTGTTGCCAATGCTCTCGTCCAGCATGTCGGGCACAAAGGTTGCGCTGCCTGCGTATTTTTCATCCACGGCTGTGCTGTGACCGTAGTATTCACCCATGAAGTATACCACGAAGTCGTATTCATCCCGGCGGACGCTGCCTACCGCCTCCCACAGAGAGTCCAGTTGGTAGAGGTCAAAGCCCCCGACGAACATGTAATGCTCGGTGGTGAACAAGCAACCGTTGGTATATCCCACCGTGGTGCCGTCGCAGTCAAATTCGATCTCGGGCACACCCTCCAGGCATCCGTCGTGCCATGTGCCGTTGTTCATCAGACTCAAAAGCTTTTGTGCCAGAGAAGGGGTCAGGATACCACTGTCCTTGAGCGTCACGCTCTGAAAATTCGGCGCATAAGTGCTGTTTGCAACGATTTTGTTGACGATCAGCCTCTGCTCGTCAGAGAACTCATAATAACGCTCCTGACCCATCAGAATGCCGGTCTCGGTGCTGTATAAAAAGAGGAATCCGTCAAACACGATGCAATAGTCGCAGGTGACGTCAGGCTTGCCGTCTTGCCTTGTGGTGCTGTCAATGATGGCAAACAGCTGTCTCGTTTCATCCGCGTCAAGCTCTTTGCCAAGCGCCGAGGACGACATGGAGGAGACAAAAATGGGGGAAGAAAACATTTCGACAGAGAAGTCGCCGTAGCCTGCTTTGACGTAGAAGCATACGAAGACCATGTTTGTTTCATTGTAGACCAGTTCCAGCGAATATTGGGGCGGTGCGGGATCACCGTCCACGGGGGCTGCGATAAAGTCGTAGTGAATGATATATTCACCGTGTCTGTTGCGCGTGATGCAAAACGTATTGAAGTTGTCGCCAAGTCTGATCTGCTCACCCTCGAACAGTTTTTGCGCTTTTTCTACGGTCTCTTGTGCGGTTTGTGGGTCAACGCCCATTTTATGCAGCGAATCCACCAGTCTGTCTCCGGGGGTGATGCCGTGCGGCAGGCGCATATCGCCCGGCAGAGCGAGGCTGCCAAAATAGTTGTTGCAGCTGCCGTCGGGGTGGCGCGTATATCCGTATGCAAACAGATTGGAGCCGTGCTCTTCGCCGCTGTATCCCGGTGCGTACTCAACCGACCACGGGTTCATGATGTCAAGCACGCTCTGATCATTCAGGTAGGTATGCATGCCCACTGCTTGCTTGAATGCCTCGGGATCGGTGGTATTGAAGCCGTATTTCAGCAAAAATTCATGGAATTCGGTGGCGGAAACAGCAAGAGAAGGGGTATAGCCAAAGCCTACGACCTGCACGGCGTCTTCAAAGGTGAAGGTCTTTTCACCGGACCATATTACAAGATCGTACACTCCGCAGGTCGCCTGCTCGGGAATGATAAATCTATAGCGTAGTTCGCGGCTCTCGCCGGGACTAATCACGGTATCCGGATATTCATCGAGTATATAACACTCCTCGTGCATAATCCTTGCGGCACCATCCATGGTCAACAGTGCATCCACATACCAATAATCAATAGAACAGAGGTCATACTCAATGATTTGATTTGAAATATTAGTCACACCCACCGTGATCTCCAGTGTTGTTCCAAGTTCTGCGACCACAGGGCCGCCACCTTGCAAGCTGTGATAGAACTGCAGCCCGCCAACCACCGCGGTCTGCTCACCGTCGATCAGGATTCTGATCTGCTCTGCATCCACGCCCGCGTATTTGGCAAGTGTTTTTTGCAAGGACTCGATCAGCGCGTCGTAATTGTCGCAGGACGTGATTTGTGCGGACAGTGTGACGGTCACGGTCTTTTGTCCCGACGCGGGGGAGAGCGTTTGCTTCAGGTATTCCCACAGCGTGCTGGGCACAACCGTGATGCCCGACTGTGCGTCGGTGACTTCCTCGTAGCCGAGAATTTCCACCGCGTCGTCTACCTCGCTCAAATGCTTCCACGCTTCAAATACGTTGCCGGCACCGCCCGGCAGGCTGACGCGCTCGCGCTTTTGCGTGCCGTTCTCGTTTGTATAGTAGACCCAAACGCTTTGGTCGGGACCCTTGACCGGCTCGTATTCAATATCCAATTTCTTGGGGATAAAGGGAACGATCACAAGCACCGCGCTCAGCATCAGGGCAAGCGCAGCCGCGATCAGCACCGGCTTGACCCACGCATACCTGCGGCGCGCGACCTTGCGTGCAAGGTCGTCTTCCATTCGGAGCATGCGCTCAACCGCATCGGGATCGATGTGGCCAAGGCCGTCCGAGAATAAATTTTTATTCATCATTTCAAATAACCCTCGCTTTCCAAAAGCTGCCGCAGCTCCTGCTTGATGGCGGCAATTTCCTTGTTGACCGTGGACTTGCTGCACCCCAGCTTGTCTGCAATCTCGTCAATGGGGCGGGCAAGGTAATACCTGCTCATAAAGATATAAGCGCGGCGGTCGGAGAGTGCGTTTGTAAATGCGGTCAGCGTCTCGCCAAGCGCACGCGCTGCTTGCTCGGTATGAAAGCTGTCGCCATCCGAGAGCATGTCGTCAAAGTCGGAAAGGGAAGAGACCAGCTCTGCAGGCACGCGCTTTTGCCTTCTTGCGGCCTTATAGCGGTTGATGGCCGTGCGGCGCATGATCGAGAGCAGAAAAGCCGGGAGTGAATCGGGTCTTGCGGGCGGAATCGAATTCCAGACGCACACGTAGGTATCGTTCAAGCATTCCTCGGCATCCTGTGCATCGTGCACGATGTTGCGCGCTAAGTAAAGCAGCCTTGCGCGGTATTTGACGTCGGTCTCTTTGATCGCGCGCTCGTCGCGCGCAAAGTAAAGATCCATGATCTCACCGTCACTCATGCGGCCGTTGTCCTTGGCTTTCATAGCACACCTCCTTGTCACAGATTTTTCGTGAAGGGCCTTCACTATAGATAGTCAACAAATTTTCGGAAAAGTGTAAAAGTTTTTGAAAATAAACCGTAGTGCGTATCAAAACACCTTGACGTCGTTGGCAATCGTATAGAATCTGCCGTCAAAAATCTCCTGCTTGAGTGCAAATCTGATGGGTCTTTCCCCCTCAAACATACCGATGGCGAGCTCGTAGTCACCTGCGGGAACGTTTCTGCAATCGGGGCGCAGAGTTACGGTCAGTTTTTGACCCGAAAGCCAGGTGCGGTTGTTGGTCTCGGTGTCAAGCACGTACTCGCTGCCATCCGCGCTGCGCAGTCTGATTTTGAGATCAAATTTGCGGTAAGCGCGTGCCCAGCCGCGATTTTGCACGTTCAGCGTGACGATATTGTGCGCTGAGCGGCGCAGTGCGGGTACGGTTGCACCCGTAACAAAGTACCAATATCCAAGTCGGTTTGCGCAGTATTCAGTCAGATAGTATTCGTTTTTCAGCCAATCGCGGGGATAGCCGTGAAAGCCTGCAAAGGTGGCGTGCGTGCGCTTGAAGGCTTCCATGGCGGTCAGACCGTCGCGGAAATGATCGTTGTGCGCATGCACGTAGCCATAGTGCTCCATCTCAATGGCGGCAGGTGCGTTGGCGGCCAGCTTGTCAAAAGCCCAGGGCGCGCGCAGCGTGTCGTAATCATTGACCTGCGTGTAGTAGTTGCAGCAGACCGAGTCGTCCTGAATGCCAAAGCCGCGCTCGTAGGCATAGTCCAAGATTTCCTGCACCTCGTCCTGTCCGTGCGCGATACGGCTGCACATGTGGTCGTCGTTGCAAAGCACGGGCGTGTCGGGGAAGTACTTGGCGTGCAGATCAAAGTGCTTTTTGGTCACCCAAGTCGGATAAATGACGCCGTCACCGTCGCCTGCCGTGTGTCCCTCGCCCCACGTGCCCATGGTGCCCACGTCAATGCATTCAATGCGCGGGTCGCCGTTGTAGCGCGCGCCGAATACTTGCATGAATTTTTCAAGGCAAGAGAGGAAAATGGGATCGCCGTAGTCGGGCTGCAGCGCACCCGAGGGCAGGCGATAGCCGCGTGCACCCTTTTTGTACACGTAAGCGGGCGTTGCATAGCTTAAATTGGGGTCACCCTCATAAGAGCAGACGCGCATGGAGAAGGTGTAGCCGCGCGGCCCCCACGTTTCCATGATCTGGTCAAGGTAAGAGAAGTCGTAAACGCCTTCCTCCTTTTCAATATCGCCCCAGTCAAAGCGCAGATAAAGGTGATTGAGGCCGGGGAAGTCGGAAAGATCGTCCGCTGGATCGGCGAATTTCGGATTGCGGTAGTTTTCCCGGCCGTAGCCGTTGTCAATATAGTGCCAGAACCAGCCCTTGTGCGGGTTCTTTTGCACGGTCTTGTCATCAAGATAGGGACGCAGGTCAATAAAATCGGGGCAGGCCAAGGGGTTATCAAACGTGCCGCACATGGTCTGACTGCCGTCCGGTATGGGAGCGGGCTGAAGATTGGGATAAAGCTTGTTTTCCATCATTGCTATCCTCCCTTATACGCTGCGCACATGCGTGCGCGCGATCTTGTAGTAATCGTTCTGCATTGCCTCTTGCTTGATGGCAAGCTTGATGGGCACCTCTCCCTCAAACATACCGATCAAGAGGTCGTAGTCTCCCTTTGGCACGCCGCGCGCGTCAAGGCGCAAAGCAAGCGTCAGCGGGGCATCGGGCTCCCAGGTGCGGTTGTCGCACTCCATGGGGATGGTGTAGGTGCCGCCTTCGCCGCACAGGCGTACCTTAAGCTCGTATTTACGGTAGGCACGTGCCCAGCCGCGGTTTTCTATGTCAAGCTCAATGATATTGTAGGCGGTGTCGGTCAACGCGGGAATGACCGCGCCCGTCACGAAATACCAATATCCAAGGCGGTTTGCGCAGTATTCGGTCAGATAATATTCATTTGCCAGCCACTTGCGCGGATAGCCGTGAAAGCCCGCAAAGGTGGCATGCGCGCGCTTGAAGGACTCCATGGCGGTAAGGCCGCCACGGAAATAGGATTCGTAACGCGGCTTGATGTAGGTGTAGTGCGCCATTTCGATCGCGTTTGGTGCATTGGGAGCAAGACGGTCAAACGCCCAGGGGGCACGCATGGTGTCGTAATCGTTCATCTGATAGTAGTAATCACAGCAGATCGAGTCGTCCTGCACGCCAAAGCCGCAGGCAGCGGCGTAGTCAAGGATCTCTTGCACCTCACCCTGTCCGTTTGCAAAGCGGCCTGCAATGTGGTCGTCGTTACAAAGCACGGGCGTGTCGGGGAAGTATTTTGCATGCAGATCAAAGTGCGCCTTGACCGTCTCAATGGGGTAAATGCGGCCGTCGCCCTCCACCGTATGCCCCTCGCCCCAGGTGCCCAGGGTGCCGATGTCAATGCACTCGATGCGGGAGTCACCGTTGTATTTTTCTCCAAAGGCTTGCATGAATCGTTCCAGACAAGAAAGGAAGATGGGATCCCCGAAGTCGGGCTGAATCTTGCCGTCCTCCAAAAGGTAACAGCGCGCACCCTTTTCGTACACGTACGCAGGGGTTGCGTCATTGAGCTCCGCAGCACCCTCGTAGGTGCAAACGCGTAAGGAGAATCGGTAGCCGCGCGCTCCCCAGGTTTCCATGATCTGGTCAAGGTACGAGAAGTCGTAAACGCCTTCCTCCTTTTCCACGTCGCCCCAGTCAAAGCGCAGGTAGAGATGGTTGAGCCCCGGGAAGTCGGTAAGATCGTCGTTGGGATCATGCGCTGCGCGGTATGCGCCGCGACCGTATCCATTGTCGATATAGTGCCAGAACCAGCCCTTGTGCGGGTTGCGCAAAACGGTCTTATCGTCTACCAAAAGTCGAAGATCCACAAAGTTTTTGCGCACGTGCTTTTTGTCGGTCATAAAGCAAAGGGTCTGTACCTCTTTGCCGCCGGGAACGTTGACAATATTCGGGAAATCGGTCATGATATCGGTCTCCTTTTTTTGTTTTATTTCTGATTTCATGATATCATATGCACACTTGTTTGTCAATAAAAAAGTCGGTGTATGAAGCGCAAGGGGGCGGTGCATACTGTAATAAAAAAGGAGAAATTCATATGATCGAGCAAGATACCATCAAGCTGCTGCGGGAATGTGACGCAGGCGTCAAAATGGGCGTGCAGTCCATCAAGGAGGTGCTGGATACGGTCAAATCCGAGCAGCTCAAGGAAACCTTGAACACCTGCAAGCGCGAGCATGATCAGCTGAACACCGAGCTGCAGGAGCAATTGGATCGCTTTGGCGATGAGGGCAAGGATCCTTCTCCCATGGCGCAGAGCATGTCCTGGATCAAGACCAATGTCAAGCTGACCATGCACCAGTCGGATCACACGGTGGCCGACCTGATCACGGACGGCTGCAATATGGGCGTCAAGTCGCTCAATAAGTACCTCAATCAGTATAAGGCCGCGGACGAGCGCAGCAAGGACATTTGCAAAAGGCTGATCAATCTTGAAGAACAGCTGGCGATCGATATCAGAGGGTATTTGTAAATGCGGAATTCAGGATGATGCAAACAGTTTATCCGTAGGGGGCATTCGTGAATGCCCCCTACGGATGACATTCGGGGGAGATGCTGCGGGAGCAAGCCCCCGCCCTACGTGCTTTCATATTCCGCATTCTGCACTCTGCACTTACTTGCTCATTCGCTATTGCATTTCCGCTTTTTCTGTGTTACAATAGAATCAATCTAATACCACGGGAGGCTATGTATGAGTCAAGCAAAATGGATCTGGTATCACGGTGATTTTGAATTGTATCACAGCATGCTGCTGCATGCGCGACGCGAGGAATTCGGCTGCGAATATCCCACGTTCTGGAAGCTTTCTCCCCCTTATCCCAACGTGCGCTTTTTCAAAAGCTATCACGCGGACGAGGAGGATGTGGTGCGCTTTGTCACGCGTGCCAAGGCGTACGTGATGGTAGACAACGACCGTTTGCCCGTCAATACCGATCTGAAGATCGGTGCGGGCGACCATAATATCATGGTGGTCACGCTGGCAACCGAGGGGCTGCCTTGTCTGTACGTGGACAGCAAATATCTCAAGACCGACGAGAGTTGGATCGCCGATCATATGATCGTGACGCATCGTGTGCCGGTCGGCTGCACGCCCGCTTACACCTCACCCGAGGACAATCCCGAGGTGTTCCGCTTCTCCTATGAGCGTCTTGATCCCGTCAAGGCGACAAAGACCGAGCAGGGAACGCTGTACGATTTCGGTCGCGAGACTTACGCGTATTTGTGCATCGAGGGCGCGGATCAAAATGACCGGATCCGCGTGACCTACGGAGAATCGCGCGAGGAGGCGTTGGATCATGCCGAAGCTCTGATCAGGGAGACGGTCAGCGGCAAGGGGACCTACCGCCTGAGTGGCCGTGCCTTCCGCTATGCTTGCGTGCAGGGCGGCAAGGGGCTGAAGGTTTGGGCGGATTACGAATATCTGCCGATTGCCGACGTGGCAACCTTTGCGTGCAATCGCAAAAACGTCAACAAGATCTGGGATATCTGCGCTTACACCTTACATCTCAATTCGCGCGAGTTTTTCCTTGACGGCATCAAGCGCGACCGCTGGTGCTGGTCGGGAGACGCGTACCAGTCGTATATGGCAAACCGCTATCTGTATTTCGATCCCGAGATCACCAAGCGCACCATTATCGCGCTTTTGGGCAAGCCGCCTTACGAGCAGCATATCAATTCGATCAACGATTATTCCATGTATCTGATCATCGGGGCTTACGAATACTATTTCTCCACGGGGGACAAGCAGTTTATCGAAATTTACTTTGACCGTCTGCAGGCGCTTTACGACTTTATCGTGGGCAGACTGGACGAGAACGGCTACGTTTGCTATCGCGACGGCGACTGGATCTTTATCGACTGGTCGGATATGGACAAGGGCGGTTCGCTTTGCGCAGAGCAGATATTGCTCTGGCAATGCCGCAGGTGCATGGCAGAGCTGTGCGCACTGGTCGGTAAGGACGGAAAGGCGCATACGGATGCGGCCAACGCGCTGCAAAAGCGCATTATGAAGGATTACTGGCGCGAGGATCGCGGCGCGTTTATCGATTGCCATACCACAGGCCGCGAGAACGTGACGCGTCACGCCAATATCTTTGCCATTATGTACGGCTTTGTTTCGCACAGACGCGCGCAGAAGATCGTGCGCTGCGTGCTTGAAAACGACGCGGTCAATCAGATCACCACGCCGTATTTTGAGTTCTTTGAGCTCAACGCGCTTTGCATGATGGGCAGGCTCAAGACCGCGCAGAAAAAGATCGAGTCCTACTGGGGCGGCATGGTTGCCTTGGGCGCGACCTCGATCTGGGAGCAGTATCTGCCCGAGCAAAAGGGAATCGAGCATTTTGGCATGTACGGTATGAAGTACGGCTGCTCGCTCTGCCACGCATGGGGCGGCGGACCGATCTATCTCCTGGGCAGATATTGCCTGGGCGTATATCCTACCTCTGTGGGCTACGAGACCTTTGCCGTGCAGCCCGATCGCGGACTCTACCGAAAGATCGAAGGCACTGTGCCGCTGCCCGACGGACACAGCGTGCATATTGCCATGGACGCACACGTCTGCGCCGTATCGGCTACCCGCGCGGGCGGTACACTGATCTTTGGCGGCAAGGAATACGTGATTCCCGAGGTCGGCGGGTTGATTATTACGTTTTAAGCATAATGAAAAGGACGGATTCGAAGGAATCCGTCCTTTTCTATATACATACGCAGTCAAATCAGATGTCCGTCGGCTGCTCGATCTTTTTCATGGCCTTTTTGAATTGGAAGATGAACAAAACGGTGGTAAAGGTCACGGCGATCACGTCGGCGATCGGTTCGGCCAGATAAACGCCCATAGTGGGGTTGTCCGGTACAAGATGCGGCACGATGTAGATCAAGGGGAGCAGCAGCACGAATTTTCGCATGACCGCCACGATGACCGACGAGGGCGCGTTGCCAAGAGAAACGAAGGTCATCTGGCAAGCGATCTGAATGCCGAACAGCAGCATGCCCGCATAATAAACGCGCAAAGCGTCTGTGGCAAAGGCGGCAAGCTCGGGCTTGTTTGTAAAAATGCTCACGAATACCTGCGGGAACAGCATAACGAGCGTCCAGATGGTCACCGAATAGCAAAGGCAGGTCACAAGCAAGAGCTTGTAGGTCTTTTTGACGCGGTCGGCGCGCCGTGCGCCAAAGTTGTAAGAAAGGATGGGCTGCGCGCCCTGGGCTACGCCCTGCATGGGCAGCATGGCAAATTGCATGACGCTTGTCAGAATGGTCATCGCGCCCACCGCCACGTCACCGCCGTAGCCAAGCAGCGAGGAATTGAAGCAGACCGAGATCACGCTCTCGCTTGCCTGCATGATAAAGGTGGCAGAGCCGAGGGCAATGCAGGGAAGCACCACGCGCGGCACGGGCAGCATGTATTTCAGGCGCAGGTGCAGGAGCGTTTTCTTCCCGCAAAGGAACAGAATGATCCAGAGCGTTGAGGCAGCCTGTGAGAGGATGGTGGCAATGGCCGCACCCTTGACGCCCATGTCAAAGCCGTAGATGAAAATGGGGTCGAGCACGATGTTGCAGGCCGCACCGATGACGACTGAAAGCATGGAGAATTTGGAAAAGCCCTGCGCCGAGATAAAGGCGTTGAGCCCAAGCGTCAGCTGCACGAAGATGGTGCCAAGCGCGTAAATGCTCATGTATTCGGTGGCATATTGGATGGTGTTTTCGCTTGCACCAAATGTAAGCAGCAGGGGCTTGTTCCAGATCAGAAGCGCCACGGTCAGCAGAACGGATATGATCAGCTGCAGGCCAAAGCAGCCGCCAAGGATCCGCTCGGCACTCTCGTAGTCCTTCTTACCCATGGAAATCGAGGCGCGCGGCGCGCCGCCTGAGCCAACCAGTGCGGCAAAGGCCGAGACGATCATGATCAGCGGCATACATACGCCCACGCCGGTTAGCGCAAGGTCACCGTAGCCTTCAATGTGGCCGATGTAAATGCGGTCCACGATATTATATAGCATATTGACCAGCTGCGCCACCACGGTGGGCAGCGCCAGCCGAAAGAGCAGCCTGCCCACGGGGGCTGTGCCCAAAAACTCCTTATCGTTTTGCATATCTGCATCCTTTTTTGTGTGATTTCCTTCATTATAGCATGAAAAATCGCGTAATTTCAATCCGTTTTATGAACAAATTAAGAAAAACCGCCCAAGTGGGCGGTTTTTTCAATTTTATTGTGCGGGAGTGAATTTGATGTCACACACCACGGGCAGGTGATCCGAGAGATACATGCCGCAGCGATCAAACAAAAGCAGCTTGTAGGAAAGCGCTGTGAGCGAATCGCGGGAATAAAGCACGTAGTCAATGGGCTCCTTGGCAGGATTGTATTTGCTGCCGTTCGGGTCGTGCGAGGCCACCATGCTTGCGCAGAAGCCCTCGGGCATGTTATCGGGTGCTTCGTAGCGCGCGTTGGAGAGGGGAGAGAACAGCTCGGTGCCGTCCTCCAGCGTTTTGTAGGGCTTGACGCCTACCATGGTCTTGTATACCGAATATTGATTTTGCTCGGAGTTGACGGCTGCCTGATTGAAGTCGCCCGTGACCACCATGGGAATGTCCCCAAAGCGCTCCATGAAATTGAGAATGACCGTGAATTGCTTTTTGCGAAGCGATCTGCCGTCGCTGCCGCCAAGGTTATCCAAGTGCGTGTTGATGTGCACGTATTCTGTGCCCGTGGAGCGGTCACGCAGGTGCGCCCATGTGCAGATGCGGATATATTGGCTGGCCTCAAATTTTGAGCCCTGTACCTCGGGTGTGTCGGACAGCCAGAAGGTACCGCTGTCCACAAGCTCGTATTTGTCCGTACGGTAGTAAATGAGTACGGCCTCTTCGCCGGGGGCTCTCTGCTCGCCTACACAGGCGTAGCTTTTGTTAAACACAAAGTTTTTCATCATGCCGTCCCAGAGTGGTGTGACCTCCTGCAGACCGATCGAATCGGGCACGTACTCATCGATCAGGTCGCGCAGCATATCGGCGCGGATGTCGGCGCGCACCTTGGAGCCGCTCTCCACCTGCACGTTGAAGGACATGATCTTGGCGACGTAATTCTCGGCCGTCTGTTCGTTGATGGGATAGGTCTTGGGGGGCATGTATGCAAGGGATTCTTCCTTATCTGCAAAGAAGGTCATATCGCTGACGTACAGCACCTCGCCGTTATCGGCAGCCATGTTTTCCATATCAAAGCGGAGCAGAGGGAGATTCTTGCTGTATTTGGAAAGGTCGATCCAAAGGTATTGCCAGTCCTCGGTTTTCTGCAGGCGGTAATCCACCTGACCGGTCACGCCGGTGCCCGAGGGCGTTTTGGTCGAGTAGCCGTAGAATGAGAAAATACCGCCCGTCAATCCCGCGCCGCGCACGCGCAGCACAAGGTAGGGGTATTCGCGCGTATCCACCGATTCAAAGCCAAGAGCCTTTGCCAGCTGTGCATGCTTGAAATACACGTAAGGGTCGCTGGCGGCAACGGTTGAAATCGCGGAGGTGGTCAGCGCCAGCACCTGACCGTCACTTTCCGTTTGGGTCAGGGAAACGGTACACTGATGGGGCTGAATGAAATATTTGGAAAGATCCGTGTCTGCGGGGATTTCGGAGAAGGAAAGCGAGGTCAACAACTCGGGCTCGGGGATGACCTGCTCGGTCGTGACTTCCTCAGTCGTGATTTCTTCCGTGGTGATCTCCTCTGTCGTGGCCTCCTCGGATTCTGCTTCGGTTGTGGTATCCTCATTCGGAGCCTGCGTGACCTCATCGGTGCTCACGCTCGGCTCATCCGTACCGTTGCATGCAGTCAGCAGCGGAAGGCACAGCAAAAGGGCAAGCGCAAGACAAAGGACTTGGATGCGATGCGCCAAACGTTTCATAAGAGTACCTCCTTTTTGGTTCTTGCTTTTATTATATCCGGATTTCCTTTTCTTGTCAAGATAAGGATTGTTGTAGGGGAGGATATCATCCTCCCGCACGCGCTGCATTCGGTGAAGTATACGGACGCGGCCAACATAAACCGATCTCGTAGGGGAGGATATCATCCTCCCGCACGCGATAAATCAGGAATAGCATTCGTGGAATACGATCAGAAACCGTTTTCGTGCGGGAGGATGATATCCTCCCCTACGGGAGAGCATGAAAGCAGGAGGGGCATAAACAAGAAAACCGCTCCTCAGAGCGGTTTTCCGTCAATTACAGATTGTCATTCTTGAGTGCATCGATGGGGTTATCCTTATGCACCTGATGCATGGCGTACATCATGGTCACGAATACGACCAGGAATACGCTTGCAACTGCAATGCCGATGGCGGCCCAGGGAAGGGTAAAGCCGATCGTCATGCCCTCGGAGACGATAAGGTAGATGATAAAGGTGACAAGGATCGATACGGGTAAGCCCCAAAGCAGCGCCTTAGCGCCGTATAAGAGGCACTCAAAGCAGGTCATGCGCGTAAAGTCACGCTTGGACATACCAACCGATTTGAGCATTGCAAATTCTCTGCGGCGCAGCTGCACGCTCGTGGTAATGGTGTTGAATACGTTGGCGATTGCGATCAGAGAGATCAGCACGATAAAGCTGTAGGCAAAGATGCGGATAATGGTTACGATGTCGCGGTTGCGCTGTACGGCAGCGGCGTAATCGTAAAGCTCTTCGGTCGAAAGGCCGTTGTCTGTCAGGATCTTGCCGAGCGAATCAAAGCTCTTTATATGATTCTCGGATACGAACACGAAATCGGTGGTCGAGAGCTCGGGGGTCGCAGGGAACAGCGTTTGCAGTGCGCTGTGCGGGTACATCAGCACAAGATAGGTGTCCTCGTACACAAAGTAGGGCTTTTCATAAAGCACGGTGCCCACGGTCAGCGTTTTGTCCTGTGCGGCATCCGCTGCGTCCACCAGCATTTCCTCGTCCGAGAACAGGGAGACGTATCTGTAAGAGGTCTGACCGTTCTCTTGTACGATGCTGTCGAAATAGTAGCCCTGATAATCGTTGACCAGCGTGACGTTGATCTTGCCGGGATTTTGGCTCAGTGCATTCAGCGTTTCGTATTTGTCCTCGGCGCGGTTGTACATCACGTTTCCGTCCAGCGCGACGGCTACGGGATGCTCTGCATTCATATAAACGTCCGGATCAAGTCCCTGCTTTTCCAGATATGCAAGGTAGGTTCCGTCCTCCACAAAGGCGTAGTGGATAAACGTATGAGATTGGTTCTGCTCAAGTCCGTCAACGTAGGAAACCGCACCTGCGGCATCCTCGCGCCACTTGGCGTTCAGCACGTCCGAGGGGAGCGTGGTGCCTTGCTTGAAATAGGTGGTATAGGTTGCTTTCTCTATCGCATCCGCACCCTTGAGCTGCGAGAGCAGCTTGTCTTTGTCAAGCTTACTGTCTGCAGTCGGGTAGACGCTGTAAGAGATGTCGTAGCCTGCAGAGGTGAAGGTGCTCTCGGCGGTCTTGGTCAGATAGTCCGAAAGCGCGAAGGCAGAGATAAAGAGCACAATGCTCAAAAACAGGGAAAGCACGGTTGCGCGGTACTTTTTGCGATTGCGCTTGGCATGCTTGCTTGCCAGCACGCCGGGAAGACCGAACAGCTTGTAGGTCAGCTTGCTTGTACGGGATTTCTTGGCCTTGATGTCTGCATTCTGACGAATGGCCTCCACGGCCGAGACGCGCATGGCGCGGATCGAGGGGATCCATGCCGAGATCAGTACGGTGATCAGCGCAATGGCGGCGGCTGCAAGAATTGCCCAGGGGCTGACGGACAGTTGCATGGGCAGAGGCAGGCTGGTAAAGGCGGTGAACTTATCACCAAACAGCGCAAGCACTGCGCCAATGCCGCCCACGCCCGCAAGAATGCCGAGCGGGATGCCGATCGCGCTGACTGCCAGGGCTTCAAATCCCACCATGTGGCGCAGCTGTCGGCGGGTTGCACCCACCGAGGAGAGCAGACCGAATTGCTTGGTTCTCTCGGATACCGAGATTGAGAAGGAATTGTAGATCAGCGCAACAGCCCCGAGCACGATCAGCGCAATGACCAGGGCGGCAAGCCCGTAGGCGATGGTAAAGAGTGCGTTGCTCTCGGAGACGCCCGAGAACATCAGCACGTCGGCGTTCTTGACCACCTCAAGCTCCATCTCCTTGCCAAAGGACGAAATATCCTTGGCGTTTTTCATGGTAAAGTAAACGTCGCATACCTTTGCGTCGCCATCCGCCAAGGTAATGGCGGTATAGCCGGGGGCTGTGGGATCCTCAAAGCTCGGGCGGGCGTAAAAGCCCACCACCGTATAGGTGCGCGTCTCGCGGATGGCAAGCTCCTCGCCCATGTAAGGGGTGCTTTGGCCAAGTCCCGAGCCGATCTGTGCGCGCTCACCGATCGCAAGCGTCAACACGTCTCCGATCTTGTATCCGGCACCGCCGTTTGCAAGCAGGTGATCGGGCAAGAGCAGCTCGCCCGTGCTTTTGGGGTAATTACCCGCCGTCAGATGTACAGGCATCATGTCCGCAAAGCCGTCGCTTGCGCCCATAATATAAAGGTAAGGCTTGTCGGGATTGGTTGAGTCTGTTTCGGCGTAGCCTATGCCTTGGCCGTATACCAGCTCGTCAAGCTTGTCGGATGCTTGCAGCCTGTCAAGTGTGTCCTTGTCGGCATCCCGCACGCTGCCGTGCCAGGAGCCATCCATATATTCATAGTTTTGCTTGGTGTAATTCAGGGCGCTGGACGCGATGGTGGTCACGGCGCAGATCATGGCGGTGGCCAGCAGCACGCCGATGATGGTCACGGCCGTGCGCACCTTGTTTTTCTTCAAGGTGGCCAGCGTTACTTTTTGGAAGATGCTCATTTTCGTATCACCTCGTCGCGCACGATCCTGCCATCCTCGATGGCAATGATGCGGTCTGCCTGCAGGGCAATGTTTTCATCGTGGGTGATCACGATCAGCGTCTGTCCGTATTTCTGATTGGAATGCTTGAGCAGCTCAATGATCTCGCGGCTGTTGCGTGAGTCCAGGTTGCCGGTCGGCTCGTCTGCCAGCATGACCGCGGGAGCGTTCATGAGTGCGCGGCCGATCGAAACGCGCTGCTGCTGACCGCCCGAGAGCTGGTTGGGCAGGTGATTCTCTCGACCCTTGAGCGAGAGCGTGGTCAACAGCTCCTCCAAGCGTTCCTTGTTGACCTTTTGTCCGTCCATGAGCACGGGCAGGGTCATGTTCTCGGTGACGTTGAGCACGGGGATGAGGTTGTAGAACTGATAGATCAGACCAACCTGTCTGCGGCGGAAGATGGCCAACTGCTCGTCGTTTTGTGCGTAGACGTCCTTGCCGTCCATATATACCTTGCCGCTCGTGGGCTTGTCAACGCCGCCAAGAATGTGCAGCAGCGTGGATTTGCCCGAGCCCGAGGGGCCGATGATGGCTACGAATTCGCCCTTGCTTACGGAGAAGGAAACGCCGTCCAATGCGTTTACGCGGGCATCGCCCGTGCCATACGTTTTACAAAGATTTTCAACTCTTAAGATTTCCATGGTGTTTTCTCCTTTTCTTGTTGTACGAGCAAATTATACCCCGGTCAAGTGACAGGACGGTGACTTTTTTATTACAAAAACGTCACTTTGAAAAAGGGAACATGTTACACTGTTCCCTTATAAAATCTCATGATAAACCGTGCGCCGCCCTCGGGGGCGTTCTGCGCCTTGAGCGTGCCGTTTTGCGCGGTGACGATGGTGCGTGCAAGTGCAAGACCGATGCCAAAGCCCGCGTCGGACGAATGCTTTCCTTTATAAAAGCGTTCAAACAGATGGGGAAGATCCTCCTCGTCAATGCCGCATCCGCTGTCCGTGACCGTGATCTCGGAGTAAAGCGCGGTCTCCTTGGCGTCCACGCGGATGCTGCCGCCCTCGGGGGTGTGCTCCATGCAGTTTTTGATGATATTGCCAAGTGCCTCTGCCGTCCACGCGGGGTCGCAGGTCACCTGACCCTCGGCGCGCAGGCAGAGCTGCTGTCCGCGCAGCTCGGTGGGAACCTGCAGGGGGGCTGCCGAGCGATCGATCAGCACCTGCAGCGGCATTGTTTGTGCAGACAGGGGTGCCGTGCCTGCGTCCAGCTTGGAGATCTTGAGCAGCGCGGTGATCAGCCAGTCAATGCGGCCAAGCAGCATGTAAAGCTCGCGCATGTGCTGCTCGCGCGTCTGCTCGGGCAGATCGGGGTCGTCTAACAGCGAGACGATCAGATTGATCGAGGTCAGCGGCGTGCGGATCTGATGCGAGATGTCCGCAATCGAATCGGCAAGAAAGATCTTGTCGTCAAGCAAGGCCTGCTGCTGCTCGCGCAGGCGCACCGTCATTTTGTAAAGCTCGCTTTGCAAAACGCCCAGCTCGCCCTCGTCGTATCCGTCGAACGAAAGAGAATTGTCGCCGTGCAGAATACGGTTGACCGTGTCGGAAAGTGCAGCCAGACGCTTGTAGCGATTGTGGGTAAAGATTAAAAAGACGGTGATCAGCGCAAGGCAGAGCACAAGCGTAAAGATGCCAAAGCCCACGTTCCAGATAAACGCAGCAATGGTCGCACAGGCGCAAATGACGCCAAGGATCAGCAAAAGTCTTCTGATTTCGGGATTTCTGAGCAACTTCATCTTACACAACCTTATAGCCAAGACCGCGCACGGTCAGAATGATGGTGGGATTCTGCGGGTCGTCCTCGATCTTCTCGCGCAGACGCTTGATATAAACGGTCAGCGTGTTGTCGTTGACAAACTCGCCCGCAATATCCCAAATGGATTCCAGCAGCTGCGCACGGGTCAGCACCGTGCCGCGATGGTTGAGAAAGACCAAAAGCAAGCGGTATTCCAGGGCGGAGAGGAAGAGATCCTGCCCGTGCTTGGTGGCCACGCCCTTGACCGTATCCACCTGCACGTTGCCGATGGTCACAACGCTGCCGGCAGCACCGCCCGTGCGGCGCAGCACGTTTTTGATGCGCGAGACCAGCTCGCGGGGACGGAAGGGCTTGGGAATATAGTCGTCCGCGCCCAGGTCAAAGCCGGCAACCGTACTGTATTCGTCGCCCGAGGCGGTCAGAAAGATGACGGGGAGATTCCAGCTTGCCTTGATGGCCGAGCACAGGGAAAAGCCGTTGCCGTCGGCAAGAGAGATATCCAACAGCGCAAGATCAAAGGCCTCGCTATCCAACAGGGCAAGAGCCGCGCTCTGTCCGTTCGCGCTCTTGACCGCAAACCCCTCGCGGACGAGAAATTCGCTCAAGGTTGCTACGATGGTCTTGTCATCCTCTACCAGTAATATCTTTGTCATGGGTCGTCTCCTTTGCCGTTTTGATTGCTTTTATTATATAACAAATGAGAAAAAATGTCAACTGCGGCTCCCGTTCGGCTAAAAAATGCAAAAATCTCTTGCAAAGCACGAGGCTTTCCGATATAATGGAGAAAAATTGCAAAAGGGGAACACAAATGGAAAAGAACGTACACGCCAACCACAGAGAACGCATGCGCCAAAGATACTTGATGCAGGGTCCCGACGGCTTTGCCACACACGAGCTTTTGGAAATGCTGCTTTATTATTCGATCCCGAGAAGCGATACAAATGACGTTGCGCACAGGCTGCTGGAGGAAAACCGCGGCTTGATCGGCATGATGAGCGCGGATATCAATGCGCTTGGCTTAACCGAGGGCGTTGGTGAGAAGAGCGCGATGCTGCTCAGCCTTGTGGGTGATTTGCTTCGCCGTGCTGCCATCGAGCAAAGGCCCGAGATGCCCAAAATCGGAACGTTTAACCAAGCGCGCGGATTCATTGAGCCCTACTACGTGGGCGTGGACGTGGAGCGCGTATACGTTCTGGCGTTGGATAACGGCATGCGTGTGATCGACTTTTACATAGCATGCGAGGGCTCGATCAATGAGGCATATCCGATCGCGGGCAGCATTGCAAGACGCTCACTGCTGAAAAACGCTTCAGGTGTTATCATTGCGCACAACCATCCGGATGGGTTTGCCATCGCCACCTCGCAGGACAGGGATTTCACATCCAAGCTGGAGCAGGCACTTAAGCTGGTGGGCGTGGTCATGATGGAGCACTTGTTATTTGGCGGCGGCAGCTGCATTCCGATTTTGCAAGAGCATTCCTGCATGCTGCGTTCCTCGCCCACGGGAGAGGATACCGACACCTTCTACGACCGCTTCTATGCCAATATGGAAACGGGGAAGAGGGAGCTTTCCGAGTTGCTTGGAATGTAATCATACATGCAACCGGTAGGGCGGGGCTTTATGTCCCGCCGTAAAAAAGGATGCGGGAGCTTTCCGAGTTGCTTGGAATGTAATCATACATGCAACCGGTAGGGCGGGGCTTTATGTCCCGCCGTAAAAAAGGATGCGGGAGCAAGCCCCCGCCCTACGACAAATGACTATGATTAAAAGAAAGCCCCGCAAGCGCGTGCTTGCGGGGCTTTATGTGTTTATGTGTGCTTGATTTACTTCTCCACTTCCATCCAGCAGCCCTCGGCACCAATGCCGTCTGCGGGCGGGGTGAGCATGCCGCGCTCGATCAGCGCCTCGACCAATGCATCTACCATGGGAAGTCCTGCCAAGCGGTTGGCATAACGCCACTCACCGATCAGGTAATCGGGAAGTGCGCCCTTGATCAGCGCTGCAAGCTCCTTGGCAATCGACTCGGCAGTCTCGTCAAAGTAGCCGTTTTCCAGTTTGGTGGTTACGCTGTAAAGGCGGCTGTCGTCCTTTTTGTCATTGACCAGAATCTTTGTGTAAAGAGTGTTACCCTTGCGCACCAGCAGTCCTTGCTCGATGGCCTTTGCTGCGATCTCCTGCTCGTCCTCGGTCAAGGATCTGACAGACAAGCCGTTAATGGCGCGAATGGTCATAAGCAGCATGGGATCGGTGGAAATATTGTGGCCGCAGTGGAAATGCTTCTGAATGCGCGAGATGTAAATGTTGATCATATGGACGTTGCTGTAGCCGCAAATCTCTTGTGCAGTAGTACCGTCCATGCCGCAGCCGAAGTGTCTGCCAATGCTTTCAAAGCCATATACGGTGAAGGGGCGATCAGGTGTGACGGTGTCGGCGAAATACTTGGTTTCCAAAATACCTGTGACCTGCTCTTCAAGCGCACTGCTCATCCAGTAGATCTGCTGCCAGAGGACGAGATTGAGATCTACCTCCTTGTTCAGGTAAGGGAATGCGAGATATTCGTCCTTGTGCTGCTCGATGAACTTGGCAATCACGTCGGCAACCATGGGCAGCTGTGCTTCATAAAGAGCAATGGCCTTTTCGATTGTCTGCTTTTCCAACAGCACGAAGTTGATAGCATATCTGCCGTTATCCAAGCGGCGAAGAAGTCCGTATTCTCCGTTTCTGCCGCGGGCGAGGATCTCCAGCTCCTGCTCGATGTAAAGCGTGGGGACGTTCAGCTCGGCAGCGATTTCGGATGCGGTTTTGGGGGAGCGATGGCAAAGGTGCAGGACGTGCTGGGAAAGGTCACGGTCATAAAAGCCTTCACGGGGATCGCCCCACCACGGATTACCTGTTCCAACGATATAGTAGTCGATGTGGTTAAGTGCTACGGGTTTATTTGCTTGTGTCATGGTTTCTACCTCTTCTTTCAGTTTCTTTCTTGCCGAATAGAGTCGCTGGCGGATGGTATCCTCGCGCACGCCCTGCTCGGTGGCAATCTCTGCAATCGGCTTGCCGTCCAAGTAAAAGGCGATCATGACCTCGCGGTAGGCGCGGGTCAGATAGGCAATGCGACGGTAGACGTCGGGCAAAAGCTCCATGAGCGCGTCGCCCGCATCCGCATCGTCAAAGGCAACGCTTGCAAGCGCGTCATCGGGGTCGCCTACGTAGCCGTACGCGTCGGATTGGCTTCGCTTCTGGCAGTAATCGGCATATACGTTACGCGCCACGCGCCAGATAAAGGCGTAGGGCTGGTCGATCTCGCCGTCACGGTTGGCGGCCTTGATCAGCGCGTACACGATATCCGAGCAAAGCTCTTGCGCGGCGTAGCTGTCGCGGGTACGCGGATAGCAGTAGCCGTACAGCTTGTCCAGCAGAGATTCGTCGATCATATTCAGCAATTCATGTTTTTTCATATCTTTCTCCAAAGCTTTGATCAATGCTTTCGTCCTGATAGTCGGGGGAAATGAAAAAGGTGAGGTAGGGTTGGAAAAATTTTTGGAAATATTTTTATTCTATCGTGCCGTAGGCGAGGCGCCTCCCCGACAATAAAGTGATTGGTTTGTTTTCAACTTTCAATCAACAAAATCTTATCCGCAAACCCGCCGCGCTTGTCTGCCTTGTCGGCGCGGATTTGTTCAAGGTCGGCAGGGGAGAGGTCTTGCAATGCGGCGCAGGCGTAAATAACCTCCAAGAGGTCTGCCAGCTCCTCGGGATCGTGCGAGTTCAGGTATTCCGCAAGCTCCTCGCCAAGCTTTTTGTCAAGTGCGTCTTTGTATTCCTCGTCCGAGAGGATGCACGTTTTGCATGCACCGCCCTTGGCGCGGATGATCTCGGGAATGCGGTCGCGCACCAGCTTGTTGTATATCATAAAGGCCTCCGTAAGCGTTTTCTTTTATTATACCACAGCCCACCTTGCTTGGCAAGAATTTTTACCGTACGTCTTGCGCGGCGGCAAATTTTATGGTAAAATGGCGGTGAAACATCGTAGGGGCGACCTGCGGTCGCCCGCGAGCGAGCACAGTTCTCCCCTACGGGGGTGAATGTGACAGAATGGAGGTGTGCGCATGAATTTGATCATATGTATTGACGACGCGGGCGGCATGATGTTCAACCGCCGCAGGCAAAGTCAGGACAGGGTGCTGCGCGCGCGCCTTTTAGAGATCACCAAGGGGGCAAAGCTGTGGGTCACGCCCTATACCGCGCGCCAATTTGAGGACGGCGCACCGCTTTGCGTGTCGGATAGGCCTTGGGCGGACGCGGCAGCAGGGGATTACTATTTTGCCGAGGACGGTGAGATTCCCACAGAGTGCGCAGAAAAGGTGTATTTGTACCGCTGGAACAGGCTGTATCCGAGTGACCGCAAATTCACGGTTGACTTATCCGCGCTTGGCTTTGTGCAAAAAAACAGCGAGGATTTTGCGGGGTATTCGCACGAGTGCATCACCGAGGAAATTTATATGAAGGAGTAAAGTATGTTTGATTTCAAAAAGCTGTTTGAAAAAAGAACGCTGACGCGCGCCTTGGCTGCGCTGCTGCTTGCGTTGATTCTGTGCATTTCCGCATGCGACGGGCAGGGAACAGGTATGGAGTCTACCGCTGCGGACACGACCGCACCCGCAGAGCAGATCACGGTTGCGGATACCACACAAGAAGAGACCGAACCGTCAAGCGAGCAGACGACGCAAGAAGAGGCGGAATCTGATTCGGAAACTGAGACAGAGACAGAGCAATCGAGCGAGGAACAGACAACCGAGCCCGAGGCTACAATCGATCTTTCGAATATCCCCGCGTACAGCGGCAGCGAATACGTCACGCTCAACGACGGCATGCCTTACTTCAGCGCAAGCGAGCTTGTGACCGAGTCGTACGAGACCTACGGCGAGCTGGACGCGCTTGGCAGATGCACGGCGGTCATTGCGTGCTGCGGCAAGGATCTGATGCCCACCACCGACCGCGGCAGCATCAGCAGCGTCAAGCCCACGGGCTGGGTGCAGGCACAGTACAGCATCGTCAATGGCGGCAATCTGTATAATCGCTGCCATCTGATCGGATGGCAGCTCACGGGCGAAGACGCCAACGAGCGCAATCTGATCACGGGCACGAGATATTTCAACGAGGCTATGATCCCGTTTGAGAACATGATTGCGGACTATATCAAGGAAACGAACAATCACGTCATGTACCGCGTCACGCCCGTATTTGAGGGTGACAACCTGGTTGCAAGCGGTGCTGTCATGGAGGCTTGGTCTGTGGAGGACGAGGGCATTGCTTTTTGCATTTACATGTACAACGTGCAGCCGGGCATTGTGATCGATTACGCTACGGGCGAGAGCTATCTGGAAGCAGATGGCGGCCCTACCACGCCGGGTGAAGAGACCACGCAGCCGGACGACGGACTGTTGCATCTGGTGCTGAATACAAGCTCCAAGCGCGTGCATAAGCCGGATTGCTCGGGTGTTGCCCAGATGTCGGAGAAGAACAAGCAGGAATTTACGGGCACGCAGGAGGAGCTGGACGCGCTGCTGGCGCAGGGCTATAAGCTGTGCGGCACGTGCCATTGAGGATCAGGTTTTGATCACCCCCACTGAATGAAAGTTTTCGCCCGCCTTTTTCAGAAAAGGATTGTGGCGTGTGAATGTTGTCATGCTTTCGAGTGTAAGTGACGCCACCCGATGTTGAATTTCTGCGAAATTCAACATCCAAAAGGCAACCGGCAGAGCCCCAAGTCGCCTCCGCAGAGGCGAAATGGTCTCGGCGTTTCAATTCGCGCAGCGAATTACTGGTACTTTTCTTTGCGCCCGCGGTGTCAAAGAAAAGTACGGAGAGAACTATTTCAATGTAAAAATATAAGGAAGTTACTCATGCAAAGTAGCTTCCTTTTTGTTTATGTGAGAAAATCGTTTCCGTTCTTTTTTGACGGAGTAGCCGCAAAAAGAACCAAAAACGGCGTTTGGCGGGGCGCCGCCCCGAACCCCGGTCGCTTTTTGAAAAAAGCGACGCAAAAACTTTCGTGAGTGGTTGTCTGTGTGGTGGCGGTCATCCTTTTTTCTTATGCTTTTTGATCTGCTTTCGCAGGTCTGCCAGCGCTGTATCGATGCCGCCCACCGCGTCGATCAGTCCGTATTCCACCGCCTCTTGTCCCTCGATCACCGAGCCCACGTCGGTTGCGATCATGTCCGGTCGCATCATCAGCGCGTGAATTTCGTCCTCCTTAGCCCTTGAATGACTGCAGATGAATCGGATAATGCGCTGTTGCATCTGCGAAAAATATGTGTAGGTCTGTGGTGCGCCCACTACAAGCCCGTTGATTCTGACCGGGTGTATGGTCATGGTGGCGCTCGGCACGATAAACGACCGTTTTGCCGCCACCGCCAGCGGCACGCCGATCGAATGCCCGCCGCCCAGCACCACCGATGCCGTCGGCTTTGTCATGGATGCGATCACCTCTGCAATTGCCAGCCCTGCCTCCACGTCTCCGCCCATGGTGTTGAGCAGGATCAGCAGCCCGTCGATTTCGGGATCCTGCTCCAAGGAGACCAGCAGGGGAATGAGGTGCTCGTATTTGGTTGCCTTCTGTCCATCCGGCAGCATATAATGCCCCTCGATCTGCCCCACGATCGAAAGGCAATGAATGGTCTCGTGTGCCCCCTTGGCCACCACGCCGCCGCTTTCCTTTATGTTTTCGTAAAGCTCGCCCTGTTTCTCCTGCAGCTCTTCCTTTTGCTTCATATCTGCCTCCGCTATCGTATATATTGACAGTATGCCCGAAAAATATCATGATATGCATGCGTTATTATTCAAAAAATCCCTTTACAATTTTGTCTGATTGTGTTATAATGTAGGGTGATAATGGAGAAATCCGGTTTTTTGGAAAATTAAAATTTATAATACATAAGGAGATGTCATTATGGAAAACAAAATTCTGGTTGAAACCTCTGCCAGACACATCCACTTGACCAAAGAAGCCGTTGAGGTTCTGTACGGCGCAGGCGCAGAGCTGACTGTCAAGAAAATGCTCAGCCAGCCCGGTCAGTTCGCAACCGGCAACGAAAAGATCACCCTCGTTGGCCCTAAGGGCTCTCTGGCTGTCAGCGTTCTGGGTCCTACCCGTCCCGCTAACCAGGTTGAGCTGTCCTTCTCCGACGCACGCGCACTCGGCCTTGCCGGTGTTCCCGTACGTGAGAGCGGCGACGTTGCAAACACTCCCGGCGTTAAGCTGGTTGGTCCTTGCGGCGAGCTCACCATCGACAGCGGTGTCATCATCGCAAAGAGACACATTCACATGCGTCCCGAGGAAGCAGAGGCACTTGGCGTAACCAATGGCCAGATCGTTAAGGTCCGCGTCAATTCCGCTCGTTCTCTGATCTTTGACGACGTTGTTTGCCGCGTCAGCGACAAGTTTGCTCTGGCTATGCACATCGATACCGATGAGTGCAACGCTGCTTGCGCATTCGGTGAGATCTACGGCGAGATCGTAGACTAAAGGAGATTAAACAAGAGATTATGAAGATTTTGTTTCAAGGGGATAGCGTAACCGACGCAGGCCGAGACCGAAGTCAGTCCTCTGACATGGGCTTTGGATACCCCAAGTATGCATCGGCTATGATAGAGGACGCGTTTCCCGATATTGATTTTGCATTTGTCAACCTTGGCATCAGCGGCAACCGTACTGAGGACCTCGTAGCAAGAATGCAAAGTGATTTCATTGAAATACAACCCGATATAGTTTCTATTCTTATTGGCATTAATGATGTGTGGCATCATTATGCCTTTTCCGGCATCTACACCTCCAACGAGGCGTTTGAGCAAAATTACACCACAGTGCTTGAGGAGATCAAGCAAAAGACCGCTGCAAAGATCATGATCATTCAGCCGTTTCTGATCGACGTACCCGATAAGCAGGAGCTGAAAGCGGAGCTTGCAGAAAAGCAGGCCATTGTCAAGGCGCTGGCAGATAAGTACGCGGACGTGTACCTGCCCATGCACGAGATTTTCCAGGCCGACGAGGCCCGGGATAAGACTGTGTATGCTGCTGACGGCGTGCATCCCACCGAGGACGGCGCATGTCTGATCGCGCAAAAGTATCTCGAAGCCATCACCCCTCTGATCGAGGAGCTGGCATAAACTCTGTAAAAATTTTGATAAGGAGATAAACAATCATGAGCATTGAAAACAACTGCGAATATGCAATGAGCCTGGAAGTACAGCACATGTGCAAAGTCGCTAAGGGCCCTGATCACGGTCCTGCTCCCATTCCCGAAGAGGGCAAGTGGGTACAGGCAAAGCAGATCACCGACATTTCCGCATATACCCACGGTGTGGGCTGGTGCGCACCCCAGCAGGGCGCATGCAAGCTTTCCCTGAACGTCAAGAACGGTATCATCGAGGAAGCACTCGTTGAGACCATCGGCTGCTCCGGTATGACCCACTCCGCAGCAATGGCTGCAGAGATCCTGCCCGGCAAGACCCTTCTTGAGGCTCTGAACACCGACCTTGTTTGCGACGCAATCAACACCGCTATGAGAGAACTGTTCCTGCAGATCGTTTACGGCCGCAGCCAGTCCGCATTCTCCGAGGGCGGCCTTGTCATCGGCGCAGGCATGGAGGACCTTGGTAAGGGCGAGAGAAGTATGGTTGGTACCATGTACGGCACCAAGGCAAAGGGCGTTCGTTACCTGGAAATGACCGAGGGCTACTGCACCAGAATGGCTCTTGACGAGAACGATCAGGTAATCGGCTACGAGTTCGTATCTCTTGGCAAGATGACCGACTTCATCAAGAAGGGCATGGAGCCCAACGAAGCATATGCCAAGGCAATGGGTACTTACGGCAGATTTGCTGATGCTGTGAAGTACATTGACCCCCGCAAGGAATAATTGAAGGAGGAATATCGTAATGGCACATTTTGAAGGTTATGAAAGACGCGAGCAAAAGATCCTCGGCGTACTGAATCAGTATGGAATTTCCTCCATCGACGAATGCAAGGAAATCTGCGATGCAAAGGGCATCAACCCCTACAAGATCGTAGAAGAGACCCAGCCCATCGCATTTGAGAATGCAAAGTGGGCATACACCGTTGGCGCAGCAATCGCAATCAAGATGGGCTGCACCAAGGCTGCTGACGCTGCTGCCGCTATCGGTATCGGCCTGCAGGCCTTCTGCATCCCCGGCTCCGTTGCTGAGAACCGTAAGGTTGGTCTGGGACATGGCAACCTGGGCAAGATGCTGCTCTCCGAGGAGACCGAGTGCTTCTGCTTCTTAGCAGGTCACGAGTCCTTCGCAGCTGCTGAAGGCGCAATCAAGATCGCTCTGAATGCTAACAAGGTAAGAACCAAGCCTCTGCGCGTTATCCTCAACGGCCTTGGCAAGGACGCTGCTATGATCATTTCCAGAATCAACGGCTTTACCTATGTTCAGACCCAGTTCGATCCTTACACCGAGGAAGTTGCGGTTGTTAAGGAAACCGCATACTCCACCGGTGACAGAGCAAAGGTTAAGTGCTACGGCTCCGACAGCGTTCCGGAAGGCGTTGCAATCATGAGACTGGAGAACGTTGGCGTTTCCATCACCGGTAACTCCACCAACCCCACCAGATTCCAGCACCCCGTTGCAGGCACCTACAAGAAGTGGTGTAACGAAAACGGCGTCAAGTACTTCTCCGTAGCATCCGGCGGCGGCACGGGCAGAACCCTGCACCCCGATAACATGGCAGCAGGTCCCGCTTCCTACGGCATGACCGACACCATGGGCAGAATGCACGGTGACGCTCAGTTCGCAGGCTCCTCCTCCGTTCCCGCTCACGTAGAGATGATGGGCTTGATCGGCGCAGGTAACAACCCCATGGTAGGAATGACCGTGGCAGTTGCTGTAGCTATTGAGGAAGCTTGCAAGTAAGAAAAACTTATGCCTATAGATAGGAACTGCCCACGGTCATTCCAATATGACACGTGGCAGTTGCAGTTGCGATCGAAGAGGCTTGCAAGTAAAAAGGATTACGGTCGCTTTCCCTAAAAAAGCTCCGCAAAAACTTTCATAAAAAATTGGACACATCATTACGGAAAAATCCGCCATGATGTGTCCAATTATTTTTTGAGAATACTTTTTCTGCGTAGGGGAGGATATCATCCTCCGCTCGTAAACAGGCTCTGATTAGCCTAATAAACGCATTCGCGCCCTCATTGCGTGCGGGAGGATAATATCCTCCCCTACGAGAAAAATGGCTACGGGCGATCACATATTTCGGCTTTGCCGAAATTCTCGCCCCTACAAAATTGACAATAAAAATCGGACACGTCATTTGGGAAAATCCCTTGTGATGTGTCCATTTTTTTAGTTATAGTCAAAAGAGTATCATTGTGCGTCGCATGCGAAAATTCTAATGCTGGTTGAGTAATATTCTCACAGCCTTATCTGTACAACCGAAAAAAATATGGTATAATGAAATCAACCTCGAGGGAATCATTTCAATGGAGGAATACCATGAAAAATTTTGGCAACAGAATCAAGGCTTTACGCAGAAAAATGAATTTAACACAAGAAGAGCTTGCGGAAAGGTTGAACGTGTCGTATCAGACCATCTCCAAGTGGGAAACCAATGCATCGTTGCCCGATATCACCATGTTTCCTATTCTTGCAAACTTTTTTAACGTGTCCACCGACGAGCTTTTAGGGGTGGATCTTGCCAAAAAGCAAGCAAAGATCGATGAGATCATAGCCGAGTATGACAGACTCTCGAATCTTGGCAAGGAAAAGGAGAAGTTTGATTTTATCTGCAGGGCATACCATGCATATCCGAACGATGAAAAAATTTTGCAAAAGTATATTTGGATGCTTTACTATGACCCTTATTTCTGGGAAAAGTATTGGGATCTGCAGGAAAAGGGCAAATTAACGCCGGATCACCCCAAGGTACCTCACATGGAAGAGCTGATTACGTTGTGTGAGCGTATACTCAAGGAGTGCTTTGACGAACAGATCAGATACGATGCCATCAGCTTACTCAGCGGCATTTACGGGCTTAGCGGTGACGAGAAAAAAGCCATTGCATATATCAAGCTTTTGCCTACTGCACTGCAGGTCGGAGAAATGAGAGAGCTTTACAAAAGAGGCAGTGAAAACTGGTGGAAATATGCGCGAGAGGAGCTTCACGGAATCAGCGAAGACGTATACGTAAAGATCAGAAATTGCGCAAATTATGCCCCGACCAATCAAGAAGCCATCCGCATCTATAAAAAGGCGGTTGATTTTATCAAAATGATTTATGACGAGGGGGATTACGGCTTTTCACATTATCATTTGTCCGAGGCGTATCTTTCTATGGCATCCCGTTATTGCTGCGAAGAGGATTACGAGCTTTGCGCCAAATATCTTGACCTGAGCCTTGCACATGCAAAAGCCTATGACGAGCTTCCCGAGAAGACCGTTCATACCTCTTTTCTTGTAAAGGACTGCGAATTAGAAAGATCAAGAGTGAATTCGGGGTATGAATGTAACGACGTGCAGCGTCGGTTAGGCGATGTTTGCAAGATAGAGAGCTTTGACAGCATACGGAATGAGCAGTGGTTTGTCGATATTGTTGAAAAATACGCGCCGTTTGCGAAGGATACGAAGAGCTAAGAATAAGCGCGGGCGAAATTGAATCACAAAAAAGTGGACACGTCATTTGGGAAAATCCCTTGTGACGTGTCCGTTTCTTTATTTATTTTACGAGTCCAGTTCCTTGAACTTTTTGATCTGCTCGCACAGCAGGTCGTAATAGAAGGTGCCGTGGATCTGCGAGGGCTCCAGGTCCTTGGAGATTTCCACCGAAAGCTGCTCGCTCTTGGTCCATTCGTTCCAGGAGATCAGCAGCACCATGCCTGCGCCAAGCTCGCAAGCGCGGCCAAACTGCTCGCGGAAGGTCTCGCCGTTTCTTCTGCCGCGGGCGGGGATGTAGCCTCGGTCGCCCTCCTTGCCTTGTGCGCGGCTAGAGGCCGTGACCGAAATGCACTCCACGCGGCCGTCCTTGACCGTATAGGTTTGGGTAGCGCGTTCCTCCCAGCTCCAGAAGTGATAGGAGCGCATGGTTTGCTCATCGAAAAGGTCGTCCTGCTGGCCAACGTAGCCGGTCACCCAACGCACGGTAAAGCGATCGTCCGTCCATTTGGGATCGGCACCGTAGAAGTTGGGGGTAGCACCGTAGCACATCAAAAGCGGCTTGCCGTCGTAATTGTAGTAGAGATCGGGATATTTTGCTACGTAATCGCGCCAGATCTGATCCACCTTTTTCTGGTGATTACCGTTTTCCAAGTTTTCCGGCATGGAGTGTCCGGGGCCTGCGAAGATGCAGATCTTGGGAGCGCCCTCGATCTTTGACCATACCTCAAAGAGCACGTCGGTCGCCTCCTCGATCATGCGGAAGGTGGGTGCGGAGTTGCGCTGCTTTGCGGGATCGTAGCAGGTGTTATTTGTCCAGTCCACAAAGATGAAATCAATTCCTGCATCGCGCAGCTGGATGGCGTGCTTGCGGATCACGTCGCGGTCGTCGGAGTTATAGGGCCCGTCCAGGGGGAGATCCCACGTGTTCTTGCCCCAACCGGGAAGAAGGTCGCAGTGCCAGGTGGTGTAGGCAATACCAACCTTGCGCTGATCTGCGGGAGTCTTTTCATAGAGTCCTGTACCGATGGGCAGGACGGCGTTGAATCTGTTTTGCATGGTGCTTCCTCCTTATGATTCTGTTTCTTGGGTTTGAATCTGACCTTTGAACTTTTTGATTTGCTCGCACAGCAGGTCGTAGTAGAAGGTGCCGTGAACGACGGAGGGCTCCAGGTCCTTGGAGATCTCGGGTGAGGGCTGCTCACCCGTTGTCCACTCATTCCAGGAGATGAGAATGACCATACCTGCGCCCAGATCGTTGGCGCGCTGGAATTGCTTTTTGAGCGTCATGCCGTTTTCTCTGCCGTATGCGGGGATGTAGTTTTCGTCACCCTCGGAGCCCTGCGCGCGGCTGGCGGCGGTGCAGGTGACGCACTCGACGCGCCCATCCAATACGGAATAAGGCTGCAGTCCGCGCTCCTCCCAGCTCCACCACTGGTTGCGGGTTGCCATGGTTCTGCCGTTATAAAGCCCGCTCTGCTGACCGACGTAGCCAGTTGCCCAACGGATGGTGAAGCGGTCATCCGTCCACTTGGGGCGATTGCCATACTGGTTGGGCGTTGCGCCGTAGCACATGAGCAGGGGCTTGCCCTCGTAGTGGAAATAGAGGTCGGGGTACTTTTCCACGTAATCACGCCAGATCTGATCCACCTTGGTCTGATGCTTGCCGTTATTGATGTTTTCAATGCCCGAGTGACCGGGGCCTGCAAAGATACAGATCTTGGGAGCGCCCTCGATCTGCGACCATACCTCAAAGACCAGGTCGGTGGCTTCTTCGATCATACGGAAATCCGAACGTGATTCTCTCATGGTCTCGGGGTCGTAGGTGGTGTTATTGGTCCAGTCGATAAAGATGAAATCCACGCCTGCGTCACGCAAAAGCTCTGCGTGCTTGGCGATCATTTCGCGGTTGTCTGAATAATAATTGCCGTAAAGAGGGGTATCCCATGTATTCTTGCCCCAGGTGATGATCTTGGTGCACAGCCAAGTGGAATAAGCAATCCCGACCAGGCGGTCCTCGTAAGGCGTAGGATCATATTTTCCTACACCGATCTGCTCAATTTCCACGTCATCGTAGTTGTAAATGACGTCCGCGTAGAGCTGATAGCGATCCGCCATAGCTTGCTTGCGCGCGTCTGTCAGCGCCTCGGTTGAGGTGCTGATATAAACCGAGCTGTCGGCAGGAGTGACGGTGTAGCCCATCCAACGCGCCAAATAGTCAATGGCGATCAGGATATGGCCACCGCGAGCAACGGTGGTGGGGCAGTTGTAGAGCGTGCCGTTATAGTCCACCTTGTCAGAGCCGACCGTAAAGACCAGCGTTGCGTTATCGCGGGTCAGAGTCGCCTTGGTGCTGTCCTCGGAGAGAGTGCACGTAAATCCAAAGAGGGTAGCGGCTGCTTTGGCATCCAGCAGCGTCATGCCCTCGCAGGACGTGATGGGATATTGCGTTTTGATCTGTGTTTTATCGCAGAGCAGGTAGGAATATCCATGCCTGAGCTCGGTGACGGTATCATTCGGTGCGTAAGGAGTCACGCTGCCTGTCTCAAGGCTGATGGATTTGGTGGTGGAGTTTGCAAAGTGAGACATGGTGCGAACGTAGCCCAGCGTATCGCCGTGAGCAATGTACGCAAGATCGGGCGTGCGACCGATCTCGGTGCCGTTGGCATCGTAGACTGCAAGATATTCCTGCTCTACGGTCGCCGTAGCGACCAGCTGATCGTTGACAAAGCATGCAATGGTGATGCCGTCGTCCTTGATGGTGACGTCCAGACCGTCCTTGGCGTTGAAATCAAAGTCGTTGCGTACAAGCTTGGTAAAGCTGTTCTTGACGTGTGCGTAGACGGCACTTTCGGAGAAGGTGAACCACAAGCCGCTGTCAATGTAAAGGTGGTCGGAGCGAGTGACGCGGCAGCCGAACATGATGGAACGCACGTTGCTCTCGTTTCCTCGGTTGGTGATAAAGGTCTTGGCGGTGTAGGCTTCTTTGAGCGTATGCGCAAATCCAACGCTGTTCCAGCCCTCCTCGGTAAGCGTTAGGCCGCCCTTGTCCACCGTATAGTCCTTGTTCGAGGTAAAGACCAGCGCGTTGTTGCTTTTCAGCTTGCCGTACGTGTAGTCTGCAAAATTGAAATGAAGGCTGGTGCGCAGATCCACTCCCGGGAGCGCAGCCGAAAGACCGATGTCCTCGTAGTCTGGCACCTCAATATCCAAAGGCGGCTCGGGCTCTGTCTCGGATTCCGTGATCGGCTCGGTCGAGGGCTCTGTGTTACTTGCCTCGGGAGCAGTCGTGCCGAGTGTGTCGGTCGGGTCTTGGGTGCTGCCCGGATTGCAGGCAACCAGGGGCAAAAGCATCAGCATAGCCAGTATGCCGCAGAATATTTTTGTTTTCATGCTTGCGTACGCTCAAAGGCTTTGAGCAACCTCCTGCTGGATTGATGGGTGACTTTTGAAAGTCTATGATTATATCATACTATCGGACCTGACTTCTGTCAAGAGAAGATAGTTGAAAAAATCGGTGAAAAGGGAAGATGGGGACGTCGGATGGGGGAGGTGCTGACTCAACGGGAACATGTGTGCCCGGGAGAATCGACGTTGACCTTGACAATGATCCCGGATTGTGCTATACTGCCTTTAACGTCAAGTAAGAATCGCGGAGGTGCGTATGTTCTATTTGTATATTCCGTTTCACGGTCAGGAAGGGCATTTGCCTCAAGCATTTGAGAGCTTGGAGGATGCCAAGAAAGCGGCGGAGGACAAGCGCGTGTACGGCTATGCTGTTTGCGACGAGGACGGCAATATGGTCTGGTCGCCCGCGGGCTCTGCGACTGCCTCGCACATTCTGTATCACGCCAAGGACGTGGCCGATTATATGCGCGAGCACGGTTACAAATACGGCGATGCCGACCAAAATCCCGCGCTGGATAAGTATTCCGAAAATCCCGAAAAGATCGTGTCCTGCGACCGCTTTTGCGGCTGGGTGCTTTACGAGGCGGGGTATGTCGAGCATCAACCGCTCCGCAAGGGCTTGCCCTTGTATTTTTCGCCAAACTTAGAGGAATTTTTGATCGCGAGCGGCTTTGCGCGCATTGACGACGCAGCCGAGGTGCGCCCGGGTGACCTGATCTTTGAGGGGGATTCCCACCATATGCCGCCAGCGCTGCCCGAGCCGTATCGCGGCTATCCGCGCCACGTGTTTATCAACGCAGGCCCCGCCGAGGATGGGCTTTTCTACCGCTATGATTCGGGGTCGGATCAAAGAATTCAGTCGGTGCAGCCCATGATCGAGCGGCTTTCCAAGCCGGAGCAGGGAAGATACTTCCGCTTTGCTTATCGCGCGCCCGAGAGGGATTGAGAAGACAAAACAAAAAAACAGCCCGATGGGCGTGAAAAATTAGCGGAGAAATTGACACGGGAACTGTATCAAAAGCAGTTTCCGTGTTGGTTTTTCTCATGTAAAAAATCAACAAGCGTAGGGGGCGACGTCCTCGACGCCCCGGGCAGGCACAAACAATCTTTTGTAGGGACCGACCTCCCGGACGGTCCGTTTGAGAAGTTAGTTTGTAGCCACCCGGGGCGTCGAGGACGTCGCCCCCTACGGTGTTTATTGTAATTATCGGGTTATGTTTTTTCGCTTATTTTTTATTTCGGACTCACTCCCGAGAGGTCGCACACGATCCTGCCTGCCATGATAAGACCCATGGCGGGTGGCACGAACGAGATCGAGGCGGGGGTATGCTTGCCGTGCTCGCTCGGCAAAAGCGAAGGCCTGGGCTTTTCCTCGGAGTACACCACAGTCAGGTGGCGAATGCCGCGCGCACCCAGCTCGCGGCGCATGATGCGCGCCAAGGGGCAAGCTTGCGTTTTGGCAAGGTCGGCGACACGGAAGGCAGAGGGGTCAAGCTTGTTGCCTGCACCCATGGCAGAGATAATGGGCACGTTTGCGGCCTTTGCGCGACAAATCAACTCTACTTTTGCGCTGACTGTATCAATGGCGTCTGCAATATAGTCAAATTCCGAAAGGTCGTACTCGTCCGCATTCTCGGGCAGATAGAACACCTCGTGCGCGACAACACGGCAATCGGGGTTGATGTCCGCGATTCTCGCCTTCATGACCTCTACTTTGGCAAGCCCCACGGTGGAATGCAGCGCGACCGCTTGACGGTTGATATTGGAAAGGGAAACGGTGTCCTTGTCAAACAGGTGCAGCTCGCCCACGCCTGCGCGTGCCAGCGCCTCGCACAAATGTCCGCCCACGCCGCCAATGCCGAACACGGCCACGCGTGCATTTTGCAATCTTTCAAGTCCCTGTTCGCCAAGCAGCGGCAGGGAACGTGCGTGTTGGCTTTGATTCATTCAGAGCACCTCCGAGATCATACGTGTTTTTTATATTGTATCACATTTTTTTCTTTGGCGCAAGGGCTTTACAAATATTGAGATTTCATGTATAATGAAAGAAGAAATTTTTCATGGGAGACGAATATGGATTACACCGAAAAGCAACTGCACAGCGAACTGATCTTTGACGGTCACGTGCTGCATTTATACAAGGATGACATTCTGCTGCCCGACGGCAAGGTCGGATTTCGCGAGTACTGCAAGCACATGGGTGCTGTGTGCATCGTGCCGCTGACAGACCAAGGAGAGGTCATTTGCGTCAAGCAATATCGTTATGCGCACCGCAAAATGATGCTGGAGATCCCCGCGGGCAAGCTGGACAGCCCCGACGAGGATCCCACCGAGGCAGCCTTGCGCGAGTTGCGCGAGGAGACGGGGGCTGTTTGCGACAAGCTGACCTATCTCGGTCCGCTTTATACCACGCCCGCGCTGATTGACGAGGTCATTCACATGTATATGGCCGAGGGGCTCAGCTTTGGCGAGACAGACTTTGACGAGGACGAGTTTATTGAGGTGGAGAGAATTCCGCTTGACGAGCTGGTGGATCGCATCTGCCGCGGAGAGGTGCCCGATGCAAAAACGCAGGCTGCCGTGCTGCGCGCCGCGTTTGCCGGAATGCGCCGCCAAAGGGAGGAATAAGAGATGCCGCCTTATGGATGGATCCTGCTGATCTGCGCGGCCGTTTTTGTCGCGGCCGTCGCGCTTTATCTGTTTTTGATCAAGCCCGCGTCGACGCGGGACTTGAATCTTGCCAAGTACGGCACCAAATTTGCGCACAGAGGTCTGTGGGATGCACAGTCGCCCGAGAACTCGCTCTCTGCTTTCCAAAAGGCTGTGGATGCAGGCTACGGCATTGAGTTTGATATCCACAAGACAAAGGACGGACAGGTGGTGGTGTTCCACGACGACACTTTGATGCGCATGTGCGGTGTGGAAGGCAAGGTAGAGGACAAAACGCTTGCCGAGCTGCGCGAGCTGCGTCTTGGCGGCACGGATGAAAAGATCCCGCTTTTGACCGAAATGCTTGCGCTGGTGGACGGCCGTGTGCCGCTGCTGGTCGAGCTCAAGGGTGCTGCGCTGGATACAAGCCTTTGCCCGGTGGCAAACGAGATTCTCTCGCAGTACAAGGGCGACTATATCATTGAGTCGTTCAATCCCTTGCTGGTGCGCTGGTACAGAAAAAATGCTCCCCATGTGGTGCGCGGTCAGCTGTTCTGCAATCTCTTAAAGGAAAAGAAGGGCAATAAGCTTTTCTATTTTCTGATCACGGTGCTTGCCACCAACGTGCTTGCCCGTCCGCATTTCCTGGCTTACGGGCAGGAAAGCGTGCACAATTTGTCTTTTATGATCTGTAAATACCTGTTCCGCGCGCCCGCTTACGTGTGGACCGTGCGAAAGCCCGAGCAGATTCCCGCGAAAAAGCGCAACGAGGGCATGATTTTTGAAGGATTTATCCCCGAGGATTGAGTATATGAATCACAATGTCAGACCCGATTATCAGAAGCTGAATACCGAGGCAAGAAACCCCCGCACCCTGGAGATTGACAAGCTGCCCACGCTTGATATGGTACGCCTGATGGCAGAGGAGAACCGCGTCGTGGAGGACGCGGTGGCTGCCCAGGCTGTGCATATTGCCAAGGCCATCGACCTGATCGCCGCCGCGATACAGGCGGGCGGGCACCTGGTCTACGTGGGTGCGGGCACGTCGGGTCGCCTTGGCGTGCTGGATGCCTCGGAATGTCCGCCCACCTTTGGCGTAGAGTACGAGCTGGTGCGCGGCATCATCGCAGGCGGGAAGGACGCCATGTTCCGCGCCTCGGAGGGCGCGGAGGACAGCGCGGAGGCGGGCGCTGCCGATCTGATCGCCGACGGCGTGTGCGCGGGCGACGTGGTAGTCGGTCTTTCAGCTTCGGGCGGTGCGCCCTACGTGCTGGGTGCGCTCCAAAAGGCTGCCGAGATCGGTGCCGTGCCCATCGGCGTGACCTGCAATCCCGAAAGCCGCATGCATCCGCTCTGTCGCGTTACCATCGCGCCGGTTGTGGGCGCGGAGGTTATCACGGGCTCGTCGCGTCTGAAAGCAGGCACCGCGCAAAAGCTGGTGCTCAATATGCTTTCCACGGGTGCCATGATCAAAACGGGCAAGGTCATGGGCAATCTCATGGTCAACGTGCGCCCTACCAATCAGAAGCTGCGCCTGCGCTGCATCCGTATCATCGGTGAGCTTGCGGGCTGCGATGCCGAGACGGCCGAGCAGGCCCTGGACGCGTGTGACGGAGAGATCAGAGAGGCGGTCGCGTATATCCAAAAAAATTCACAGAACCCTTGACAAGCGTAAAAAATGGGTTTATAATAATCATAAGTTCATCGGGAAAGGAGTCAATAACATGAAGCAGACACGATTTTATTGCGGTTATTTTCTCGGTTTCCGGGTGTTCTTGACCGCGTAAGTTTGAAACAGATCGAATTTTGCCGCAGAATGCCCGAGGGGCATTCTGCGTTTTTTTATCGCAGATGCACGTAAAGCCTCTGCGATATTTTTATTGAAAGGAGTCCGCGTATGGACAAGCTGCAACAGGCCAGAAAGACGATCTCCGAGGTTGATGCTGAGATCGCAAGGCTGTTCTGCCGCCGCATGGAGGCTGCAGAGACGGTCGCTGAATATAAAAAGGAGAGAGGATTAGCCGTTCTCGACTCGCGACGCGAGGAGGAGCTGATCGCAAAGAACAGCGCGCTTGTGGAAAATTCCGAGTGGCGCGAGTATTACGTGAACTTCCTTAAATATACCATGAAGCTGTCGCGCGATTATCAGCAAAGACTGATCGGCGGCATGCGCGTGGCGTACGGCGGTGTGCCGGGCGCGTTTGCATCCGAGGCAGCCGAGGTGCTGTATCCGAATGGAGAATATATTTCTTGCTCTGATTTCGTAGCGGCTTACCGTGCCGTGGAGGCGGGGGAGTGCGACGTTGCCGTGCTGCCCATTGAAAACAGCTATGCCGGCGAGGTCGGACAGGTCATGGATCTGATGTTTTCGGGATCCTTGTATATCAACCGCACCTGCGATCTTGCCGTGACGCAGAATCTTTTGGTGCTGCCCGGCACAAAGCTTGAGGACATTTGCGAGGTGGTCAGCCATCCGCAGGCACTTGCGCAATGTGAAGGGTATCTGGACCAGCATGGGATCGGAGTCCGCACCCCCTATTCCAACACCGCGCTTGCCGCAAAATTCGTTGCAGAGCTTGGCAAGCCCCACGTCGCCGCCATCGGCAGCGTGCAGGCGGCGCAGCTGTACGGACTGGAGGTGCTGCAGCGCAGTATCAACCAAAGCGCAGGCAATACCACGCGCTTTGCTTGCTTCTCCCGCGTGGAAAATCGACCCGCGGGCAGGCCGGACGACAACTTTATCCTGGTATTTACCGTCAAGCACCAGGCGGGCGCGCTGGCGCAGGCCATCAATATCATCGGTGCTTACGGCTATAATATGAAAAATCTGCACTCCCGCCCCATGAAGGATCTTGCGTGGAATTATTATTTCTACGTGGAGTGCGAGGGTGATATCCGCAGCGAAAACGGCAAACAAATGATGCGAGCCCTGGCACCCATGTGCGATAAGCTCAAGTTGGTTGGCTCATACAGTACCAAATCATAAAAGCAATACCCAAAGGAGACTCACAAGTATGAATATGAATTTCAAAAGAAAGCTTCCTGTTCCGCAGGACATCAAGCAGATGTACCCCTTGACCGATGCGCTGGCCGCAGTCAAGGCGCAAAGAGATGCCGAGATCAAGGGTGTTTTTGACGGCACAAACGATAAGCTCCTGCTTGTGATCGGCCCGTGCTCGGCTGATTCCGAAGCACCCGTGCTTGACTATATCGGCCGCCTGGCGCGCGTGCAGGAGCAGGTCAAGGAGAAAATTCTGATCGTTCCCCGCGTATATACCAACAAGCCCAGAACCGTGGGCGACGGCTATAAGGGTATGCTGCACCAGCCCGATCCCAACGTTGCACCCGACCTGCTCAAGGGCATCATTGCAATCCGTTCCTTGCATATGAAGGTGCTGGAGGAGACAGGGCTTTCCACCGCGGACGAGATGCTGTACCCCGAGAATCACCGCTACCTGTCCGATCTGCTTTCCTACGTGGCAGTCGGCGCGCGCAGCGTGGAGAATCAGCAGCACAGATTGGTGGCCAGCGGCCTGGATATTCCCGTAGGTATGAAGAATCCCACCAGCGGTGACATTTCGGTCATGCTCAACTCGATCACGGCAGCACAGCATTCCCATGCTTTCATTTACAGAGGCTGGGAGGTCGTCAGCGAGGGTAACCCCTACGCACACGCCATTCTGCGCGGCTACGTCAACAAGCACGGCCAGTCCTTGCCCAACTACCACTATGAGGATCTGGAGCATCTGTATGAGGAGTACGCCAAGAGAGATTTGCAGCTGCCTGCAGTTGTGGTGGATACCAACCATGCAAATTCGGGTAAGAAGTGGGCAGAACAGGTGCGCATTGCCAAGGAGATCCTGCACTCCTGCCGCCATTCCGAGCACATCAAGGGCCTTGTCAAGGGACTTATGATCGAAAGCTATATCGAGGACGGCGCACAGAAGATCGGCGAAGGCTGCTACGGTAAGTCGATTACCGACCCCTGCCTTGGCTGGGACAAGACCGAGCGGCTGATCCTCGAGATGGCAGAGCAGCTGTAAATGCAGAATTAAGAATTCGGAATTAAGAATGAAGAAACCCCTTGCTCTCGCAAGGGGTTTCTACTATGTTATTCATTTTTCGTTGAAATCACGCCTCGGGCGTGTTTTCGATCAGGCAGCCCTCGTCAATGGTCATAATGCCGTCGCAGTTGACGCTGTTGCCCTTGGCATAAGTGGTCACGCTGGCACCTGTGGTGATGGTGATGCTCTGCGTAGCCTGCAGGCCATCGTCCTCACAGTAAACGGTAACCTTGGCGGACTCGGTCACGGTCAGATACCCCTTGCCCTCGTCCAGCGAGTCGGTTTTGATGGCGTCGTCCGCGCCCTCAACCAGTACCTCGGCCTCGCCCTTGATGGTTACACTGCCATTACCCTTGATGGCGTTATTGACCGCGCTGACGGTCAGCTTACAGTTGTTGATCGAAAGGTCGTTCTTGCAGCCGATGGCGTTGTTGTAGTTGCCCTTGACGATCAGCGTACCGTGTCCCTTGATAGAGAGGTCGTCGGATGCGTAGATGCAAGCGTTGGGTTTGGTCTCAGCGCCCTCGAAAACGTAGGTCGCGCCGTCGGTCAGCGTATTGGTGGTGCCGGTTTTGACCTCCAAGTAAACCTTGTCTGCGCTCTTGACCCAGATGACGGCAGAGGATTCGTTATGGCCGGTAAAGTTATTGAGGATCAGCGTGACGCGGTCAGCCTTGGTAACCTCCACAATGATCTGGCCGTTATCCAGCGTGCCGGAAAGGTCGTAGGTGCCGGGCTTGACGATGGTCAGCGCAGAACCCTCTACCTTGATTGCCGAGGAATCGGTGGTGGTATAAGAGGTGCCGCTGAACTCAATATAGCAGTCAATCAGGCCGGCCACATTCGAGGATTCATTGCCCTCGGGGGTCTGGCCACCGGGTGTATGATTGTCGCCGGGGTTGGTCTCTCCCGAGCAGGCTGCAAAAGCAAGGCAGGAAAGAGCGAGGATAGCTGCCAGTGCAAAAATCAAAATCTTTTTCATAAAAGCCTCCATATTCTTTTGGGGGATTCGTTCGTCCCTTTAGTATACATGGATATTGTGACCAAATATTGACCATTTCAAGAACTTTTTTACATCGCGGTATGATTTTGCACGTAATGCAGGATTTTCTACATGATTGATAAAAAAGAGGGGAATCTGCCTGTGGCAGATTCCCCTGAAACTATTGCATTATTGTGCTGCGGAGTCCGACTCGGATTCCTGCTGTTGTTGCTGCTCGAATGCAGCCTTGGAAAGGGATACGCAAACGATGATACCGCCTTCATTGTCACCCGAAACGGTGTAGGTGAAGTTGGTGGGCAGCTTGATGGTTGCCATATCACCGGGGCATGCTGCGTAATAGATCAGCCAGTTCTGACCGTTTGCATCGGTCACCTTGAGCGGATCGTCTACGGAATAGGACTTGATGCCGGCAACAAACTCTTCAAGACAGAGGTTGTTTGCCTTCATATAAGCCGCAGGAGCGTAGCCGACGTAGTGGAAGTATTCCACGTAGTTGGAAATGCCGGTGATGTTTGCCTTATCCTCGGGATAGCGGGGCACAAAGCCGTATTTGTGCGCGTTTTCGCTCAGCCAGGCGTAGTACTCGGGGTTGTCGTAAATATTGAGAACGATACCGTCGTCATTCAGCTTGAGCGTGACGCCAAAGCCGGTGTGGTGGTCGGACTTGCCTTCGGTTACCTGGAAGGACTTCTGCTCCTCGTAGGTACGGTAAGCAGAGGTCACGATGGTGTTGGTCTGTTTGGTCGCATCACTGAAATCGGTCAGGAAATTATGCAGGGAGGGAAGTGCTGCACCGTCCACGAGGATCAGCTCGGGATAGCTGATTTTATATGCGGGATAGTCACCTTCCTCGGTGTGTGCGTTTCTGTAGTTCCAGATTTTTACCAGATTGGCTGCTGCTTTATCGGGGAATTCGTATTCATGTGTCTCGTTGACAATGGCAAGCGGGCCGTACAGGGTCTGCGTGCGGTCAACTGTGACCTCCTCGTACTCAACGGCAGAGGGATCGGCGTTCTGATGGCCGCCTGTCAGCGTCAGTACGATCTTGGTGCCTATGATGGTCATGAATACGACCAAGAGCAGAGCGATCACGATACAGATCAGAATGACGACCAGCTTTTGCTGCTGCTGGCGCGTGTCACGCTTGACGGTGCCGCCGGTGGAGAAGCTGCGAGGGGTTCTTTGATTGTCCATGAGAAGCTCCTTTCGTCAAATTATCTGTGTGTGAAAATTACTTTGCGTCCTTGATGGAGAAGTCCATACGGCCCTTCTTGTCAAGGCCCATATACTTAACCTTTACCTCGGAGCCAACGTCAATGCCTGCGTCGGTCACCTTGTTGATTCTCTTATCGCAGATCTTGGAAATGTGAACCATGCCGTCCTTGCCGGGAGCATATTCCACGAAGCAGCCGATATCCTCGTTGGGCTTATCCTTGCTTGCCAGGATCTTGACAACGGTTGCGTTGTAGATGCAGCCAACCTCGGGCTCAAATACGATGGCAGCGATAGCAGCCTGAGCAGCTGCAGCCTGGTCGCCGTTGATAGCAGCGATGCGGATGGTGCCGTCGTCCTCAATGTCGATCTTTGCGCCGGTGTCTGCAACGATCTTCTGAATGGTTGCGCCGCCCTTACCGATGACCTCGCGGATCTTATCGGGATCGATGTGCATGGTGGTCATCTTGGGCGCGTACTTGGAAACCTCGGCTCTGGGAGCGGGGATTGCCTTGAGCAGTACGTTGTCGATGATGTATTCTCTGCCGGCACGGGTCTGCTCGAATGCCTGCTTGATGATCTCGGGGGTCAGACCGTCGATCTTGAGGTCCATCTGAATGGAGGTGATACCCTTGTGCGTGCCTGCTACCTTGAAGTCCATGTCGCCATAGAAGTCCTCAAGGCCCTGGATATCGATCATGGTGTCCCAAGAGCCGTCCTCAGCGGTGATCAGGCCGCAGGAGATACCTGCAACGGGAGCCTTGATCGGAACGCCTGCGTCCATCAGAGCAAGGGTGGAACCGCAAACGGAGCCCTGAGAGGTAGAGCCGTTAGAGGAAACGACGTCGGAAACCAGTCTGATTGCGTAGGGGAATTCCTCCTCGGAGGGAAGAACGGGAACGAGAGAACGCTCAGCCAGTGCGCCGTGACCGATCTCACGACGGCCGGGAGAACGAACAGCCTTAGCTTCACCCGTGGAGAAGCCGGGCATGTTGTAGTGGTGCATATATCTCTTGGAGGTCTCGGAGTCAATGCCGTCCAGCATCTGTGCCTCGGAGAGCGTGCCAAGGGTTGCAATGGTCATAACCTGAGTCTGGCCTCTGGTGAACAGACCCGAGCCGTGAGTTCTGGGCAGAACGCCTACCTCTGCGCCAAGGGGTCTGATCTGGTTCATGCTTCTGCCGTCGACTCTCTTCTTGTCAACCAGCAGCCAACGACGAACGATCTTCTTCTGGATCTTGTAAACCAGCTCGTCCATCATGCCGGGCAGCTCGGGATACTCCTCGGAGAACTGCTCCAGGATCGCGTCCTTGATCGGAACCATACGAGCGTCGCGAACGGTCTTGTCATCGGTGTCGAGCGCAAACATGACGTCCTTTTCGCAGAAAGCGAAAACCTTGTCAAACATATCGTGATCCAGCTCGCAGGAGGGATACTCGAACTTGGGCTTACCAACCTCGTCGATGATGGCGTTGATAAAGCCGAGCAGCTCCTTGATCTCCTTGTGAGCGTACATGATAGCGTCGTAAACGACGTCGTCTGCAACCTGGTTAGCGCCTGCCTCGATCATGACGACCTTATTCATGGAGGCTGCAACGGTCAGCTGCATCTCGCTCTTCTTCTGCTGCTCGTAGGTGGGGTTGAGAACGAACTCGCCGTCAACCAAGCCTACCCAAGCGCCGCCGATGGGGCCGTTCCACGGAATATCGGAAATAGCCAGAGCGGTGGAGGCACCGATCATAGCGGTGACTTCGGGAGCGCAGTCGGGGTCAACCGACATAACGGTCAGGGTCAGCGCTACGTCGTTACGCAGATCCTTGGGGAACAGGGGACGGATGGGGCGGTCGATGACGCGGCTGGTCAGGATTGCCTTTTCGGAGGGCTTACCCTCTCTCTTGAGGTAACCGCCGGGGATCTTGCCTGCAGCGTACATTCTCTCGTCAAAGTCAACCGACAGGGGCAGGAAGTCAATGCCGTCGCGGGGCTTTTCGGAAGCGGTAGCGCAGCACAGCACCACGGTGTCACCGTAGCGGCAAAGCACCGAGCCGTTTGCAAGGCCTGCAACCTTACCGGTCTCGATGACCAGCGGTCTGCCTGCCAGGGTGTAATGGAATACTCTGTGATTCTTGAAATTCATTTCAGAGCTGATAATTGCGGAATTCATTTCTTCTTTTTCTCCTCTTCTTCATAATTCTTGGGATCGTTTTTTTCGCTTACGCATAGGTTTTAGTACTTAAACCCGAGCTTGTCCGAGGTATCTACAAGCGCGCGTTTAAGTTCTAAATCCATGCGATGCGACGTTTTTTGGCAAAAAAACAGTTGGGAGTGGAGGCGGCAGAGAAATCCGCCGCTTTCCACTCCCGCAGTATTTTACTTTCTGATGTTCAGCTTCTTGATGATCGCACGGTAGCGTTCAATGTCAACCTTCTGCAGATAACCCAGCAGGTTTCTTCTGTGACCAACCATCTTGGACAGACCGCGACGGCTGTGGTTGTCGTGGGTGTTGCCCTTGAGGTGCTCGGTCAGGTTGTTGATGCGGTAGGTCAGAATAGCGATCTGCACTTCGGGAGAACCGGTGTCGCCCTCGTGGATGGCATACTGCTCGATGATAGCCTGTTTTTCTTGAGTGGTCATGATTTTTTTCACCTTTCAAATAAATATTTCTTGCATTTTGCGTGTCCCACAGAAATCGGCGGGTGAAAGTGCCGCACAGCAGCCGTTTATCCGAAGGCCGTGAGAACGCCATGCATAGGATATTATATCACATTCCCGAGGATTTGTAAAGGGGTTTGCGGGAAATTTTCCTGTCGTTTATGAAAAATTATCCTCTATTATTATTGATCCGGTTGTGAATATTGCTAAAGGCTGCGCGAGTGCTGTCGCGTTTTGTCAGAGTCAGCAGCCCGGCCGTGACCAAAAACGCGCCGAAAAGCTTGCGCAGAGCCTCGCCGGGCAGCAAGGCGGCAAGGCGTGCGCCGATCAGCGCACCCGGAATGCCTGCAGCGATCATCAAAATGCACAAGGCAAGCGGCAGGCGGCGCGAAAACAGATGCACGAGCATGGACGAGCCTGCAGAAAAAATGAAGAATACCAGATTGATCCCTTGCGCCTGTAGCTGAGGGACGGCACAAAGCAGCGTCAGATAGATCACCAAAAGCCCGCCGCTGCCCACGCCGAGTCCCGAGAGCAGAGCGATCCCGAATGAAACCAATATATCAAGCCAAGGCATAGATCCCTCTCCTCATCGCAAGATCATGATCGCACCCGAAACGATCAGCAAGACGGCGAAGAGGCGTCCGAGTGCTTTTGACGAAATTTTCCCCAGTAAAAGACCTCCTGCAACCCCTCCCGCAATGGCGGGCAGCACAAAGCGCGAGAGATCGGCGGGTGGGGCGTTGCCGCCCTTGATATAGAGCAGGGTGGATACGACGGTCAGCGAAAGGGTCACGACCAGCGCGGTGGCGTAAAGGTCGCGGCGGTCGGGCAGCGCCCCTTTGCAAAACAGGGTCAGCGCGAATACCAGAATGATCCCGCCGCCCGCGCCCAAAAGACCGTTGATGACGCCCGCAAGCAGCGCGCAGCCCACGAGTGCGCCAAGATGTGCACGGCTTTTGACAGAAGTCATAAAACTTCACCTTCCTTTGTGATAAATGTACGCTCGGTACTTGCAATTTCGTTTAGATAATGTTATAATATCTATAACTGTAACTATGCGCAAGGTCTCTGCGTACGTAGTATGCCGCCGGACGCGCAAAACATACCGTGTAATTTCTGAGAAAGATGAGGATACATAATGGCTTCCAAAAAAACGACCGATCAGAGTAAGACGACTGCCTCGGCTGTCAAAAGCCCCGCTCCAAAGAAAAAGAGTGCTCCCAAAAAGAGCACGGCCAAAAAAGGGAAGGGCGGGACGAGCGTCAGTGCCGCCCAGAGAAAAAAGAATCTGGAGCGCGTGGCCAAGGCCAATAAGCGCAAGAATAAATTCTCGCAATTCGTGCCCTTTATCCTGTTTGCGCTGGCGTTGATCCTGACCGTTTTGCTGGTGCTCAATGCCATCAGCTATTTCAACGGCTCGCAGCTGGAGGGCGTTGTGGGTGAGTTTATCTGCCGCAATATGCTGTTCGGCATTTTCGGACATGCTTCTTATCTGTTCCCGGTGCTGCTAGTCATTTTCGGCATCTACTGGTTCAAGACCGACGACGGTGTGACCCGTGCCATCAAGGCGATCCTGTCGGTCATGATCGTGGCTGCGTTTTCTGCCATGATCCACATTTTCCAGTTCGGCATGAATGTCGACAACATGGATACGGGACTTCGCGATCTGTTCCTTGCAAGTAAGTTTTTGCAGGCGGGCGGTCTGCTTGGCGGATATCTCGGTTGGGTATTCTGCTGGGCGTTCCGCTGGGCATCCCCCTTCGTGCTTTTGTTCGTGGTGATCATTCTGTTCATGGTGCTTCTGGAGATCACGCCCGTACAGATCTGGAACAAGGTCAAGGCCGCAAATGCCAAGCGTGCCGCTCGTGCCCGTCTTGAACAAGAGGACGATGAGGATTACGACGACTATGAGGATGAGGACGAGGAAGAGGACGAGATTCCCGTACCCGTCAAGGCAAAGAAAAATAAGAAAAAGGTTCGCGATGAGGATGAGGAGGACTTTGAGGACGACGGATACCGCGTTGATCCCGAGACCGGCGAGATGATCGAGCTTGACAAAAAGTCCTCGCGCAAGAGCAAGAAGAGCAAGAAGAGCAAGGCAAAGCAGGCGGACGAGGACGACGATATCGGCTTTACGCCGCTCAAGCTGACGGCTGACGAGCAGGATGCGGATGCTGCCGATGCGGCAAACATCCCCACGCTGACCGAGCAGATTCCCGAGGCAGAGCAGATCCCCGATGAGGACGCTTACGCCAACGTCGGTGAGCTTGATAAGGATCAGCCCATGGAGGAGATCGAGGTGGATCTTGAGGACGACGTTCCCGCACCCCGCGCCCGCAAGGCTGCTAAGGCAGAGCCCGAGCCCGAGGAGGACTTTGAGGATATGCTGGACGAGATCCTGGACGACGGCATGAATGAGCAGCCCGAGCCCGAGGAGGTCGAGAGCGTTTACGTATTCCCCACCACCGATATGCTGTCCGCAGGCAGCGCAAGCTACCACACAAGCGAGGAGGAGGTTGCGGCCAACACCGAGGTGCTGCGTCAGACCTTGGAGGATTTCCACATCCGCGTCAAGGAGGTCACCTGCTCCACAGGTCCTACCGTCACGCGTTACGAGATCAAGCCCGAGGCGGGCGTGCGCGTGCGTGCCATTGCCAACCTGGTTGACGATATCGCGCTTGGCCTTGCAAAATCGGGCGTGCGTATCGAAGCACCCATCCCCGGTAAGGCTGCCGTGGGTATCGAGGTGCCCAACGATAAGCCCGCGACCGTTTATTTGCGTAACCTTCTGGAGAGCCCCGAATTTGTAAATCACAAGAGTAAGGTGGCGGTCTGCCTTGGTGCGGACGTTTCGGGCAAGCCGGTCGTATTCGATATTGAGAAGATGCCTCACCTTCTGGTTGCGGGTGCAACCGGTATGGGTAAGTCGGTCTGCATCAACTGCCTTGTCATGTCGCTGCTTTATAAGGCAACGCCCGACGAGGTCAAGCTGATCATGGTCGACCCCAAGAAGGTAGAGTTTACCATGTACCGTGACATCCCGCACCTGTACTGTCCCATCGTCAGCGACCCCAAAAAGGCCGCGGGCGCACTGGCCAGCGCGGTTGCCGAGATGGAGCGCCGCTTCTCGCTGATCGAGGAGGTTGGCGTGCGAAACATCACGGGCTATAACGAAATCACCAAGGATGATCCCGAAAAGGAATATCTGCCCAGAATCGTCATTATCATCGACGAGCTTGCCGACTTGATGATGACCGCGCCCGACGACGTGGAGACCTGCATCTGCCGTCTTGCACAGAAGGCAAGAGCAGCGGGTATCCATATCATCATCGGTACGCAGCGTCCGTCCGTTGACGTCGTTACCGGCTTGATCAAGGCAAACATTCCTTCCCGTATTGCATTTACCGTATCCTCGCAGGTTGACTCGCGTACCATCATTGACGTGGGCGGTGCGGAAAAGCTGATTGGTCGCGGCGATATGCTGTACGCACCCGTCGGCGCACCCAAGCCCCAGCGTGTACAGGGCGCGTTCGTTGCGGACGGCGAGGTAGAGCGAGTGGTCAACTTTGTCAAGACGCAGAACGGCTCTGCCAAGTATAACGACAGCTTCACGCGTCAGATCGAGGAAGAGGCTGCCAAGTGCGGCAACAAGAAGGGCGCAGGCGGCGGTGCTGATGGTGACCTTGGCGGAGGCGACGGTGAGGACGAAAAGCTGTGGGAGGCTGTTGAGGTGGTTGTCACCGAGGGCAAGGCTTCCACGTCCATGCTGCAGCGTTACCTTAAGGTAGGCTACGGCAGAGCAGCGGGACTCTTGGACCGCATGGAGGAGCTCGGCTTTATCTCGGAGCAGGACGGCAACAAGCCGCGCAAGGTGCTTGTCACCAAGTCGGATCTTGACGAGCTGCGCATGAACGGCAAGGCTGATTGATTTTTTCACACAGGAGGTTTTCCGTGTATCCGTATATTATCATTGATCTTGGCGAGCATTTTCGCTTAGGGCTGTACGATATCTGCCTGATGATCGCCATCGTCATCTGTCTTGTCCTGTACCGCGTGTTTGCGGACAGACAGAAATTCAAGGCGAAAATTCAGAATTTCGCGCTGATCACGTCCATTTTTGCAATAGGCTGCGGATATTACGCCGCAGCCCTGGTGCAAACCTTTTATAACTGGAACGCCGCGCTGGGAGAGAATCCCGAGGCCAAGTTCTTTGATTATTGGGGAACGGGTGCCACCTTTTACGGCGGCCTTGTGGGCGGTGTGATCATATTCGTCATCATTTACTTTGGCATTGGCGCATTGCTTTTCAAAAAGAAAGAGAATATCCACCACTTTTTCCCCATCGCGCATATCGCGGGCGCAGTCATCCCCTTGGCACACGGTATCGGCCGCATCGGCTGTCTGATGGCGGGCTGCTGCCACGGCAAGGTCTGCGAGCAAAAGGAGTGGTATACCCTGACCTTTTTGAAGCTGTTTACCGACGGCTCGGTAGAGGAGTTCTACGCCGTGCCCGTGCAGCTGCTGGAGGCCATCTTCCTGTTTGCGCTTGCAGCATGGCTGCTTTGGCGCGTGGTCAGAAATAAGCATTACAACCTGCCCATTTACACCATCGCGTACGGCGTTTGGAGATTTTTTGCCGAATATCTGCGTGCCGATGCGCGCGGAGAGGGCATTATCCCGTTTCTTTCTCCCTCGCAGCAGACCGCACTCTTGCTGATCGCGGTGGGTGTGGGCGTTATCTTCCTTGAAAAGTTTGTCAGAAATTATACAGCCAAGTGCATGGCTGCAGAGCAGGCGGCGTCACAGCAGGCCGCCCAAACGCAGCTTGCGGAGGGATCCGATGAAGAAGCCTCTGCTCAGTCGTAAGGTCTGCATCGCCGTGCTGATCGCCTGCGTGGCGATCGTGGGCGTGTACAAGCTGTTTTTTGCGGGAGCGGTCGCGGACAGCGAGCTGATGCGGTCGCTGATCACAAGCGACGCATACCGCGCCCCTATCCTTGACACGCTGGTCATGGACGGTGTGGGTGCGATCGTGTTTGTGGTCATGACGGTCTATATGGGCTATCGCGTGCTCAATCCTCTGAGACGGCCGATAGGGAAGTCGCTTTTGTTCCTTTTGCCCTCGCTGGCGGTGGCTATCAACAATTTCCCCCTGATCGGACTTGCCACGGGCAACGCCTACGTGACCGATCCGATCGGCGGCGTTCTGTTGGTGGTGGCGTACTGCCTTGCCATCGGCATGTTTGAGGAATTTGCCTTCCGCGGACTGTTTTATCTGATGATCCTGGACGGCAGAAGAAAAAGCACCAAGCAGATCTTCTGGACCACAGCCGCAAGCAGCGCGGTGTTTGGCTTTGTGCACTTGGTCAATCTCTTTATCGGCGCAAATCCGGGCGCAACCATCCTGCAAGTGGGGTATTCCTTCCTGATCGGCGGTATGTGCGCCATCGTGCTGCTCAAAACCGCCAACATCTGGTATTGCGTGCTGCTGCATTTCGTGTACGACCTGGGCGGCACCATCCTTTACCTGGGCGGCGGCGTGCGCTGGGATCCCGTGACCGTGGTCATCACTGCCGTACTCGGCGTGGCCGTGACCGTGTTTATGGTGATCAGCCTCTTGCGCGTTAAGCCCGAGGACGTGGAGAGATTGTTTCCCGAAAAGGGGAGCAAACCCGAAGCGGAAATCAAAACAGAATAAATCCCGGAACAGCCGCGGCATCTGCCGCGGCTGTTTGGTTAGTATGTGTCCGTGCGGGCGACCGCAGGTCGCCCGCACATGTCGTGGTGTGAAAACGATCTGCGCCCTTGCAAGATCCTTCGCGGCGCATCCTCTGCCTGTCATCCTCGAGCGAAGCGAAGGATCTTGGCAGAGGATGCTTGCTCGAGGATGACATATCCGCTGCGCGGCTATGTCGCAAGGGCTTGATCAAGTGTGTTGAATTATCCCTGGTTTTTCATGAATTTATCCAGCTGCCGTTGGTTGCGGATCATGGTGATCTTATTACCGTACTGCTCTTGCAACAGCTTGTAGCGCTTGACCTTTCGTTTTTGCTCAAACAATATCCAGCGTGCAAATTCTTTGTCGAATTTTTCCATGCAGCCGGGAGCCATATCCGGGCGGGTTTGGTTCTTGTATTTTTTCGAACGCCAAAATGCACGCCAAAAACATACAAGGCGATTGAATTGCAGGATGACGATGCGATCCGCTTGCTCTATTCGTGCGTCAAACAAGATGCGCGAGTAATTGCCATCGATGACCCACGAATCGTGCTCGGAAAGAAACTGCTGCACGTCGCTGAGCATGTCGGCGTCATCGCGCTCCACCCAATTCGGTAAAAAATGAATTGCATCCATGTGTAATACGGGAATGTCATAATGCTTTCCGAGTGCTGCGGCCAGTGTGGATTTCCCGGCACCGCTAAAGCCTATCACAGCTATTTTCATATCTCCACCTCCCAACTCAACTACCATATTATAACATGAGAAAAGGGAACTTGTCAATCTTGTCCGACCCGTCTTGTTGGTTGACTGAATCGTCCAAAATCGGAATAAATAGAACCTGCATCAAATGGTGTTAAAAAATAAAATTCCGATTACGGAATAAAACATTTGAAAAACCTATTGACAAAAGGTTGTTGTCGGTGTATAATATTGCCATAACAGAATGAGGGCCTGCGCATTCGCGGGCGGAAGGGATGGAATATTATTATGGCAAAGAAAGCAGTCACACCCGAGGTTGTTGTAGATAAGAAGGCAGAAAAGCAGAGAGCACTCAATACCGCTATGGTGCAGATCGAGCGTGAGTTTGGCGCGGGCGCAGTCATGCGTCTGGGCGAGAACGCCCACATGGAGGTGCAGGCGGTCTCCACCGGTTCTATTTCGCTGGATATGGCGCTGGGCATCGGCGGCGTGCCCAAGGGCAGAATTATCGAGATCTTCGGGCCCGAGTCCTCGGGTAAGACTACCGTTGCGCTGCACATCGTCGCAGAGGTGCAGAAGGCGGGCGGCGAGGCTGCGTTTATCGACGCGGAGCACGCGCTGGATCCCGTGTATGCAAAGGCGCTGGGCGTGGATATCAACAATCTGCTGGTCTCTCAGCCCGATTGCGGTGAGGACGCGCTGGAGATCACCGAGGCACTGGTGCGCTCGGGTGCAATCGATTGCGTGGTCATCGACTCGGTAGCGGCTCTGGTTCCCAAGCAGGAATTGGAGGGCGATATGGGCCAGGCGCAGATGGGTATGCAGGCGCGTTTGATGTCGCAGGCTATGCGTAAGCTGTCCGCCGTGATCAATAAGTCTAACTGCGTGGTCATCTTTATCAACCAGTTGCGTGAAAAGGTGGGCGTTATGTACGGCAATCCCGAGACCACCACGGGCGGCCGCGCGCTCAAGTTCTACGCGTCGGTGCGTATTGATATCAGAAAGACCGATCAGCTCAAGAACGGCGGCGAGATCTACGGCAACCGTGTCAAGTGCAAGATCGTCAAGAATAAGGTCGCGCCTCCTTTCCGTGTAGCGGAATTTGATATTCTGTACGGCAAGGGCATCTGCCGCTCGGGCGAGGTGCTGGATTTTGCCATCAACTCGGATATTATCAAGAAGAGCGGTTCGTGGTTCTCGTATAACGGCGAGAGAATCGGACAGGGCAAGGACAACGTGCGCAAGATGATCGAGGGCAACCCTGCGCTCATGGCAGAGATTGAGGAAAAGGTTCGCGTGCTGCTTGCCAACGGTGATATGCTTGCGGAAGAGGAATTCGACCTGGACGACGAGGACGAGGACGACGCATTCGACATCCGCGTGCTCAAGGATGAAGATTAAGGATCAGATATGAATATCCGCATCAAAAGCATCACGCCCGTGCCCGACAAGGGGATCGTGTGGGTGACGCTGATCTTGCGCGGCGAGAGTGCCGAGCAATATCAAAAGGAAAAGTACCCATTGCTGCTCTCGCAATACAAGGAAATGGGGTTGCAGGCAGGCGAGATCGACGCAGAAACCGCCGAGAGAATCGCGGATGCGTCGGGAATCTGCCGTGCCTTTATCAAAGGTCTGACCTCGCTTTCGTACGGTGACCGATCTGCGCGCGAGCTGACCTACAAGCTCGTGCAAAAGGGCTGTTCCAAGGCGCACGCCGAGGAGGCGGTTTGCATGCTGATCGCGGCGGGATATCTGCGCGAAAGCTCTGCCGCCTTGCGCGAGGCTGAGCGCAGCGTGGCAAAGCTGCGCAGCCGCAGACGCGTGGAGTACGATCTGCGTGCCAAGGGCTACGACGCGTCGGATGCCGACGTGCAGGGGTATCTTGACGAGGTGGATTTCGACGAGGTGTGCCGAGAGGCGCTTGCGCGACAATGCCGCCATGGCATACCCGAGGGCGACGAGCGCAAAAAGCTTTCTCAAAAAATGGTGGCGCAGGGATTTTCATCGTCGCAGATCAAGGCAGCGTTTGAGGTGTTGGACGCGCAATAAGTGTAAATTTTTTTGCACTGCGTGCAGGGGCTCTTGTAAAAAAGAGAGAGATGCGCTATAATGTTAGGTGGAAGGCTACGAGCCTTCCACCTGAATTTGTTTTACGGAGAGAATTTATGAAGCTATACAGATTTCTGATCGCCCTTGTCTGCGCAGCTCTTGCACTTTGCATTTGCGCATGCAGCGGTGAGGTGCTGCAACAGGGTTCGCCCGGCGGCACGGGACAGCTCGGCACGGGTGAGATCGGCGGCACGCAGCCAAGCTCGGGCGGGAATGCCGGCTCGCTCAATCCGGGTAACTCGTTTGAGGGCGCGGAGCACATGCTGACCGTGCGCGTGCTTGAAACAGGAAAATCCGATTGCATGCTTTTGCAGCTGGATGGTACCGTGATTATGATTGACACGGCCGACGCGGACGACTACGGAGAGATCAGCGATACGCTGGAATCGCTTGGCATTTCGCGCATTGATCTTTTGATCCTGACCCATTTTGACAACGACCACATCGGCAGCGCGGCCAAGATCATCGAGGACTTCGAGGTTGCCGAGGTGTATATGCCCAATTACGTGCGCGATTCGGGACTTTACCGCTCGCTTTTGAGTGCGCTTGAGCAAAATGCCGCACGCACGACCGTCCATAAGCTCAACGACGATACCACCGTCGCTTTGCCCGTCGGCAGCCTTTGGATCAACGTCTCACGCGTTTATCCCGAGCTTTCGCACGAGGAGCCTATCCCCGAGGATAGCATGGATAACGATCTTTCCCTGATCTGCGGCCTGACTCTGGGAGATTTTTCGGCTCTGTTCATGGGAGACGCGGAAAAGGCGCGATGCGAGGATTTCCTTGCACAGACGCAGTATAGCGGGCAGTATGATTTCGTCAAGCTGCCGCATCACGGCAGCCACAACAAGGCTCTGCGCGATATTCTGACCACCTGCGGTGTCAAATACGGTGTGATCTGCTCGGATGCACTGGCCAATATTGAAAACGAGGTGGTGCTCCTGATGCGTAATCTGAACGCGCTGACCTATTTTTCCTATAACGGCACCATGGTGCTGCGCACCGACGGTGACGTTGTGGAATGCACGCAATGAGGTGAGAGAATGAAGAGGATTCTGATCGTATATGCAACCAAAACCGGCAGCACCGCGACCGCGGCGCAGCTGCTTTATGACCGACTTGCGGGCAGAGACGTGACGCTTTGCACCACCGAGGAGGCAAGTGCTGACCCGACCGCGTACGATATCGTGGTGATCGGCGGCTGCATCCGCTATGCAAAGCTGTACAAGCCGGTCAGGGAATACTTAAAAAAGTGGGATGCGGTGCTCGCAACCAAGCAGACCGGCTATTTTATTCTGTGCGGATATCCCGACAGCGCAGAGGAGTTTTTTGAGAAAAATCTGACCGATGCACAGGCTGAGCGCGCGTTTGATCTTGCTTGCTTTGGCGGGGAAATGGTGCCCGCGCACGCAAAAAGTCTGTGGGATAAGTTAGTGCTCAAGATCGAGCGCGACCATATCCTTGGCGGCGGCAATAACGGCGACCAGAGAGAGGATGCCGTGCTGCCCACCATTTCCGAGGAAAATATTGCGGTCTTTGCCAACAAATTAAAGCAGCTATCGCTGTAAACGGAAATAATCGGAGGTTCGGAACCATGAAAAAACGTATATTTTTACTGTTGTGCGTATGCTTATGCGCAACGCTTTTGTGCTCGTGCGCAACGCTGATGCAGCCCATCAACCAGGCAAGTGCCGAGTCCAAGCTGGAGAAGATCGAGCAGGAATGCGTGGCTATGGAATACGAGGTGCGCAGGCTGGAGGAGTCCGAGATGAATTCGGTCATCGAATCCGTTGTCTCCGGTGAGGGGATCGTGCTCAAAGGTCCTGCCGTCGGCATGCTGATGTATACGTATGAGGAGCAGGAGTCCTATGTCGTTGCTACCGTGATCGCCATGTCGTCTGCAAAGGACGCAGAGACTCTGGCGGATGCGATGAAGAGAATGACCGACGACGCTGCAACCGAGTCGCTGAGTGTGGAGGTCACCCGGTCCGGGATGATCGTGACCATGCTGCAGATTTACGGATGAGTTTACAAAATTCGATTGACTTTTGTGTTTCAGAGTGCTAAAATATACTGTAAATAACCGTGTGGAGGTACAAAAATGAAGAGAATATTGATCGTAGCCCTGATGCTGCTTGTCTGCGGCACCTGCCTTTTTTCCTGTGATGCCATTACCGAGGAGATCGGGAAATCGGTGTCGGTTGAAGCCTTGAACAAGGTTGAGGAGGAGCTGCGCGCAGAGAATGCGTTTGATACGCTTGAACGCGATGATCAGGAGTTTATCGCAGATTTTGCCAATGCTCTGAATGAGGACGGCATTTCACTCAAGGGCGAGATCACGGGCACCTTGGTGGGAAGCACTGTCAACCAGGAGACCGGCAATTGGGCACAGCAGATCACGATAGGCCTGTCCGCGACGGAGGACGTGGATACGCTGATCCAGTATCTGGAGGGTGAATATGCGACCGAATTGGAAGAGGGAAAGGCCATTATTATCGACGGCGGCTGGATCGTCAGCGTTACCGTTGCATCCTTCCCCATTGAAGAATGAATACTTGCCGCTGCGCCCGAGGCGCAGCGGCATTTTGCTTTTCTTATTGACAAATCCGGAAAAATGGTGTATGATGAAAGGTAGAGATCCGTTTACCAAACGATATATACTTGCAGAAAGGAACTATGTATGACGTACGAGTTGATCATTTCGATTGTTGTTTTGGTTTTATTAGCCGCCATCGGTGCGATTCTGGTAGTGCGCGGTCTGCGCGGGGGCTGGATCAAGGCTCTGATGAGCACGGGCAATATCGTGCTCAGCGCATTCTTGGCCTGCTTTATCGCAAGAGATTTTACCACCATTGCACGCGATTACGTATACCCCGTATTTATCGGGATCACAAACCTTTTCGGCCTGTCATTGGAACAGAGCCTGGCTGATTTTGAGGAGATCATTGCGCTGATGCCGCTTCTGATCGGTATGCTGGCGGCACCGGCTTTGTTCCTCGTCTTTTTCAACATATTCCGTGCGATATTCGGATTTGTGCTGTCCTTCTTCCTCAAGCCTTCGCGTAAGGTAAAGGGAGAGAACGGCGAGAAAGTCAAGATCAAGCGCCACATACCGGTCTGGTCGCGTGTTGTGGGCGCTGTCATTGGTGCGGTCAATGCCGTATTGCTGCTGACTGTGCTGACGCTGCCGTTTGGCGGTTATGCATTTTTGGTCAGACATGTCAGCGATGCGTATTTTGAAAACCTGAACACGCCCGAGTATACGCGCGAGGGGGAGACGCCTCACGAGATTGTTTACTTTGCCGTGCAGGATTACGTGCACCCCATTACCGATAACTGGTTTATCAAGGCCGGCTACAATACCGTCGGACGTCCGGCGTTTACCCACATGACCGAGACCGTTTACAAGGACACCGAATTCGGCCTGGAGAGCGAGGCCATTGCCGCTACCGGGCTGTTCGGAAAGGTCGTGGACTTCACATCGTCCGATTTTTCCAAGATGGACGAACAGGGCGTTCAGGATCTGCACGGCATCGTGGATACGCTTGACGATTCTGTGGTCATTCCCGAGATCATGGCTTCTCTGATCTCCGGCATGTGTGATAACTGGGCGAGCGGCGAGACCTTGCTCGGTATGGAAAAACCTGCGCTCGGTGAGCTGCTGGATCCTTCCGTTGACGTACTGCTGGGCTTGCTGGCCACCACCGAGGGAAAGACGCTGGTGGAGGATCTCAATACGCTGCTTGACGTGATGGATTTACTTGTCCGGCACGAGATCTTTGAAAATCTCGGAGATTCGGATAAGCTGATGGATATTCTCAGCCAAAATCCGCAGCTGATCAGTGAGCTGCAAGCGACCTTTGAGAAAAACGAGCACCTGGCACCCATGTCCGCAGAGATCAAGCGTCTTTGCGTGCGTGCCGTGACCCAGACGCTGGATATGGAAAATACCGAGCTGACCGGTAAGCTGACCGATTCGATCAATTCGTATAAGGACCAGCCCGAAAAGCTCAGCCAAGAGCTTGGCGTCATCGTGCAGGATTATCTGGACGAGCAGGGCGTCGCGGCAACGGTCGGCACGGAGTTGACCGACGAGATGGCCGCTGCCATCGGCAAGGAGTTTGAGGGACGCGATGACGTCAGCGAGGAAGAGGTCATCGACTTCGTGCTCAATTATGCGTCGACGCAGCTGCCCGAGGGAAGCGTGGATATTGATCCCGACGATATCGTTCTTCCCGAATGATCTGACCCGAACAGAATATTGGGGCGACCTGCATGTAAGCAGGTCGCCTTTTCATATTCTCCCTTTTTCTTGAATACAACATAACAAAGGGGGGATTTTATGCAGATCAAGCAAAAAAGCGAGCAAATTTGCGTCATGCAGGGCGGTGCGGTGGTCTTGCGTGCACGCGCAACTTACGCAGCGGTTGAGGGCGGGGACTGCGAGAGATTCAACGAATGCTATGAAAAAACGGCCAAGGCGTATCTTGCGTGGGCAGAGCACAAGCAGGGTAAAATGCTCCGGGAGGAATACGCGGCGCAAGGCTCGGATCGCATGTTTGGCTTTCGGCCGGTGCTTTGCAGTATGGACGTGCGGGTGGTGTGGCAGAACGACCGCTTTTGGTCGGTGGTGATCGACAGCGTGCGCGACAGCGGCGTCAGAGGGGAATATCCGATCTGCCATCGGAATGCCGACGTGTGGGACATGCAGCGTGGGGTTATCATTCCCGCAAAGCAATTTTTTGTGCACGTTCCTGCGCTGCGGTCACTTCGCGTTGGCGGAAAACGCCCAGAAGGGCTGTGGTTGGACGAGCGCGGCGTGGTACTGTATCACAATGCGGGAAGTGACGGTTATGCCGAATATCATACGGGATTACAGCTGGATTTCGTGCCTGCAAAGGGTAGCGGCGTGCAGGAATACGTTCCGATTCTTGCAGAATTCACAAAAAGCACGTAAGTTTAAGACAATGGATTCGATAATTATGAGAAATTTGCCAAAATCCCTTGAATTTGTATGGGAAATATGGTAAACTATACTCAATAGTGCCAAAGTCTTGAAATTTCAAAAAAAGGACGGTGAAAGCATTGTCTAAAGAGACTATGACCAAGATCGCACAGGTCGAGGCGCAGGCTTTGCAGATCGTGGAGGACGCCAAGGCGCGTGCACGCGCAATGTTCTCCGAGACCGAGCAGAAATGCAACGAGGACCGTGAGAGGATCGAGGCCGAAACCGATATTCGCTTGCGTCAAATGCTGGATGATATGCAGATGCGCAGCACTCAGATCCTCGAGAAGAGTCGGGAGAGTGCGCAAAAGGAAGCGGATGAAATGAATAAAAAGGCCGAATTCCGTATGGATGAGGCTGTGAAAGCAATTGTTTGGGGGATTTTGGAGCAATGTCAGTAAGCACGATGCGAAAGCTGAGTGTGTTTGCACCAAAGGACCGGGCAGATGCGCTGATCCATCGGCTGATGCGACTGCGTTGCGTGCAGGTACGGCAAGTCGATGATGCGGAAAGCGCGCTTGCGCGCGTCAATTGCGAGGCGCAAAGGGCAGACGCGGAGCGACGCGTGGCCGCGGTGAATGAGGCACTTGAGATTCTTGCCAAATTCTCCGAGAGAAAGGGCTTTGTGCAAACCCCAAAACAGCTGGATACGGAAAAATTCAAGGCGGAGCGGTATGAGGCTGCCATGCAAGCGGTCGAAGATGCGATTGCTACCAGGCAGAGAGAAAATGAGTGCCGCGCCGAGCTGGCCGCTCTGACCGGTCGCTTGCACGTGCTGGCGCCCTGGCTGACATACGGCGTGCCGCTTGCGCTTGAAAAGACAAAGAATTGTGAGCTGCAGCTTGGCTCGTTTCCCGCAAAGACGCGCCTTGCCGAGATTACGGACGCGCTGGCAGAGCATTGCGCGGTGCTGGAGAGTGTATTTTCCGATGACGACGGCGAGTACGTATCGGTCGTCTGCCATCAGTCTGATGCCGCGGCCGTGCAAAGAGTGCTTGGCGAGAGAGGCTTTACCAAAGCACCGCTCAAGGAGTTCTCGGAGCTGCCTCGTACGGAATACGAAAAGGCCAAGCAGGCGTGTGATGCGTTGCAGACAGAGCTGGAGCAGATCAAGCAAAGGCTGTTCGGGCTTGCGCGCATGCTGGACGATATCGAAATGCTTTTCGACCTGGAAAGTTCCGAGCTGACTGTTGCCACCGCCAAGCAAAAGCTGGCAGAGACCGATTATCTGGTGCTGCTGCAGGGCTGGGCACCCGTGGGACGCGTGGACAAGATCGCCGAGGCACTCTCGGCAGAGGAATGTGCCTTTGAATTTGAAGAGCCCGCCGAGGGCGAGGAGCCTCCTGTGCTATTGCGCAACAACAAATTCGCGCAGAACTTCGAATGGGTGGTGGGCATGTATTCCTACCCCAAGTACGGCACGTACGACCCGACCATGATCATGAGTATCTTCTACTTTGTTATTTTTGGTCTGATGTTTGCCGACGTGGGCTACGGTGTGCTGCTGGCACTGGGCGGATTTTTGATCCCGCCCGCTATCAAGATGCGTGACGGCATGCGCCGCACCTTCAATATGTTCGGCTATTGCGGCATTGCGTGCGCGGTGTGCGGCGTGATCTTTGGTGGCTGGTTTGGCGATATGCCGTATGCCATTATGGTCAACTTGCTGGGACTTTACGAAACCACCGACGCGGCCATCGCGGCAGTTCCGTTCTTTAACGGTCTGCAGCTGAGCCTTGGCGGCGAGCCGATCATGCTCAACCCGCTCTCCAATCCCATGGCGTTCTTGGTGGTCTCGCTCGGTATCGGTGCTGTGCACCTGCTGGCAGGTATGATCGTCAAGTTCGTGCTGCTTTGCAAGGACAAGCAGGTGTTTGCAGCCATCTTTGACGTAGGCTCGTGGCTGATCATCTTTGCCGGCATCGGCGTGGTGTTCTTACACAAGATCGCGGGCATCGTGATGGTGGTGCTTGGCGTGCTGATGATTATTTGCACCGCGGGCAGAAGTGCCAAAAATCCCATCATGAAGTTCTTCAAGGGACTTTTGGGACTTTACGACGCCATCAACTACGCGGCGGACCTGCTCTCTTACTCCAGAATTCTTGCGCTGGGCCTTGCGTCAGCGGTCATTGCGCAGGTTGTCAATATGGTGGGCACGATGTTCGTGTCCGGTATCCCCGGATTTCTGATTTTGCTGTTGGTCTCCCTGATCGGTCACACGGTCAATATGGCACTCAACGTGCTTGGCTCGTTCGTGCATACCAGCCGACTGCAGTATCTGGAATTCTTCGGAAAATTCTTCGAGGACGGTGGCGAAGCGTTTGTGCCCATCGCGCCCTCGGATCGCTATACGGATCAATAACACGATTTATCTGAAAAATATGAAGGAGAATAAAATCATGAAAAAGACAATTCTTTTGACTATCGTTATGACTGCCATCCTGGCACTTGCCCTGACTGTTGGCGCTTTTGCAGCTGAGGATGCTGCTGCAGATTCTGCGATCACCGTTGGCGCAACAGAACAGACCGAACAGGCACCCAAGCTGCTCGCTCAGGTCTTCAACGGCGGCGCACTGGCAATTCTCGGTGCGGCACTGGCTGTAGGCCTTGCAGGCATTGGCTCTGCAAAGGGCGTTGGTATGGTCGGCGAAGCAACCGCAGGCCTGCTTTCCGAAAACCCCAACATGTTCGGTAAGGCATTTGCACTGATGGCGCTGCCTATGACCCAGGGTATTTACGGTCTGGTTATCGCGTTTTTGATCGTGTTCAAGTGTGGCTTGTTTACCGATGGCATGCAGGGACTTCTGTCCTTGACCGTGCAGGAAGGCGCTTACTATCTGATGAGCGCGCTGCCTATCGCAGTAGTTGGTCTGATCTCTGCACTCAAGCAGGCAAGAGTATCCGCTGCGGGCATCAATCTGCTGTCCAAGCGTCCCGACCAGGTTGGTAAGGCTATCACCTCCGCAGCACTTGTTGAGACTTACGCAATTTTCGCACTGCTGATTTCCGTTCTGCTTGTACTGGTAGGCTGATATCGGCCGCTTGGCGGTAATGCCCCACATACAGATTGAGAATTGAGGGAAAATCATGACAGGACTTGAAAAAATCACATCCCGCATCTTAGAGGACGCAAAGGCTGAGGCCCAGGAGATCCTGGACGAGGCGACCGAGCAAAGCCTGCGTATCCGTTCGGAGAATCTGGCGAGCGTGCAGGCGACACAGGAACGCCTGACCGAAAAGGCCGAGAAGGAGGGGGAGGCTTTGGTGATCAGAGCCAAATCCAGCGCGGCCATGACCAGAAGGAATATCGAGCTTTCTGCCAGGAGCGAAATGATCGAGCGCGCGTTTGCAAGGGCGATGCAGGAGATCTACGAAATGGACCGCGAGAAGTACGGTGCGCTGCTGCTCTCACTTTTGTGCAAGACGCTGAACGCGCAAAGAGAATCCGAGGTCGACAGCATGAGACTGTACGGTGAGGATATCGCGCCCGCCTCTTACGAGCTGTTGCTTTGTGCGCGCGATCACGCGGACGTTGCAGCCCCTCTGATGCAAAACGTAAAGCTTGCTGCGGCGTCGGGAAAGCTTCCTGCAGATATGGCTGCAAAGCTTTGTTTGAATCCCGCGCCCATTGATATTGACGGCGGCCTTGTACTGCGCTGCGGTGATATCGAGACAAACTGCAGCTTCTCTATGCTGCTGGCGGCCATTCGCCCCGAGCTGGAGCCCCGCGTACAGCAGATCCTGTATAAGGATCACGGCAAAGCATAATTAGCATAAGAATTTTTGAAAGGTTGAAAGACCCATGTCGAAAAATCCACAACAAACCGCATATATGTATGCGTCCTCCCGCGTGCGCGCACTTGAAAACGGCATTGTGGGAAAGGACCGCATCGAGCAGCTGGTGAATGCTGCCGGTATGGACGAGGTATACGCGCGCCTTTCGGAGTTTGGCGTAGAGCTTGTCAAGGATGCCGACGGCTGCGTGCTGGAGGAGCAGACGCTCGAGGGCATTCTTGTCCGCGCGCTTGCCGACCTGATCGAATCCGCACCCGCCCCCGGGCTGTTTGACTTTTTGCGGTATCCGTACGATTGCCATAATATCAAGGCCGCGATCAAGAGCTATCTGCGAGGCCTTTCTCCCGACGGCATGCTATCGCCTCTGGGCACGGTGGATGCGGGAGTGGTTGCCAAAATGCCCGTCGAGGACGATTTTTCGCTGCTTCCCGAGGCAATGGCCAAGGCCGCGCCGCTTGCCATGCAGGCATACGCCAAGACCGCAAATCCCAGACAGATCGATCTGATTTTGGACAAGGCGTGCTATGCGGATATGCTTTCTTGCGCAAAAAAGGGCGGAGAGCCCTTCCATTTGCAGATGGTACAGGCCAAGATCGATCTGACCAATCTCATGATCTGCTTGCGCCTTGTTCGCATGCAGGCAGGAGAGCAGGGTGCGCTTTTGCTTGACCGGGCGCTGCTTGACGGCGGTATTTTGGAAAAAGAAACGCTGATACAGGCGTACGGTGAGGGCGAGGCTGCATTGGTGGGTTGTCTGGTTGGCACTGTGTACGAAAAATTCACCATTTCTCTGCGCGAGCAGGGCGGCACGGCCGCTGCGGCAGAGCGACTGATGGATGATTATCTGATGGAGCTCGTACGCACGGTCAAGTACACCACCTTTGGCGCACCTGTGCTGAGCGCGTATTTCTACGCACAGGAATATGCGATCAGAAATATCCGCATCGTGCTCGCGGCAAAGCGCGCGGGACTTGCGGCCGAAACCATTCGGGAAAGGATCAGGACAAGCTATGTATAAGATCGGAATGATCGGTGAGCGCGACAGCGTCATCGGATATATGGCACTTGGCTTTTCGGTGCACGAGGCAGAGGATGCGGACAAGGCACGCGTGCTGCTGCATACCTTGGCAAAGGATAGCGAATACGCCATCATTTTTATCGTGGAAAACTTCGCGATTGCCTTAGAAGAGGACATCGCAAAATATAAGGACGTCCCCACCCCCGCGATCATTTGCATCCCGGGTAAGCACGGAACTACCGGATACGGTCTTGAGCAGGTCAAGAGCGCGGTGGAAAGAGCGGTTGGCGCGGACATATTGTTTAAGGAATAAGGAGTATTGGATATGGTAGAAGGAAAGATCCTCAAGGTATCCGGCCCGCTTGTCGTGGCAGAGGGCATGCGTGAAGCGAACATGTTTGACGTTGTCCGTGTAGGCAAGGACCGTCTGATCGGTGAGATCATTGAGATGCACGGAGACCGTGCGTCTATCCAGGTATATGAAGAGACCGCGGGCATCGGTCGAGGCGATAAGGTCGTATCCACGGGTGCGCCCTTGTCGGTTGAGCTTGGCCCCGGCCTTTTGACCAATATTTACGACGGCATTCAGCGTCCTCTGGAGGCGATCAGAGAGAGATGCGGTGCCAATATCTCCAAGGGCATTGACGAGCCCGCGCTGGATCGCGGCAAGTACTGGCACTTTGTACCCGCGCACGTATTTGGCGACAAGGTCGGCCCCGGTGACGTATACGGCACCGTGCAGGAGACCGAGGTCATTACGCACAAGATCATGGTACCTCCCGGAGTCAGCGGCACTATCGTGGATCTGGTGGAGGGCGATTATCGCGTGACCGACCGTATCGGTAAGATCAAGCGTCCCGACGGCACCATTGAAGAGGTCATGCTCGCGCAGAAATGGCCCGTGCGTGTGTCCAGACCCTATGCAGAAAAGTTGCCTCCCGTTGAACCCATGATCACGGGTCAGCGCTCGATCGACGCACTCTTTCCCATTGCAAAGGGCGGTACAGCCTGCGTTCCCGGACCTTTTGGTGCGGGAAAGACGGTGGTGCAGCATCAGCTGGCTAAGTGGAGTGACGTGGACGTGGTGGTTTACATCGGCTGCGGTGAGCGCGGCAACGAGATGACCGACGTGCTTCGCGAATTCCCCGAGCTGACCGACCCAAGAACCGGAAAATCGCTTATGGAGCGTACCGTACTGATCGCAAACACCTCGGATATGCCTGTTGCGGCACGTGAGGCTTCGATCTATACCGGTATTACCATTGCAGAATATTACCGCGATATGGGCTATAACGTAGCCGTCATCGCGGACTCCACCTCGCGCTGGGCTGAGGCTTTGCGTGAGATGTCCGGCCGACTTGAGGAAATGCCGGGTGAAGAGGGCTATCCCGCTTACCTGACCAGCCGTCTGGCTCAGTTCTACGAAAGAGCGGGCAAGGTGGTCTGCCTTGGCGGGGACGGCAGAATCGGTACGCTGTCCGCCATCGGTGCGGTTTCTCCGCAGGGCGGTGACATCTCCGAGCCCGTGACCCAGGCAACGCTGCGTATTGTGAAGGTGTTCTGGGGACTGGATTCCTCGCTGGCCTACAAGCGTCATTTCCCGGCCATCAACTGGCTCAATTCTTACTCCTTGTACCGTGATCGTCTGAGTGACTGGTTCTCGCAGAACGTATCTGCCCGCTGGATGGATATGACAGGCAAGTGCCTCAAGATCCTGCAAGAGGAGGCTGAGCTCAACGAGATCGTGCAGCTGGTCGGTATGGACGCGCTCTCAAGTGAGGACAGACTGACCCTGGAGATCGCGCGCAGCGTGCGTGAGGACTTCCTGCAGCAGTTTGCATTTGACGACGTGGACGGATATACCCAGCTTGACAAGCAGTATGAGATGCTGACGCTGGTATTTGACTTTGAGCAAAAGGCGGCTGCCGCTGTGGCCGAGGGTGCGGATATTGAAGAGGTGTCCGGCCTGCCCGTGCGTGAGCAGATCGGCCGTTTCAAGGCTGTTCCTTATGCGGATTACAAGGCAGAATCCGAAAAAATCAAGCAGGAAATCTCCCGTCAGCTTGACGCACTTACCCGTGCGTGAGCTGAGAAAGGATTTGCAAAATGATCAGAGAATACAGAACCATAGAAGAAGTCGCAGGCCCTTTGATGCTGGTTAAGCAGGTTGAGGGGGTCAAGTACGACGAGCTGGGCGAGATCGAGCTGCCTGACGGCAGCATTCGCCGCTGCCGCGTGCTGGAGGTCAACGGCAGAAACGTGCTGGTGCAGCTGTTTGAATCCTCTGCAGGCATTAACCTTGCGCACTCCAAGGTGCGCTTTACCGGACACGGCGTGCAGATGCCCGTGTCTCCCAACATGCTCGGACGCGTGTTCAGCGGCATGGGTGAGCCGATCGACGGCGGCCCCGCCATCATTCCCGAAAAGTCGCTGGATATCAACGGTACGCCCATCAACCCCGCGGCGCGCTACTATCCCTCCGAGTTTATTCAGACCGGTATTTCGACCATTGACGGTCTGAATACGCTGGTCAGAGGCCAGAAGCTGCCCATTTTCTCGGGCTCAGGTCTGCCTCACGCCAACCTTGCCGCGCAGATCGCGCGTCAGGCAAAGGTGCGCGGCAGCGATTCCAAGTTCGCAGTTGTGTTTGCGGCTGTTGGTATTACCTTTGAGGAGGCCGACTTCTTTATCTCGGACTTCAAAAAGACGGGCGCGATCGACAGAACTGTGCTGTTTATCAACCTGGCAAGTGACCCCGCGATCGAGAGAATTTCCACGCCCCGTATGGCACTGACTGCCGCGGAATACCTGGCGTTTGAGTGCGATATGCACGTGCTGGTCATCATGACCGACATTACCAACTATGCAGAGGCGCTGCGTGAGGTATCCGCCGCACGTAAGGAAGTGCCCGGCAGACGCGGATATCCCGGATATCTTTACACCGACCTTGCAACCATGTATGAAAGAGCGGGCAGAAAGATGGGCTCTGAGGGCTCGATCACCATGATTCCCATCCTGTCCATGCCCGAGGACGATAAGACCCACCCCATCCCCGACCTGACCGGTTACATTACCGAGGGACAGATCATTCTCTCCCGTGAGATGTACCGCAAGGGCTATATGCCTCCCGTGGACGTGCTGCCTTCGCTGTCGCGTCTGAAGGACAAGGGCATTGGCGAGGGTAAGACGCGCGAGGATCACTCGGGCGTGCTCAACCAGCTGTTCTCCTCCTATGCAAGAGGTAAGGATGCAAAGGAGCTGATGGTGGTGCTTGGCGAAGCTGCGCTGACCCCCATGGACAGACTGTACGCCAAGTTCTCGGATGCATTTGAGGAAAGGTTCATCAATCAGGGCTTTTACGAGGACAGAACCATTGAACAAACGCTGGATATCGGCTGGGAGCTGCTCAGCATCCTTCCCAAGTCCGAGCTGAAGCGTATCAAACCCCAGTACGTGGATAAGTACTGGCCCAAGAAGTAAGCAATTAGCCGGAGGCAATTATGGCAGATACCTACAACGTCAATCCGACGCGCATGGAGCTCAAGAAAATGAAGATCCGCTACGCGAATGCCCGCAGAGGCCACAAGCTTCTCAAGGATAAGCGTGACGGTCTGATGAAGCAGTTTCTGGAGACTGTGCGACAGAATAAAGAGCTTCGCGAAAAGGTGGAAAACTCCCTTGCGGGAGTATACGGAAGCCTTTCGATCGCGGGGGCGGTTTCGGGCCCTGCGGTGCTGGAGGAATCACTCATGCTGCCCGGAAAAGAGGGCAAGCTGGACGTGCGCTACCGTAACGTCATGAGCGTGACCGTTCCCGAGTTTTCGCTGGAGATCCTGGGCAAGGACGGACAGGATAGCTATAATTACGGTCTGGCCTTTACCTCGGGCGAGCTGGATGCATCGCTCTCGCAAATGAATGCGCTCTTGGAGGATCTGGTGGCTCTTGCCCAAAGTGAAAAAACGGTACAGCTGCTGGCGCAGGAGATCGAAAAGACCCGCCGCCGCGTCAACGCGCTGGAATATATCATGATCCCCAAGTATCTTGCCACCATCAAGTCGATCAAGATGAAGCTGGACGAAAACGACCGCGGAAATACCACGAGACTGATGAAGGTCAAGGATATGATGCTCAAGGCCCAGCTGCAGGCGGGAAAGAGCGATGAGGACGAGGACGAGACCTGCTGTGAATGAGATCAGACTAAAAGCTCTTGCTGTACGCAAGAGCTTTTTTTCACGGAAAAAATAAACAAAAAATTAAAAAATAAACAAAAAAGCGAATATTTGGCACGGGGTAAAAGGAATGAGGACGTGCTCAAAGTGCCTTTGAGGATGCCGGGGTACAGCGGTATCCGACGGGGAAATCCTGCGAAAAGGATGCCGTTTTCAGGCACTTTTGGAAAATTCGGGAAGCACTTTGCCCAAGATGGGAATTTTCTGTGCCGATTGGTGCTGAAAACACATCCTTTCATGCGAAAAACTTGACAAGTACGGACAGAGTGTGATAAAATATGATGTAGAATTATAATGCTGATACTGTGCGGAGTCGGCAAGATCCGTATGAGAGGAGGGGGAGCATGAAAACCGCAATGATACGGGATAAAGCGAAATACGCATGGGAGTATAAGCGCGCGGCGCTTTTGTGGACTGTGCTGGCCGTAGCCGTCTTATGTGCGACCGTTGTCGTGTTCCTGCATTTTTCCGATTCGTATTTCACCTCCGAGGTCTTTGCCGAGCTTGTGACCGAGACGGACGGTGTCGGCGGATTGATCCACGTGCTGCTGGATGATTACGTGCTGCTGCTTCTGCTTTTGCTGATGTTTGGCTTTGCCTGCTTTGCATTTCTGGCGCAGCTGTGGACAGATGACGTAACGGATTATTACATACTGCTGCTGCTGTGGAGCATTCTGTTTTATCTGATATACAGCCTGAATCTGTTCAACATCGGAAACGGCGCGGTCAATTATCTGATCCGTACGCTTGCGGGGACGCTGTATCAGCTATCGACCATTCCGCTGCTCTTATGTCTTTACATGAAGACTGCGCGGTATCGCGGCTTTGTCAGCTGTGTGCTTGTGCTCGAATACGTTTTGTGCACGCTGTTCGCGCTGCTGTCTGTGACGGGGCTGTTCCCGCAGGTGCTGCGATACGTCGAGTTGACGGGAGATCTTTTGTTCTGCGCAGCCTTGATAGGCGTGCTGATCATCGGTTTCAGGGAGTCCAAGCAGGGCAACGGCTTTTATCGGCTGTTTTGTCCTATGATGATCGTAGAGCTGTGCTTTGTGATCGCTACGACGCTGATCGCCGTCATCGGAGAGGGCAACGGACTGTTTTTGCAGCACAGAGTATTTACCGAGATCGTGCAGAGCTTCAATCTGCATCCGTTGCGTGAGTATTATCTGCAGCGCATGGTGCTGGTGGATCTGGTCCTGATCCTGATTGTCAACCTGGTGACTGAGCTGATGCACAATAAGGCGAGCGTCCGCGTGCTGAGCTATGAAAAGGAATCTGCACAGGGATATGCCGCGGCGGTCAGGGAACGAGTGGACGAGGTGCGCCGCATCAAGCACGAGACCATGCACCATATCAACGCATGCAATATGCTGTATCAGCAAGGAGAATATGACCGCCTTGGCGAGTATCTGCAAAAGCTGCAGACAGACGGGAAAGCCATCGCTCCTCTGAAATACAGCAACAATCTGATGATCGACTACATCGTGATGAGCTTTTCCAGAAAGGCAGAGCGACTGCAGATCTCGCTGCAGACCGATATTGCGGTATTGCCCGAGCTTTCGATCGCGGATTCGGATCTTTGCTCGCTGCTTAACAACATTCTGCAAAATGCCATTGACGCATGTCTGAGGCTGACAGACGTGCATAAGCGCTGGATCAGGCTGGAGATCCATGCGGACGAAAACAAAGTATTCTTTACCTGTATCAATTCCTGTGACGGGTATTTTATTCAGCATAACGGCAGATATCTGACCACCAAGAAGGACGGCTCCTCGCACGGCTACGGCATGAGCATCATCCGCAGCCTCTGCAGCCACAATGGCGGCGCGATGGCGTCCGAGGTCAACGGAAATCGCTTTACGGTCAAGGTAGCGCTGCCGTATCATTCGGTAAACGAGAAGGGAATGCAACATGACATCCAAAAAGAGAATCAGTGAGATATTGGTGGAGCGACACCAGATGACCCGCGCGCAGGCTGATCAGATCCTTGCAGTCATGCAGGGAGGCAGAACGGGTAAGAGCGAGCAGGAGCTGATACTGGAGCGCGAGTTTGCGGCAGAAAAGGATATTGCCTCTGCCGTTGCGTTCAAGTATGGGCTGCCTTTGGTCGAGCTTGAGGGAAAAACGCTGGATGACGAGCTGATCCGCCGCGTGGATATCAATATTCTGAAAAAGCATCGCATCGTTCCGGTTGCACTGACCGAGGGCGTACATCCCATGATGCAGCTGGCCATGTTCAATCCCATGAACGCGGGCGCGATCGAGGACGTTGAGCTGCTCTCCCGCATGAGCGTGGAGCCGGTGGTATCCACGGCGACCGAAATCATGAACGCCATTGATAAATGCTTTGGTACCGAGACCATGCGCTCTGCTGTCGACCGCTTTACTAAAGAGCGCGAGAAAAATGCGGTGGTCATAGAGGAGGAGCGCGGCGAGGACGTCAGCTCAGCCCCTATCGTTGTGCTGGTCAACACGCTGCTTGAGCAGGCTGCCAGACAAAGAGCCTCGGATATTCACATCGAAGCGCTGCAGGAGTCGCTGCGCGTGCGCTTCCGTATCGACGGCGTGATGTATACAAGACATAAGTATTCGGACGAGTTGACAAGTGCCGTGCTGGCCAGAGTCAAGATCCTGGCGGGCATGGATATCTCGGAGAAGAGAAAGCCGCAGGACGGCCGAATGACCTATTTCGTGGACGGCAGAGAATACGATATCCGTGTATCCGTGCTGCCTACCACCTACGGTGAGAAGTGCGTTATGCGTCTTGCGCTCAAAAAGAGCTTGAACAGAGATAAGAAAACGCTGGGTCTGACCGACGACGACATGAAAAAATTCAATCATATCATGTCGTATCCCAACGGCATCGTGCTGGTCACGGGACCTACAGGTTCGGGTAAGTCGACCACGCTTTACACGGTGCTGAGCGAGAAGAATCGCGAGGAGGTCAATATCGTGACGGTAGAGGACCCGGTCGAGGCAAATATTGACGGCATCAACCAGGTGCAGGTCAACCCAAAGGCGGATCTGACGTTTGCAAGCGCGCTGCGCTCTATCTTGCGTCAGGACCCCGATATTATCATGATCGGTGAGATCCGTGACGTCGAGACCGCGATGATCGCGATCCAGGCGTCGATCACAGGCCACCTTGTTGTCAGCACGGTGCATACCAACTCGGCTGCCAACACGGTCACAAGACTTTTGGATATGGGAGTGGATTCTTATCTGATCGCGGATTCCGTGGTGGGCATCATTGCGCAAAGACTGGTGCGCAGACTTTGCCCCAACTGCAAAAGAAAACGCCGTGCCGAGGAGTACGAGCTGGAATTTATGGGACTTGATCCCAAAAAGCCCACCGATATCTGGGAGCCCTGCGGCTGCCAGAGCTGCAACGGCACGGGCTATTATGGCCGAATCGGCGTTTACGAGATCATGGAGCTCAGTCCCGCCATCAAGCGACTGATCAACAAGCGCGCAACGGCTGAGGAGATCAAGCAGCAGGCACTTGCCGACGGCATGCAGACGCTGCGCATGAATGCCGCCAAGCTTGTGCTGGAGGGTACTACCTCTTTCCAGGAGATCCTGGGCGTTTCCTTTGATAACTGATGACTGATTTTGGGAGATAGATATGATCACCATAAGACAAATACTGATGACCGGAGCAGAGAACAATTGCTCGGACATCCACGTGACGGTCGGCAGACCCGTAGAATACCGCGTACACGGCGATTTTCTGACGTTTGATCCTTACGTAATGACCACCGAGGATGTTCGTGGGATCTTTGACGAGATGCTCAACGAGCGCACCCGCGCCACGCTGGAAAAAAACGGCGAGGTGGACTTTGCTTTTGCGCTGGAGGGCTGCGGCAGATTGCGTTGCAACCTTTACATGGAAAGCGGCAGACCCGCGGCGGCTATGCGTTTGCTGCCATTCAGCATTCCCACTACCACCCAATGTGCTACGCCCGAGGCGGTTGTGCGTGCATCGGGCAAGCAAAAGGGGCTGATCCTGGTCACAGGACCCACGGGTCACGGTAAGTCTACCACACAGGCGGCGCTGATCCATCATATCAACCGCCACCACAAGCGCCATATTATCACGCTTGAGGACCCGATCGAGTACGTGCACACCTCGGACAAGAGCATTATCCACCAGCGCGAGGTGGGTGTGGATACCATGTCCTTCTCGGCAGCGCTGCGTGCCGCGCTGCGTCAGGACCCCGACGTCATTCTGGTCGGAGAAATGCGCGACACAGAGACCATTTCGATCGCTATCAGCGCAGCAGAGACCGGACACCTGGTCATTGCCACGCTACATACCAATAACACCTCGTCCACCATCGACCGTATCATCGACGCATTCCCCGCAGAGCAGCAGGCGCAGATCCGCGTGCAGCTGTCCACGGTGCTGGAGTGCGTGGTCTGTCAGAATTTGGTGCCTACGACCGACGGCAAGCGCACCGCGGCCTACGAGGTGCTGATTCCCACTATGGCGATCAGGAATATGATCCGCGAGAGCAAGACTCCGCAGATCCCGTCCGCCCTGCAGACCGGAAAAAAGTTCGGTATGCAGACCAAGGACGACTATCTATACGAGCTGTATCTCAAGGGAACCATTACCAAGGAGACAGCGATGAAATATGCAGAGGATGAGCAACAGCTGACCAGAAAGATGGAAGGCTTTGCCTACTGATATCGGGTATTAAGGAGTAAATAATGCCAAGTTACGGATATGAAGCAATCAGCAGGACCGGCAGCAAAAAGAAGGGAAGCGTGACCGCTCCCGATGCGCAGCAGGCGCGCTTGCAGCTGTTGGCAGAGGGCTTGACTCCCATTGAGATCAAGGAACAGAGCCTTTTGACCAAGGATATCGAGATCTCGTTTCTGGATCGCGTCAAGGCACGTGACCTGAGCGTGTTCTGCCACCAGTTCGTCAGCGTGATCGACGCGGGCGTGCCCGTGGCCGAGGCCTTGAATCTGCTGGGTCAGCAGACCGAGAATAAAACGCTGCGCAAGGCGATCTTCCGGACGCAAAAGGAGATCCAGCAGGGTGAGACGCTGGCAGACGCCATGCGTAAGCAGGGCAAGCGTATTTTCGCCCCCATGTTTATCAACATGGTCGCAGCAGGTGAGGCGTCGGGCAATTTGTCGGTCTCGTTTTCGCGTATGGCGGATTATTATGAGAATGCCAATAAGACCAAGGCGGCCTTGCAAAAGGCGATGATTTACCCCATTGTGGTATTGATCGTGGTCGTGATCGTCATGTTCATCATGATGCTGTTCGTGCTGCCCACCTTCAAGGGGATCTTTGACGATATGGGCGCAACTTTGCCCTGGATCACGCGCGTGATTATGGGCATCAGCGATTTTTTTGTGGGCTATTGGTGGCTGATTCTGATCGTGGGAGCATTGCTCGGGCTTTCGACCTGGCTGTTCTCACGTACCAAACCGGGCATGTATTGCTTTGCCTGGATCGCGCGGCATTTGCCCGTGTTTGGCCCTTTGACCGTCAAGACTGCGTCCGCACAGTTTGCGCGTACCTTTGCAACACTGACGGCGTCCGGCCTGCCTATTATAGAAGCACTCGAGATCGTATCCCGCAGCATGACCAACGTATATTTCAAGGACGCGCTGCTACGTGCCCGTGAGCGCGTTGCGGTGGGTACTTCACTGGCTGATTCGCTGCAGCAAAGCAGGCTGTTTCCGCCTATGGTGATCCATATGGTCAGGATCGGTGAGGAATCGGGCAATTTGGAAAAAATGCTGGATAAGCTTTCGGAGTATTATGACGACGAGGTGCAGGCGGCGACTAAAAATATGATGGCGATGCTGGAGCCTATGATCATTATCCTGCTTTGCCTGGTGGTCGGCACGGTGGCGATCGGCGTGCTGTTGCCCATGTTCGAGATGTACAGCATGTACGACCAGTATCTGTAATTTTCGTACGTAAGGAGAAAATATGCATCCTGCATTGTTGATTTGCGGTGCTGCCTTGTGCGGCGCGGGCGCGGGGGCTGCCTCTATCCCGTTTGTCAACCGCTGTTTGATAAAGCTTGAAAAAAACAAGCTCTCGCCAAGGGCTTGCGCGGTGTTTATTTGCTTGCCGGCACTTTTGTGGGCTGTAACGTTCGCGGTGCTTGGCTGGAGCGCCAACGCCATTCTGCTGGGGCTGGCCGCTGCCGCGCTGTTCTCGCTTTCCTGGATCGACTGGTGCACCTACGAGATCCCGTTTGGCTACAACGTATTTATTTTTGCCCTGGGCGTGTTGGCCCTTGCGTTTGATCTGCCGCATTGGTATGAGTACGTGATCGGCTTTTTTGCAATCAGCCTGCCGCTGCTGCTTTTGTTTTATTTGTCGAAGGGCGCGGCGATCGGTGGCGGAGACGTCAAGCTGATGGCTGCGTGTGGTATGCTGCTTGGCTGGAAGCTTGTCTTGCTTGGATTTGTACTTGGCTGTATCATCGGCTCAGTCGTACATCTTGTGCGCATGAAAGCTTCGGGGGAAAAGCACGTGCTGGCCATGGGCCCCTATCTGTCGATCGGCGTGTTTTTATCCGCGCTGTTCGGCAACGCCGTCATTTCCTGGTATCTTTCCATGCTGGGTTTTTAAGCGGCGGATATTATAAAATCGTAATTTTGAAAGGAACAGGTATTTCAAATGAGCCAATCGTTTCGCTCAAAGCACTTACTTGCAATACAAATAGATAACGGCGTGACGCAGATCGCCGAGCTGCACGTGCATGCAAAGAGCATCTCGGTCATTCAGTCCTTTTCTCTGCTGACTCCTTCGGGAATGGTGGAAAGTGACGGCACGCTTCTGGCAACCGAATCGTTTGCATCGCTGTTGCGCGAGCAGATCAACGCGCACGGCATCAAGACCGACCGCGGCGTCTTCTGCGTCAACTCGGACCGCATCATCTCCCGTGAGATCCTGCTGCCCAATATCAAGCGCGCACAGATCCTGACCATGATCAATACCAACGCGCAGGATTATTTCCCCGTGGACGTCAGCGATTATAAGCTGGATTATTCGGTGCAGGAGCAGGTGGTCGAGAACGGCGTCAAAATGCTGCGCGTTCTGGCAAGAGCGGTGCCCAAGGCACTGATCTCCTCGTATTATGCGCTGGCAAAAATGATGGAGATCGGCATTGCGGCCATCGATATCTCGGGTAACAGCGTGCTGCAGGCCGTGGGCGTCAACCCCATGATGATCAGCGAGCAGTTTGACCCCGAGGGCAGCACCTATATGGTGGCGAACCTGTATTCCAACGGCACGCAGCTGACCTTCATCAAGGATGGCACGGTCAGATTGCAAAGAACGGTTTCTCTTGGCTTTGGCGAGGATTTTGATCAGCTTTTAAGTCTGAATTCGCAGCAGGTCGGAGAGATCTGCGGCTATGAGCCTGTTTTGCAGGATCCCGTGGTCAAGCAGGAGATCATTGCAAGTGCGCATCAGAGAGCCTCTGAGCTGGCGATGGCCATTAACCGCATCATTGAGTACTATTATTCCACCGAGGGCTACGGAAACGGACGCATTTACGGCACGGTGGTCGGCGCAGGCATTCTGCTTCCCACCTTTACCGATAAGCTGTTTGACGATCTGGATATGCAGCACCGCATTCCTCGCGGCAACGTGACCGAGAGCGAGGATGAGATGAGCGTGGAATACGGCTTGTACCTGCCTTGTCTCGGCGCATGCCTGAGTCCCTTGAATCTGATCGATAAGGCGCAGGATATGACGCTGGAGAATATTTGCGCAAAGCGCCGTTGGCTGGAAAGAGTCTCGTTTGTCAAGCGCAACGCGATCCTGCTTGCCGGTGCGTCGATCTTTGTGATCTGCCTGCTGATCTCTGCTTTTCTGGCGGGGAGTGTGCTGATCGAGAATACAAGTATCAAGCAGCGCATTGAGGATTATCAGCAAAAGATCGAGGTGTTTGCCGAGGTTGCCGAGGTCAAGCACGCCAAGGGGGATGCGGAGTCGATCCGTGATCTGCTGATCGCGTATAAAGAAAAGCTGAATCAGCTGGAGCAGGACAGAGCGGTCTACGAGGAGATTCTGGCAGAGAACAAGGAGCTGGCCGAGATCTACGAGGTGTTACAACAGGAGTGTATCCAATTGGAGAACGATTTTAACTCCGCGCAAGCCGATTACACATACATGTACGCGATATACGACGATTTTTCCAAGAGCATCTGGACGTGGTACGAGGAGATCATGTACACGCTGGATGAGGAATACATGAATACCAACAACGACAATCTGGTTGCATTTATCGAGGAGCTGGAGAAGAAGATGCCCACGACCTTTACCGTCACCGCCATTGCCGTGACCGATCAAGGCATCAATATGGGCATTGAGGTGACCAGCAAGCAGCAGGTCGTATACGTCCTTCAGACGCTGCGCGAATTTGAAACGGTTGAGATCCAGGCCATTTCGGGCTTGACTATTGTCAACGGTGGCCCCTCCGATCTGTTTGAGGAGGAGATAGAGGGAGATCCCAATCCCACCCAACGCGTTCGCTTCACGGTTGCGCTGAAGTATACCGAGGCGTTCAGAGACCAAAGAAATCAGTAAGAAAGGAGGTCTACCATGTCGCTTAACAACAATAACAAGAAGAAAGATCATTACAAAAAGAAGGATAGCGGAATATACGGCAAGATCAATAAGCCGTTAGGAAAGAGTAAAAGAAGCTATAAGATTTCCAAGCCGGTACAGCCCAAGCCCGCGCCTTCCGAAGCCAAGGAAAAGAAAAAGGCTAAGCTGCTTGAAGAAAAAGCGCTTCAAGCGCAACAAGAAGCACTGCAGGCACAAGAACAACAGACCTCCGAGAAAAAGGCCGACCACGCTTTTCAGTTTGGCACAAAGCAGGCTGTAAAGCCGGAGAAAAAGCCCAAAGAGAGTGCAAGCCCCGAGGCTTCCCGGAATATGATGTTTCAGCTGCTGTCAGCCCTGTTACTGACGGGTATCGGTGCAATTTTGCTGCTTGCTACCACTTTTGTGGTATATCAGCCCATTCAAAAGGAAAATAAGTCCTTGTCCGAAACGCGTCTCAAGACGCGCATGGAGCTCAGCGCGCTGATCTCCGAGGTGCTGCCTTCCATGGGCGCGGATGACGAGCTTGGCGAAATGATCCTGCGTTCCTTGGAGACGCAAAAGGCAAAGTTCAAGGGCGAGAGCGTCAAGGTTGCCGATGAGATCGAGCAGCTGCGCGATACGGACGAGATCATTGGCGGATTTTTGACCGAGATTTCGTACGGTGACGCGGATTTCCATGACGTGATCGTCACGCCCGAGCAGTCCGAGGCTTGCCTGCAGACCATCAACGGACGGGTCGAGGCTGTGGATGCTCAGCTGCAGGAACTGGGTGTGGCTGACATCAAAGCTCAGATCGATGAGCTGAAGGGCACGACCACCACGACCACGCGTGAGGATGAAAACGGAGAAACCATCACCGAGACTGTGGTGACCGGCGGCTTGATCCCCGAGGTACAGGCCAAGAGGGACACGCTGAAAAAGCAAGCTGACGAGGCGATTGCTAAGAGGGATGATCTGGATAACTATCTGGGCGAGATCAATTATAAGATCCAGCAGATGTACCTCCGCCTGGAAACCGACGGCAGCGCAAGCGACAAATTTGCCTGGATGAAGGAAATTACCGAATACATCAAGCAGAATCCCACCGACAATATCTTCATGCAGGATACGGCGGATAAGCTGGCAAGCTTCCCGGGCGAGAGCCGCGAGGAGGACGATATCCTGTTCCTTGCGAAGATAGAGTCTGAGACGGGCATCCGTATGCCGACGATCAATTACGGACAGGATTACCAGCTGACCAAGCTTTCCAACGGCATGCTGCTTTGCTATGAGGCGTACAGCATTCCTTACTATGCGACGTACCAGGGCTTGAAGAATCTGATCGCATATTTCAATGAAAATGATGACTTCTATGCATCGGTTTACACGCTGACCATTCAGTATAACCCGCAGAACGAGAGCATTCAGGGCAATATCATCATTCTGCATTATTATCTGCTCAGCGAGGATGCCGAGTACATTCCTCCCGTGATCGACGAGGAGATCTCTAACAAGCTTGAAAGCATTTTCGGTGCAGCGACCGATAACGGAAAGTTTGGCCCCATGAGCGATTACACCCCCGAGGAGATTGAGGCGTGGATGGACGATGAGGGCTTGACGCTGGAGCAGGTGCGTGACCGACTCAAGAGCCAGGGATATCCCGAGACCGAGCTTTTGTGGATCTTGAAGAAGAAGTATAATAATGAAGATAAAGTCAAGGAATTCTTGGAAAAGTACGGTGATGACAGCAAGGATTACAACGACCAGCTTGAGATGTTCAGCTATCTCCAGGAATTGTTCCCCAACACCAAGTTTGAAACCTTGCTTGCTATATACAAGGCAGAGCTGCCCGAGGATGATCTGGAGAACATAGATCCTCCGGTTGTTCCCGAGGAAACACCCGAAGAGCAGCCCGAGGGAGACCAACCCGCGGAAGAGCAAACCCCGAGCGAGGAGTGAGCTTGCGACATATCACCAATAACACGTGAGAAAGGAGAAGGACATGAAAAAATTTCTGAAAAACCAAAAGGGCATTACGATGATGGAAGTGCTGGTGACGGTTGGCCTGCTGGCCATTGTGATCGTACCGTGTCTTTCTTCCTTTGTCATGGCGCAAAGGGGCAATGCGCTTGCCTCGCAGGTCTACTATGAATACACCGAAGCACAGAATTTGATGGAAACGCTGAAGGGGATTCAGGTTTCTGAAGAAGGTGGAATTGCCGACTGGAAAGCAACTGTAGAAAGTACTGTGACTACTGTTCAAGACAATGGACAGGATGGAATTTCTGTCGTTTGTACTTCTGTTGAAAAGCCTGCAGAAGTAGAAGGCGGCGAAAAAACGTTCCTGTATTATGAGATAAGTATTCACTCCGGTGAAGGCATTCCGACCGAAGATAATCTGATTTTGGAAGGGGTGATTGCTCCATGACAAAGAAGTTTATCAAGAATAACCGCGGACAAGTTTTGTATGCTGTTGTGGTCACCGTCATGTTTGTGGGCGTGCTTTCCATGATTACCATGGGTATGACGCTGAAAAACTACCAAAACGCAGTAAAGAAGCAGGAAAATCTCAGGAATTACTACGCCGCCGATGCGGTGGTGGAGATGATTCGGGTCGACTTGGAAAAAACGGTTGATATTGAGGAATTAGAGAACAAATGGCCTGGGATGGAAATAACGAACGATTCGCATGATACAGTTTCAACGGAATATATTGAAACATACACAATTAAGTATTATTCTGTAACTATCAAAGTTGGCATGAAGGTTGTTGAAGAGATAACTTCATCCGAAGAAACAACCGAAGAAACAGCCGAGGCTTCTACCAAGGTCACCCGAACGATTATCAGTTGGGAGGTAAGATATAATGCAGAATAACCAACTGAGAAAAAATAACAAGGGCGTAACCCTTGTGGAAGTGATCGCGGTTATCGCTGTTTTGGGCGTAGTAATGGCAGCAGTAACCGGATTTATGATCACGAGCGCCCGTATGTCGGTACAGGTGAGCAATAATGCAACCGTCAGCAGCCGTGAGCAGACTGCTGTGGAATTAATTAACCGGCTGCTTTGGGGCGCTGAGTATGATTCAGTTATCCCTGTCGCAGGGGAAACTGTGTTCGTAGATGGTGTGGGACAGACGGTTCGTTATTACGAACTGAAGATAGGCGAGAGTATTTTAACTTCAATGATTCCTGCGAATGACACAACATCCCAGGTCGTTTTGAACGGAACACCGCTTTGTGAGGGAGAGATATATTTCGATCCCATTACGGACAACACAGTAACCTATTATCTCAATGGTACGAAGCATGTGGTACACTTGAGAACGGAATCTCCTACAGAACAAGCATTGGAGTAAGAATAAATGAAAAAGATAATTGTATTATTAATCACCTGTTTACTTTTGGTTAGCAGTTTGGCGGGTGTGGCAGCTTCCGCGCAGGTATATTCCCAACCCGCAGCACAGGTTGCCGAAAGTTATCCCGATCTGGATTACAGCATGGGGGCCAAAAAATACGGCACGACCTATATGGGTGACATTTTGGAGCAGCTTTTGGGTGAGCAGCTGACTGCGCAGGAAAAGAACGTGATCCGTGATGTGTTCCCGGGGCAAAACGTTTTGATCTACAAGCGCCCCTCGATCGTCAATCCGCAGGTCACGTATGACGGCGAAACAGGTGAGCTGAGCGTAGTGGTCAAGCAGGATTACATTTCCGGTGCAAACTACGACTACGAAATATACTGGACGCCTTCCCGATTGGTCGTCGGCGGACAGTCGGCCGACTTTGCGCCTGCAGAGGATGTGGGGGAGAATTATTACCGTGCCGCGGTGCAGGGAATTACCTGGTCGAGCAACGTGCTGCTGACCGTGGAATTTACCTCGGCGTTTGTGATCTCTGCTGATACGATCAATGATTTCGTCAATTTCGCGTATGATACCGCAGTTTCGCTGACCGATGATTATGAGATCTATCAGACTACGCTTGAGCAGTATCAGCTCAAGCTGAATGCATACTACGGCAATCAAGAGGAATGGACTCTCTATCAGAATGAAATGGATGCATACCGCGATCATTTGGACAAGGTTGCCCTGTATCAGGATTTCCTTTTGTGCAAGGATTATTGGGCCGAAATGGAGGTCTATGATGCAAAATTTGCGGAATATACCGCAAATATGATCGCTTGGTCCACCTATCGTGATCTGTGTGAGAAATACGAGTTATATCTCGCCCATAAAAAGCACTATCCCGAGCTGTATCAAACCTATCAGAGTGAGCTTTCCATGGCGCAGTATCAGCTCTCTTTGCTGGAGCTGATGGATAAGAAGGACCCTGTAACGGGCAAATCCTTTATAGACACGACGCTGGATGACAGGATCGGTCAAGTCATCGTGGAAAAGCGCGAGCAGCTTTCGGTGCTGGAGGAAAGTGCCGTGGATGCGGTGGTGGAATCCACGCCCATCGTACAGAATTTCTGCGAGACCTATCGCTCACTCGATTCCGATCAAGAGAGATACGTGTACTATATCAGACAGTATCCCACGCTGATCAAGCATCTCAAGCAGCTTTACGACGGCGTCTATAAGCTGTACAGAAACGGTATCGTGTACGCAACGCTGGAAAAGGAATATCCGGATTATATTCCCTCCATGCTGCGTATGCTGGGATCGCTTTATGTGATCAACTGCGCCTTGAACGACAAGCTGACGCTGGACCCCGATTTTGAGGTGGATTATCACGGCCACCAAACCGTCAGAGATCTGGTGGTTGAGGATCTGCGTCCCGCTATTGATACCAATCAAGCAAAGCCGTTTTCCGCTTGGCCTATGCCTCCCGCCGATCCCGAAACCTATGAGGTGACAAGCGAGCCCGTGGCTCCCACCATTGTGCTGGAAGCACCCGAAAAGCCCGCGATGCCGCAGTTTGGCGTTATCACCTCTCCCGATGAAATGTCTGCTGACATGCAGGATCCCGGTGTTATGGCCGAGCCCGTACCGCCCACCGAAATCGTAGCTCATCCCGGAACGCGCCCCTCTTTGCCTTGGGAGCCTTTGTATGCAGAGCTTTATGACGCGTACCTGCAGGGATCGATCGAGCAAAGGGCACTGTTCGGTGCTGCGCAAACAGTCACTCTGACTGCGGCGGCCAACCATTCCGCCGTGCTTGACAGAGACGAGCGTTTCCGTCTGGTTCATTTTTATAACAGTGATGAGCAGCAGACCTACCTGGGGTATGATTACGTTCGCCGCGGAGAGGCAGGGGAGTATCCCGCAGAGCTTGCACTGCCTACTGTCAAGCCTGTTGGAGAGCATTCGTTCGTGTTCAACGGCTGGGTTTACGAGAATGGCGAGCCTGCTGATCTGAGTGCCATTATGGAGGATACCGAGGTGTACGCCTCTTACAGGCCGATTCCAAGAGAATGTGTTGTCACCTGGAACGTGGGAGACCAACCGATCAAGCAAGTCTGGTCCTATGGTACCGTCCCCGAATTTACGGGTTCTACCGACAGATCTCCCTCTGCTGAATTTATCTATACCTTTACAGGCTGGGACAGGGAATTCACGGCTGTGTATGATGACGTGACCTACACGGCGCAATACAGCACCGTGCCCAACAGACATAAGGTCGTTTTCGTTATGGGTGACGGCTCGACCATTGAAAAGGAATACGTTTACGGTAAGGACCTGACCGATGCCGTGCCGCTGCAACGGCCTGTCAAGGCCCCCGATGCGCAGTATACGTACACGTTTGCCGGCTGGGAGGACGACCGCGGTAATACGTACATGACCTCCGGGGAGTTCCCGTTGCTGACCGGACCCATGACCTTTACCGCATCCTTCCTGACCACGCTCAACTCCTATACCGTGACCTGGATCGTGGATGGCGTTGAGACCAAAGAGGTTTACAAATACGGCAGCATGCCGGTCTATCCCGGTAGCACCGACAGTATTTCCTCTCTGCCCTTGTCTCCTACGTTGGCGCAGGAGTTCCGTGGTTGGGATCACGAGCTGAGTGCGGTGACCAAAGACGCGACCTACGTTGCGTGCTTTGAGACCGTCGCGCGCAAATACACTGTCAATTTTGTCATCGGAGATCAAACGGTCCCCGCGTATTTTGAATACGGTACCATGCCGCAGTTTGAGGGAATTCCGCAAAGGGAAGCCGATGCGCAGTATGAATATGAATTCGTGGCTTGGGACAGAGACTTTGAGCAGGTGACTGAGAATACCGAATACGTTGCATGCTTTAAGAAAACACTGCGCAAGTATCCCGTGACCTTTGTGGTAGGGGATCAGCGCATCACCGCGGAATTCAACTATGGCTCAGTGCCCTCGTATCCGAACGGCACGCCCGCCATTTTGTTTGACGAGGTATACTATTACAGATTTACCGGTTGGGATCGTGAGCTTGCCCGGGTGGACGGCACGTCCGTGACTTATACAGCTTGCTTTGAGCCCGTTCCTCTGGCACCCACGTCGGATGGCGGAGCAGCGGCTGTGAAGGGTGACGCGAGCGGCAATTATGAGCTGCACGTCAGCGCAGACTCCGTAGATCTTGCTGCAGCCTTTGACAAACTGGGAGAGGTTGGCGCGCAATCCTTGAAGGTATACTTCGGAGCGGCCGTGCTGGAATTCCCCAAGGCCCAGATCGATGCGTTTTATCAGATGAGCGGCGCGATCTCCGAGGTCAGCATGTCTCGCGTAACGTACGGTGAATATGAGGCGTACGAGATCAGGCTCCTGGATGCAAACGGTGTACCCGTTGCGTTTTTGATGACCGAGCTGACGGTCGCGCTGCCTTATGACGGCTTGTATTCTGCGGACGTATACTGCGTAGGGGACGACGGAACGCTGAAATTGCTGGATGCCAAGCATGAGGACGGTTATCTGGTGCTCTCTACTATGGATCTTTCCACCTTTGTGATTATGGATAAGTACAGCATCACCTGCAACGAGCCCGAAAACGGCGTTTTGAATATTGCGGGAGAAGCGTATTCGGGTGATACCGTCACTTTTGCGCCCGATCCTGATGAGGGCTACGTCATTGATTCCGTGGTCGTGCTTGCAAACGGTAAAGAGATCGAGCTAGCGGCAGAGAACGGCGCGTATTCATTTGTCATGCCCGAGGATAACGTGCAGATCACGGTAGCCTTCAAGGTCGTACAGGGCGGCACGACGGCTGAGGTGATCGTGGGTGTGATCACGGCGCTTCTGATCGTTTCGATCGGCATTGTGATTCTGTTTGTTGTCAAGAAAAGAAAAAACGTCAGAATGTAATCCGTTGGGGCTGAGTATTCACTCAGCCCCTTTTTTTACGCAATCTGCAAAGGAAGTGGAAAATGTACTTGACAAGCCCCGGGCCGCATGCTATAATTGGATACCAACTGTTGAGATTATGTCAAAAAATATATGTGAAAAGGAGAAAAGCATGAAAAAATTATTTGCCGTGCTGCTTTGCGCGCTGATGCTTGCTTCTGTGCTGGCCGGCTGCGCCGAAACCGAACAGAGCGAGCAGGAGTCCACGACCGAGGCGGTCGAGGAGCAGCACTGGATCAGCCCTGCGCTGGGCGAAACCGATGACTACAAGGGAAATACGCTTTCTCTGCTGGTCAACCGCGAGATGGATGCGGGCAGCGATGAGGCCTCTTCCGACCCTCTTGAGGATGCACTTTACAGAAGAAACGATAAGTTGGAGTCGGTCTACGGCATCACCATCAACACCCTGTTGGAGACCGAATACACCGTTCTCGGTGATAAGGTAGCCAAGGACGTCGGCTCTGGCAACGGCGAATATGACATCGTATACCAGCACATGGTCAACGCTGCGACCAACCTTGCTGTCAACAATTACCTGATCGACCTTGACGAGCTGGAGTACGTGGATTTCGATCAGATCTGGTGGGACCAGGATGCAAAGGAAGGCTTTACCATCGGCAATCACCAGTTTTTGACCGTGGGCGACCTTGTACCGCATACCATGCTGTATTCTGCGTGCCTGGCGTTCAATAAGAATCATTTTGACGACCAGTCGCTGGAATATCCTTACGAGCTTGCAAGAGAAGGCGCATGGACGCTGGACGAGCTCAACGCGCTGACCAAGGATCAGACCAAGGACGTTAACGGTGACGGCAAGATCGAGCTCAAAAACGACTACTACGGCATGAGCAGCTGGCACCTTGCAGGCCCGTTCAACTTCTTCTTTGGCGCGGGCGCGTCCTTCTTTACCAAGGATGCGGACAACTATCCCGTTTACAGCGTAGATCAGGATAGGATCCAGAGCATTTACGACAAGGTCTACACCACCTTTATGACCAACAATTCTCTGTACATTACCGACGTCAGCATTCATACCGAGGCGTATAAGATCTTTACCCAGGGAAGAGCACTGTTCGTTTCCTGCTCTCTGACGCAGATCGCCAACTCCGAATTTGGCTTCAAGGATATGGAGGATGAATACGGCGTGCTGCCTCAGCCCAAGTATGATACGGCACAAGAGGATTACATGAGCTTTGTTAACGGCGCGGCATCGGTTGTCGTCGTTCCCAAGAGCCTTGGCGAGGACAGACTTGACTTCGTGGGCTACATGATGGAGGCACTTGCGTCCTCGTCCTACTACATGGTGACCGATACTCTGTACGATAAGGTCGCAAAGTCCAAGAACGTGCGTGACGCAGAGTCTGCCGAGATGGTGGACATCATCATCCGTAACAGAGTCTTTGACTTTGGCTACGCGCATTTCTTCAGCAAGGGCTATCCCTGTGCGGTTCTGTTCCAGACCTGCCTGGATGCCAAGAACGACTCTGTTGCAAGTGCGATCAAGAGAGTCAAGGACAAGACCATGGAAAAGGATATAGACAAAATCCTGGAGGTTTACCAGGGAGAGTGATCAAAAAAGGGCTGCATGGCAGCCCTTTTTTGAAATGAAAAATGAAAAATGAAAAACGGAGAATTGCGGTAGAAAAGCCGCTCATTCGAGCGGCTTTTCCTGATTTTGAACGTAGACGTGGGTTTTGCGCAAAAGCTGATTGAGAAAGGGAATGTGGACAATTGCATAGCCAAGGCTGGCACCGGCAAGATTGAAGATAAAGTCGTCAATGTCCAAATATCCCATGCGCAGCAGCGGCTCCGAGAGCTCCACGCAAAGCACAATACAGAAGCAGACGGCCAACACCCGCAGGAATTTTCTGCATGATTTGAACATGCAAGGCAAAAAGCAGCCCATGGGGAAGAGCACGATCAGATTTCCAACCAAGTTTCGGACCACGATATCTGCGTTGATTCTGTCTTGCCTGAGTCTGACGATGTAGTCCCAAACCGTTTTGAAGGGGATGAGATTGGAGCGGCCGAAAAACTCTCCCACCGTTGCCGTGCCGTTGATATACCGCCCGTCCAACAAAAGGAATTTGACCAACGAAAGGCAATAGATGACAAAGAATATGTACAGCAGAATTTTTACGGCTTTTTTCATTTTTTTTGCTCCTGTTTTTTTATTTTTTTGATGCTTTATCTCACTATATCACACCCAAAAAGGCTTGTCAATAAGGTGGGGAAAAATCATTTTCAGGGGGCAAAATTTGTCATCGGGTGGGGGATTTTTCGGCAAACCAAAAAACAGAAAAATTTTTTCAAATATGTGAAACCAATTTGCAACTTTTCCGTCTATATAGTTGAAAGGCATCATCGCAAAGGAGAAATGAATATGAAAAGAACGCTTATCAGTCTGCTTGTCCTGCTTTTGCTGGCAGGTGTATTGCTGGTTCCCGCCAATGCGAATTCTGCGCAATCCAAATGGGAGGGCGTGGATCAATCGGGCGCCATTATCGTGGACGGCAACAGCCCCATCGTGGTGGAAAGGGAAGTGCTGACCTTTGATCTGCAGCAATTCCCGCAAAGCTACTACCGTGAGGTCGAGGATTTTCTTGCCTACACCGGCAAGGTGACTGCGGAATACACGTTTTATAACCCTTCGGATATGACCGTGACGGCAACGCTGCTGTTTCCGTTCGGGTGTGAGGCGCAGTACGGAATCTTTTATGATGAGAGCACGCGCCTGGATCACGTGGACGCTGAGAAGTATGATATTCTGATCGACGGCGAGCCGATTGAAAAAACGCTTCGCCACTCGCTCTCCTTCTGGGGTAGCCAGTTTGATCTTGAAACCGATCTCGGCCTGCTTTCGGACAGCTTCGTGCAGGATGATTTCTATTCTCCCGACCTGACCGTGACCAAATATACCTTCCGCGTCAGCGGCGTGGATACCGAGAAATACAGGGCGGCGGACGTTGCCTTTGACGTGCCGCAGGGCATGGGCTCCTACCGCATCTATTTCCCCGATCAGGAGGGCGCACACACGCAAAAAAATAAGGAAATGCGAATTGGCACGAGTGCGCGCAAGAATGGGCGCGAGTTTGACTTGTACGTGTTCGGAACGCCGTTTAGCGCCATGCCCGAGTGGAAGGTGTATGAAAACGGCGGCGTGGAGGACAAGGAAGAGATTGCGGGCTCGGTGCAGCTTGTGGGTACTGCGACCATGACCTTTAAGGAATTCGCGCTGTCAAATTGGAGTGAGGATTCGGGTGTTTCACAGGTGGACTGGTACAACGCCACGGTTGCAGAGGTCACGGACGAACGCAACCATTACGACCGCTATCCCATCGCCGAGGCGGGTCGCCATGCAAGCGGCTTTCGCGGCAGCCTGATGCGCTGGTATCAATACCAGATCGAGCTCGCGCCCGGTGAACGCGCGGTCAACGCAGTCACAGCGCCCCTCTATCCCGCAATTGATCTGGGGTATGAGCCAGACGTGTATACCTACACGTATCTGCTGTCACCCGCCCGTACCTGGTCAAGCTTTGGTGCTTTGGAGATCGTGATCAACACGCCGTATTTTGTTACCGAAAGCTCCCTGGAGGGCTTTGAAAAAACCGAAACGGGCTACATTCTCAAGCGTGACGGACTTCCGGACGGCGAGCTGGTCTTTACGCTTTCCGAGTCGGAAAATCCTGTCAAGCCCGTAAAAAAGGTGACCGATTTTATTCCGATCGAGCTGATCATCAGCTTTTCGCTGATCGGCTTGGGGGCTTTGCTGCTGATCACGGGCGGAGTCGTTGTCACGGTCTTGATCGTGCGAAGCAAGAGAAAGAAAAAGTAATTTGCAATTCACCAAGGGGCCGTTTTGTGCGGCTCCTTTTGTTTTTGTCCCAAAACTATTGACAAAAAGGCAAATGAAATATATAATAAAAGGTGTGTTTTTTATCATGAAAACTATGTACTGTTAGGGAAATGATATTTCGTAGGGGCGACCTGTGGTCGCCCGCTCAGATCGGGCGACCGCAGGTCGCCCCTACGAGTCGATATGGCGATCGGTGCTTCCCAAACAGCGGCAGAAAGGAAAAATATAAATCATGAAGTACGAGCATTTACAAGTGGAAAAGAAGTGGCAGGAGTACTGGGAAAAGAACCAGACCTTCAAGACCGACGTTTGGGATTTTTCGAAGCCTAAGTTTTACGCTTTGGATATGTTCCCCTATCCGTCCGGTGTAGGTCTGCACGCAGGCCACCCCGAGGGCTATACTGCGACCGATATCATGTCCAGAATGAAGAGAATGCAGGGCTACAACGTGCTGCACCCCATGGGATACGACTCGTTCGGCCTGCCCGCAGAGCAGTATGCGGTCACCACCGGCAATCATCCCAACGGCTTTACACAGGAAAATATCAAGACCTTTTCGAACCAGCTGCGCGAGCTGGGCTTTGACTACGACTGGTCCAAGATGATCGCGACCAGCGATCCCGAGTTCTATAAGTGGACGCAGTGGATTTTCAAGCAGCTGTACCTGGACGGCTACGCACAGTATATCGATATGCCCGTTAACTGGTGCGAGGAGCTTGGCACCGTGCTTTCCAACGATGAGGTCATCGACGGCAAGTCCGAGCGCGGCGGCTACCCCGTAGTCAGAAAGAATATGAAGCAGTGGGTCATCAACCAGCCCGCATTTGCGGAAAAGCTGCTGGAGGGTCTGGACGAGATCGATTGGCCCGAATCCACCAAGCTGATGCAGAAGAACTGGATCGGCAAGTCCACCGGTGTGGAGGTCAAATTCGACATCGTGGGCGGCGGTGAGTTTTCCATCTTCACCACCTGCATTGAGACCATTTACGGTATCACCTTTATGGTGCTCGCTCCCGACGGTGAGGTGACCAAGCGTCTGCTTGACAGAGTGCAGAACAGAGAAGAGGTTCAGGCATATATCGACGAAACGCTCAAGAAGAACGATATGGATAGAACCGAGCTCAACAAGACCAAGTCGGGCTGTGAGCTCAAGGGCGTAACCTGCATCAACCCCGTCAACGGCAAGGAAGTGCGCATGTTCATCGGTGACTTCGTGCTTGCAAGCTACGGCACGGGTGCTGTTATGGCTGTTCCTTCGCACGACCAGCGTGACTTTGAGTACGCGATCGCGCACAATATCGATATGATCCAGGTCATCGACGGCGACGAAAAGCTGGGACACGTGGACGTATCCGAAAAGGCATTTGAGAAGCAGGACTACCTGGGCAAGGGCTATCGCCTTGTCAACTCCGAGGAATTCACGGGACTGACCGTAGAGGAGGCCAAGGAGGCCATCACCTGCAAGCTGGAGGGTCTGGGCGTTGCCAAGAGAACGGTCAACTACCACTTCAGAGAGTGGATCTTTGCGCGCCAGCGTTACTGGGGCGAGCCTGTTCCCGTGGTACACGGCGAGGACGGCGAGGTGCACGTGCTGCCCGACGAGGAGCTGCCGCTGATTTTGCCCGAGCTGGAAAACTACAAGGGCGAGGGCGGTAAAGCCCCCTTGGAAAACGCAACCGAGTGGAAGCAGTATGACAAGAACGGCATCAAGGGTAAGAGAGAGACCTCTACCATGCCCGGCTCTGCAGGCTCGAGCTGGTATTTCCTGCGCTATATCGATCCCCACAACAACGATGAATTTGCAAATCAGGAGCTGCTCAAGCACTGGATGCCCGTTGACCTTTACATCGGCGGTCCCGAGCATGCGGTAGGCCATCTGATGTACTCCAGAATCTGGAACAGATACCTGTACGACAAGGGCCTTGCTCCCACCAAGGAGCCCTTCCAGAAGCTGGTGCATCAGGGCATGATCCTTGGCGCAAACGGCATCAAGATGGGTAAGCGTTTCCCCGAGTACGTGGTCAATCCCAGCGACGTAGTCAGAGATTACGGCGCAGATACGCTCAGACTCTACGAGATGTTCATGGGCCCCTTAGAGGTTTCCAAGCCCTGGAGTGACGCGGGCGTTGACGGCGCACGCAGATTCTTAAACCGCGTATGGGCGTTCTTTACCGAAGAGGGCAACGTCGTGGACGAGGCTGTACCCGCGCTTGAAAAGATCTATCACAAGAGCGTCAAGAAGATCACCGAGGACTTTGAGAAGCTGGCGTTCAATACCGCTATTTCTCAGATGATGATCTTTGTCAACGCAGTCTATAAGGAAGGCAAGTGCTCCCGCGAGTATGCGGAGGGACTGATCAAGATGCTGTCCTGCATCTGCCCGCACATCGGCGAGGAGATCTGGCAGATCATGGGTCATGACAATACCATTGCATATGAGCCCTGGCCCACCTATGACGAGAGCAAGACGGTCGATGACACAGTCGAGGTTGCCGTTCAGATCAACGGTAAGGTTCGTGCTACCGTGATGCTGCCCGTAGGCTGCTCCAAGGAGGACGCGATTGCCGCTGCTAAGGCCGATCCCAAGATCGCAGAGCAGATCGAGGGCAAGACCATTGTCAAGGAAATTTCCGTGCCCGGCAAGATCGTCAATATCGTTGTCAGATAAATTAGCAAAAAAACTTTTGCGTAAATACTTGACATTCCAAAACGTTTGGTGTATAATACCAAAGGATATAACGGAAGTTATGTTTTAGGGTGACAAGAGTAATCCGAACTGGTTTTTTGGCGACAAATATTCGCCATCAGTTCGTCAAACGCCTTGAATGTATTCATATACTATCTTCGGCGTTTTCCTGCTGCTGACAAATATTTGTCAGCCAAAAAATCTCCGACCTCAAAGCCTCAATTTTTGAGTGATTTTTGGTGCGGAGGACAACGCAAGGTACCAACCTTGCTAGGACGACAAGCCGAAAAGCACCTAAAATTTTGGCTTTGAGGCTAGTCCGGATTACTCTTGTCACCCTATTCACTCTTGGCCGACGCGAGGGGAGGGAAATAGATAATGGCAGAAGTAAGACTCAAGGAAGGCGAAACCCTGGATAGCGCTCTGAGACGTTTTAAGCGTCAGATGGCTCGCTCCAACGTTCTTGCCGAGCTCCGTAAGAGAGAATGCTACGAGAAGCCCAGCGTAAAGCGCAAGAAGAAATCTGAAGCAGCGCGCAAGAGAAAGTATAAGTAATACAAAAAGCACTTATGTCGCAAGGCATAAGTGCTGTTTGTTTTATGGGGATCCTTTGCATTGGTGAAGTAGCCCAAAAAAACGAAAAATAGTTAGATAATGTGCTGAAAATCCATTTTTTGCGTTGACATCGTCAAAAGCGTTGTGTATAATGAAAAAACGGAGCAATCCGAATACAGAAAAGAGGTACGACAATATGAAAAAGGCTTTTTCCTTGCTGCTTGTGATTGCTATGCTGCTGTCCGTTTCGGCACTGACCGTTTCTGCTGCAGAGTATGACTATATCAATCAGGCAGATTACTATGAGCATGAAGCTGCCAAGATCGACGAGATTTACGACAGTGAGGCGGGTATTGCCTCCACCAAGTGGACTGTTCCTTATCTTCCCGTAACGCCCGAGCTGGACGGTAAGATCAACGTGGGCGAGTACGAAAGATTTGAAAATTATGAGGACTATCTGACCTATTCCATGCGTACCAACAACGGTCAGAATTCGGTTGATGAGTTTTACGCATTCCTGGATGCTGCCAAGCCCGGCTTTTTTGATGCATACTGGGGCTGGGACGGCCAGTATCTGTATATGGCGTTCAACATGGACTGCTTCGACGGTTATTTCTGCGATCCCAGCGTGCACGGTGCTTCTTACCTGTATGCTTGCACTGCGGTGCAGTTCGGCCTTGGACAGGCAGATGCAGAATACGGACAGTTCAGCGAGACCGGCTTTGGTATCAACCCCGATGGTAACACCGGTGTTACCACCAAGTGGCTGGGCAACTATATTCCCGATGATACCAAGGACGTTGCAGGTGAATACAACGAGACCACCAAGAGATTGACCATTGAGTTCAGAATCAATCTTCAGCTGGCTCTTGATATGGACGAAACCGTTCAGAACGGCGACCAGGCAAGAATGTGCTGGCTGCTCAGCGTTGGCGGCGACGGCGATAACCTCAGATGTAAGCAGGTGTCCTTCTGCCACGGTATCGGCGGCTCACAGTCCAATAAAGCTGCACAGTATTTTGCAACCATTACCTTTGACGGTCTGCCCGATGGCGTTGAGGTTCCGATCGAGGACCGCGTAGAGATCAGTGAGCTCGACAAGGAATACGATCTGCGTGATTTTGTCGTTTTGTCTCAGGATGATGCGATCGATACCTTCTCCGGCAACAATGCAACCGTTGAAAAGGTCACCGAGGGTGGCGAGAGCTTTATGAGAATCACCGCAACCGGTGATCAAGCGTACGTTTACGGTAACAAGTATCCCGTCAGCGTAAGTAGCGAGACCAAGTTTGTTGTGATCAAGTATCGCACCACCTCGACCAAGGCAAGCGAGATGGGTATTATTTATAAGTCCACCTCCTTGAAGGAATATGATCTGGATGCTACTGCATTTGAAACCGTTACGGCTGACGGTCAGTGGCACTATCTGTACATTGAAATGAGCGGTGAAGAGCATTGGCAGGACTGGATTGTGTCCTTGGGCATCGTTCCGTTTGTAAACACCACAGGCATTGCCGGTGAGTCTGTCGACATTGCATGGATCAAGTTCTATCGTGATGATCCTTGGGATATTCCCGAGTACGAGGCAGACAGAGAGGCTACCGAGACCACCGAGGAGCCTACAACCGAAGAGATCACCACCGAGCCTGCTACCACCGAGGCGCAGACCGAAGCACCCTCTGAAGAGGTGACCGAGGCTGAAGAGTCCGGTTGCAAAGGGATTGTTAGCGGTGCATTTGCAGTTGTTGCACTGATCGGTGTGGCATTTGTCGTGAAAAAGAAGGATTGATTTCCGCAAATGAAATAAATAACAGCCCCATGGGGCAGAGAAATAAGCGAAAAAAACAAAGCTGTCTTAACCAAAAGACAGCTTTTGTTTATGCATATGCTTTCAATATTTAGTTGCCGCAGGCGCTGGCGATCACTGATCGCCCCTACAAGTGTCTTTGTTTTGGGTTTTATATCGTAAACCCCTTACATAATTCCCTGTAGGGGCGATCAGTGATCGCCAGCGCCTGCGACAACAACTTATAAACCAACAAATAAGGACCGTATCCAAGTGAAACAACCCTTGTTTCGTGCGGATTTTTCCGCTAATTTTGCACCCCCATGGGGCTGTTATTTATTATGTTGATACACAGGCAATTTCAACCCGCAGGGGAAAAATTCTCTCAAAATGCGTTATTGCTTTTCTTCGTATCTTTGCTATAATAGAGATAGGATAAGCGCTGATCCAAAATAATATTTGGAGGAACAATATGATAAAGCTTGGAGAGAAAATCAAGTCACTCAGAAAGCAGAAGAATATTTCGCAAGAGGTGTTTGCCAATTATCTTGGCGTATCGTTTCAGGCGGTTTCGAAGTGGGAGAATGGCTATACCATGCCGGACGTGACCATGATCCCCGCAATCGCGTCGTTTTTCGGCGTGTCCACCGACGAGCTGTTTGATTTCAACTTGTTTGAGACCGAAAAGCAAGTGGAGGAGATTTGCCGCGAAGCGTACAAGTACCGCTTTGACGATCCGGAAAGATCGGAGCAAATTTTGCGCGAGGGACTGCAAAGATTCCCGGGGAATGATATCATTCTCAACAATCTCCTGTACACCATGGATTGCCGCACGCGTGCGGACGAGGTCATCAGTCTTTGCAAAACGCTGATCGAGTCCACCAAGCAGGACGACGTCAAATACGATGCCTGCCGCATTCTGGCGGAATGCTATAAGGAGACGGGACAGGACGCGCTGATCGCGCCCACGCTGGAGCTGATCCCCGAGATCTATTTTTCAAAGCTGGAGCTGATGGCATCGCTGTTGGATGGCGAGGTCAGCTACGAATCTGCGCAAAAGCACAAGAATATTTGTGCCGAGGATCTGATCTGTATGCTGATCATCGCGGGCAAGCGCTTGCGCGAGATGGGAGAAGAGGACAAGGCACGCACGCAATGGCGCATTGCGCTTGGGGTCATGGACGCCTTCAAGGAGGATTTCGTGGAGGACAAGTGGTTTAGTTCCACGGTCTACGACTACACAAGCGAGCAGAGAAAAGAGATCGAGCAGCTGCTTGGAACTCAAATGTGAAAAACAGGAGCCCTGCATTTGCAGGGCTCCTGGCTTTATTGCTTCAAGATTTCCTCGATTTCGGGATCGATCCGTCTTTTCTTGAAATAATACAGCTTATCCTCGTTGGTAATGGGGCGAATGACGCGGCAGGGATTGCCTGCGGCAACGCACATATCGGGGATGTCGTGCGTGACCACGCTGCCCGCACCGATGACCACGTTATTTCCGATGCGCACACCGGGACAGATCACGCTTTGCGCACCGATCCACACGTTGTCGCCAATCGTGATGCCGATACCGTATTCATAGCCCGTGTTGCGGGTCTCGGGATGGATGGGGTGACCTGCGGTATAAATGCCCACACCGGGGGCGAGAAAGCAATTGTCGCCAATGGTGACGCGCGCCACGTCCAGAATGGTACAGTTGAAGTTGGCAAAAAAGTTTTTGCCCACGAAAATGTTGCGGCCGTAGTCGCAATAAAAGGGCGGATTGATCATGGTGGTGTCATCCGAGCCGCCAAGCAATTCCTTGACCGTTGCGCGAATGGTCGCATAATCGGTGTAGTCCGCCTTGTTGAGTGTATTGAGAAGCAGGCGCGCCTGCTTCATTTGCATTGCGGTATCCTTGTCAAACATGTAAAGCATTTCTGCGTCTCTGCGGTCTATGTTGTTCATAAAGCTCCTTTCGCTGTCTTGGAATGATGTTGCTTTTTCCCAAGTATAGCATAAAAATCCGGAATTTTCAAGAGTATGATTGCAAAGCGGCGTTGATTATGGTATAATACAATCAGAAAATTCCCGAATAAAGGAGAAGAATATGCTTACCATGCAGCTTTCCAATATGGTCTTGACCGTGGATTTTGCCGCGGGAAGGATCACCTCGCTTTGTATTGGCGGGCGTGAGCGCGTGTGCGCACCCACTCCGCTGTTCTCCCTTCGCCTGCGTGACGCACAGGGCACGGCGACCGTTTTGTGTGCAACCGACGCGCGCGTTTGCAGCGAGACCGAGGACGGCGCGACCTATTCGGACTTTGGCGTTTCAGACCTTTCGGTGCGCGTGCATCTTGCAGAGAAACAGGGAAGTGCCGCTTGGCGCGCCGACGTGCAAGGCCTTGATGCGGAGCATTTTGTGGAGTGGATCGATTTTCCGATGGTCAGCCTGCCTGCGCTCAAGGAGAACAATCCAAGCGGCGACGGTGGGCAGATTCTGCTGCCCTACAACGAGGGTGCGCTGATCTCGAATAACGACCACAGAGAAATGACCGACTTTCGTCATTGGGAGCCCGAATATCCCAGCCTTGGCTGCTATCCCGTGTTTCCCAACATGATCTGCTCGCAGATGATGGCGTATCTGTGGGAGGACGCGGGCTTGTATCTGGGCGCGCACGATGCGGCACGCGGTGTCAAGGGCATCAGCTTTTATGCGGAGAATGGCGGCATTACCATGCAGATGCGGCTTTTCTGCGGCGTGGATTTCGGGCAGGACTATTGCATGGATTACGACATCGTATGGACAGCCATTGACGGGCGTTGGGAATCTGCTGCCGAGCTTTACCGCGCGTGGTTTGAGCAAAATTTGCCGCCACGAGTCAAAAAGATCAAGGAAAACCCCGCGCTGCCCGCGTGGTATTCGGAAAGCCCCTTGGTGGTGACCTATTGCGTGCGCGGCATTCACGATATGGACGAAATGAGTCCGAATGCGCTCTTCCCGTATACCAACGCGCTGCCGCTTCTGGAGCAGATCAAGTCCAAGGCCAAGACACGGCTGCTGGTGCTGCTGATGCATTGGGAGGGCACAGCCCCTTGGGCACCGCCCTACGTCTGGCCGCCCTTTGGTGGTGCGGAGAATTTTACCGAGTTTAGGGACGCGCTGCACGCAGAGGGGGATTTGCTTGGCGTGTATTGCTCGGGCTTTGGCTATACGTTGAAAAGCAACTTGGTGGACGATTACGACTGCACCGAGACCTGCGAACGCGAGAATTTGACGCGCGGTATGTGTGCAGGACCTGACGGCAAGGTGGCCATCAGCCGCATTTGCACGGGGCAGAGAAAGGGATATGATATTTGTCCTGCATCCGAGGTGGGGTATGAGATCCTGGCGGCTGCGTACGAGCCCTTGTTTGAAAGCGGCATTGATTACGCGCAGATTCTTGACCAGAATCACGGCGGCGGACAGTATTTCTGTTACAGCCGCGACCACGGCCATCCCCCCGCGCCCGGTGCGTGGATGACCAAGAACATGCAGAGCATGCTTGGCGAATGGAATGGCAAGGCGGGCGGCATGCTGCTTGGCTGCGAATCGGCCGCAGCAGAGCCGTTTATGGGCAACTTGCTCATGAGCGACAACCGCTTTGAGCTCAATTATCACATCGGTACACCCGTGCCGCTATATGCGTATCTGTATCACGAATATCTGCGCAATTTCATGGGCAATCAGGTGTCCTGTCCGTTCGGCAACGATCAGGATACACTTTGCTACCGCGTGGGATATTCGTTTGCGGCGGGAGACTTGATGACCCTTGTCATGACGCCCGACGGGCAGCTGATGACAAACTGGGGCAATCACGACTTCTCGCGCCTGCCCGATAAAGACAAGGCACTTGACCTTGTGGCAAACCTTTGCAAATTCTACCGGGAGAAGGCAGGGAAGTATCTTCACGCAGGCCGCATGATCCCCGCGAAGCTCGTGGAGTGCGGACAAAAGGAGTTCTTTATGGCGTGGTACGGACATAACTGTACATTCCCGACCGTGTACACCACGGCATGGCAGGCCGAGGACGGCACGCGCGCACAGATTTTTGTCAATCCGGGTGACGCGGACGAGGTCTGCATCCTGGAGGGCAAACAGATCACCGTGCCCGCAAGAGACGCGGTGTTGGTGGAGATTTGAGAAAAAAGCGCGAACAGGTGCGATAAATGAAGATAAAAAACCGAGGGATTTGTCCATATGGGATTGACAAATTCCTCGGTTTGGTATATAATAGGCAAGTACGCAGGCATAGTCTAGTGGTAAAACCTCAGCTTCCCAAGCTGATGCTGCGGGTTCGATTCCCGTTGCCTGCTCCAAAAAGAACAAACAGGGGCATAAAATGCCCCTGTTTGTTCTTTTTTGTCGCAGCCACCGAATCAGAACCCCGCACATGGCGCATTCGCGCCATCGTGCAGGTTTGCGCAGGATGGGTATCCGATTTGTAACGCCCGTTGGCGCAAACATGGGTTCTGATTCCCGCCTTAGTCTTTGTTACTCTTTCAACGCCAACACGTGCGGGCGATCAATGATCGCCCGTACATGCAGCAAGAACTTTCGCAAACAAAAAGCAGAGCGCTTGCACGCTCTGCCCTTCATTCTCTCATCTCATTCCACAAACCAGCAATAGTCCAGAATGATATTCCCATCTTGGTCCGGTGTGGTGTATCTCGGGCAGGTGCAATTCTCAAAGCACCAGGCAGCCCCCTCGGCATCGTGCCAAATAGTCATGCCTGCATCCAAAATCGCAGGCTTGCAGCTGCCGCAAAGCGCATGAACCTCGCTTTCCTTGCCATAGATCCAGCAAGTGCCAAGTCCTGCGGTGGCAGGAAAGTCCACGTAGTCAAAACCCTTTGGAACAGGGGTGTCTGCGGGCACAAACATGCCAAGCCAATATTGCCATCTCTCGCCGTCCTTGTGGCGTTCAAGGCCGATATAGCCACCGCCATTCTCCCAAATCGCGGTGATTTTTTCGGTGCCGCCCATGGCAGCCTCGATCGCATCGAACCAGCCGTTGCAAAACCATTCGCCCCAATGGCCGCCAACCTCAAAATATCTCTTGCCGATAAAGCGCAGGGCAGGTATGGATTCTCTGAATGTTTTTTGAATAGTAGGCATAATTTACTCCTTTTCTAACGGAATATAAATTCGTTCCGAATATTTTTTGCTGGATTCTACATAACTCTCCAACTCATAGCCACCTGTGCGTCGATAACCGTTTTGCGGTAGCCACACAGCACCAATCCAATCCCAGGTGCGCCTGATGGTGTCCACAAATTCATGCTGTCCCGTAGGAGTCGTATCGAAAAGTGCATACAAGCCCTCGGCAACCGTCAACTCAGTTGTTCCCGTAAGATCACCGAGCGCTTGCTCTTTTTTGATGCAAATATAATAATCGAGACGACCTTTTTCGGAATTATTCATCATCGCTCCGAAGTCCTCGACGATTTTTCCGCCCGAAAGTTTTGCTGAGAGTCCTTCCGCGTTGTAGCGATTCCAAAAGTGCGGTGGAAAATCGGTGTCCGAAGGATAGCCGACGAGTGTGAAGCTATCAAGATAGATCAACGAGACAGCAGGGGGAGGAAAAGCAGGGTGCGGATCAAAGGGCTCATACAGACGAAGCGAGCAATTTGCTTCTTTGAATTCGGTGGGAAGGATGCGGTGCTCGGACTTGAAGGCGCGTGTGAAATTTTCTTTTGAGTTGAAGCCGTATTCAAATGCGATATCCGACATAGGCCGTGCGCTGTTGCCGATGCGACGGATAATTTCGGTAAGTCGGCGTTTTCGTATGTAGTCAGCGGGTGTGAGTGAGACGGTGGCGCGGAACAGGCGCAGAAAGTGGTACTCGGAGTATCCTGCCACGCGAGCAAGTGCGGCATTGTCAAGCACACCTTCACGGTCATCCTTCAGGTGGGCTTCGATATATTCAATCACCTGCATTATCTGAGCCATGGGCAGGGTTTGTTCTTTGCGTTTGGTCATCATCTCACCTCGCTTTTATTATAGCACATGATTTTGTCGGAGGATTGATAAATATTGCGATATTTGGCAATCCCAAATTTTCTTGCATTTATAATATCATAGGGATGACCAAATGTCAACAAAAAAGCAGAGCGCTTGCGCGCTCTGCAATTTTGCATTTCGGTAGAACTTAAGCCAGCTCTGCGAAGTACTTGATGGTGCGAACCATCTGGCTGGTGTAGGAGTTCTCGTTGTCGTACCAGGAAACAACCTGAACCTGGTAGGTATCGTCGTCGATCTTAGCAACCATGGTCTGGGTGCTGTCGAACAGAGAACCGTAGGAAATACCGATGATATCGGAGGAAACGATCAGATCCTCGTTGTAGCCGAAGGAAGCGGAAGCCTGAGCCTTCATAGCAGCGTTAACGCTGTCAACGGTAACGTCCTGACCCTTAACAACAGCTACCAGGATGGTGGTGGAGCCGGTGCAGGTGGGAACTCTCTGAGCGGAGCCGATCAGCTTGCCGTTGAGCTCGGGGATAACCAGACCGATTGCCTTTGCAGCACCGGTGGAGTTGGGAACGATGTTCTGAGCGCCTGCTCTTGCACGGCGGAGGTCACCCTTTCTGTGGGGGCCATCGAGAATCATCTGGTCGCCGGTGTAAGCGTGAACGGTGGTCATGATACCGGACTGGATGGGGAATGCATCATTGAGTGCCTTAGCCATGGGAGCCAGGCAGTTGGTGGTGCAGGATGCAGCAGAGATGATCTTGTCATCAGCGGTCAGAGTAGCCTCGTTTACGCCGTAAACAATGGTCTTGAGGTCCTTACCGGCGGGAGCGGAGATAACAACCTTCTTTGCGCCTGCGTTGATGTGAGCCATGGACTTCTCGGTAGAGCAGTAGAAGCCGGTGCACTCCAGAACAACGTCAACGTTGTTAGCAGCCCAAGGGCAGTTAGCAGCGTCCTTCTCAGCGTAGATCTTGATGGTCTGACCGTCAACAGTGATGGTGCCGGCCTCGTCATCGGAAGTAACGGTGTGACCGTCGTAACGACCCTGAGCGGTGTCGTACTTGAGCAGGTGAGCGAGCATGGAGGGCTTGGTCAGGTCGTTGATAGCAACGATCTCATAACCCTCGGCGCCGAACATCTGACGGAAAGCCAGACGACCAATACGGCCAAAACCATTAATAGCAACTTTTACAGACATTTTGGATTCCTCCGTTTTATAATAATTTTTTTGAAACGATTGGGTTGGTATGAAATCCCTTTCTTACCATTGTATATTTTATCGCAAATTTACGCAATATGCAAGAGGTTTTGAAAAAATTTTCTAAATTCTACCTTTTGCGGAAACTGACCAATTCAAGGTGGCGGTTTGTGTGCATTTTTCACAATGGATTTTTCGAGAAAACCGATATTCGTACTTGACAATTTTTCACTTTTGCTTTATAATAAATTGAATAACTATTTATACAGACAAGGAAGACAATACAATGGCTAAAGAAAAAAAGGTTGAACAGATCACATCCATGGACGTTGATTTCGGTCAGTGGTACACCGACGTTGTCAAGAAGGCCGAGCTGGTTGACTATTCCAGCGTGCACGGCTGCATGATCATCCGTCCCTACGGCTATGCGATCTGGGAAAATATTCAAAAGGATCTGGATGCAAGATTCAAGGCCACGGGCCATGAAAACGTATATATGCCCATGCTGATCCCCGAATCCCTTCTGCAGAAGGAAAAGGATCACGTAGAGGGCTTTGCTCCCGAGTGTGCTTGGGTAACCGTCGGCGGTCAGAACAAGCTGTCCGAGCGCCTGGCCATCCGCCCCACCTCCGAGACGCTGTTCTGCGAGCACTATCGCAATATCATTCAGTCCTACCGTGACCTGCCCAAGCTGTACAACCAGTGGTGCAACGTCATGCGTTGGGAAAAGACCACCCGTCCTTTCCTGCGTACCTCCGAGTTCCTTTGGCAGGAGGGCCACACCATGCACGAAACTGCAGAAGAGGCACAGGAAGAGACCATCAAGATGCTGCACGTTTACCGTGACTTCTACCGCGATGCGCTGGCCATCCCCGCTATCATCGGTCAGAAGACCGAGAAGGAAAAGTTCGCAGGTGCTGAGGCTACCTATACCATCGAGCCCATGATGCACAACGGCTATGCGCTGCAGGGCGGTACCTCTCACTATTTCGGTGACGGATTTGCAAGATCCTTTGACATTACCTATACCGGTCGTGACAATACCGTTAAGTATCCTCACCAGACCTCCTGGGGCGTTTCTACCCGTATGATTGGTGCGATCATCATGGCACACGGTGACGATAACGGTCTGATCATTCCTCCCGCAGTCGCTCCTATCCAGGTCGTCATCATTCCCGTAGCCCAGCATAAGGAAGGCGTGTTGGATAAGGCTTACGCCATCAAGGCAGAGCTGGCAAAGACCCTGCGCGTCAAGGTGGACGACGGTGAGCAGAGCACCGGCTGGAAGTTCAGCCAGTACGAGATGAAGGGCGTACCGGTCAGACTTGAGATCGGTCCTCGCGACATCGAAAACAACAGCTGCGTGCTGGTTTCCCGTGTCACGGGCGAGAAGAAGTTCGTGTCTCTTGATAACATCGTAGAGGAAGTCACCGCGATGCTCAAGGCCGTACACAACGAGCTGATCGAAAAGGCACAGGCTAACCTGGAAAGCAAGACTTACGTAGCAACCACGCACGAGGAATTCCTCGACATTGCACAGAACAAGCCCGGCTTTATCAAGGCGATGTGGTGCGGCGACGTGGAATGCGAGGATCAGCTCAAGGATGAGACCGGTGGCGTCAAGTCCCGTTGCATTCCTTTCGTAGAGGATCATTTGTCCGACGTATGCGTATGCTGCGGTAAGAAGGCTAAGCATATGGTCGTCTGGGGTCGCCAATACTAATCTGACACTTCGATAAATTGTCTGTGACTGCGTTGTTCCTCGCATGCGGCTCGACGATCGTACAAGATCGCCTTCGCCTTGCCTGCTGCGGTACGCCTTGTCACAAACAATTTCTCTCGGTCAGATATCCGTAGTGGGATACTCATTATTATTTTTCATTCAACAGGGAATCTGTTTTTATCAGATTCCCTGATTTGCTAAGAAAGGGGAGAGCTGCATGTTCCGTGATATCATCAAATACACGCGCGCGATACTCGGGCACATTGACCCGATTTTGTTCGCATGCACCACGCTGCTATCCCTGATCAGCATTGTCACGGTTTTCTCGGCCGTGGAAAACTTCGGAAAATCCAAGCTTGTCATGCAGGTGGCCATGTTCGTGGTGGGCAATATCATCATGCTGATCGTGGCAAACCTTGATTACCATTGGGTGCTGGACAAAATGTGGCTGCCCATGATCGCATTTTCGGTGCTGATTTTAGTGGTCACGCTGCTGTTTGGCTCGTCGGGCGACAACATGGAGACTGCCAACAAAAGCTGGCTGGTGGTACTCAGGCTTGGTCAGCGCAAGATTATGATCCAGCCCTCCGAGTTTGTCAAGCTGACGCTGACCTGTACCTTTGCAAAGCATTTGGAGACGGTCAAGCATAAGATCAACCACCCCTTGACGCTTTGCGGGCTTGCTTTGCACGCGGGTGCGATCGTAGGCTTGATTTTCCTGTCGGGCGACTTGGGTGTTGCATTAATTTACGCGGGATTTCTTGCGACAATGCTGCTTTGCGCAGGGCTTTCGCTCTGGTATTTTGCGGGCGCGGGCGGTGCGGCTGTGTTGGGCTTTCCGCTGGCTTGGAAATACGTGCTCAAGGAGTACCACAGAAAGAGAATTATCGTGGGCTTTAACCCCGAGCTTGACCCGGACGATAAGGGCTGGCAGCCCTTGCTGAGCAAAAAGTGCATTGTCAACGGCGGTGCGTTCGGCATCGGCCTTAACGAGGGCGGCTTTTATGAGGTGCTGACCGCCTCGCACACCGACTTTATTTTCGCCACCATTTGCGAAAAATACGGCTTTGTGGGCGGAGCGGTGGTGATTGCGCTGCTTGCTTGCATGGTGGTGCGCGTGGCCATGATCGGCTATAGCGCAAGAGGCGACTATGGCATGCTGCTTTGCGCGGGCATTTTCGGGTGCCTGTTCTTCCAGACGCTGCTCAATATCGGCATGTGCTTAGCGGTGCTGCCGGTCATCGGCATTACGCTGCCGTTTTTGTCCTGCGGCGGATCGTCCATGCTGGCAACTTACATTATGATGGGCATGGCGCACTCGGTGGCAAGCCACGCGCCGAAAAATCAGCGACACGTTCTGAAAGTTTAACATAATTAAATCCCCTTCGGCATAAGATGGATTGAAATCTTTACGTCGGAGGGGAATTTTATGTTTGTATATTCGTTTAAGGCAAGCACGGTACGGCTTTTGGGCGTAGTGTGCGTGGCACTTGTGGGCTTGATCGCGCTTGTGGCATTCGTGCCGACCTACGTCACGGCGGGGAGCGCGGACACCTCGGTGGGGCAGGTGAGTGATCAGAGCGTCAGCATCAGATATGACAAGATCAAGACCGAGCAGGACGTGGTGAAATTTTTGGAGCAGTTTGGCTGGCAGGTCGAGGGCAAGTCGATCGAGTGCAAGAGCGTGACCGTGCCTGCGGAATTTGACAAGATCTATGCAGGGTATAATCAGATTCAATTGGCGCAGGGGCTGGATCTTGCCAGATACAAGGGCAAGGAGGTCACGAGGTACACATTCAAGGTGACCAATTACGAGGGTCACGAGGGCACGGTATATGCCAACGTGCTGGTATGGCGCAAGAAAGTGATCGGCGGGGACGTTTGCTCGGCCGAGATCACAAACGGCTTTGTGCAGGGGTTTGAGAAGAAGTAAAGGCTTGAATCAACCGTCACCCCAACGGTCCACTTCCACAGGATAAAAGTTTTTGCCCGCCTTTTTCAAAAGGCGGCAGGTCGAGGGCAGCGCCCTCGTCGCCTCCGCAGAGGCGAAACTTTCTATACGCTGTTTTTGGTTCTTTTTGCAGCTCCTTGCTCAAAAAGAACGGAAACGGTTTTCTCACCTAATATCCGGGCAACCGTAGGGCGGGGGCTTGCTCCCGCAGTACAAAATAAAAAGGGAGTTACTTATGCAAAGTAACTCCCTTTATTGCTTGTGTGAGGAAATTGTTTCCGTTCTTTTTTTGAGCAAGTAGCCGCAAAAAAAGAACCAAAAAAACGGCGTTATGTGGGGCTCTGCCCCGAACCCCGGTCGCTTTTTGAAAAAAGCGACGCAAAAACTTTCGTGAGTTAGGTTGTCAAAACCTTTTACTCGTCCTCTTCCGGTGAGCAATCCTTGATGCCTGTCATGCCGCCGACCGGCTTGAAGCCGTCCACCTCGCCGCGCTGGATCGCGCCGTAAATGCGGTAGCGAAGCCCCTTGTTCTTTCTGTCCAGCTCGTTGATCAGCTGGTGCATCTCCTCGCGCTGCGTGTTCTTATCCGCAGGGCAGGGGGATTCGATGACCGGCAGCTCTACCTTGCGCGCAAAATCCTTGACGTGTCTCTCGGGCATGTAAATCAAGGGGCGAATCACGCGAATGCCCACGCGTGACAGGTCTGTCACGGGCTGGAAGCAACCGATTCTGCCTTCAAAGAACAAATTGAGCATAAACGTGTCCACCACGTCGTCAAAGTGGTGGCCGAGTGCCACGGTCGTGCATCCGATCGACTTTGCGTAATTATTCAGCGCCCCTCTGCGCATCTTGGCGCAAAGTGCGCAAGGGTTGGATTCCTTGCGGACCTCAAAGATGACTTTGTAAATGTCGGTGGGCACGACGTGGTATTCCACCTCAAGCTCGTCGCAAAGCTTTTGAATACCCGAAAAATCCATGCCGCCCGCAAAGCCCATGTCCACCGTGACCGCAACCACCTGGAAGGGCACGGGATAAAAGCGGCGCAGATGTGCCAGCGCGCAAAGCAGGGTCAGCGAGTCCTTGCCCGCCGAAACTCCCACAGCGATCTTGTCGCCCGGGCGGATCATGTCGTAATCCGCAAGTGCGCGTCGCGTATAGCTCAGTAAACGTTTTATATGCTCCATAGATCAGATTCACTCCAGCTGCAATTTTGATAGATCTGCTCGGCGCGCTTGCTCTGCGTGCCGTTTTCGCTAAGGATCAGCACGGGCGAGAGGCGCAGACCGTGCGCCGCGCCTTTTTTTGCTTCGATCAGCACCATCGAGGGCTCGGCGTTCGCGTCGCTTTGCACAAAGCTCATGCGCTTGGGCTCAAGCTTGTGGCGCGAGAGCGATTCCATCAGCTCCGAGAGCCGATCGGGTCGCCACACCACGTAAAAGCTGCCGCCGTGCTTGAGCAGGCGCGCGGCTGCCGCGCAAAAGTCGTCCACGTCGCCCATAACCTCGTGGCGTGCAATATATTTGGCCTCGGACTCGTTTCTCTTGCCCGCGCCGGTTTTCATATAAGGCGGGTTGGCAGTCACGATGCTCACCTCGCCGCCCACGTGTGCGGGGGTTAGGTCGCGCAGATCTGCGCAGATCGGAATCAGCCGCTCTTTCATGCCGTTGATCTCTGCGTTTCTGCCAATGATATCGGCAAAATCCGGCTGTACCTCCACGGCATACGCCTTGGCGTATTTATTTCTTGTCAGGCAGAGCAGGGGAATGATGCCCGAGCCGCTGCCAAGGTCCACCGCGCAGGCCGAGGCTACGGGGCGCACGTAAGCGGAGAGCAGATAGGCGTCGGTGCCGTATCTGAGGCCATCCTTGCGCTGGATCAGCCTGATCTGCTCATTGACCTCGTCCAAGGTTTCGTTTGTACGTAACATAAAAACTCCTCAAAAGCATAGGGGCTCGCATACGCGAACCCCTAACTCAAATATGCTATGTATTGTGTTCCTGGGGAGAATTATTCAGCCTCGGGAGCACCAACAGGGCATACGTCAGCGCAGCTGCCGCAACCGATGCAAGCATCAGCGTCGATTTCGTACTTGCCGTCGCCTTCCTTAATTGCGCTGGTGGGGCATTCCTCAGCACATGCGCCGCAGGAGATGCAATCGTCATTAATCTTGTAAGCCATGATAAATTCCTCCGTTTGAGTTTTTTTGATTGTACACATACATTTTATCACAAATGTACGGAAATGCAATAGCTTTTTGTAAAAAAGTCAAAAAATTATTTGTGAAATTTATTCCTCGTCGTCCTCGTCGCCTCTGCGATTGGGTCTGGAGAGTACCTTGACCTGGTCGCGGTGAACCGAAATGGGTGCGCCGCCGGTGTCCTTGAGTTTGACCTTGAGCAGGCCGCGCAAGGGCGAGGTCTCTACCACCGTGCCAATGCCGTCGGGGGTTTTGACCACGCTGTCCACGGGGGGAGTCAGCTTGATCTCCTCCACGTAAGCCTCGTGCTCGTAGCGCAAGCAGCACATCAGTCTGCCGCAAACGCCCGAGATCTTGCTGGAGTTGAGTGAGAGGCTCTGCTCCTTGGCCATCTTGATCGAAACCTGACCGAAATCGGAAAGGAAGGTTGCGCAGCAAAGCGGTCTGCCGCAAGCGCCCAGGCCGCCCATCAGCTTGGCCTCGTCGCGGATACCGATCTGTCGCAGCTCGATCCTGGTGCGGAACACGCTTGCCAGATCCTTGACCAGCTCGCGGAAGTCCACTCTGCCCGCGCTGGTAAAGTAGAAGAGCAGCTTGGAGTTGTCAAAGGTGTACTGCGCCTCAACCAGCTTCATGTCAAGGCCGTGATTCGCGATCTTTTCGCCGCAAATGCGGAAGGCCTCGATCTCCTTGGCCTTGTTTTCCAGGTTGTGCTTCTGATCCTCGGGAGTTGCGCGGCGCATGACCTCCTTGAGCGGCTTGACGATCTCGCTGTCGCGCACCTTGCGGTTTGCCACCCAGATCGTACCGTATTCGGGGCCGCGTGCGGTCTCCACGATGACGGGATCACCCTTGGCAAACATCGCTTCACCGGGGGCGAAATAATACACCTTGCCCTCTTCCTTGAATCTGACGCCGACCACCTCGGTCAGCTCCTCGTCGGGTGCGTAGACCGGTTCGGAATGCGTGGGGATGGATTCCAAGATCGAAGCGTCCGCCAAGGGAAGGGATTCTTCCTTTGCGGGTGCTTGCTGTGCGCGCTTGGTCTCCTGTACGAATTGCTTGATCTCGGAGATCGAAATGTCCGCAGGCGTCTTGGGAGCGGATTCTGCTTGCGGGGCTTGCTGCGGCAGCTTTTCCTTGTCGCGGCCTCTGCCTCTGTGTCTGGGACGCTTTTTGCCGCCCTCTGCTCTGGCTTCGCCCTTGGCCTCGGGTGCTGGCTGCTGCTTGGGTTGGCTTTGCTGATTCTGCTTGGGCTGATCCTGTGCGGGCTTGCCTGCCTGCTGGTTCTGCCCGCGCTGATTCTGCTGGCCTTGTCTGTTCTGCTGCTTTTGCTGACCGCCCTGCTTTTGCTCAGGTCTTGCTGCCTCGGGCTGCGCCTGTGCGTTTGCCTGCAGATTCGCCTCTTTTTGCTCGGGCTTTCTGTGCGGGCGACGGTGATGCGGGCGATGTCTGTTTCCGCCCTTTGCAGCCCCCGATTCGGGTGCTTTATTGTTTTGCTGGTTGTTTTCCATGTATATTACCTCTTGTGTGTTTATCGAATCAAAGAATTCCTGCCGTGATGGCCATATTGCAGATGGTGATGCGCACGTTGGCGTTGCGGACCGAAATGCTCTCGATCGCCCCGTCCACTGCCATCATCAGTCGCAAAAGCTCCTCTGTGCCAAAGCGCATGGCGTATGCGCCTGCGGTCTCGCGGTCGGTAAAAAAGCAAAGCGAGACGGTGGCGGGATCGCATCTGCGCAGCGCGATCAGGTCGCGCAGGGCACGCATCAGCGTTTGCAGCTTGTAGGTGATCTCGTCGCGCTTGATTTCGGCACGACCCTCCTCGCGCTTGATGCCAAAGGCCACAAGTGCGCGATGCATGCGCTCTCCCTTGGCGGGAACAGCGTCAAGAAACTCCATCGCTGCCTCTCTTGCTGCCAAAATGGGCGCGCTTTCCTTGGGGGAAAGCAGATCGAGCGCGCGACCAATGCTGCCGTCAGCGGCCATGAGCACCTGCTCAAGCGTATCGCCGGACGCGGTATTTTTGCTTCCGGGAACGTTTTTGGAGATATATTGAGAGATGGTGTCCGTGGGCAGCGGCTGCAATCTGTAAACGGGTGCGCGGGAGCGAATGGTCTCCAGCATATTGCCTGCATCCTCGCAAAGCAAGAGGAACAGCACGTATGCGGGCGGCTCCTCCAAGGTCAGAAGCAGCGCGTTCTGCGCCTGCGAGTTCATGGTGTGTGCATCCTCAATGATATAGACCTTGGTGTCCAGATCGTTTGGCGGAGTGAGCACGTCGGTGCGCAAGTTTCGCACCACGTCCACGGTCATCTGTGCCTTGCCTTTTTCGCGGCTGACTAAGATGACGTCGGGGGATTTGCCCTCCAGAATCTTCCTGCAATTCTTGCAGGTGCCGCAGGGCAGGGGATGCGCGTCGCTGTCTTTATTCAAACAGCTTTGCGCAGCCGCGATCTGCATGGCCAAGGTGTGCTTGCCCATTCCGTAGCGGCCTTCCAGAATATAGGCGTGCGAAAGTCTGTGTGCACATATGTCGTTTCCGATACGCGCACGCAGGGTATCGTTGCCCCACAGGCGCGGTAACATCTGTTTCATAATAGTCTCCATGCCGCCCTTGGCGGCTCGAAAAGTTTTGAAAGCTCAACTTGAAATGGATCGGAATTCATTTCAAGTTGAGGTTTAGCGCGAATGGTATACTGATCAAATAGGTAGCGTGAACTTTCGCGCATTCCTCCACACATAAAAACCCATCTTCCAGTATAACAGATAATTATGAATTTGTCAAGCATTTTGAAAATGAGTTTGTGCCAAGGACGGGCGATCAGCGATCGCCCGCCTTTTGGCCGAAGGGCTTACGAAAACAAAAGCCCACCGCCGATTGCTCGGCGGCGGGTAGGGTATGAAAGGTTGTTTTACTTGCGTTTTCTCCTGATGCAGATCACAATGCCCGTGATGATGGTGGCAAGAGGCAGGATGATAACGCCCGTTGCGGCGATCAGGATCAGCCAGACCCAATGCATGTCCAGCGAGCCGCCAAGGTCAATGGCGGGAATCTCGGTATAATCGGAATAGTAGGCCTGCGTGCCGCCCGCGTAGTCCACGGCGGCGTACAGGAAGCCGTAATTGTACTTGTAAAGCTGATCGGCGATCTGCTCGCTGTAGCTGTCGGCAAAGCCAAACCACACAATGCCTCCCGTCTTGTCACCGCTTGTGATTGTCGCGGATACGGCCATATTGTACGTGCCCGCGGTGGGATCGGTGGAAAGGTAGCCCTTATCCGAGGTGGTGGCGATGGGTGTGACGCTCACGCCGGCGGTCTCGGTCACGGTAATGGGATGTGCGCCCGCAATCAGTACCTGATAGTTGCGCGGATTCTGACTGTAGGATTCGTAGATCTGCTGGTAGTACTGCGCATATGCCTGGTACATTGTGTTGCCGGTGGATTCATATTGTTGATATGCTGTCATGTACATGGAATAGATCTCGCTGAGCATTGCCATGTGAATGATGCTGTCCGCAGTTGCCACCAGCTCATGCTTGCTCTCGGGCAGCACGAACAGGTAATCGTCGGGGTAGGTGACGGCCTCGGTTTCCGATTCGGCCTCTGTTTCTGTACCCGAGGACTCCTCCTCGGCCTGCGCGTCGGGCTGTGCCTCGGTCTCGGCTTGGGTGTCCGAGGGCTGCTCGCCGCCGCTCAGATACAGGTTATAGGTAAGCGAATCGTCCAGCACCAGCGCGTCGGTCGCGCCAAGACCGTAAGAGCCCATCAGCGACATCAGATTGGGCAGCTTTGCCGCATCGGGCGTGGTGTTCAGGATCAGCGAGCCGCCGCCTGCGATAAAGTCGGCGATCAGCGTCTTTTCCTTTTCGGTAATGTCGGTCTTGGGCGCGTTGAGCACCAGCGTGACCGCATTTTCGGGGATGGCACCGGTAGCATCAAGGTTGACAGAGAAGTAGCGGATGCTCAGATCGTCAAGATACATGGCGGTAAATGCCTCGGGCAGCTCTGCCTCGCCGTGACCTGCCAGGATGTAAGTGGTGGGGATATCCTCGGTGGTCACGTAGTCCACGGAGGAGGTGATCATGGCGTCGGCGTACCAGTAGCGGTTGTAGCCCTCCATGATCTCGGAGTAGCCTGCGTAAAAGCCTGTGATGCCGTAATACTGCGCAATCACTTGGTCGGCATAGGCAACGGCTGCCTCCTGGCCGTAGGTTTGGGCGTAGTTTTCGGCAATGCTCATCCAGGCGTTGATCACAGTCACGAAATCCGCGTAAGAAAGCAGCGCGCCGTCGGCAGGGAAGGCGTATTTGAACAGCTCGTCATAGGTAATGACGTCAAATCTGTCCTCGCTCTCCACGATCAGACTGGAGCCGATCAGCTGACCGGGGTAGTACTTGGTAATAAATTCGGTGTCGGAAACGTCTACGTATTGCAGGGTCAGCGAGTCGCAAAGGCGCGCGTACTTGTCAAGCATGACGCGGAACTTGGCGGCATATTCGTAATCGTAGGTTTCCTCGGGGTCGTAGATGTAGTAAACGGTCACGTCCTTGTCAAGGGATCTGAAAAAGGATTTGGATTTTGCGCTGATCGAAAAAGCGTCGCTGGAGTCGGCCACAAAGTTGGTCCATGCGCGCGGCAAAAGTCCCACTCCTACGTTGAGCAGCACCAGGGCTGCCAGGATGACGGCGGTGACGACCACCAGTCGCGTTCCTCTGACGGAGCGCTTGATCTTCTGCTTGTTTTGCTCGTTCATATCAAGTCACCTCCGTTAAGATTTCCAGCGTCTTCTCTCGAGCATCAGTACGGTCAGATATACCGAGAAGAAGATGGCGGATGCAAAGAATACAAGGCCGCTCAGGCTGAATGCCCCCAACGTCATGTCGGAAAAGGTTGCAAAAGCGGAAAGGCGAGTCAGCACCTTGGCAAACAGGCCCGCAAACGCGTCGTTCCAAATGGCAAACGCGGCGGACAGGGGAATGACGGTGGCGGCTGCCGTGATCATGCCCACGAGTGCGCTTTCGGAAAGAAGGCCTGCGGCCAATGCAAACAGGCCAAGCAGAACGATCAGGCCGACAAAGGAAAGGACAGCCGCCTTTTCTGCAAACAGCACGTCAAGATACTGCGCAATGACCACCAAATAGTCCATGCCAAACAGTAAAAGCACGGCTGCAAAGCCGCCGATGGCTGCGATGACCACGCTGTCAGTCAGCGAGGAGATCAGCATGCAAACGGCGATCAGCAAAGCACCCAGCAACAGGTAAGAGATGCCCGCAGCCAGCGAAGCACCCAGCGAGCCGAGCAGCGCAGAGCCCTTTGAGAACAGGCGCAGAACAAGGCCGAATATGCTCAGTACCGCCACGGGAATGGCGAATACACTCAGCATGGCAAAATACTTGCCAAGCACGATGGAAACCGGCTTGATGGGCAAGGAAAGCAGGAACATATCGGTTTTGTTGCGTCGCTCCTCGGCAAAGGAGCGCATGGTCAGCACGGGGATCAGGAATATGGACATAAACGCCATATCCGAGAAGGTATAAGACATTTCGGCCGTACCGCCCAGCAGATTGTGCGTGGTGATATAGATGCCGATGACCAAAAGTGTAAAGGCTAAGTATATATAGCCGTACATGCTGCCAAAATAAGAGCGTAGCTCGCGTTTATAGATCGCACTCATTCTGCGTCACCTCCCAAGTCGTTTTGCTCGGGCGCGGGTGCGTCCTCCTTGACGTTGCCAAGCATTTTCTCGCGACGCTTGCGCTCGCGCAAGGCATGCTTGTCCTGCGTGCCCTCTGTTCTGTCGGTCAGCGAGAGGAAGACCTCCTCAAGGCTTGCCGTCATCTGCTGCGTGCTGATCACGGCATAGCGGCGCTCGGCCATGGCAAAGAACAAATCGTCGCGCAGATCGACGCCTCGCGGCAGCTTGATCTCAAGCTCCAGCGTGCCGTCCGCTTCCTTGAGCACGTTGACCTCGCGGATGCTGGGATAGCCCGAAAGCACGTCCAGAATGCCGCTGCGCTCGCCCTTGATGGTCATGCGCAGCACAGTCTCGTCGCCTGCGCGCGCCTCCAATGCCTCCAAGGTGTCGTCGGCCACGATCTTGCCGCGCGAGATGATGATAATGTGATCGCAGACCTCGCTGATCTCGGCTAAGATATGGCTGGAGAGAATGACCGTTTTTGTCTGTCCCAGGCGGCGGATCAGCTCGCGGATCTCAATGATCTGCTGCGGGTCGAGGCCGACCGTGGGCTCGTCCAGAATGATGACGTCGGGATTTCCCAGCATGGCCTGTGCAATGCCCACGCGCTGCTTGTAGCCCTTGGAGAGGCCGGAGATCAATCTGTCCTTCATGTGTGCAATGCCTGTCTGCTCCATGACCTCGTTGACCTGCTTTTGGGCACGTGCGGGCTTTACACCCTTGGCCTCTGCCACGAAATGCAGATACTCAAAGGCAGTCATATCCGAGTAGAGCGGGGGAATTTCGGGCAGGTAGCCGATCTGCTTCTTTGCCTCAATGGGGTCGTTGCAGATGTCGTAGCCGTTGATCTGCACCGAGCCGGACGTGGCGGCAAGGCTGCCCGCGATGATATTCATGGTGGTGGATTTTCCTGCGCCGTTGGGGCCGAGGAATCCGTAAATTCTGCCGTTACGGATCTTGAAGCTGACGTCGTCAACAGCGGTATTCGCACCGTATTTTTTGGTAAGATTTTTTACCTCGATCAAAACCTGATCCTCCCATAAGTGGATTTTCATACATACTACCATTATATCATAAAATCTTCCGGTGTCAAGAAAATGATGCGTTTTTGAACGTTTATTGAATTCTTGTTCACAAATGGGAAAAATATGTACAATATGACCACAAATGCGTTTGAAATTTGTACGATATTAAGAGGAATTCGATATTTCGCACATTGACATATCGGGAAGATTGTGATATAATTTAAGGTAGATTAAAAGAAAATTCACACATGGCTGTGTGAAGATGGGAGGTGGCGACCGAAATGGGAACAAAATACGGTGAGTTGGATCGATATTTGTTCCACCAGGGAACGGCAGGATATGCATATCATTATCTTGGCGCGCATCGGATGGATGACGGCTATGCGTTTCGCGTATGGGCCCCCAACGCAGACGGCGTTTGGGTCAGCGGCGATTTTAACGATTGGCAGCTGACGTGTCCGATGGAACGGATTTCCGAAGCCGGCATCTGGGAGGCCGTGCTGCCACCGAATGCCGTAAAGGCGGGAGACGCCTATAAATTCTGCATCGCCTCGGGTGAGCGTCGCATCTGGAAGGCTGACCCGTATGCACGCTATTCCGAGCCCGCACCCGGTACCAATTCGCGTATCTGGGAGGCAGAGCCTTATGCATGGCAGGATGCAGCTTGGATGCGCCGACGCAGACAGGTTGCCGAGCGGTATTATCAATCTCCCATGAACATTTACGAAATGCATCTTGGCTCGTGGCACAGGCGCGAGGACGGCACGTATCTCTCTTATCGGGAGATCGCAGATCTGCTGGCACCTTACTTGACCGATATGGGATATACCCACGTCGAGCTGATGCCTGTCATGGAGCATCCGTTTGACGGCTCGTGGGGCTACCAGGTTTGCGGATATTACAATCCCATGCCGCGCTACGGCACGCCCGACGATTTCCGCTATTTCGTGGACACCATGCATCAAAGCGGCATTGGCGTGCTGCTTGACTGGGTGCCCGCGCATTTTCCCAAGGATGCTTACGGCCTTTACGAATTTGACGGCAGGCCGCTTTACGAATATCAAGGCATGGACCGTATGGAGAACCGCGGCTGGGGCACTCGCTGCTTCGACGTGGGCAGGGAAGAGGTGCAATCCTTCCTCGTCTCCAACGCAACCTATTGGGCAAAGGAATTCCATGCGGACGGTCTGCGCGTGGACGCTGTGACCAGCATGCTTTATCTGGATTACGACCGTGATTCGGGCCAGTGGCTGCCCAACGTGCACGGCGACAACCGAAATCTGGAATCCATCGCCTTTTTCAAAAAGCTCAACGCGCATATGCGCCGCGAGTGTCCGGGCGTGCTCATGATCGCCGAGGAATCCACCGCATTCCCGCACGTCACGGGGGAGGACCGCGAGGGACTTGGCTTCCACCTCAAATGGAACATGGGCTGGATGAACGACACACTGTTCTATGCCGAAAAGGATCCCTTGTACCGTGCCTATCACCACGACAAACTGACCTTTTCCTTGATGTTTGCGTTCAACGAGCGCTTCGTGCTGCCCATCTCGCACGACGAGGTGGTGCACGGCAAAAAGTCGTTGATCGACAAGATGCCGGGCGATTACTGGAAAAAGTTTGCGGGCGCGCGACTGTTTGCGGCATATCAGATGCTGCATCCCGGCAAAAAGCTGACCTTTATGGGCAATGAAATCGGCCAGTTCCGCGAATGGGCGTATGAGGGTGAGATTGAGTGGTTCTTGCTTGACGAGTACGCTACGCACCGCAAGCACAAGGCATTTGTCAAGGCACTCAATGCGTTTTATCTTGCCGAGCCTGCGCTCTGGCAGGTGGACGACTCGTTTGACGGCTTCAAATGGATCGATGCGGATGATAAGGATCGCAGCATCACCAGCTTCCGCCGCATCGATAAGAACGGCAGAGAGCTGATCGCGGTGCTCAATTTCACGCCCGTGACCTACGAGGACTTTTTACTTGAGGTTCCCGCAGACGGCACCTATGCAGAGGTCTTCAATACCGACGATACCGCCTTCGGCGGCAGCGGCGTGACCAATACGGGCGTACAGTTCCGCTCGGAGCAGATGGGCGGCAAGCACGCCGTTCGCTTGCGCGTGCCTCCGCTTGGCGTCACTGTGCTGCGCTGTGTGCGCAAACGCGCGACGAGAAAGCCGGGTCGCACTTAATTTTCGTTATTTTTTGACGGCAGGGCCGTAAAAGATAATCTATATTAACCCGACCACAGTCGGGAAACCTATAATTTACGAAGGAGTGGTTTTTATGTTCAAGAAAAAAGAATGTGTCGCAATGCTGCTCGCCGGCGGCCAGGGCTCGCGTCTTTACGCGCTGACCACCAAGACAGCCAAACCCGCAGTCCCCTTCGGCGGTAAGTACCGCATCATTGATTTCCCCCTCTCCAACTGCGTCAATTCGGGTATTGACACGGTCGGCGTTCTGACCCAGTACCAGCCGCTGGTGCTCAACGAGTACATCGGCAACGGTCTTCCTTGGGATCTGGACCGCGCATGGGGCGGCGTGAAGATCCTTCCTCCCTATCAGGGACAAAAGCGTGCCGATTGGTATAAGGGCACGGCAAACGCGATCTATCAGAATATGGAATTCGTCAACCGCTACGATGCGGAGTACGTGCTTATCCTCTCGGGTGACCATATCTATAAGATGGATTACGACAAAATGCTTGCATACCACAAGCAAAAGGGTGCGGATTGTACCATTGCAGTCCTGGCAGTTCCCATGGAGGAGGCCAGCCGCTTTGGCATCATGAGCACCAACTCTGACGGCTCGATCTACAAGTTCTCGGAAAAGCCCAAGAATCCCGATTCCAATCTGGCGAGCATGGGCATTTACATATTCAATCGCAAGAAGCTCAATGATTATCTGATTGCCGATGAGAATACGCCCGGCTCCTCCAACGACTTCGGTAAGAACATCATTCCCAACATGCTTGCAGCAGGGGAGAAGATGTTTGCATATCCCTTTGAGGGCTATTGGAAGGACGTCGGAACCATTTCCTCGCTCTGGGAGGCCAACATGGATCTGCTGGGCGAGAATCCCGAGCTCAACCTGGGTGACGAATCCTGGCGTATCTACGCGCGTCACCAGGCACTTGCACCGCAGTTTGTGGGCAAGGATGCTGTGATCGAAAACTGCAACATTACCGAGGGCTGCGAGATCTACGGTACTGTCCGTAACTGCGTGGTCGGTGCAGGCGTCAAGATCGAAAAGGGCGCTGTCGTGACTGACAGCGTGCTGATGGGCGACGCTGTGATCGGTGAGGGCGCCGTGGTATCTTATGCGATCATTGATACCGGCGTGACCATCGGTAAGGGCGCTGTGATCGGTGAGGATAAGGCTACAGCTAAGGGAATTGCCGTGATCGGTGAGGACGTAACCGTCGAGGACGGCGCGCGCGTTGAAGCAGGCGCCATGATTCCCGAGGTTTAAGAAAGGGGGACGAAACAATGACTGCAGCAGGATTGATTTTTGCAAATACACACGATAAGAATATTGCCGAAATGACCAGATTGCGTACCATGGCGTCCGTGCCCTTTGGTGGCAGATACCGCCTGATCGACTTCGCACTCTCCAACATGGTCAACTCGGATATCACCAAGGTGGGTGTCATTACTCATTATAACTACCAGTCGCTGCTTGATCACATCGGCAACGGCAAGGACTGGGATCTGGCTCGTCGTTCGGGTGGCATCAAGATTCTGCCTCCTTATATTACCATGTTTGATACCACTACCCCCGGCGTTAACCGTTCCAGAATGGACGCGCTCAAGGGTGCGCTCAACTTTATCAACCGTTGCTCCGAGGACTATATCGTCATGTCCGACTGCGACATTATCTGCAACATTGACCTCAAGGCAGTGCTTGAAGCGCATGAAAAGAGCGGCGCGGATCTGACCTTCGTGACCACCGTGATCGATGCAGGCACCCTGTCCGTACAGGGCACCGTCCCGGTCGTTGAGGTAGACGCGAGCGGTAGAGTGACCGATTTTGCCGAAATGCATCCCACCGAGGGTAAGGTCACCATCAGCACCAATATCATGGTTGCTACCCGCACCTATCTGCAGAGCGTGGTGCAGGAGGCTACGTCTCACGGCTATACCAGCTTTTTTAAGGATGTGATCGCAAGATCGCTGGAGAGCGCAAACTACCGCGCATACGCATACGACGGCGTGTTTGCCAAGATCGGCTCGATGGAGGGCTATTTCGCTTGCTCCATGGCGCTGCTGGATGAAGAAGCACGTAAGGGAATCTGGGGCGTTCCGAACAGACCCATCCTGACCAAGGTTCGTAACTCCGCTCCCACCAAGTATTGCGGTGACGCCAAGATCGTAAACTCCGTGGTGGCTGACGGCTGCGTGATTGAGGGAACCGTAGAAAATTCCATTCTGTTCCGTGGCGTTAAGGTAGGCAAGGGAACCGTTGTCAAGAACTCGATTCTCATGCAGGATACCTACACGGGCGAAAACGTAACGCTCAACTGCGTCATTACCGACAAGAACGTCATGATCAAGGACGGCCGCGTGCTTTCCGGCTGCGAGACCATGCCCTTCTATATCGGTAAGAACGGCGCGATCTGATTTGCACGGAGGCTTTGTGATGAAAAAGATTTTATTTGTCGGCGCAGAGGCAATGCCGTTTGCCGCTACGGGCGGACTTGGTGACGTGCTGGGCTCGCTGCCCGCTGCCATTCGCAAAAAGGGCGGCAAGGACGTGGACGTACGCGTGGTGCTCCCTTTGTACGGTGCCATGGGCAAGACCTGGAGAGACCAGCTGGAGCAGGTTGCCGAATTCCGTGTCAACCTTGCTTGGCGTAACCAGTATTGCGGTGTCAAGTCGCTTGTCAAGGACGGCGTGACCTTCTACTTTATCGATAATGACTATTATTTCAACCGTCCCTCGCTGTACGGCAATTTTGACGACGGTGAGAGATATGCATATTTCTGCAAGGCTGCGCTTGAAATGATGCCGCAGATCGACTGGTATCCCGACGTGCTGCATGCACATGACTGGCAGGCTGCCTTGTCGGTAGTCTACCTCAATACCAGATATCGCAATCTTCCCGCTTACGAGCACATGAAGAGCGTATTTACCATCCATAATATTGAGTACCAGGGAAAATACGATATGTCGATTCTGAGCGACGTTTTTGAGCTTGGCGTGGAGCACACCTCGCTGATGCGCTACGACGATTGCCTGAATTTGATGAAGGCTGCTATTGTGTGTGCCGATACCGTCACCACGGTCAGCCCCAGATACGCAGAGGAGATCAAGACTGCCGAGTATGCGCACAGACTCAACTTTGTGCTGGAGCAGAACAGCTACAAGCTCAGAGGCATTCTCAACGGCATTGACTACGATTATTACAACCCCGCTAAGGATACGGGCCTTGTTTCCACCTTTGATGCGCGCCGTCTTTCGGGCAAGGCAAAGGATAAGGAGGCAATGCAGGCAGAGGCATGCTTGCCCTTGCGTGCGGACGTGCCGGTGCTTGCCGTCATTTCCCGTCTGGCAGCGCATAAGGGCCTTGATCTGATCAGCGAGATCGCTGACAAGCTGGTTGCTGAAAACGACGTCCAGCTGATCGTGCTGGGTAAGGGCGAGGAGAGATTTGAACGCTTCTTTGCAGACCTGGCTGCACGCTATCCCGATAAGGTGGCAGCACTTCTGACCTACGACCGCGACCTTGCCAAGCGCATTTACGCGGCGACCGACATTTTCCTGATGCCCTCCAAGAGCGAGCCCTGCGGACTCTCTCAGATGATCGCATCCCGCTACGGTGCCGTTCCCGTGGTTCGCGAGACCGGCGGCCTTTACGATTCGATCAAGCCCTATTGGGAAAAGGACGGCGAGATGCTGGGCAATGGCTTTACCTTTGCAGGCTACAGCGGAGCAGAGCTGCACGAGCGCACCTGCGCGGCAATTGATCTGTACAAGCAGACTGCCAAGTGGAAAAAGCTGGTTGCCAAGGTCATGCGCACCGATTTCTCCTGGAGCGCATCCGCAGCCAAGTACCTGGAGATGTACGACGAGCTTAAATAATTATTTCGATTTATACCCTAAGAAAGGATTCTTAAACCAATGATAGACTACAGACCCTCGGCGGCAAGGATCAGAGACGATCTGACCATGAAGCTTTCCCGCTATTTCGGGTGCACGCCCTCTGAAGCAACCACCGAACAGATGTATAAAGCAACCGCCATGACCGTCAGAGATATTCTGACAGAGAAGAGAGGCGATTTCAAAAAGCAGGTAAACAGACAAGGCTCCAAGCGCGTTTACTATATGTGCATGGAATTCCTGCTGGGCAGATCGCTCAAAACCAACCTGTGCAACTTAGGACTTGACAAGGAATACGCAAAGGCGCTCGGTGAGCTTGGCTTTGCTCTGGACGACCTGTATACCTGCGAGCCGGATGCAGGACTTGGCAACGGCGGCCTTGGCAGACTGGCTGCATGCTTTATGGATTCTCTTTCCTCGCTGGATTATCCCGCAACCGGCTTTTCCATCTGCTATGAATACGGTCTTTTCAAGCAAATGATCGTAGACGGCATTCAGGTGGAGCTGCCTGACGTATGGCTGCCCGGTGGTGAGGTATGGCTGGTGCCCAGAACCGACAGGACCTTCCACGTGCGTTTTGGCGGTCACGTCAGAGAGCTTTGGAAGGATGGCCGCATGGAGGTCGTTTATGAAAATGCCGAAGAGATTGAAGCCGTTCCTTACGACATGATGATCTCGGGCGCGGACAGCAAGGCGGTCAGCCAGCTGCGACTGTGGCGCGCACGTGACGTCAAGAACTTCAACATGGGTCTGTTTACGCAGGGCCAGTATGCCAAGGCAATGCAGGAAAGCACCCAGGCGGAAACCATTACCAAGGTGCTTTATCCCTCGGATAACCATACCGAGGGCAAGCTGCTCCGTCTGACGCAGCAGTATTTCTTGGTTTCTGCATCCTGCCAGAGCATTATTCGCGACCATATGGCGGTTTACGGCACGCTGTCCAACCTGCCCGATAAGGTTGCGATCCATATCAACGATACCCATCCCGCGCTCTGCATCCCCGAGTTGATGAGAATTTTGCTGGATGAATATTTCTATCCTTGGGATATGGCGTGGGATATGGTCAAGAAGATCTGCTCTTATACCAACCATACCGTTATGCCCGAAGCACTTGAGACCTGGAACGAGGATCTGTTCCGCCTCAAGCTGCCCAGAATCTACACCATCATCAAGGAGATCAGCGAGCGCTTCTGCCGCGAGGCATGGAACGTATTCCCGGGCAACTGGCAGCGCATCTCCAAGATGAGCATCGTAGGATACGGTCAGGTCAGAATGGCAAATCTTTGCGTGGTGGGCAGCCATAGCGTCAATGGCGTTTCCAAGCTGCACTCGGGTATTCTGACCGAGAGCGTGTTCAAGGACTTCTACAAGATGTATCCCGAGAAGTTCCTCAACGTGACAAACGGCATCGCACACCGCCGCTGGCTGTGCTATTCCAACCCCAAGCTTGCCGGACTTCTGGATGAGTGTATCGGCACGGGCTACCGTCATAACCCCGAGGAGCTGGCCGAGTTTGCCAAATTTGCGGATGATGCAGCCGTTGTGCAGCGCATCCGTGACATCAAGCATGCAAACAAGGTTGCCTTTGCGCAGCACCTGTACCGCAAGACAGGTCAGAAGCTGGATACGCACAGCGTTTACGACGTTCAGATCAAGAGATTGCATGAGTACAAGCGTCAGCTGCTCAACGCGCTCAATATCATTGGCCTTTATTTAGAGCTGCGTGAGAATCCCGATCTGGATATTACGCCCCAGACCTATATCTTCGGTGCAAAGGCTGCTCCCGGCTATCAGATGGCCAAGCGCATCATTCAGCTGCTTTGCATGATCAGTAAGGATATTGAAAAGAATCCCAAGATCAAGGAGAAGCTTAACGTGGTATTCCTTGAAAACTACGACGTCAGCACAGCCGAGATCCTGATCCCCTCCGCGGATATCAGTGAGCAGATCTCTCTGGCAGGCAAAGAGGCCAGCGGTACGGGCTGCATGAAGCTGATGATCAACGGTGCGCTGACCATCGGTACGCTTGACGGCGCGAATATTGAAATGCTGGATGCCGTGGGTGACGAGAACATGTATATCTTCGGCCTGACCGCTGCCGAGGTGGAAGAGCTTTGGCTGCGCGGCTACCGCTCTGCAGAGTTCTATGCAAACAACAAGCGTTTGGAAAAGATCGTCAATTTCCTGTCGGTTGGCTTTGCGGGTGAGTCCTTTGCGGATATTGCCACCTACCTCTTGTCGGGCAACGGCGTTGCCGATCCCTTCATGTGTCTGGCCGATTTTGAATCCTACCGTCTGACGCATCAGCAGGCGATCACGGACTATGCAAACCGCGCTGAGTGGTCTCGCCGCTCTTTGCTCAATACCGCAGCCTGCGGTTACTTTGCCGCAGACCGCTCGATCAAGGAATATGCCGAGAATATCTGGCATATCCAGCCCTTGAAGTAATCGTTATCGCAAATGCGGGGTTGTCGCCCAAAAGACGGCAACCCCGCAATCTTGTTTTTTTGGAGGCAATTATGCAATCAAACGGTGTCAGAATGTATAAATATTGTAAAGGTGCGGACGTGACGCGTAAGAGTGCCTTTGCGTACGGAGCTGTCATTGAGGTGTTTTTGCACGTGCCGCGCACGCTTGGTGAGAGCGGTGTTGTGCTCAGAGGCAACCGCGATGGCTGTGGGGATTACGACGTTCCCATGACAGTCTACACCCAAAATGAAACCGATACCGTGTACAGCGTTGAGCTGGATACCAAAGCACTGTGCTGCCCGGAGCAGCTAAGCGGGCTTTTCTACTATGAATTCCTGTTTCTAAAGGGCTTTGATACCATGTTTACCGAGAGCATCAACAACGTGGACTTTTATCTGTCCCGCTCTTCGGGAGCAAGATTCCGTCTTTTGATTTTTGAAAACACCTATCACACCCCGTCCTGGTTTGGCAAGGGCGTGATGTATCATATATTCGTGGACCGATTCTGCCGCGGGCAAGGGCCTGTGGGCACGCGTGACGACGCCGAGATCGATCCCGATTGGGAAAACGGCGTTCCGCAGTATGCGCCTTATCCGGGGGCGCCCGTTTCCAATAACGTCTTTTTCGGCGGCAACCTTTGGGGCGTGGCCGAAAAGCTGGATTACCTGGAGTCCTTGGGCGTCAAGGTCATTTATCTGAGCCCGATCTTCAAAGCGTATTCCAACCATAAATACGACACGGGAGATTACGAGCATGTCGATCCCATGTTCGGCGGTGACGATGCATTCAAACACCTCTTGGCACAGGCGAGAAAGAAGGGGATGCGCGTGGTCCTGGACGGCGTGTTCAATCATACGGGCGACGACAGCCGCTATTTCAACCGCTACGGCAAGTACAAGGAGCTTGGCGCGTATCAGTCGCCCACCTCACCGTATGCCGATTGGTACAGCTTCCGCTCCTATCCCGATGAGTATGATTCCTGGTGGGGCATCCCGATCCTTCCAAGACTTAACCATACCACAGAGTCCTGCCGCAAATATTTCACGGGCGAGCAGGGAATTGCCCGCAAGTACGTCAAAATGGGCATCGGCGGCTGGAGACTTGACGTGGCAGACGAGCTTTCGAACGAATTTTTGGACGAGTTCCGCGCAGCCGTCAAGGATGAGAGCGACGGTGAGTGCGTGGTCATCGGCGAGGTGTGGGAAAACGCCGCCGATAAGATCGCGTATTCCAAGCGCCGCAGATATCTGTCGGGCAAGCAGCTGGACAGCGTTATGAACTATCCCGTGCGCAACGGAATTCTGGATTTTATCCGCTATCGCGATGCAGAGGGGCTTTACCACGTGCTGACCGAGCTGTATTCTTCGTATCCCGAAGAGGTTTGCCATGCGCTGATGAATCTGGTGGGCACGCATGATACCGAGCGTATTATCACCATGCTTGGCAGCTCCGAGGAGGATCTGGACAAGAGCAACGACAGTCTTGCCGCATATCGCCTGAGCGCGGAAAAGCGTGCCGAGGCCATGAATCTTGTCAAGATCGCGGCAGCACTGCAATATACCGTGTTTGGCATTCCCTCGCTGTATTACGGCGACGAGCTGGGGCTGGAGGGCGCAAGAGATCCCTTCTGCCGCATGCCCATGCCTTGGCACGACGTGGACGATCCCGTGCGCGCCGAGCTGCTGGCTTATTATCAGAAGCTGGGTGAGCTGCGCACCACGCATCCCGCGCTGGACGGCGGATCGTTTGAGTTTTTGTATCACGACGAATCGAGCATCGCCTTTGCAAGACGTGCCGGGGGTAGGGAGATCGTGGTGGTTGCAAGCCGACACGAACAGACCGTTACGCTGCCGATCAAGGGTGAATTTGAGGATCTGCTTTGCGGCACGCGCGGCAGTGGTGCGTTGCGCATTGAACCCGACAGCGTGCTGATCCTGGAGAGGATCGGAGGGCAGAGCATATGACCTTTGTGCGAGCACAAAGATATTTGACTGAAAAGTCGCGGGCGGCAAGCGGGGAGCATTTTTTCTCGCTTTGCATGCGACTCGGACGCATCCATGCGGGTATCCGCAAGGTTTGCGTCAGCGATAACGCAGACGGCGCATGCCGTGCTGCGTACTTAGAGCGCATTCTGCTTTGTGCGGGCTATCGCGTGGGCAGAATGACCAGGCAAGAGACCGAGGACTTGCGCAGCCGTATCCGCTTGGACGGTCAGCCCATCTCCCACAAGCAGGTGTGCGAGCTGACCGAACAGATCATGCAGGGTATTGACGGCCTGCGAAAGGAGCTGGGCGAATCCGCACCCGGGAGCTTTGATAGCGAGCAGAAGATCTGCGCACTTGCCATGCTGGCGTTTTGCTGCCATGGCTGCGACGTGATCATTTTCGAGGCCGCGCGCGATCTTGCAAGTGATCCCATGTCGGTAGCCGCGCCCTATACTTTGGTCATGCCGTGCGGCTTTGGCACCAAGGATACCGCCCAGGCCAAAAAGCAGGCGCAGGATGCTTGCCTTGCCATCAAGCGCGGCACGCGCGAGGTGGTCACAGGCTTTACGGGCGGAGAGGTGTACAATCTGATCTCGCAGGCCTGTGCAGCGGCAGGCAGCCGACTGACCGTGCCTGCCAAGAGCGAGGCTGTGGTCAAGGAGAGCGCACTTGCAAAAACGGAGTTTACCTACCGAGGCAAAGGCCCATACCGCCTGCATTCCTCGTATAGCGTGCAGTTTGAAGCGGCACTTGCCGCCATCGAAGCCTGCTTTGCCTTGCGCCGCGACGGCGTGCGCTTACCCGGTGCGGCCATTGCGTCGGGTCTGCAAAGTGCCGAGGTGCCCTTGTGCTTTGACGTGCTGACCGTGCGCCCCGGTGTGATCGTCAGCGTGGCAAGCTCTGCCGAGGACGTGCGCGCGCTGCTTTGTGCGCTGCACCAAAAGCAAACCAGCTTTGGCGGTCGCGTGGTGCTGTGCGTGCAAGGAACACATGAAAAATTGCTTACCGCATTTGATAAGGAATTTGCGTCAGAGGACGCTTACGCGGTCGAGGAGATCATTTACGTGGGGCAGGACGCACCGCAGCATGAGACGCTCAAAATCACCGCGTGCACCACGGTCAAGCGCGCAGCCAAGCATATTTTAGCGCACACCGACCCCAACGTGACCGTGTTGTGCCCGGGCACTCCTGCATTTGCCCACAGCATCAAGCAAGCGGTCAATGACGCGCTGATCGGACTGAGTTGAGTAGAATACGAAAAAACACCGCCCGAGGGCGGTGTTTTTTTGTATGAAATCAATATTTATGCAAGAACTTGTTGAGATCGGCTGCGATGGTAGCGTCGTCGACCATCTTTTTCATAAAGTAGATGCGGCCATCGGGGTCGGGGATGGCGCGAGTGGCGTCGGGTGTGCCTGTGCCCGCATCGTAGAATTCCAGGCGGCAGGGCTCCAGCAGGGAATAGAACTCGCCCTCGCCAAGCACGGCAAACTGCACGGCGGTCAGGTCGTAGCTGCTGTTGATGCATCTGCCTGCGGTGTAAAGGCGATAGGATTCGTACAGAGGATTCGCGGGCTGGGGCTGTTCGGGGTCATAGCCTGTAATGATCTGCCAGCCGATGTGGAAATCGGAGAGGTACATAGCAGTCGGCCAGTTGGTAAATACGTTCTCGGCTGCCTTGTAGTCATTGAGTACGTTGCATTCTCTTCCTTCGGGCAAAATGGCTGCCATGGAAACCAGCGCGTTGACCTTAGCCTTGATCAGCTCTTTACCGGAAAGGGGAGAGAATTCGTCGGGCTCGGAATCAAGCAGCGCGGAGAGCGTATTGAGCATACCGATCACGATGATCACCACACCGTCGTCGGGTGCATTGGCAAGCGTTCTGCGGTAGAATTCTACCGAGGGGGCTACGGCAAGCGTGCCGCTTGCATACTTTTCGGAGAAGCGCTGTGCAATCTCATCGGTATATTTGTGGCAGCTTTCGTCATCCATAAAGCCGGGCTGATTCCACTGGCCAAGATTCTCGACAGGGTAGCCGCAGTAGCGGGCAACAGCGTCGATCGTGCCCATACCCGAGCGGTTGGACGTGCAGTTGCAAACGCCCAGAATGTCAAAGCCATATTGCTTTGCGTAATCGATCAGCGTAACAAGCGCGCCGACGTCGTCGCAGTCGGGACCCATATCGGTGTCCAGAATGACCGCTTTTTTTGTCAGAGCCAAGGGCTGGAATACAGAGTTCATAAGTAGCCTCCCGAAATAAAATTTTCTGATTTGATTATACCGCAATCGGGGCGATTTGTCAAGGCTTGGGGGGAGATAAAAAAAGATGCCACATGGGGCTGCGGAATAAGCGGGAAAAGCGCAATACCCCTCGTGTCATCCTGAGCGGAGAAAACATCCTGTGTGGATGTTTTCGTAGTCGAACTTTCAAAAATCTGCAACAAATTGCTGATTTTTGAAAGTCAAAACGCTTGCAGCGTTTTGAGGATCTACGAGGGTGGGTACGTTGTGCCCGTAGATCCCGCGCTGCGCGCGCCCTCCCTTGGGTCGGGTTCGACTTCGCAAACAATACTCAATTGTTTGCTCCGCTCAGGATGACACGGGCAGGGATGACACGGGCGGGG
>JAFVTI010000017.1 GCA_017503325.1 Clostridia bacterium | reverse complement strand
TGCCGTACTTCTTCTCGGTTTCTGCGATAGCAGATTCGGAACGTTCCCAATATAAATCCACTATTTGCTTATCTTCCATGCTTCACACTCCTTTCGTGTGTTCTAAAGCGCTTTCACCCTAAATAACAGGAAAACAAGCCCTCGCATCACTCATTTAGGAAAACTTTTTCAAATTTTTATATTTAATATACTCGCAGAAAAAACTCCGCTTGGGGTTCGGTAGCCGTCGAATGATCGGCGGCTTATTTAATCTTGCCATACCCATTTTGCGTAATAGCCGTTTGTAGAATACAGAATGTGAACTTCGTTATTTCCATTGCTGTATATATACATTGCGCCGAGTTGTTTAGCTGACTCTGCGACATAGCCGCCGTTTTCTAACACATATTCATCAATCGTAGCATTGGGCTTTCCAATAATAACAGTTGGATTATCGCTTATTGCGACTAATTCTGTATCTGTAAACATTACTTTATACAATCCATACGATGTAGCCACAAAATTTGCAGTTCCAAATTTAACAAAGGAAATCACGGATAAGCTACCGATAAGAACGCCAACAATGACGACAGCAATAACAATTTTAATCACACGCTTTTTTGTCAATTACACTCCCTCCTTATGACGCAAATTGATGGGTGGCTTTTTAGTTGAAAAGTACATTGATTTCGTCAAAATCAATGTTAGAATACTCAGACATTGATTTTTCAAGAGAATCAATAAGCAACTCATATTCTTCATAAGATTGCAGATTTTTTGTTACGGTAATATTCAGAACAAAATAATCGCCCGGCTCATAATTTGCCACGCCTTGTCCCTCAAACTCCGAGGTACTTTCGTTGCCGTTGCTGACAATCTTATATTCGATCAATTCAACCTCATCACCGATGGTGTTAAGATGTTTCCACGTAATAAAAACATTTTCGGCGGTGCAAGGAAGTTTCACGCGCTCACGTTCAATCTCGCCCTTATCAACATAGTAAATCCATACGTTTTTATCCGCGATATATGCTTCTCTTCCGTTTGCATCTACATAACTATAATTCAAACTATACTCTGTCGGGATATATTGCATAGCAAATGTCGCCATAACAACTAATACCATACAAGCAGCCGCCACCGAAGCCCACTTCACCCAAGTGCGCTTTTTCGGTTTCTTTTTCGTTGCGAGATCTGCTTTCATATCGAAATAACGGTTAAGAATGTCCGAATCCAGATCTGTAATAGCATCTATGAGTTTTTCTTGTGTCATACTATATAACCCTCACTTTCAAGTTGCTTTTTGAGCCCAATTTTGATTGCTTCGATCTCTCGTTTGACAGTTGATACACTACAGCCAAGTTCCTTGCTGATTGTCGAAATGGGATCAGCGATATAGTAACGGCTGACAAAAATGTACATTTGTCTGTCGGGGAGAGATCTGACGAAATTACTTATGGTTTTGGCGAGTTCTTTGGTTTCTATTTCTGCGGTTATATCGCCATCATCTGTTATGAAATCTTCAAGCTCGGAAAGCGAAACCGTGAATTCCGATGCAATGCGCTTTTGACGTTTGTTTGCTCTGAATCGGTCGATTGCCGTTCTTCGCATGATTGATCCGAGAAACGCCTGTAATGCCACGGGTCTTGCCGGAGGGATCGCATTCCAAGTACCGATATATGTATCGTTCAGACATTCCTCGCTATCGCACATATCGTGGACAATGTTCATCGCCACCGAAAGCAAGTACTTGTTGTACTTGATGTCGGTTTCCTTGATTGCCTGCTCGTCACGTTGCCAATATAGGTCAACGATCTTCTCGTCATTCATCACAGAGTTCGCTTTTGTTTGAAGTTCCATAACACACCTCCTTCGTCGTTATTTGAAAGGCCCTTCATAAGTAATAGTCGATACTTTTTTCTAAATGGCTCACGTTTTTTGAAAGTTTTTCGGATTTTCTTTATTATATCATACTTTTTTGATTTTTAGGTGAACAAAAGGGTGCCGCCGCAGCGACACCCTTAGCAATCGTCATTCTATTGTGTATTTTTCTTTTTGATGTCCTTTTAATGTGATCATTGCTCCGGAAAGCAACAGCATTTGCAAAACATCGCTGAACACTATTGAAGTGTATGTGGCAATGCTGTTGTCAAGACGCAAGGCAAAGTTCACGATTTGAATTGCTACAATTACGATACCAAGTATAAATAACCAAGCCTTGTATCTGTATTGCTTCATAAGAGCATACAAAAGGAATATCATTAGAATCCCGAAACAAACCTCAATCGCATATGAGATATATATTTTGGCGTAAGCATAATTCCTCATTATCACCATTGCCTCAGAGCCAACCTTTGAGTCAAGGCTTGAAATAAATGGGAATATAGCGTCATTCAAGAAACCGTATATAATATGAGTGTAAATATACCCGGTCATCCACGCAATAACCTTCCTCGGCTTTCCTTCGATATGAAAGAGTGCGGTAGCGATAGACAGACCAAGAAATGCGCTGATATAATAATCAAAATATTTGTTAGCGTAAGAGAAGAATGCGGCAATCTGACCGAGGGGAATATTGTGCCGTATATCTCCCGTTGAGAAGGCGAAATAATAGATTTGAGAAAAAGCCTTCAAAATACTGAGCACAAGAACAAATGAAAATGATATGAGCAGGCATTTGTAGATTTTTCCGTTTTGCTCCTCCTCGTTTCTTGACACCTTTTCAATCCAAGAGATAATCAAATAGATGACTCCGAGAGAAACGATGCACTCAAAACAAATCAAAAGGATCGCAAAGAACATCGACCAGCCGCCGTTAATAAGCGCATAGATCGCGGGAAGCGTATAGATACCAACAACGAGCAATGCCATTTTTCCAATGCCTTTGAAAACATAAGCATAGTACTCTCTGTTATTCTTGTCAATAATGGAATAATTAAAGTTGATGCCGTTCTTTTTGAACTCGTAGGAGATAAATACAAATCCGATCAGTTCAAGATACATCAAAAGAAAGTTCGAGGGGAACATACTTGAATGAGTAAGTTCAACAAGTATTGAACCCGCAAAGCCCGCTATGCTACAAAAAAGAAAGGTTTTGGCAGCTTTGTTATAGTAGGCATATTTTTCTGAGTAATATCGTTCGTCTTTTACCTCGGCGTGCCCACGGAAAAACTCACCGTAGAGCAAAATGATTGTTCCCGAAAGGATAAGTGTCGCTTCTGCCAAGAAGGAAAAGATATCCCAAAAAACAAATTCTTGAAAATTCAAAATCTTGCAAACGGTAAAGATCACAGTAAGTATTGTCGCAAACATAATTCCTTTTCTGAATATTTTTCCGCTTTGATTTTCAATTCTCTCATCAAAAAACATCTTCATTCCCTCCAAAACAATTCATCAAGAGTTTTATCGAGTGCCTTGCAGATTTTTATGCACAACGATATCGTAGGATTGTAGTCATCATTCTCAATCATGTTGATCGTCTGCCGTGATACACCAATATTCTTCGCAAGCTCTGTTTGTGACAGGTTTTTGTCAAGACGAGCTTGTTTCATTTTCTCGTTCATAGTCCCTCCTTGTCAATTATATTTGACAGTATGATTGTAGCATAATATAAGCGTGTTGTCAATTATATTTGACAATATTCCTGTGAATAATTTGTAAAATGGGTGCCACTGAAGCGGCACCGACATATAAAAACAACGGCAAGAACTTTTAACATTCCTGCCGTTGTTTATGATTCTATTGGGTATCAAAACGGTATCAAAAACTCGTTTCGAGTGCCGAAAACCCTTGATATATAAGGCTTTTTCGACTTGCGTTTATTATTCCCATTCGATGGTACCCGTGGGCTTGGGTGTCAGATCGTAAAGAACTCTGTTGATGCCCTCGACCTCGGCGGTAATTCTCGCGGTGATCTTATGCAGCACGGGGTAGGGGATTTCCTCGATGGTGGCGGTCATGGCGTCCTTGGTATTGACGGCGCGGATGATGGCCGGCCAGCCCTCGTAGCGGCTTTCGTCCTTGACGCCTACGCTCTTGATATCGGGAACTGCGATAAAGTACTGCCAAACGGTCTCTGCAAGACCTGCGTTGTCAAATTCCTCGCGCAGGATTGCGTCAGCCTCGCGCAGCGCGTGCAGTCTGTCGCGGGTGATGGCACCCAGGCAGCGTACGCCGAGACCGGGGCCGGGGAAGGGCTGACGGTAAACCATCTTGTGAGGCAGGCCAAGTGCTTCGCCCACTACTCTGACCTCATCCTTGAACAGCAGCTTGATGGGCTCAACCAGCTCAAACTGCAGATCCTCGGGCAGACCGCCCACGTTGTGGTGCGACTTGACAGCCTTTTTGCCCTCGGCAGCCTTAATGCTTTCCAGAATGTCGGGATAAATGGTACCCTGAGCCAGGAAGGAAATGCCTTCGAGCTTGGAGGCCTCTTCGGCAAATACGTTAATGAATTCCGCACCGATGATCTTTCTCTTTCTCTCGGGCTCGGCTACACCTGCCAAAAGATCCAGGAAACGGTCGGTGGCGTCCACGTAAACAAGGTTAGCATCCAGTGCCTTGCCGAACACCTCAATGACCTGTTCACTCTCACCCTTGCGCATCAGACCGTGATTGACGTGCACGCAGACCAGCTGCTTGCCGATGGCCTTGATCAGCAGTGCGGCAACCACAGAGCTGTCAACACCGCCGGAGAGTGCCAGCAGTACCTTTTTGTCACCCACCTGTGCGCGGATTTGCGCAACCTGCTCGTCAATAAACGCATTGGCAAGCTCGGGGGTGGTAATGCGAACCATAGATTCGGGACGAATATTGCTCATAAAAAATCCTCCTTGGAAGGGATGCGTGTTTGGCGTATCCTGCATTCAAATATATAAAAAATTTTATCAAAAAAAACGCGAAAAATCAAGAGGTTACGCTATATTTTTTGCGCGCATTACACACTTTTTTCAAACAGCACGTCTCCGTCAAGGCTGTAAGCCGTGAAGGTTCGGTTTTCGTAGAGCATGTAAGACGGGGGATTGCCTCCCTTGGGAATGGTCACCGAGCCCGGATTGAAGTAGAAAAGCCCGTTTTGCTCATGATGTTCCACAATATGCGTGTGCCCATACAGCACCACCGTGCCGGGCGCAAGCGCGGGCAGGTCGTGGTGGCCGTGGTGCAAATAGAGGCAAAGGTCGCCGTCAAAGAGGGTGCGGGAGTCGGTCAGCACGTCAAAGTCCAGCACCATGCCGTCCACCTCGGCGTCGCAGTTGCCGCGCACGCAGAGAATTCTGTCGGCAAGGTTGTTCAGCATAGGGATGACCGCCTTGGGTGCATAGCCGTCGGGCAGATCGTTGCGCGGACCGTGATAGAGCACGTCGCCAAGCAAAATCAGCCTGTCTGCTTCGCTTTGGGCAAAAATGTCGCACAGCTTGGCACAAGCGTCCGCACCGCCGTGCAGATCGGATGCGATGAGTAGTTTCATGGTTTTTCTCCGTTTCGTTGGATGATTGGTATGCACCATGTGAACGTAGGGGAAGGTATTACTTTCCCGTACGCGATGTGCAAGGATGGCGTACGGATGATGCGTTCTAAAACTGTTTGCGTGCGGGAAGATAATATCTTCCCCTACGAGCAAACCGTACGGGATGGTGGAAACCCCGCCGGATGTTATTCCTTCACCAGCACCTTGGTGATCTCGCAGATATAGACGCGGTGGAAGTCGTCGATGGGGTAATTCTTGAGCAGCGCAGGATCGAGGAAGTTGGCCTTCTTGAGGTCGTCCACGTACAGCTTTTTGCAGATCAGCACCATGCGCGCCTGGGCAAGGTAGGGCGTGTCGCCGTCAAATACGGGTGTCAGGCCTGTTTCTGCGTATTTATCGATATCTCTGCCGCTCTTTCTGCCGCAGATTTTCAGCGCGTCGCGCCATTGCTCGTCAAAAAAGGTCAGGGAGAGCGTATCTGCGCTCTCACAGAATTCGTAGGTATAGCGCTGCGGGCGCACAAAGCAGATGGCAATGGGCTTGTTCCAGAGAATGCCCAGAGAACCCCAGGACGCAGTCATGGAGTTGGGGCGGCCGTCCTTGGCTGCCGTGATCAGCATCCAGTCCTTGTCAATGGCCTTGAATACGTTATCTTGAATCTCATAAGGGGAAATCTCGTAAAACATGGTATACCTCCCAAAAATATTATAGTAAAGGAATGTGAGCAACCTCACCTGCATACAATATATGCATCTTGCCGTCGTCCGCTTGCACCGTCAGCGCGCCCTCGTCGGTAATATCCAGCACGGTGGCGGGAAACGTGCCGCCCGACGTCATACAATTCACACGCACGCCGCGCAGCATAAAGCGTTCGCGGTAGCCGCTCAGCCACAGCGTATTGTCGCCGCTTTGCAGGTAAGGGAGCAGGGAATCGCAGATCAGTTGTGCCAGCTGCTCGGGGTCAATCGGCCGCTGCAGGCTGCCCGCAATGCTGCCAAGCGCGTCCGGAAAATCCTTGGTGGTCAGATTGATGCCGATGCCGACCGATATAGCCGTGCCGTGCGGTGTGCCGAACGACTCGCAAAGAATGCCGCATACCTTTTTGCCGTCCAGATAAAGGTCGTTGACCCATTTGATGCGCGGGGAAAGACCGCTTTGCTGCTCGATGGCCAGGGCACTTGCAAGCGCGGCCGCGCAGGTCAGCCCCGAGAGCTCAGAGATCGGGCGGTCGGGATAATAGAGCAGCGTCATATAAAGCCCTGTGTCGGCAGGGGAGTAAAAGGAGCGGTCCATGCGTCCGCGGCCCGCGCTTTGCTCGCGCGCGATGATCAGCGTGCTTTGCGGCGGCTCATTTGCGGCCAGGCGGCGCGCTTCGAGATTGGTGGAATCGATCCTTTCGTAGCGCAAAACGCGCAAGGATTGCGATTTTGGCATGTCCGTTACTCCTTTTTGTGATCTTTTTTGCTTTTATGACGCGTCAATTCTGCTTTTGCACGCTCTTGTATTCGTCGTAAAAGCGGTAATAGGGGCAATGTCCCGTGTTATGCGAGAGAAAGTCGCACATGTCGTCCTCGTCCAACGAGACCAGACAAACGTATGCGTCGTATTCCTCGTCGTAGTCGTAAAATTCACAGCTTTCGCAGTTTCCTTGCTTGATCTTTTTTTGTTCGGTTGCCATACGCTCGCCTCGCTTTCTTTTACATAATTATATCACACGCGCGAAAAAGTGTCAACGCCCGCGCGGGATTTTTGCCGCAGTACTGGACAAAGTGCGCGGAGTGTGGTATAATAAAGCCAGTTTGAACAAAGGAGCGTGGTCCCCGATGGAAAAGCAAGAGAATAACAGCGTTGCAAAGCCCGAGTCGCCGATCAGGCGCGTGTTTGATCGCATCGGCTTTGATTGGATACGCGTGGTATTGGGTATCCTGATTTTGAGCGTGTTGCTGGGCGTTTCCTTGAATATGATCAACGATCAGTTTGCCGAGGTGCAGGATAAATTGATCGAGAAGAAAATGAATCACTTTGGCTGGATCGCGATCGTGATCGGCTATACCGTGCCGCTGATCCTTGCGTGCACCGTGCCTGTGGTCATGTGCCTGGGCTCCAAAAAGGGCGCACAGCGCAAGCATCTGATCAAGGCGTTGATCATTCTGGGCGCATTCGTCATCGTGATCTTTATTGTTTGCCCGAAGCAGATCACCGATCTTGTTGGGCAAAGGGAAACGTGCCTGGCGCTTGAAGAGATGGAGGAGACGGTGGAGGATTTCATCTATCCCGAAACGCAGCTGAGCGTCAAGGAGGTCACGCTGCTTTTGCAGCGCACCGTGGAGTGGACGGCTAAGGCGGGCCTGGGGCTTGCCATCGTCGGGGCATATCAGGGCGTGCGCTATAAAAAGCTGCGCGATGGAGACGCAGACGAGGAGATTCCCGAGGACGAGCTTGCGGATGAATTGCCGGACGTGGATTGGACGCCCGGTAAAAGAGAAGTCTGAAATTTCCTAAAAAAATTTTTGTAAACCTCTTGACAAAATCAAAAAATATGATATAATTAAGACACAGTCTCAATAAGGAGCGACTTTGTATGAGAACAAGGAAAACGCATCAAACCGAGCTTGTGATGCAGGTCGTATCCGCGTTGGACCACCCGACGGCAGGGGACGTGCTGGGGGCGGTACACAAAGAGGACCCAGCCATCTCCAGAGCGACTGTGTTCCGTGTCCTCGCCGAGGCGGCTGAGAGCGGCGAGCTGCAAAGGCTTGTTTTGGCAGGCAGCTCGGATTGCTTTGACGTTACGCTTGGGCGGCACGCGCACATGGTATGTCGGTGCTGCGGAGCGGTCAGCGACGTGGTGATCGACGATACCGCAGCGCTGGAACAGGGCGCGGTGCCCGTGCAGGGCGGTCGCATAGACGCGTGTCACGTACAATTTTTCGGACTTTGTCCGACCTGTAATCAAGAACCCAATTAAAAATCATAACAATAATAAAGGAGAATTTTTACAATGGAACTCAGAGGATCTCAAACCGAAAAGAATTTGATGGCTGCATTTGCAGGCGAATCTCAGGCAAGAAATAAGTACACCTACTATGCATCCAAGGCAAGAAAAGAAGGCTACGAGCAGATCGCAGCAATCTTTGAAGAGACCGCCAACAACGAAAAGGAACACGCAAAGCTGTGGTTCAAGGAGCTGCACGGCGGCAATATTCCGGACACCCTGACCAACCTTGCTGATGCTGCAGAAGGCGAGAACTACGAGTGGACCGATATGTACGCAGGCTTTGCAAAGACTGCTCGCGAAGAGGGCTTTACCCGCATCGCTTACCTGTTCGAGGCTGTTGGCAAGATCGAAAAGGAGCATGAGGAAAGATACAGAAAGCTGATCGGCAACGTTGAGAACAAGATCGTGTTCTCCAAGGATGGCGAGGCTACCTGGGTCTGCCGTAACTGCGGTCACATCGTCATCGGCAAGTCTGCTCCCGGTATGTGCCCCGTTTGCGCACATCCTCAGGCATACTTCGAGATCAAGGCTGAAAACTATTGATAAGATAAAAATCGGATAGTTCATCAATATACTCCTCCAAGTATTTTTGGCATCCTTGCCCCGCGGCGCAGGCCGCGGGGCTTTTCTTGCGCAAAAAATATGCAAATATTCATGCATAAAAATACCGAATATTCATCGAATGGTGAAAATGCTACAAAACAAAGCCATGAAAATCGGGAAGTTCGTACATGTTTTTACTGAAAAAGGGTTGACAAAGCATGAATAACGGTGTATAATTATGCACATATTCCAAGTGCAACAGATGCACCGGTTCCAAAGGAGAAACTACCATGAAAAAGATTATTGCAATGATGATGGCTCTGATGCTGGTTCTGACCGGTATCGCCGTATTTACCGCTTGTGACGGTGGCGAAGAAAACAAGGGCTCTACCGAGACCACGACCGCTGCTGCTACCACCGAGCCCGCCGAGAACGAAGCTCCCAAGGTTCTCAAGATGGCTACCAACGCTTACTTCCAGCCCTACGAGTTCTACAAGGACGGCAAGATCGTGGGTATCGACGCTGAGATCGCTGCTGCGATCGCTGAAAAGCTGGGCATGACCCTGGAGATCGTGGATATGGAATTCGATTCCATCATCACCGCTGTAAACGAAGGCTCCGTTGATTTCGGTATGGCCGGCATGACCGTGACCGAGGACCGTCTGAAGGAGGTTGACTTCTCTACCTCTTATGCAAACGGCAAGCAGGTCATTATCGTAAAGGAAGATTCCCCCATTACCACTGCTGACGATCTGTTCGCAGAGGGTGCAGCTTACAAGGTAGGCGTTCAGCTGGGCACCACCGGTGATATCTATGCGACCGGCGATTTCGGTGCTGAGAACGTAACCACTTACTCTAACGGCAACGAGGCAGTTCTTGCGCTGTTGGGTGGCAGCGTGGACTGCGTAATCATCGATAACGAGCCCGCTAAGGCTCTGGTTGCTGCAAATGCAGGCCTGAAGGTTCTGGATACCGCGTATGCTAACGAGGACTACGCAATCTGCATCAAGAAGGGCAACACCGAGCTGCTGGATGCGATCAACAATGCGATCAAGGAGCTGACCGCTGACGGTACCATTGACGCCATCATCGCAAAGTACATCAAGTAAGACCCAATGGGCATCCGAAAACGTGGGATGGGAATACCATCCCATGTTTTTTGAAGTTTAGAGAGATATACTGTAAGGAAATATTTGTATGAAAAAGCCTTTTTCACAAAAGAAAAAAAGACTGATAATCAATTTGTGCCTGGTTGGCCTTTGCGTGCTGCTGATCGCGGGTGTGGTTGCCGTGGATGCTATCGCAAACCGCAAGGGAGACCTGGAGCTGACGCGGGAGGATGCGCAGGCGTATATTGAAAAAACGCTGGCAGAGCTGCCTACAGCAGGTGCGGAGTGCTCGAAGTATACGGTGGAGCATACCGACATCGAGGTCGTGTCGATTGAAAGCGGTGCGGCACGCGAGTTTATCGCGCACGTCAAGTATACCACACCCGACGTTGGCGGCATGTACGAGGCACACAAGAACGATCTGTTCGTGTCTGTCAAGGAATACGCAAATAAGAGAGAAGAGGCAGGGCAGAAGGTCAATGCGACCGGTATTCAGATCCACGTTGAGAGCTACGTGCTGTCGCTGCTTGAAGCGCAGCCCAAGACAAGTGGCGAGGTTGACGTGTATTTCTACGATACGCGCGAGAGCGAGCCCGTGATGTATTTGTCCGACGAGGCGCTGGACGCGCTGCTTGGCGGCTACGTGACTGTCAAGGATGACGTCAAGTCCACCATGTCCTTTACCATGAACGGCGAGGTGGTGTCGATCGAATACGATAACACCTTCCGTAACGGCATCAACCAGTGCTTTGGTCTGAAGAATTATGACGCAGAGATCCCGGACACCGCCTCGCCCCTGCAGCAAAAGCTCAACGACCTGGGCGACGAGTTCTACCGCAACTTTATCGAGGACAACCGCTGGCTGTATCTGGTGGAGGGCCTTGGCAACACGCTGGCTATCACCGCACTTGCGCTGCTGCTCGGTATCGTGCTTGGTGTGGTGAGTGCGCTGATCCGTATCGTACACGACAAGACCGACAAGTTATATTATCTTGATAAGCTCGTGGGGCTGTATATTTCGGCCATCCGCGGCACGCCGGTCATGGTGCAGCTGCTGATCATCTATTTCGTGCTGCTGCTGCCTATCGGTATTGAAAAATTCCCTGCAGCCGTGCTGTGCTTTGGCCTGAACTCGGGCGCGTACGTTTCCGAGATCATCCGCGGCGGTATCATGTCCATCGACCAGGGACAGACCGAGGCGGGCAGATCGCTGGGCTTTGGCTTTTGGCCGACCATGTGGCATATCGTGATCCCGCAGGCGTTCAAGGTGGTGCTGCCGTCTTTGTGTAACGAGTTTATCACGCTGCTCAAGGAGACCTCGGTTGCATTCTATATCGGCGTGGCCGATCTGACGCGCGGCGGTATCAAGATCCGCTCGCAAACCTACAGTAACTTTATGCCGCTTCTGGCGGTGGCAATTATCTATTTCGTACTGGTGCTGGGCTTGACCAAGCTGGTCGGAATTCTGGAAAGGAGGTTGCGTAAGAGTGAACGCTAACGAGACGATCATCAGCGTCAAGGAGCTGAGAAAGCATTATGAAGGCGGCGTGCACGCGCTGGACGGCGTGGATATGGACGTTGCGCGCGGCGAGGTCGTGGTTATCATCGGCCCTTCGGGCAGCGGTAAGTCCACACTGTTGCGCTCGCTCAACCTCTTGGAGGTGCCGACCTCGGGACAGATTCTGGTCGGCGGTGTGGACCTGATGGACAAGAAGACCAACATCAACCTGCACAGACAGAAGATGGGCATGGTGTTCCAGCATTTCAATCTGTTCCCACATATGACGGTGCTGAAAAACATGACGCTTGCCCCTACCAAGCTGCTCAAAAAGAGCAAGGCAGAGGCAGAAAAGAGGGCCATGGAGCTTTTGCATACGGTAGGACTTGCGGACAGAGCAAACGCGTATCCCAGCCAGCTGTCGGGCGGACAGAAGCAGAGAATTGCGATTGTGCGTGCGCTTTGCATGGAGCCCGAGGTACTGCTGTTTGACGAGCCGACCTCAGCGCTTGACCCCGAGATGGTAGGCGAGGTGCTGGAGGTTATGAAGGATCTGGCGAGAAAGGGCATGACCATGCTGGTGGTCACGCACGAGATGGGCTTTGCGCGCGAGGTTGCAACGCGCGTGGTGTTCATGGACGGTGGTGTGATTGTCGAAGAGGGAACGCCCACCGAGATCTTTGACCATCCCAAGAGTGACCGACTCAAGAATTTCCTTGCGAAGGTGCTGTAAATCACGGCGGGAGCAAGCCCCCGCCCTACAATAACGGACAACCGTCACCCCAACGGTTCACCTCCACAGGATGAAAGTTTTTGATCGACCTTTTTTCAAAAAGGTCGCGGGAGCAAGCCCCCGCCCTACAATAACGGACAACCGCCACCCCAACGGATCACCTCCACAGGATGAAAGTTTTTGATCGACCTTTTTTCAAAAAGGTCGCGGGGGGCGGGGCAGAGCCCCGCATAACGCCATTTCTTTGGTTCTTTCTTTGTGGCTACTTGCTCAAAGAAAGAACGGAAACGGTTTTCTCACATAAACAATTAACACCGTAGGGGAGGATATTATCCTCCCGCACGCGTTGTATTTGGATTGCTGTTGGGATATTACCAAAACAAACCAATTTCGGGCGGGAGGATAATATCCTCCCCTACGAATAAAGGGAGTTACCTATGCAAGGTAGCTCCCTTATTTATTACGTTGAGGTATTTCTCTCCGTTCTTTTTCTTGGCTATGTAGCCGCAAGAAAAAGAACCAGTAATTCGCTGCGCGAATTGAAACGGCGTTATGCGGGGCGTTGCCCCGAACCCCAGTCGCTTTTTGAAAAAAGCGACGCAAAAACTTTCATCCTGTGGAGGTGATCCGTTGGGGGGCGCGACGCAAAAACTTTCATCCTGTGGGGGTGATCCGTTGGGGGGCGCGACGCAAAAACTTTCATTCTGTGGAAGTAGTCCGTGTGGTGTGGCTTACCCGTGCCTGTATTTCTCCCACGCGTCTTTGCTCTGTCTGTGTGCTTTCTCCTTATTGACCATGCGCTCAAATTCCAATCTCTCCAGATATCTCGCAAACGCAAAGCCGCCATAGGTGAACGTGCCCCATACGTCCTGCATGCCGTTGTCCATCTCAAATTCATTATAATCGGTCTCCAGCGGCTTGAGTGTCGCCATACGCATCTTGTTGCCGTGCATGGATGCCTGTACCACCATGGTCATGCCGGTTACGTCGGGCTTGAAATCGTCGCCCGCAATGCCGCTGCCTGCTACGTCCTTTTCCTTGAATCCGTATACGCGTACCGGGGAGGGGCAGAACAGCATGACCTTGACTAACTTCTGATCGGGCCTTACAAAAATGCCGTCCGTGTCAAATTTCAGCTTTTTCTTGACCGGGATGGGGAACATGGGCTTGGTGAAAAATCGCAGTGTGTTCTGCATGGTCGCGTGCGTGCGGTTGAAGGTTACCTGCAGCTGACGGTGCAGTATGGGCGCGTACTTGATGGCAAAGACCTCCTCGCCCGCATCGATCACCATATCGGGACCCTTGCGTGCGCAGACAGCCGTGGTCAGCACGTTGTGGTGCACCTTGAGCGAATACCCTTGCTGCTTGCAGACTTTGCGGATCAGACGCATGGACTTGGAGCGGTAACGCGCAATGATGCAAAGCAACGCAATTCCAATCAGCGCAACGCCCAGCGCGGGTACCAGCAGCGCAATGGGTCCGTGCATGTAAAACAGCGCCGTGCCGATCAGCAGAAACGGCGTGATATATAAAATGCCGATGAAAATGACCAGAAGCGTGGAAGCAAGACCCGGCAAAAACCAGATCAGCTTTTCAAGCTTGTCGTTCTTGAGTGAGCGCGGGGGATAGGATTTCATATCACACCTCCATGATAAACAGTCAAGCGAACGCTTGCTATGTTCAAATTATAACACAATGCAATCGCGTTGTCAATAGGCGGGAGAAAATTTTTTGAAATTATTTCATCCGAGCGCTTGCAATCTTTGCTTAACACTTGTCATGCGGGCATCATCCGCGATCGATTTGAATATCGGATTGGCATCCATGTGGGCAAGGTAGGTGCAGGCAAGGCTCTGTTCGCTGCTTCTGCCAACCTGTGCATCCTCGTAATGCAGGCCCTTGACCATAGGCGAGGTGTGATCGATGCTTGAAAAGTTGGCATAATTTTCAAGATGCTCGCACATTTTATTCAGCTCAGCAAATGCTTGATCGATCTCGCCCATCTCGACAGAGCAAAGCGCCAGACCGCGGCAAGCGCTTGCAAGCCTGTTTTCCCAAAAGCCGAAATCTCCGTCCGAAAAAGCGATATGGAAGATATCGTATATGGCCTTGCGGATGGCGTGACGTTCCTTGGGGGTATAGCCGGCTTCGGGGCAGGTGGTCAGTCTGCTTTCAGTCACGTAAAGCTCGTCGCACACCTTCCAGAAATACCACTTGCAATGTTCGGCAAGCTCGTCGCCCTTGAGCACCAGGCGGAGCATATCCTTATTAGTGGGAACCTGACGTGCATAATCGATGGCGAGCTGATCGTTTCCGATGGCTGCATGCGTCATTGCAAGTATTTGCAAAGCGTCAAAATGAAATTCCGGGTTTTTGCTTTCCAGCAGCTTGCTCGCGATGGCAATGATCTCTTCGCTGCTGTTGATGCGGTCTACAATGAAGAGATCGTGCATCAGACGGCTCAGCACGGTCTCGTTGTGCGGGTATCTCTGCTGATACTGTCTGCATAGCTCCAAGGATTCCCGACGCTTGCCTTTGTTGATCAATGCCTGCGCCTGCTCCTTGAAGGTCTGAATGGCCTTTTCCGTGCGAACGGCATCGCAGCCAAGCAGATAGTCCACGGTGGTGTCGTAGAATGCTGCGATGTGCGGTAAAAGGGAAATGTCGGGCATGCCGTCGCCGCGCTCCCATTTGGAAACTGATTGCACCGAGATGCCAAGATGGTTTGCAAGCTCCTCTTGCGTGATACCGCGCTCCTTGCGCAAAGCCTTGATAGTTTGTGAAAAATTCAGTTCCATAATATTCTCCTTATATAGGGATAGTAACAAACGTTTGCTCTGATTACAGTATATCATATTTTGGTCAAAACGCAATAACCGCGACGTTTAATCACGGTTGAAAAAATCCACCGGGAGTGGAATGGTGGGTAAAAAACGGTTTGATTTATCCCACGGACGCTCTTTGACATCTTTTCATAGCAAAAAGCAGAAGCCCGGAGGCTTCTGCTTTCGTTGTATATTGCATTTTTGCTTAATCCAGTTCCTTGACACCCGTGTAGAGCTCGTAGTATCTGCCCTTGAGGTCTAGCAGTGCGTCGTGGTCGCCGCGTTCGATGATCTCGCCCTGCTCCAGCACCATGATGGCGTTGGAGTTGCGCACCGTGGAAAGGCGGTGGGCGATGACAAAGGTGGTGCGGTTTTTCATCAGACGGTCCATGCCGTGCTCGATGTGACGCTCGGTACGCGTGTCAACCGAGGAGGTTGCCTCGTCAAGTACCAGGATGGGTGCCTTGGAAAGCGCAGCACGTGCAATGTTGAGCAGCTGACGCTGACCCTGCGAAAGGTTTGCGCCGTCGCCCTCCAGCTTGGTCTGATAGCCGTTTTCCAGTCGCATGATAAAGCTGTGCGCGCTGGCCGTCTTGGCGGCCGCAATGACCTCCTCGTCGGTGGCGTCGGGTCTGCCGTAGCGGATATTTTCCATGACCGTGCCCGTAAAGAGGTGGGTATCCTGCAGCACCATGGCGATATTCTTGCGCAGATAATCGCGCGAATACTGCTTGATATCAATGCCGTCAATGGTAATACTGCCCGATTCAATGTCATAGAATCGGTTGAGCAGGTTGGTGATGGTGGTCTTGCCCGCGCCGGTCGAGCCGACGAATGCAATTTTCTGACCGGGATGTGCATAGAGCGAAATGTTCTTGAGCACTGTCTTTTCGGGCACGTAGCCAAAGGTCACGTTTTCGAATACCACGTCGCCCGCAATGCCCGTGTGGCCGGGGGTGTTTTCGTCGATCGCACCCTCGGGATCGGGAGCCTCGGGCTCCTGGTCCATGACTGCGAATACGCGCTCAGCACCCGCAAGTGCAGAGAACACGGTGGTCATTTGCTGCGAGATGTTGGTAATGGGGAAGGAGAATTGTCTGGAGTAGTTGGCAAACACGGTCAGCTCGCCGGGGGTAAAGCCGGTCAGCAGCATCATAATGCCGCCCACGCCAAGCGTGAATGCAAAGGTGATCTGGCTGGTGTTGCCCATGATGGGGCCCATGATACCGCCCCAGAACATGGCGCGGTACTGCTTGCCGCGCAGATCGCGGTTGAGCAGGCCGAATTCCTCCTCGCACTCCTGCTCGTGGTTGAAGACCTTGATGACCTTCTGACCAGAAACGGTTTCTTCAATGTAGCCGTTGACCGCGCCCAGCGCTGCCTGCTGCTGCTTGTAGAACTTACGGGAGCGCTTTGCCAGCGCCGCACCGCCAAGGGCGAAGATCGGGATAAAGACCACCGTGATTACGGTCAGCCACACGTTGGTGGTCAGCATGAATACAAACGTGCCTGCCAGCGTGACCGCGCCCGAGATCAGCGAGGTCAGGGTGTTGGAGAGCATGTGGTCAATGTTGTCCACGTCGTTGGTAAAGCGGGACATGGTCTCGCCCGTGGGGTTTGCGTCAAAGTAACGGACGGGAAGTCTCTGCAATTTTTCGAACAGGTCGTTACGCAGCTTTTCCAGCGAGGACTGGGTGATGTGCACCATCAGTCTTGCTTGGGTGTAGGATGCCACGATGCCGCAGCCGTAGATCAGCACGAAAATGCACAGAGCCGCGAACAGATAGGGGAAGGGGCCGCTGAGATTGAAGAGATCAATCAGCGCGCGGATGGGGGCAAAGTTTGTCAGCGCGGTGATGGCGCTGTCCGCAAGGCGCGTAAAGACGCTGGCGTCCTCTGCCATGGGAACGCCCGCTATGTGGTTGATGACGGGGGAGAGCAGGTAAGAGCCTACCAGCGCGGTGACGGTGTGCGTCAGCATACAGATCAGCACCAGGATCATCGCCCACGTGTGTGGCTTGAGGTATTTCAGCAGGCGCGCGATGGTCTGTCCTGCATTCTTGGGCTTGCCGCCCATGCCTCTGCCCTTGGGGCCGCCGCCTCTGGGACCGTGACCGCCGCCCGGACCGCCGTGAGAGGATTTGGAGTACTGTCTTTGCAGGCTTTCAAGGTTACGCTTTGCCATTATGCCTTCACCTCCTCGGCCTTTGCGGCGGGTGCTGCCGCTTGATTTTGCTTGCTTTCCATCTGAGAGACATAGATTTCCTTGTATTCTTCGTTGCTTTCCAGCAGCTCGGCATGTGTACCGATACCGGTGATCTCGCCCTGGTCCATGACCACGATGCAATCCGCATCCATGACAGAGGAGATACGCTGGGCGATGATGATCTTGGTCGATCCCTTGAGCTCGCCCGCAAAGGCTGCGCGGATCTGCGCCTCGGTTGCGGTGTCGACTGCGCTGGTTGAGTCGTCCAGTATCAGAATCTTGGGGTTCTTGAGCAGCGCGCGGGCAATGCAAAGACGCTGCTTCTGGCCGCCAGAGACGTTGGTACCGCCCTGGTCGAGGTTGGTATCGTAGCCATCCGGGAAGTTCTGAATGAATTTGTGCGCCTGCGCGTGCTCGGCCGCCGTGCGGATCTGCTCCTCGGTGGCGTCCTGGTTACCCCAGCGCAGGTTTTCTTCGATCGTACCCGAGAACAGCACGTTCTTTTGCAGCACCATGCCAACGCCCTCGCGCAAGTGATAGAGCGAGTAGTCGCGCACGTCCACGCCGTCTACCAGCACCTGGCCCTCGTCCACGTCGTAAAGGCGGGGGATCATGGAGACCAGCGAGGTCTTGCCGCAGCCGGTAGGTCCGATGATGCCCACGGTAGAGCCTGCTTCAATGGTCAGATTGATATCCGAAAGCACGCGGTCCTCGCTGTTTTTGAAGTAGCGGAAGGAGACGTTCTTGAATTCGATCTTGCCGTCCGTGACCTGCTTTTCCTTGCATTTTGCCTCAGCGTCGTCCAGGTCCAGCTTTTCGTCCAGCACCTCGCCCACTCTCTTGCAGGAGGCAAGTGCTCTGGAGGACATCATCAGAAGGAAGGTGACCATCATCAAGGAGTTGAGGATCTGGTTGACGTAGGTAATGAATGCCGAGAGGTCACCGATGGGCATGCCGTCCACTACCATGTGGCCGCCAAACCAAAGCACGGCAATGATGGTCGCATTCATGAACAGGGTCATAACGGGAGAGAGCGTGATCATGATCTTGACCGCGTTGGTACCCGTGGTACGCAGATCGCGGTTGGCAGCCTTGAACTTATCGGTCTCCTGCTTTTCACGCACGAAGGACTTGACCACGCGCACGTTGGTAATGCTTTCCTGCACCGTGTTGTTTAAGCCGTCGATGCGCTCCTGGACTTTTGCAAACATGGAAAAACCGCGCGTGACGATCAAAAGGATGCTCAGCAGCATCAGGGGGATGGTGACTGCCAGCACCAAAGACAAGCGGGGCTTGAGCGTGATGGCCATGACCAGACCGCCGATCAGCATACCGGGGGAGCGCAGTGCCATACGCAGCAGCGCGTTGACAAAGTTCTGCATTTGGGTGATGTCGTTGGTCAGTCTTGTGACCAGAGAGCCGGTCGAGAATTTGTCGATATTGGCAAAGGAGAAGGACTGCACCTTTGCATAGACGTCGCGACGGATATCGGATGCAAAGTATACGGCTGCCTTTGCGCCGAAGTATGCACCGCCAACGCCGCCCGCCATCATCAAAAGGGCGGTCAGCACGATCATGCCGCAGATGCCGATCATGTACCAGATCGAGGTAGATGTCAAAGCCTCTGCCACCTCCGGGATGGCCAGCGTGCTCCACACGCCGTCAAAGACGGGGATGGAGAAGGATTTGAGAGACTGGTATGCGGCACCGAAGTTGATGATCTGTGCTAAGTATTTGGGCATAAGCACCTCACCAAGCACCTCAATGATCATGCAAAGCGGGCCGAGGATAAAATAGGGCAAATACGGCTTTACGTATTTCAGCCAACGTTTCATAGCGGGGGATTCCTTTCTGGGGGTTATTGTTGTTGAGTGGAGAGCAGCTTTTGCAAATTCTGCTCAATTCTTGCAAGCCCATGCAAAAGAGCTTCCAGCTCTGCGTCGTCAAAGCCTTCCACCATGGCTTTGTCAATGCAGTCGAACAGCGTACAGGTTTTGGCCACAACGCCGCGACCCTTTTCGGTCAGCGAGATGCGGTTGCATCTGCAGTCGTCCGCGTCTGCGTCCTTGGTAATGTAGCCGTCGGATTCCAGTCTTTTAAGCGAGACGGCAATGGCGGCGGGGCTGACGCCCAGGTCCTTTGCCAGCTGCTTTTGAGAGGGGATGCCGCAATGTGCCAGACGCATCAGGAGCATATGCTGCGAGCGGTGCAGACCTGTCTGCGCTGTGATAGTGGCTTCCACGGCCTGGCGGTGTAATCGGTCGGCTTGAATGAACTGCTTGATGACTGCGCGCGCTTTGTCAGAATCCCGAGGGGGTAAATGATTGTTTTCTTGCACGAAACAGACCTCCGTAAAAGTATTTGTTCAAAATAATTAGTCAGTTAACGATTAACGTGTTAATTATACCACTTTTTTATCAAATGTCAATACAGTATTGACCGTTTTTCTCTTTTTGTTGCAATGCACAAAAAAGGATGGAAAAAGCCCCTTTGCAAGTGCAAAAGCACAAGAAGGGGAAAATGACCGACATTGGCATTTTGCACAGTGTTTGATAAGATGCGAAAAAATTCATGGTAGATACTTTACAAATTCACAAAGCTATGCTATAATAAAAGTGCGGGGGAGGGGGAATGGCTCCCGGACCCGCAATACAAATGGAGGTGGCACTTATGAAGACCAACATTATCGGCAGACAAATCAACGTGTATCAAGACACGAAAGCCCTGATTGAAAAGAAGCTGGCCAAGCTTGATCGGTATTTTAAGGTCGAGCCTGACGCAACCGTTACGCTCAGCCGTAAGCGTAACGTGTCCACCTTGGAAATCACCATCAATGCGCAGGGAACTCTGTTCCGCAGCGAGGTCGGCGCAGATTCGTTCAGAGATGCGCTGGATCAGTCAATTGACGCGATCGAGCGTCAGATCCGTAAGAATAAGACCAAGCTGTCCAAACGCCTGCGCGAGGATGCCTTTCCCATCGAGGAATTTTTCCCCGAGGATCTGGAGGAGGAGCAGGATCTGATCATTCGTACCAAGACCTTCCCCTATAAGCCCATGTCGGCTGAGGAGGCGATCTTGCAGATGAATCTGATCGGACACCAATTCTTCGTGTTCGTAGACGACGAGACCCGCACGACCTGCGTTGTATATAAGAGACAGGATGGCACCTACGGCCTGATCATGCCCGAATAAAGCTTGAATTAAGCCAAGGGAGACCGTGAGGTCTCCCTTGTGTTTTGCAATAAATAATAATTGATATAAATCGAAAGGACACTGCTATGCAAAACAACATCCCTCGCGCGGAATATCCGCGTCCTCAACTTGTCAGAGATGCCTGGCTCAACCTCAACGGCCCCTGGGAATACATGACCGACCGCGCGCAAAGCGGTGAGCAGCGCGGCTTTGCAGGTGATGCACCCTACACCGAGCAGATCACCGTGCCCTTCTGCCGCGAAAGCAAGCTTTCCGGCATTGGCGACACCGATTTTTGCTCTTGCGTCTGGTACAGAAAAAAGATCACGTTGCCCGAAGATTGGCAGGGCGGCAAGAGAGTGCTTTTGCACGTAGGCGCATGCGACTATAAAGCCGACGTGTGGGTCAACGGCAAGTGGGTCGATTATCATATCGGCGGCTACGTGGCATTTACCGTGGATATTACCAAGGCACTGGCCAAGGGAGAGAACACCATCACCATCCGCGCCATTGACGATCTGCGCTCGGGCATTCAGCCCGCAGGTAAGCAGAGCCCGCAGTACGGCTCGTTCGGCTGCTTCTATACCAGAACCACGGGCATCTGGCAGACGGTATGGTTGGAGTGTGTGCCCGAGGTCTATCTGCAGAGCGCGCGTTACTTTACAGATATTGACGACTGCACCCTGACTGCAGAGCTGCACGTCAAGGGCGGCGAGGATACCCTCGTGGAGCTGACCGCAAGCTACGAGGGCAAGGTAGTCGGCAGGGCCAAGGGCACAGCACACGGCGGCAAGTGCACCTTGCGCATGACACTTGACGAGCTGCACCTTTGGGAGGTTGGCAACGGCAGACTGTACGACCTTGAGATCAAGTGCGGCGACGACGTGGCAAAGAGCTACTTTGGCATGAGATGCGTGGAATGTCGCAAGGGCATTATGTACCTCAACCACAAGCCCGTATTTATGAGACTGGTGTTGGACCAGGGCTTCTATCCCGACGGCATTTATACCGCCCCCACGGTAGAGGAGCTGTACGCCGACGTGGATCGCTCCATGGCTATGGGCTTTAACGGCGCAAGACTGCACCAAAAGGTCTTTGAGCCTCTGTTCCTTTCCTATTGTGACAAGAAGGGCTATATCGTTTGGGGCGAGCATGCAAACTGGGTGCAGGATTCCTCGCGCACCGAGGTGTTCGAAAACTTCCTGCCCGAATGGCATGAGATCATGGAACGAGATTTCAACCATCCCGCTATTATTGGCTGGTGTCCCATCAATGAGAGCGTTCCGCATCAGAACAAGCTGTTTATGAAGACGCTGGCGGCCATGACCCGCGGCTATGACCCCACAAGACTTTACATCGACGCTTCGGGCTGGGTACACCAGGACGAGCTGACCGATATTTTTGACCTGCACGACTACGATCAGAACCCCGAGACCTTTGCACAACGACTTGCTCCCTTGGCGAACGGGGAAAAGATCGACGTGCACGGACACGTGGTGGGTCATTATAAGGAAGAGAAGTACAGATGCTGGTGCAACTGCACCTTTGTTAGCGAGTACGGTGGCACGCTCTGGTCGGATGCCGATCGCAATATTGGCTGGGGCTACGGTCAGGCACCCACCGACGAGCAGGGCTTCAAGGCACGCTTCAAGGGTCTTTCCGAGGCAATTCTGTTCCATCCCAACATGGGCGGTCTGTGCTACACGCAGCTGACCGACGTGGAGCAGGAGGTCAACGGCCTTTATACCTATGACCGCCGCGCCAAGTTCGATCCCGAATTCTTCCATTCGGTGCTGACGCAAAAGGCTGCGATCGAAGAATAATCACGCAAAATCGATGAAAGTTTTGATCAAACTTTTCTAAAAAGTTTGCGCAGGTCGAGGGCGCGAAGCCCTCGTCGCGCCCGCAGGCGCGAAATCTTTTCAACGCCGTTCTTTAATTTGCGTAGCAAATATGTTCTTCTTTTTGCGGCTTCTTGCTCAAAAAAAGAACGGAAACATTTTCCTCACATAATATCCCAACAATAAAGGGGCTGCCGTCGGCAGCCCCTTTTATATATTTTCTCCTTGTAGGGGAGGAATACTATGTGGCCATATGCGTAGGGAAGGGATCCCCCTCCCTCAAAACAGTATCATTTCTTCGTTTTTCTCTCTGCCCCTCTTGATTTGCACAGCCTTTTGTGCTATGATTATCTTATAGAATGAAAAGGACGGTGCGGTTTATGGAAAGCATCAGAGAACTATATAAAGCGGGCAGAGGCCCGTCCAGCTCGCATACCATGGGGCCTTTCAAGGCGGCCAAGCAGTTTGCAGCTCAATATCCCGATGCGGATGCGTATCGCGTGGTGCTGTACGGCTCGCTTGCGCTGACCGGTAAGGGGCATATGACCGACGCGGTCATCTTAGAGGCACTTGGCGAGGATAAGACCGAGATGATCTTTGATAAGACAAGCCCTACGCCCGTGCATCCCAACACCGTGGATTTTGCAGCGTTCAAGGGTGGCGAACAGGTCGGATTTGCGCGCGTGTACAGCGTGGGCGGCGGCAGCATTCTCTTTGACGGGCAAGGGCCGCTTGAAACCAAGTCGATCTATCCGCACTCCACCTTTACCGAAATCGCGGAATATTGCACCCAGAACGACATGCGCCTGCCCGATTACGTGGAAATGGTGGAGGGCCCCGAGATTTGGGATTACATTTCGGATATGTGGCTGACTATGGAGGATTGCATCGGCCGCGGACTTCGCACCAAGGGCGAGCTTGGCGGCGGACTGCACGTCACGCGCAAGGCGCATTACCTGTATAACCAGCGTCATATCGACGAGTCTGCGCAAACGCGTGAAAATCGCCTGGTCTGCGCGTATGCATTTGCGGTTGGCGAGGAAAACGCCAGCGGTGGCGAGATCGTGACCGCACCCACCTGCGGTGCTTGTGGTGTCGTTCCCGCAGTGCTGAAATATATGCAGGAGCAAAAGGGCTTTTCGGACGAGCAGATCTTCCGCGCACTGGCCACGGGCGGTCTGATCGGTAACATCATCAAAACCAACGCGTCGATCAGCGGCGCGGAGTGCGGCTGCCAGGCCGAGATCGGCAGCGCATGCTCTATGGCGGCAGCGGCACTGGCTGAGCTGTTCGGCATGGGCCTTGAGCAGATCGAGTATGCCGCAGAGGTGGCTATGGAGCATCATCTGGGACTGACCTGCGACCCGATAAACGGCCTTGTGCAGATCCCTTGCATCGAGCGCAATGCGGTGGCGGCCATGCGTGCCATCAACGCGCTCTCCTTGGCAAATTTCCTGACAAGCATGAGTAAGATCCCGTTTGATACCGTGGTCAAAACCATGTATGAAACCGGTATTCACTTAAAGAGCGAGTACCGAGAGACCAGCGAGGGCGGCCTTGCCAAGCATTACGTCAATCATTAAATGAAAAGCGATCCGTCTTAAACGACGGATCGCTTTTGCGTCGTTACATAATTTGCGAAAATCGGGACATACTGATCTTGCAAAAAACATTTTGGAGGACGGTATGCAAACAACAGTTAATCAAACCGAGCATAAGAGCGGTCAAGCCGCCGCGCTGCTCAAGGGAATTTATAAAAATGCAAAAATGGGTTCGGAGGCGTTGCTTTCGCTTTTGCCCAAGGTGGCGGACAGCGACCTGCGCCGCGATCTGACCTCGCAGCTGGACGGCTACGAGGGGTACGCCAAGCGCGCGGAGCAGTATCTTTGCGAATGCGGCGGCGAGGCCGAGGATGCGGGCCTTTGGCAAAAGATGACCACCAAAGTCGGCATCGGGGTCAATACGCTCATGGATTCGGACACCTCGCATCTTGCCGAGATGGTGATCGAGGGCAGCAACATGAACATCACCGAATCGGTTAAGCTTTTGCGCGAGAACGAGAACTGCCGCGTGCCCGAAAAGGTGCTGAGCCTTTGCCGTGACATGATCGATTTCGAGCAGAAAAACGTGGAGAGAATGCAAAGTTACCTGTAATTGACAAAAAAGCAGCCGCATAAAGCGGCTGCTTTTTTCACATACTGTTGACGTATCAGACGTTGGTCGGCACGCGTTGCCGACCGGAGAGGATCGGTCGTTTTCTATGAATATGGATAAAAAGCAGTATCAGAGATATGCCAAGGCGCATGCCCCGCACTCTCCCGTAGCAAAGGACTGTGTCAAGGCCTTTTTGTTCGGGGGCAGCATTTGCGCCTTTGCGCAATTTTTGCTGTATCTGTACCGTGACGTGTGCGGCATGGAGCAGGACAGCGCAGGTACGCTTGTATCCGTGACGCTGGTCGCTCTTGCCGTATTGCTCACAGGACTTGGTGTGTTCGACAATATCGCCAAGCATGCGGGCGCAGGCACGCTGGTACCCATTACGGGGTTTGCCAACGCCGTGGTCTCGCCTGCTCTGGATGCCAAGTCCGAGGGACTTGTACTGGGCGTGGGGGCGAAGATCTTCACGGTTGCAGGACCTGTGCTGTTGTACGGTATCGTCAGCGGTGCTCTCTGGGGCGTGATCTATTATGCGATCACGTTGTTTGGTTAGGACCGTTCGCCGCTTGCGGCATGACGCTGTAGGGCGGGGGGCTTGCTCCCGCAGCCATCAAAGCACCCTTCTTGCCGCGTTTAGCGCATGATCTGCGTCCGAGCTGACGATCAGCAGGACGTATCTGCCGACCACCGCCACGCGCGCGTTTTGCGTATAGGATGCGAAAGGCGTGCCGGTGTAATGCGCACGCAGCGCGTCCAGGCGCGCGTGGCACATGGTGGCCACTTGGTCGGTGTCGCTGCGCGAGTAGCAAACAAAGACTGCAAATTCGCAGGGGTGCTGCACAGAGCTTAGAAATATCCCGTAATCCTCCACCAAGGAGAGCTGCCATGGCAGCTCTCCGTTTCCGTATAGCGTGGAGAGCATGTCATCGGAAAGGTACGTAGCCTCGTGCGCTTCGGCATGGGAAAGATAAAGCTGTCCTGTGGGCAGCCCGATCTCGGCATCAGTCAGCGCGCAAAGCACCTGCTCGGGGGCAGGGGAGCTTGGCGCGCACCCGACGGACAAAAGCAAGCAGCACAGTATAAGCAAAGCAAGCCCTCTTTTTTTCATAAGCACCCTCCCAACCGATCGATCTGTTCTAATGTATTTGACAAGCGCGCCAAAATATGCTATACTGATAAAAAATACGTGGGAGGTTTCCTATGGCTAAGAATTCCGATCAAAAAGCCGCACCCGATAAGCTGAATGCGGTCATATTTACTGTTTTGCGCCTGCTTTTGGCAGCCTGCGCGATTGGTGCTTACTATTACCTTGTGCTGCCGCCGATCAATCCGAGAAGCGTGCAGTTCTGGATTTTTACGGCATTTTGCCTTTTGTGCATCGCCATTGCTTTGCGCGCTCTGGACGTTTTTGCGTTTGGCCGCGCGATCAAGAATATGGATCTTGGCAGGTTGTTCCGCGGGCAACGTCAAGGGGCGGGCGCGCCTACTTGGAAGACGTTGTTTGGCAAGGGCGCACTTTCGGTCGTGATGAGTGTGCTGATCGCCATTCCGTTTGCGGTGCTGGCGATTGGTATGATCATTTCGTCGGTGGTGTTCAATGCCACGGCGTATGCCGAGGTGATCACGGTCGAGGAGCGCGTGTTTGAAGAGGATATGCCCGAGACCCGAGAGATCACCAATATCGCGCTCATGGATACCAATTCCGCGCGCATGCTGGGTGACCGTAAGCTGGGCGCGCTTGCGGGCGTGGTGTCGCAGTACGTGGTCAGCGACGATTATACGCAGATCAACTATCGCTCAAAGCCGATCAAGATCACGCATCTGGAATACGACGGCTTTTTCAAGTGGCTGGGCAATCGCGCAAACGGCATTCCGGGCTACATTATGGTAGACACCTTGGCCAATACCGCGGAGTATTATGAAGCCGAAAGCGGCATTCGCTATGCGCAGAGCGGATATTTCGGCGACGATCTGATGCGCAAGGTGCGCTTTGACTATCCCACCAAGATCTTCGATCTGCAGGACGTCAGCTTTGAGGTGGATGAGGAGGGCAATCCCTTTTACTGCATCTCGTGCTATACGCGTCGCGTCGGCCTGTTCGGTGCGTACGACGTCGAGGAGCTGATCATTTTCAATCCCGTGGACGGCAGCAGCGAGCTGTATGAGGTCAAGGACGTGCCGCAATGGGTGGATATCGTGTTTGACGGCGACCTTGCATGCGAAAAATACGACTGGCAGGGTCTTTATTCGGGCGGATTTATCAACAGCGTCATCGGAAACAAGGGCTGCAAGCAGACCACGGATGACTTTGGATATCTGATGTTTGACGATGACGTGTGGTATTTCACGGGCGTGACCTCGGTGACCTCGGATGCCTCCAATATCGGCTTTATTCTGTCCAACGCACGCACGGGCGAGTACCGCTACTATCCCGTCATCGGTGCGGAGGAGCATTCGGCTATGCACGCAGCCGAGGGCGAGGTGCAGGAAAAGGAATACGTGGCATCCTTCCCGTCCTTGGTCAATATTTCGGGCGTGCCGACCTATATCATGGTGCTCAAGGACAATAACGGCCTTGTCAAGCTGTATGCGCTGGTCAACGTGCGCCAGTATACCATGGTAGCGATCGGTGAGACGCAGCAGGAAGCGGTATCGGCATATCTGAAAATGCTGTCTGGCGCGGGCGTGGATACGCAAGGGCCTGTGGAAACGGAGCAGGGCAGCGTGACGGTGGCAGACGTGCAATTCCTGACGCTGGACGGCGTCACGTATGCGTATATCACGGGCGAGGACGGCAACGTGTATCGCGTGGCGTTTACCGAGCAGAACGAGCAGATCGTGCTGGTGCGCCCGGGTGACGTGCTGGATATGACCTGGCAAAAGGGCGATATCCGCATCGTGCGCGAATGGAAGAGAAAAGAATGATAAAAGAAGGATAAAAGCAGCGACCCGTCGGTTCACCGACGGGTCGTTTTTATCTGTGCAAGAGGATTGTATACAGATTGGATGTCAATTTTGATTATGGGTAATCTTTGCGCAGGCGTTTCGATTAATTTCCGATCACGTAGCGATTCAGATTGCCCAGCAGGCCTTGGGAAGAGACGTACTGCTTCAGTCCGGGGGCCAGCTCGCAGGTGTTGAGAAAATGCAGATGACCTGCAAGGACTGCCACGATCTTTCCCGCATTCTGAGAAATGAGATCAATGAACTCCTCGTTTTCCTGCGGTGCTTGTGCGTGGTTCAGACGGAAGTAATCGTCGCAATTGGCGTGTTGTACGTTTCCTGCGACCTGAATGGGAATGTGCATGGCAATGACTACGGGTTTTGGCTGCGCGATCAGCGCACGCAAAGCGTTCAGATGCTCTTGGGTGATGGTGCGATCGGCATTGTGAAAGCCGGCAATGAGCATATCCCCAAGATCAAGCAGCTGCAAGGGTGACTTGATCCGCGCAATCGCGCCTTGGTCCGGAACGGAGGTCAGCGGCTCGTGGTTGCCGCCGACATATACGTGCGGCAAGGGCAGGGAGGCAAAGCGATTTTCGTACCAACGAATATCGGCGGGGCTGATCTGATCGAACAAATCTCCCGCAATGACCAGCGCGTCCCCGTCCTTTGCAGCGGCTTGCATCATGTCCTCAAAATACGTGGTTACTGCAATCGGAGCGGACTCGTCGTGCGGCTCTTGGTGCTGTTTGGCAAAGCTCACCCGTCCGCCTACCCAGAATTGCGTTCTTTCGGCAGCAGCTGCACGCTCCGCGGGCGTGGATAACTGATCCGCAAAGCTCAAATGGACGTCGCTGAATTGGTAGATGATGCGACGGCGCATCCCCGGAACGGGAATATGATATTCGTGAAGAATGATGTTGCTCATAATAATCTCCTTGAGAAATGAATGTTTGGCGATGATGGGGGAAGGTTACGCGTTCTATCGGATTTTTTCGCTAGGCTTGCAAACACGTCCTATGTAGCTATACTTTGAATCGCTTATCTATCTGAATTGTGTTGTCTTTTTCAACAAAATATCCATCAAAATCGTTTTTCCTACTCCAGCCTCTAATCTTGAAGTGATCGACTATTTGAAACAATTTTGTTGTACCGTAATATCCGGTATCTTGCTCTAAATAATCATATGATAAATTTCTCAATTCTTGTGCGCTGATTTGCCCGCCAAATCGTCGGTCTTCACCACAAAAATATTCTATTGAAAAAACATCTTCACTTAAAATTGAATCTATCCATTCTTTTGCACTTTCATCATCAGTTAGGTGAACGTGCTGAAATGAAAATGAAAGCATATATGGTGAGAACTCATCTGCCTTATCGTATTCAATGAATAAATGGTCTTCACTATTGGGGTTATATATAATTGCAGATTCCAGATCATCGGAAATATCCACGCGATACTTGAGAATGTAGGATTCAAGGAAAGATAAGTTTTTAAGAGATTTCATAGCAAGGTTGCGAACGTGGCCGTCCATATCAGATAAGAAAACGGAAAGATTAGATCCGTATTTTTTTGCAACTGTAATTGCTAATAATCTAATCTTTGCAAATTTATCGCAGCTGAATAATTCAAATAATTCTTTTGATTTGGAGGGGAGATATTTGTTAGCAAGTATTTCTCCGATAAATTCCTTTTGAGAGCATTGTTCCGCTCTTGTAAAAAGCGCTACCAACTTTGTATAATTTTCGTCGCAAATCTCAAGTGTGGTTAATGAGCGTATGGCTGTGTAGAGCTTTGGCAAATGCTTGTCAACAACCGAGAGCAACAGGGAATCGGAAATTTTAATTTTGTATTCTGATATAACGATCAGTCCGTTTTCCACAAACAGAAAATCATCGGAGGAAATCGCATTTTCAAGAAAATCAACCAACTCGGCGGCATTTGGATGACGGAAAATCGTTTTTAAGATATACAGTCTACGATATTTATCCTTGTCGTTGATAAATGCCTTCATCGCCTCGTACGCAGTGACATCATTTTTGTAGGATAATGCTTCGCACGCAAGAGAAAAATCCTTCATAATAGGAGAAAATAACATTTTGCTGAGTTCTTCTACGGAAAGTTCGTAAGGGATACGAGTCCCATTTAATATTTCTTTTTTCATAATGTCACCGCCTTTCCTGGTTTCATTATACCACAATTATGTGAATATTGCAACCGTTTCGATAGTTCGAATCTGTCTACAGGTTCGTAATGCCCGAAATGCATCTACAAAATTTAGAAAAACTTTAGAGTTGAAAAAAGCGGAGAAATCTCTCGAAATCTCCGCTTTTCTCATTTTTTCGTGCCTGCATCTAAATCAGACACTCATGATGTGACGTGTGTCCGATTTAGATGCAAAGCCATGTGTGGCCAATTTAGATGCACGATGATTTTGCAGAGGGTACACTAACCCCTTGGCGATGATGGGGGTTGCACTTAACCGCTATCTACCGGGGCGCAACGCCATGCTTGTAGATCACCTATTAAATCTATCACATAAAGGATAAAATACATAATTGGAAACGCCATTGACTTAAGCAAGGCATAAAGCAAATTGAAAGTTACATAACACAAATCAATCACCTTTACCTCTTTTCTTCCTGTATTCCGTAGGCGTCATGCCGGTATACTTTCTGAACAATCTACTGAAATACAGCGCATTTTCGTAGCCCACTTCGTTTGAAATCTCGGCAATATTTTTGGTTGAATTCTCAAGATACCCTTTTGCCATAGCAATTCTCAATGAAATAATGTATTGCATCGGTGACATTTTCATAACGCTTTTGAAGCTATGGATAAACCAGTTCACGCTCATCAAATGTTCCTCTGCGTATTGTTCAATGGAAATCTGCTTGTTATAGTTATCCTTAAAATAATGCGCGGCTCTTTCAATATCATTGATGGTGTCGTTTTTAGTTTCTCTGCGTTCTTTGATATAGCGGTTGATCGTTATAAAGATATGATGCATATAAAGGCTGATCATATCCTCGTGATTCACACGTTGCAATTGCAGTTCCCGTATCATTTGATTGTATATCCAAGGATAATCGGGAGAGACACCTGTATAAAATACGTTTTCGTCATGGGGTAGCTCATAGCGTTCGAGATATTCTTCCACCTTCCATCCGGTGAAATGAACCCAATATACCTCGGTCTTATCAACAGCGTAGTAATAATACACCTGCGGCTCTCCCGGGCGGAACAAAATCATATTGCCTTTGGTAACAATGGTCGGTTCTTTACTACCCTTAAAATAAAACTCGCCCTTTCCTGCCGCTATATATAATAACTGATAATCGTTTCTGCCCTCGGGATGAGGGGTTTCTATAACGGGGGTAGTATGTACTCGATAGTACCCACAGTTGTTGATTCGGAGTGGCACGGATAGATCTTCTAAATTCGGATTTTCTTCGTCTACATACGCTACATTTATATACAAAGTGAGCCCTCCTTTTTAACCTCTTGTGATTATGTTCATATTATACACCCAAACAGCTGTTTTGTCAACCGTAATAAAGTGATTTTGTGCATATATTGCTTGATTCTATTTATTGAAAGTCGTTTCGAGATAGTGTATAATATAGTCACAAGCTTGATATGATTCCCGAAAATTTAATTATGAGGAGATTTATCATGGAAGAGAAAAAATATTTGAAATGGTATCATAAGGTTGGTTACGGCTCCGGCGATATAGCAGGCAACTGTGTATATGCGCTTCTTACAGCATTTATGATGATCTATCTGACCGACACTGTCGGACTCAGCATGGGCATCGTAAGCACTTTGATTGCAGTATCTAAAATTTTTGACGGCGTGTCGGATTTCTTCTTTGGAAGAATGATCGACAAAACTCACACAAAGATGGGCAAGGCTCGTCCTTGGATGCTTTGGCCCTATATCGGTTGTGCCGTGTGTCTCGTGGCCTGCTTTGCGATTCCTATGAGCTGGGGCGAAACCGCACAGTATGTCTTCTTCTTTATCGCGTACACACTTCTTAACGCAGTGTTCTTTACCGCGAACAATATCGCATACGCATCTCTCACCGCTTTAATTACAAAGAACACCAGTGAGAGAGTTCAGATCGGTTCTTTCCGCTTCATCTTTGCATTTGCAACAAAGATTATCATTGAGGCAGTTACCATCTACGCTGTAACTTGGCTTGGTGGCGGTGCAATGGGATGGAGAACAATCGCTATCTTCTACGCAGTGCTCGGTCTTATCGTAAACACGATTTCTGTATTTTCCGTAAAAGAGCTTCCAGAAGCTGATGAGGGTATGGAAGAAGAAAGAAAAGAGGAGCATAAGCTCACCTTCATTCAGTCCTTTAAGCTTCTTCTCAAAAATAAGTACTACGTTATTATCTGCTGTAGCTATATTCTGACACAGCTTTACGCATCTGTTATCGGTATGGGCACATACTATGCCAAGTATATCCTCGGCAATGAGGAGTTGTTCAGCGACTTGTCTTTGGCTATCAATATCACAATGGTTGTTGCGCTTACGGTTTTGCCCTACGTTATTAAGAAGCTTGGTGGTATGTATAAGCTCAACATATGGGGCTATGTAATCGCCGCAGCAGGAAGAGTTGGCGTTATGGTAGCGGCCTATATGGGTAGCCTTCCTCTGATGCTTGCATTTACTGCTGTTTCTACAATCGGTATTGCTCCTTTGCAGGGCGACCTTAACGCACTTATCGCCTGCTGCTCCGAGCATACGACTCTTAAGACCGGTCACCGCCTTGACGGTATGATGTATTCCTGCTCCTCTCTTGGTCTCAAGCTCGGCGGTGCGCTTGGCACTGCTATCTGTGGTTGGCTTCTTGATGCGACAGGCTACGTTGAGAACGCAGCTACACAGAATGCTGCTACTATTGGCATGCTGAACTTCCTTTATTTGTGGTTGCCTGTGATTCTCTGTGCGGCTGTCGGATTCCTTCTCGTTTTCCTGCGCGTTGAAAAGGCAAACGAAAAGCTTCTTGCTGACAGAAAAGACAAGACCGTCCCCGATGTTTACGGCAACGTATAAGGAGAAATTAAATGAAAGAGTTCGAAAAATTTGAAAGAATAGGTACAACACCTCATAGAAGCTACTACATTCCTTTCGCAGATAAAGATGTCATCAGAACCAAGCACGGTATTCAAGATCGTACATCCAGCTCTCGATTCATGTCGCTTGATGGCGTATGGCAGATCAAAAAGCTCGACCACGTTGAGGATTTCGAAATCAACGAAAAACTTGAAGACAGAATTCCTGTCCCTGCGTGTGTTCAGATGCACGGATACGATCATATTCAGTATTTGAATACGAGATATCCTTTCCCGGTTATGCTTCCGCACCTTCCTTATGAGAATCCGTGTTGGCATTACCGCCGCACCTTCAATCTGAAAAAGAAGTCCGGAGAAAAGTACTATATCAACTTTGAAGGCGTTGACTCCGCATTTTATCTTTATATCAACGGTCAGTTTAAGGGATACTCTCAGATTTCCCACGCGACAAGTGAGTTTGACGTGACCGATCTCGCCCTAAACGGAGAGAACACCATCGACGTTCTTGTTCTCAAATGGTGTATCTCTACCTACCTTGAATGTCAAGACAAGTTCCGCTTCTCGGGCATTTACAGAAACGTATATCTGCTTACCCGTCCCGAAAAGCATATTACCGATTACAAGATCGAAACAAGACTTTCGGGAAGTGACGGCATTCTCTCATTTACGAATGAAAGCCAAATTGACGTCAAGCTCGTTTTTGAAGATAACAGCGTAATCGTTCCGGCGGGAAATAAAACTGAGATCGTTCATCCGAGAGCAAAGCATTGGACGGCAGAAAAGCCGAGCCTCTATACGCTTGAAATCTATGCAAACGGCGAGAAGATCGAGGAAAGTGTCGGATTCCGCGAAGTGACCATCGACGGAAAGGTGTTCAAGATCAACGGCAATCCCGTAAAGCTCAAGGGTGTAAACCGCCACGACTTCAACTGTGAAACCGCTGCGACCGTTAGCCTTGAGGATATGGCGAAGGATATTCACTTGATGAAGGAGTTGAATGTCAATGCAGTCAGAACCTCTCACTATCCCAATAGTCCCGAATTCTATCTGCTTTGCGACAAATTTGGCATCTATGTAATGGATGAAGCAGATCTGGAAATGCACGGTGCTTGTACCCGTGACGGTCGCTATGATATTCCTCTTTGGAAAGAGTATGCGGAGAACAAATTCTTTGAGCCCGGTATTACCGATAGACATACGGCACTTGTTGAGAGAGACAAAAACCGTACAAGCGTTATCATTTGGTCACTCGGTAACGAAAGTTCCTTCGGAAAAGCATTCTTTAAGGGTGCGAATTACATCAAAAACCGTGATAAGACAAGACCTGTCCATTATGAGGGCTTGCAGAACGCAGATCCCAAATACTACTATACCGAGCTTGTCGATATGGTCAGTATGATGTATCCGTCCTTTGAAAAGATTCGCACTGACGTTCTCGACAATCCGAAGGAAAACCGCCCATTTGTGCTTTGCGAGTACACCCACGCAATGGGTAACTCTTGCGGTGATATCGCAGAATATTGGGATATGATCTACAACAATGAGCAGATGATGGGTGCTTTCGTATGGGAATGGGCAGACCACGGCATTAAAACCGAAGACGGTTTCCTTTATGGCGGTGATTTTGAAGAACCCGAGCACGATGGAAACTTCTGTGCAGACGGTCTTCTGACTCCCGACAGAAAGCTGAAATCGAACGCCTTGGAAATGATGGCTGTTTACGGAGGCAAGACAACCTCCGAAATGTGCGAAGTAGATATTCCTAAGAGTTCTTATAAATTCTCGTCTGCAATCGCAATTGAGGTCAACGAGCACACCGGAGAGATCACCTCGATCACGGCAGACGGAAACGAAATACTCCGCACGCCCATCCACTTCAACATTACCCGTTACACCGATAATGACCGTGACTTGATTCCTCATTGGATAGGCCGTTGCCATCTTTCCTCTTGCAAACCCCATATCTTCTCTTGTAAGAAGTCAGACAATCATTACAAATTTGAGGGCGTTCTTGCTGCTAACTGCTTGATGCCTGCGGTGGAATTCACCCTCGAATATACTGTGGTTGCAAATGAACTAACCGTTTCGGTTTCCTATAAACTTGCTGATTATATCGAGAGATTCCCAAGATTCGGATTTGAGTTTGGTGTAGACAAAGGACACTGCAACTTCTCTTATGTTGGCTTTGGACCGATGGAGAGTTATGTGGATAAGAAGGCCGCTTGTGAGTACGGATACTACGTAAGCTCCGCAGAGGAAAACTATGATATGAAGTATATTCGTCCGCAGGAATCGGGTAGCCATTATGCTTGTAAGTATATGGCGGTAAAGGATCTCTTTAAAGTAACTGCAGATAAACCCTTCTCTTGCTCGGTTAACCCATATACCACGGAACAGCTCAGAGAAACACTTCACTCCTTTGAGCTTGAGGAAAATGATTTTGTTAACGTTTGTGTAGACGTTGCAATGCGCGGCGTAGGCTCTCATTCCTGCGGTCCCGATCTTCCCGATGAATTTGAGATTCCGAGAGAAGGAAACAACACCTTTAAGTTCACGTTTTAATTGAAACAACCTTCTGCGGTGTTGCGGACGGAAGAATATACGACTTTCGGAGGCATCTGCAAGGATGCCTCCTATTTTCTGAAAAAGGAGAAAAAGATAATGAAAATTGCTTTAATTGCACACGATAAGAAAAAGGACGAGATCATTGAACTTGCAAAGCAATACAAGGACGTGCTTGCCAATTACGAGCTTTACGCGACGGGAACTACGGGAACACTTATCATGGGTGAAACAGCGCTGCCAATACATAGAATGAAAAGCGGACCTCTCGGCGGCGACCAACAGATCGGTGCAATGCTTGCAAACGGAGAGCTTGGGCTGATTATCTTCCTACGCGATCCTCTGACCGCACAGCCTCATGAGCCCGACGTTTCAGCGCTTCTTAGACTTTGCGACGTTCAAAAGATACCGCTTGCAACTAACGCAAGCAGTGCTATAATTATGCTTGAATCGTTAAAGACTGGTACTTTTCCGACGAAGTAATACGGATTAAGTTGCATCATTCTTTGCTAACTGTGTTTTATCTCCATAAAAAAGCCGCTATCAATGCGTAATTTGAACGCTCTGATAGCGGTTTTTTATTTGAATTAAAGAAACAGCTTTTTTGTTGCAGATATCACAGTTGACGATTTTGGTATAAAATAATTGAGTATTTGACAAGGAGGTAATAAAAATGTCAAAATCAAAAGTACACCATAGAATTCAAAAAACAAGTCGTTGAATTCTACCTTGATCACCACACGGTGAAGGAAACCCTGCAGGAATTTCATGTTTCTGAAAGCACGCTGTTTACTTGGAAGCATCAGTATCAGACCCGCATGTTTGAAAAGCCACGCAGCATCAAATCGGACAGCATCAAACACATGCAACGCAAGTTGGATCGAATGAAAGCGGTTTTAGAAGCGCAAAGCATTTTGAAATGCTATCCAAATGCGTCAAACGCCGAGAAGGTAAAGGCGGTCAATAGCCTGAAAGACCGCTATTCCGTCAGAATTTTGTGTGATGCAGTAAATCTTCCGACGGGTAGTTATTATCACTATAAACGGAGAGAGGCATATCGTACACTTTATGAGCGAAACGATGAGCTGATCAAACCGTTGATCAAAGAAATCTTTGAGAACAGCGAATATCGTTTGGGAAAACGTCCGATCAAGCGTATACTGGAGGAGCGAGGATATTGTGTTGCTGAGGAAAGAATTGCACGCTTGATGAAAGAAATGTCTTTGACGGTTCAAACACCGATGGCATTGAATCACCACAAGAAACCCATTTCAAGACCGTACTACCAAAATCGGCTACATAACGAATACGATCAGATAGCCCCAAATGCGGTTAGGGTGAGCGATATCACATATGTTCGAGCCGGTCAAGAAAACAAATTTGTTTGTGTGATCATTGATTTGTTCTCAAGAATGGTACTTTCGTATGCTGTATCGGATCGCATTGATACAATGCTCACCATTGAAACTTTCTCGAAGGCTTTTCGATGGCGTGGAGAACCCAAAAGTTTGATGTTCCATAGTGACCAAGGGGTGCAATACACCTGCCATGCTTTCAGAGAATTCTTGAAGGAATGTTCGGTAGCCCAGTCGTTTGCTACGCTGGGGACGCCGACTGAAAATGCGGTCTGTGAAGCCTTCTTTTCGAGACTGAAATACGAGGCGCTGTATCGTCAAACATATTCATCGGTCGAAGAGATTGACGAGGAGGTTGGCAAATATATTGATTACTATAACAACCGCAGACCTCATCGGCGTTTGAATTTCAAGTCGCCATCCGAGATTGAAGCGGCATATTACGCAAGTTTAAAAACATAATAAAGTGCAACTCCCGATTATAAAAGGCGAGAGCATCTATTTCTTGGCGGAGAAATAGATGCTCTCTTTTTGCTATTTAAAAACATAGCAAAGGGCAACTCCTTTTTGAAAGTGTTCAAAAAGTGGTTACCCCCGCAATTATGTAATGTCGCTCAGCGCAATCAGCAATTGCTTTCTTGCCGCGCGGAATTTTTGCACGTCGTATTCCACGTCGCAGAAGGAGCGGAAGACCTTTTGGCAGATGGCGTCTGCGGTCTGCTTGTCCGTTTTGGCAAGCACCTTGAGCATCTCGCATTCCTCGGCACTCTCGCGCTGTGCTTCACCGCGCACCGAAAGCCAGGGACCGTGCTCGCCGGGATAAATGAGGTGGGTATCTCCGGGGGGCAGGAAAATGGTGGAGTCGGCATTGGTGTGCGAGGGGCAGTTTTGTCTGAAGGGGTCTTGCCCCGGCTGATAGGTGTTGGTCGCCCAATGCAGATATCCCGTCAGATCGTACTTGTAGTTGCCCCACAGAAGGTAGCGCGTGGAGAGCAGGGGATAGTCCATAAAGCGGTTGACGTAGCATTCGCTGCGCGGACCGCAGCAAACGTAGTGCCAGATTTCGGATCCGCCCTCGCGGAAGGTTTCAATCTCGGTCATGTGCTTGTCGTATTCCATGTTGAGTGGCACCCAAATATCCAGTGCACCGTGAATGTTACCGTAGCTGACAGCATCGATCAAGCGGATATCAGGCACGATCCTGCGTACAAGTCCCGCCAAAGCGCGCCATTCGGTGCAGTTTTCGGCATTGGGCTCGTCGCTAATGCCCATGACGAAGCGGTCGATCCAACCGTTTCGTGCAAGCATGTCGTGCAGCGCAGGGAGGTATTGCTTTAAGTAGAGGTATGCCTCGTAGCTCATGGCGGGGAGCTTGTCGTTGACTAAAATAGTCGAGGTGTGCCAGCTTTCGCGCCTGCCGATCGAAGGACCGTTGAAGTATTTGATGCCCTGCGAGAGCTGACGGCGCATGGCGGTTTCCATCTCCGTAAAATCAAATTCGTATTTGTTATCGCCCAGTTCCGTCACCTGGACGCCCCACATGTAGGTCATGTTCTGGCGCATTCTGCGCAAAGCCTTGAAGTAGACGTCGTCCAGCGCGTAGTATTCCTCCGAACCCCAGCGCACGCCGTGGTAGCGTGTCACGCGGTCGGCAGCAAGGCTTTGCACAATGGTCAAGGTTTCCTCTGCGGGTACGGTCGCCTTGTAAACGGTCATGGAAAGGGGCACGGACACGCGCTGCGCGCCTGCCGTGATCTCCACGGTCGCGGTATATGCACCGGGCACGGCGTCTGCGGGAATGATAATCGCCCCGAACACGCCGCCAATGCCCGTGTCATTTGCTCTGCCGTCGCCCACACCTACGTCAAGCGTGCCGTCAAAGGGGCGCAGACAATCGTATACGCGATAGGGCGCTTGGCGCACGGGAAAGTACGGGGGCTTGACGTCCGCTTCGGCAAGACCGTAGTTTTGCTCCACCGTAACGGGGACAAGCGCGTACCATTCAATATCGAAGGGCAGGTCGGTTTTGATCTGCACGCCGCTTGTGCGTGCAAAGCCGAGAGATGCCTGCTGCCAAAGCTCGTCACTTTGGTAGATCTCGCGGGGCAGGTGGTTGGGCACTTGCATGTCGGCGCAAAGCCCGTCTACAAGGATCTGCAAGGTGGCAAACGTGCCGCGCGGGGTGTCCAGCAGGACGCGATCCGATGCAGTCGGGTACTCAAAACTGTCGGGGTAGGTAAATTCTGCAGTGTCAACAACAACGTAACGCATATTTGATCCTCCGATTATTGAATTTGAGAGTTGATCTTTTGCTTTTTATTGCGTCTGATTTGAATTTTATTTCGGATCGTTTGGAGCTGCTGCCGCTCTTTTTTGCACCAAAACAGATAGCTCATGGTGCTGCCCACGGTTGCCACGCCCAACATGATTGCCGTAAAGATATATCCAATTCGCTGATCCCTTTTCCATGCGGCAAGGGATTCGTCCATGCTAATGTAATCTTGGTCCTCATAGGACAAGGATAGAATGATTCTCGTCGCAAAGTTTTCGCAGTACGTCAGCGTATACTGTCGATTGGGTTGCAGCTCTTGTGAGAGCGCTCTCATCTCATCTGTTCCAACCGATAAAATGTATCCCTCGCCTTCTGCCGTATGCAATACGTAGATCGTGTGGTGGCTTTTCCGGAGAATATTCGTCTCCTCAGTAATGCCTGCATAAGTGATCTGCTTCTGCACCCATTTGTCCGGGGGAGGATTGATGGCTAATATGCTCCACATGATCGCAGCCAAACCCAATGTCGGGATAATAAAAAGCAAAACTTTTGTCCATATGATCAATCGAAGCTCTTTCAAGTGCATATTTTGATTCTTGATGTATCCGTCTGCATGATTGCCGTGGTTTTTGCGCATATCCTGCCTCCTGTCGGTGTGTGATCGGTGCTGATTTCATTATAGCATAGGACATGGTGAAATGCAAGGGAATTCTTCGTAGGGGCGTTCATTGCACGTCCGCGGGCGCTCAATGAACACTCCTATGATGTGGCATTTCGAATCTGCCGAAAGCCCCGAAAAGATGCGCGAGCAAGGTTCGGTACAAAAAGCCCGGCTTCCTTGCGAGAAGCCGGACCTTGCCTGTTTTTTGAAGCTCATGCAGCCGTGCTGCCTTTTTTGCGCACAGCAATTTGCTTTTTAAGCTGTTATTCGGTAAAGTAACAGCTTAACCTAATAATACGAGGTTCTTCGGGGGGTATTGGTTTTCAGGATAGCCCCGAAATTTGTATTTAATACTCTCGTTTGCGCAGGATAGCGCAACACATCAGTACCATCCAAAGAAGGATGCTGACTCCAATTGAAATAGAGGACTTACAGCCCTTCTTGGGAGGATCAGGGTCAGGATCTGAGCCATTTGCGGGTGAAGTGTCAGCCGTTCGAATCGCTCCGCATTCGTTGCAGCTCGCATCCGTATCGTGATCATAGATGTGATCGGCAAGCTGAACCTCACCGCAGAAGCATTCGCGCTTATGCTGATTCTTATTGTATTCTGCCCAATCGCCAAAGCTATGGCCGTTGAACGAAATTTCCGTAATATCCTTGTAACTGTCGCAACGAATGCAGTGGTGGGATTTACTGCCTGCCGTTGTGCAGGTGGGGGCCAGGTCTTCTGTCCACTCGGTACTGTAATCATGGCCGAGAGCATCAAACAGACGTTCCTCGTGCTTGCCGCATACCGTGCAATTTCGGCTCTCTTTTCCTTGCTGTGTACAGGAGGGAGCTTCGGTTTCGTGCCATTCTCCAAAGCGATGATTGACCGCTTTGCCGACTACACGCGCTTCAATCACCTCGTTGCAGATCGAGCAAATGCGTCCTTCCGTTTCGGCGATCAGGCATGCCGTATCGGTTAGCTTGATCCATTCACCGAGGCTGTGATCACAAACCTCTTGGATTGCGGCATTGCCGCTGAGCGCAGTCTCTTTCATCGTTTGAATATGTTGGCAATCGGCACACTCGAAATAATAAGGATTGCTATCCTTATAACCAAAGAAGAGATCGGACACGTTTTCCGTCAGCCAAACAAACCACTCTCCCTCGGCCGTTTTCTGTTGATAATCATGTGCACATACGGTAGAATACTCTGTTTTCGTATTGCCGCATTTCGCACAAGTGTAAAGCATCTCTCCCCTCTCTGTGCAGGTTGCCTGGCGAACTGTTTGAACTGTGTAGGCATGCCCCAACGCGGGAAGCAGCTCGGTGCAAACGTCACCGCAGGTCGTACAAGTGTAGGTGACAGTACCTTCCTTGGTACAGGTGGCGTTCACAATGTCCCGATGCATAGAATGCTCCAAAGGTGCAACAAAATCGGTAGCGTACCACTCGCCGCAAACGGTGCAGACATGCTTGCTGTAGCCCTGCTCCGTGCAGGTTGCCGAAATCTGCTCGGTCATGCCATATACGTGACCTTCTCCATTGTGAACGAGATCTAACACGAAGACGTGATTGCCGCTGACCTTCATGCCGTTGCGGTATCCAAGCCAACCGTTGCATGTGTATCCAAGTTTATCGGCGATTTGGGGAGGCGCGATCTCACTGCCGTAAGGAAGCTCTGTACTAAGCAGAATGGTCATGCCATCCTCGGAGCAGAAGGTCACACGATAGGTGGTCAGGCGCGTTTCAACAATGGCATATGCCGAAATATCCACTGTGGAAGTTGCAGGCACCGTATCAGCAAAGCCGTCACCGTTCAGATCCCAGCCGATGAGCATATCAGAATACTGCTCGCCGCGCGTAAGGGGAAGATAAGGTTGGCGAATAACCTGCGCTGTCTGATAGATCTGACTGGTCAACACCGTTCCATCCGCCCTGTAGAAATTGGTAAAAATCCAATCCTCTCCGTAGATGACACTGTTTCCGTTGCTCCAGTTCGGGAAGTTTTCGTCCCATCGCACGTCCTTTTCGTCAGCCTCGACATAGATGTTGGTATCCGTTACGTTTTGGAACGTGCTTGCGGATACATGTGCGCCATTGGCAATCACGATATTCTTCAGCGTGAGCAAAATCGATTCGCCAAAGTCAAGCACCTTACTCTGTTCAATCTTGGTCAAAACGACCGTTTCCACGTTGGTTGGGCGATCCAATGCATAAAGCTGAGTACTGCTTAGTGCCATGTGCTTCAATTGATAACAGCCCTCCAACGCATCTTCGACGACAAAGCGGGTATCTCTGTTCGTGAAATAGACAGTGTCGTCTGCGAGTTTAACCAGACCGCCGTCGATGATCAAGGTGCCGTCCTGCCAATTACGCTCTTCCTCATACAATGCCGAAAACCGGAACACATTGCTGCCCACGAAGGTGACACTGTCAGGAATGCTGATGCTCGTCAACGAGCTACAGAACGCGAATGCTTGATTGCCAATATACGTTACGCCATCGCAGATCGTCACGGTCTTGAGATTGGGGCAGCTTTCGAACGCGCTGTTCGATATTTCTTTGACGCTGCCCGGGATCACAACGCTTTCCAGTATCTGACAATTCTTGAATGCTGCATAGTCGATATACGTCACACCCTCCGGAATGATCAAGTGACGAATGCCGGACAGACTCTCAATCCCGTAACTCTTCCCGTTGAAATTAGAGGGGAGAGTGACGGTCTCTTCGTCACCGAGATAAGCTACCAGGGAGTATTGGCGGTCTTTCTTGAATCGGAACCCGTCCGGAGTATCAATATAGCAAAGCTCACTACTCGGAGAGCGGTGAATTAGGTTGCCGTTCTTGTCGATGACCAAATCTGCATATTTTGCAATGCCACTGTTATCTGACGCACCGGGCAGGATCTGCAGATCACTATTGTTATAAATCAGGGAAATGCTGCCGCCGTTTATCACGTTGTTACCGATGCTTGTCACGCTGCTTCCAATCGTCAGGCACGAAATATTCGAGCAGAAATCGAAGGCGTAATCACCGATGCTCGTCACGCCATTTCCAATCACAACGTCAACAAGGTTTGTGCAACCGGCAAACGTGTTTTTGGCAAGTTCGGTTACGCCATCGGGAATCACAATGCTTCTCAGTGCCCTGCATTCCAGAAACGCACTCTCTCCAATTGCAGTCACGCTGTCGGGGATCGTAATTTTGGTTAGCGAATAGCAGTTGAAGAATGCATCACGGCCAATCTCCGTGAGCGTGTCGGGAAGTATGACGGCAGTTAGGCTTCTGCAATTGTAAAATGCATACTCCGGGAGATGTGTCACGCTGTCGGGGATCGTGACCGGTCCTACGATGCTCAGCGGAACGGCAATGATCTCGGTTTTTTCCTTATTGTATAGGATACCGTCAACCACAGTGTAGAGAGGATGATTCTCGTCAACCGCAAATGCGGTGATATTAGGATATTCCTCAAACGTATAGCGATTGATTTCGGTCATATCATTGGAGATCAGTAATGTTCCCGAGAACAGATGAAGAAGGGTAACGACCTGCATGCTTGCAGTATCGTAGAGAACACCGTTAACAAACACGTAATGAGAATTGTTCTCTCCTACCTCGATGTGGGAGAGCTGGTCGCAGTGGTGGAATACATCTTCGCCGATACTTGTCACAGTAGCCGGAATGCGAATTGAGGTCAGTCCCACGCATTTGGCAAACGCCCTCGTGCCGATGCTTGTAACGCCCTCCGGAATGGCCACGCTCATCAAGCCTTGGCAGCCTTCGAATGCACTCTTGCCAATGCTCGTTATGCCTTGCGGGAGTTTAATCTCCTGCAAGCTGCTGCAACTATCAAAGCTACTGTCTTCTATGACCGTTATGCCGTCGGGGAGCAGAATGCGCTTCAAACTCCAGCAGTATGCGAATGCGCTCTGTCCGATGCTTGTCACACCAGCAGGAATCTCGAGGTTCGTCAGCATGTTGCAGTCATAGAATGCATGGCTACCAATGTTTGTGACACTCTCGGGGATCGTAATGCTTATAAGCTCGCGGCAATACATAAACATACCCTTACTGATGGTTTTTATCGTCGAGGGAAGCGTGGCACTCGTGAGCGCGTGGCAATTGTAAAACGCATATTCCCCAATGTTGGTCGCACTCTCGGGGATCACAATGCTCTTCAGACTTATGCAACGATAGAAAGCACGTTCTTTGATTGTTGTCAGGCTCTTCGGGAGTATTATTTCCTCCAAGGCGATACAATCGGAGAATGCCCAGTCGCCGATTGTAGTCAGTCCTTCGGGAAGAGCAACGGTGGACAAGGAAGTACAACCGTAAAAGGCGTAAGAGCCAATTTTCTCCATGCTTTCGGGGAGTATTACACTTGAGAGTGCGGTGCAGCCATTGAAGGCAAAATCGCTCAGCTCGGTCATCACCGAGCCCTGCTCAAAGGACACGGTTTGGAGCTTTGTATGATTGCGAAAGCCCTGTCCGAGATTGATCACAGTCGATGGAATGCAAACGCTTGTCAGGGCTTTTTCAATGAAAATGATCTCGGTTACGTTTTTATTATAAAGAACACCGTCGATAAGGGTGAACACTTCGCTGCACTCGTCTACAGCCAAGCAAAGCAGGGGACAGTTGCCGAATGCATTTTCGCCAATGTCGGTCACGCTCGCGGGAATTGTCACAAGCTCCAGGTTTTCGCACCCGTAGAATGCCATTTCGCCAATGCGTGTCACACCCTCGGGAATTGTGATCGTCTTGAGCGCGCTCGCTTCAAACATATAATCGCAGATTTCTGTCATTCCCTCGGGGATTACCACGTGTGCAACACCGGAAAGCTCAGCCTGATACGGCTGCCCAAAGATATCCGTGGGGAGCGTTACGACCTCGTCTTCTCCAAGATATGCAATCAATTTGTATTCTCCGGCGTACTTCTCAAACAGGAAGCCGTCCTCGGTTTGGATCAAATTCGAAGAATCGGGAGAGAAAACAACGTCGCCATTTTTATCATAGATAGTTTTGATCGTGGCCAGCAGTCCGATGTCGAGCAAATATTTCGAATCAAAGATGATGTCGCTATTGTTGTGAAGAATGCGCACGTTGCATCCCGCGAATGCGCTACTGCCAAGAAGTGTCAGCTTGCCGGGCAGAGTGATGCTCGTCAGATCACAGTAAAAAAATGCATAGGGTCTGATTTCCGTCAGATTCTGCGGCAAATTCACCTTCGTCAGTCCATGGCAACCGGAAAATGCGGAATCCTCAATCACCGTCACGCTCTCGGGCAGTATCACGCCCTGCAAGTGGATACAGTCCATGAACGTACTCTGGCTAATGCGTGTCAGCCTTGCGGGAAGTATGACGCTCTGAAGCGCTGTACAACCGCTAAACGCGTACCCCTCAATAGAGGTGACACCGTCCGGGATCACAATGCTCTTAAGTGCGGTACAGTTGGTGAATGCATTCCAACCGACGCTCGTAAGGCTTGTGGGAAGTGACACCTCCGTCAGTCCGGTGTGATCCATAAACGCATTTTGTGCAATGGTCGTTACCCCCTCTGGAATAGTCACGTTTCCGCTAAGCTTTGCGGGAATCAAAAGAATCTCCATGGTCGACAGATCATAAAGAATACCATCCATGGACATGTAATCGGTATTCCCATCCTCGACGATGATGCGTTCAAGATTGTCACATCCTGCCGATATGTAGCCATCAAAGATATAACCCTCTCCCCAGCATATATTGCCGCCGATATCAGTGACACTTGCGGGGATCGTGATGCTGACAAGCTTTGTGCAGCCTGCGAACGCGGCGTTACCAATGGTCTGCAGTCCTTTCGGGAGCGTGATCTCGGAAAGCTCTGTACAGCCAAAGAAGGCTGAGTCACCGATGTGTTTGATGCTGCTCGGAAGGGTGATTCCCGTCAGACCAACATACCCGCTAAACGCACCGGATGCAATGCTTTCCACGCCCTCGTTCAGCGTCAGGTGTCCCGTCAGGCCGGTGCCGAAGTGTTCCCGGGAAACGAAAGCCTCTTCTGTTCCTCCTTCAAAATTACCCGTCAGGATCGTATTGGTCAGCTCAAAGGTCGCCGTTGTTTCATGGAAAGCCAAAACGTGAACGAGCGTAACGCTATGCGGCAGATCGATCTGCTCGAGCATTGTCAGTTGATAGAAGGCACCCCGGCCAATCTCGCTAATGCCATCACTGATCGTCACACGCTTCAGATTTTGGGGTACGTAAGCAGCATTGGCTTGATATCCGCCCGCGCCGAAAATGTAGCCGAACCACGAGATATCGGGATCCTCAAAGGTCGCGCCGATAAAAGGAACGGTTATGTGCTCAATACTGTTGCAGTCCACAAACGCGCCAATGCCGATAAAGAGATCCATCGCATTGGTGGCGGGGATCGTCACCGACGAGAAATCGTTGCCCATAAAGGCGTATGCACCGATCTCGGTCAATGATTCGGGGGCGGTTAGAGCTCCGTCCAGTCGCGCGTAGGCGAAGGCGTAGTCATAAATCCCCCGGAGCGTGCTCGTCTGTGATATCGGCAGACGATCGAGGCTCTGACAACCGTAGAAGGCAAAGTCCGAGATCTCTACAATCGCGTCCGGCAAAGTAATATCGGAAAGCTTCTTACAACCATAGAATGCGCCCTCATACACACCGCGAAGCTGATTGCCCTCGGCAAAGGTGACCTTTGTCAGGCTCTCGCACATAGCAAAGGCATAGTAATCAATCGCAACCACGCTGGCGGGGACGTACATCTCGGTAATATCCGCCGCATAGAACGCGCGGCAGCCAAAGGACAGAATGTTCGTGTCGGCAGGAAACTCAATTCTCGTCAGCTTACTCTCTTCAAAAGCACCTGCACCGATGACTTCAATCCTCGTAGGGATGGTTAACCTGCCTGCTTTGCCCGCAGGCGCGGCGATCAGCTTTCTGTCGTCCTTGGACAAAAGCAGTCCATCCACTGCCTTATAGTTGGGATTTTTTTCATCCACCGCAAAGGCTTGCAGATTGGAAAGTGCCGTGAAGGTATACTCGCCCAAGTAGGTAACGTTTGCGGGGATTGTCAGCGCTTCAAGACCTGAACGATAGAACGCGCTGTTCATGATCATCATCTCGTCCCCATTGCCGAACTTGACTGCTTTCAGCGCAGTTGTTTCACGGAAAGCATTGTGGTCGATCACAGTCACGCTGTCGGGAAGTGCCAGGAACGTAATATTGGTATAGGCAAAGGCCTCCTCCGGAATTTTGGTGATTGTAATACCGTCAGCAAAGGTCAGAGAAGAAATACCGCTGCTCTTGAAGGCGGCACGGCCAAGGGTGGTCAGGCTACGGGGGAGTGTTACCGTAGCGAGCTGCACCGTACCCTCAAACGCGGACTGCTCCATCACCTCAAGAGAGGAGTCGCCCGCAAAGATCAATGAGATGATCGGTGTGTCGGCAAATGCCGCGCGTCCGATGAAGCGCACGTTGGCAGGAATGATAGCCGACTGCAGATTGGAACGGTAGAATGCTTTATTTTGAATATTGATCAGTGTTTCAGGTAAGACGATTCGCTCCACCGTGGAGTAAGCGAATGCCTGACCGCCGATGTTGACGATCTTGCCGCCAAAATTAAGGGTGGTCAGATCCAGCTCAGTCGCGTGGCCGCTATAAGCAATGATAGCAATGTCACCACCGACCAGCTTGGCATATTTCCAATCGCCTTCCGTAATCACGTCGGTGACGCCAAGATAGTACCCCGCGATGCCGTGATCCCAATCCTCCTCAAGGCGGATCGGCAACGTTTCGGCGGCAAAATAGACGTTGAGTCCTTTCGTGCCGAGAAAAGCAAATCGACTGACCTCCTCTATGCTTGCAGGGAGTGCGACCTCGGACAGATTGCTGCAGTAGCAAAATGCATAACGCCCGACTGAGCGCACGCCCTCGGGAAGATCGATTCGCGTCAGGCTTTCGCAGAAACGGAACGCATAATTGTCGACCTGCGTCAACCGAGCATTGCCAAAGTCGATGGACGTCAACGCGCGCATTCCCTCAAAGCCGTGTGCCTGAATGGCAGTCAGAGCCGAGCCTTTTTCAAAGGTGATATGCTGCAAACTGTCACAGCCGTCGAGCATATAGGCGGGGACGCTTTCCAGCTTGCTGTTTGCGGCAAAGGTGATGGAGGTCAGATCAACGCAGCCCTTAAACGCGCCCTGTGCCACGGTGGACACGCTAGCGGGAACGCGGAAGGAGGTGAGTCCGCAATATGCAAATGATTCATAGCTGATTCGAGGCAACTTGCTGTTTTCGGTAAAGGTTATGCTCGTCAAGGCTTGATTGTTGGCAAACGCATGGTTGCTGATCTGAAGCACGTTGTCGGGAATTTGCATGGATTGCAGATTCGAGCAGTGATAGAACGCTTTACTGCGGATTTCTTGAAGAGTTGTTGGGAGCGTAACGGCAGTAAGATTATGAGAGCCATAAAATGCGCCTTTGCCAATTACGGTGATGCCGTTTTGCACGGCATAGTCGGTGCGCGCATTGCCCGCAGGATAGGATAAGATCGCGGTCAGAGCTTTGTCATACACGACACCGTCAACGTCCGTATAGACCGTGTTCTCATCCTCCACCGAGATATCGGTCAAATCGTAGCAGGAGGCAAACACGCCCTCATCAAGGTGGGTCACTGATGTGGGTATCGTCACTGTCTGCAAGCCGGTTTGTTTGAACGCATAGGCGCCGATTTCTGTCAGCTGATCGGGAAGCGCAATTTCAGTAACGAATATGTCCCCCTCAAATACGCCGATGCCGAGAGTTCTCAAGCGGCTGCCTTCTTCAAAGGTAACGGAAGACAAAGGCGTGTTCGCGAGTGCATATTGATCAAGCCTGATCACAGAGGAGGGGATGACAATCTCCTGCAGACCGCTTCCGGAAAATGCAAATTCTTCGATAAGCGTCAGCTGTCCATTGGCAGAAAAGTGCACATTTGTCAACGCGGTGGTATTGAAAAAGGCGTTGCTCTCAATGCTGCGAATACCCGCGGGAATCTCGATCTCGCGTAGCATGAAGCAGGCAAAAAACGCTTTCATGGAAATCGTTGTCAGGCCGTTGCCAAGTACGGCGGACTTCAAGTACTGGCTGTTTGCAAATGCGCCTATTCCCATGGCGTGCACTGAATCGGGGATTACAACGTCCTCTAAGGCGGAATGTGCAAACGCGTACTGACCAATGCTTTGTACGTGCGACAGATCGATCTGTGAAAGTTTTGTGTAGCAGAAAGCATAATCACCGATGTGCATGACGTGATCGGGGATGGAATATTCTCCGCCAAGTCCCGCGGGACAGCAAATAAGTGTGCTTCCGGTGTCATTGAACAGGACGCCGTCCTTGGAAACAAAGGCGGAATTGCTTCTGCCAACGGTCAATGCGGTCAGATTGGTTGCACCACAAAACGCAGAGCCATCCATTTGGGTCAATTGCGCGGGAAGCTCAAAACGAGTCAGCCTTGTACAATTCGCAAAGGACTGCACACCAATGCTGACCAGCATGCTGTTGCTGCCCAAAGTAACGTAGGACAAGCTCACGTTGTCAAAAAACGCTGTGTCACCGATTGATTCGACTGTATCGGGGATTTCGATATGTTCCAGATGATTGCATCCGTCAAATGCGGAACGCTTGATGTATTTGAGTTGTTGGGGCAGAATCACCTCGCGCAGGCGAGTCTGTCCCTTGAATGCCTCCTCGCCGATGCTCGAAACCACTTTCCCGTCAATGGTATCAGGAATAGTGATGTAACGGCGGTGACCTGTGTAGGAACAGATTTCAATGGTGCCATCGTCCAGCTCCACGTAAGTAAACGGAATGCCATCTGATTCGTTTACCCATTTTGCATACAGTGTCAGATCGGTCAAAAGCCGATCAGCATACCAATCGTATTCATCAGTGCATTGCGGGTCGTAATACCAACCATCAAAGATTGCGTAAAGCCTTTCCGGCTCGGGTATATTCTGCAACGTATGATTGCGGATAAAGAGTTGTTCGGTATTCTCCAATTCATCACTCATCATATGGAAGGTGACCGTTCCGCGCTCCTCCAAAATCAATGCACTTACGTCCAGTGCGCCGTAACCGTAATACCAGTCGCGGCCAAGATCACCAAGATCATAGCAAGAGGCGTAAAGTACCTCTTCCACAGTACGGAATTCTTGATGGGGATTGACCGATAGGTAGAGTGCGATCGCGCCTGTGACGCATGGTGCCGCGAGTGAGGTTCCGACTTTGGTGCCATATGTGCCGCCCATCAAGGTTGTATAGGTCGTTCCGGGAGCAACGAGATCAACGTTCTCACCGTAATTGGAATAGTCTGCCAGCGTCCAGCCTTTCGTTGTCAGCGCACCAATACCGAATACGTGCGCGTCAGCTGCCGGATAGGTCAATTCAGCTGTCGCTTTATTACCCGTTGCAGCAACGCAGATCACGTCACTATCGTATGCCAATCGTGTAGCCTGGGCAAAGATATTTTGCTCCGATTGTGCACCAAAGGACATGTTTACCACCGCAGCGTCACGCTCAATTGCATAATACAGTCCAAATATCAAATCGGACGCGCGTGCAAATGTTCCATTCTCGTCACATTCTGCCTTGATGACAAGAATTGTGACCTGGGGAGCGATTCCAACTACGTGTTCGCTGTTCATTGATGCCGCAATGACACCTGTCACGGCAGTTCCGTGTCCTTGCTCGTCCTCCACAAGCGACCAGTCAGGGGAGCCGTTCCATAGGAGATGATCCTTGACTATCTTATCTTCAGTGGCATTATAAGAATATTCACTGATACGGCCTTCGAATTCTGGATGATCGGTGTCAATACCCGTGTCGATCACGGCGACCGTAATATGACTTCCTTGCGTTCTTTCCCAGACCTTCCCCATATTGAGATAATCCAAATAGCTTTGAAGTGCATAATCGCTGTCTGTGACCGAATATTGCGGCTGCGTGGGCAGACGCTCATCGCTCGGCATTTCTTCGGCATCAGTTAACTCACTTGTTTTGACTTGGTAGTCGAGCGCCATTTCCGAAATATATTTCCTGTTTCCGCGCGCGGCATAGATATCTTCTACCGTCACATCACCTTCTAATGTGAGCGTGGCAAACTTGCCGTCGCTTGAGATGCGCAGCTTAGCATTGAATTTCTTAGCCAATGCCTGTGCCTCTCCCGGGTTTGTATCGTAAAGAACAATGGATCGCTCATCATATTCTCCACGGTGATCCTGAATCTCCTGCAACGCCTCCTGCCAATGTTCATCAAGCAAATGCTCGCGATGGAGGATCAGGACAGTACACAAGCCCGCACAAATCAGTACGGTTAAAATGATTGCAAGAGTAACCCACATCTGTCTTTTCTTCATAATGTTTCTCCTTTGGGGGGGAAAATATCAAGTAGGGAGAATCGTTTTTTTTTGAAACGATCATTCTGCCGAAAAGGTATATTTCTACAAATATAATTATATCACACCAACACTTCCCTTGTCAATTGTTTTTCTCTGCATAGAAGGATGGATGCCTTGAAGGTTTCACCTTCGCCGTAAAGATAGGCTTCAGCGTGTACGCTAATTTCGGTGTCTTCCTCAATGCCATCAAGGAAATCTTCGAATGCTGTGTAGTATTCGAAGTCATCAAATTCTCTGGGAATACCGCTGACGAGGAATTCCGCTTCGTTGCCATCGGGAGTTGAAACACGAACGTGGGAGAACAGAAGAGCCATTACATCCCACCCATCATCATGCCGTCCGACATGAGGCGATCCTCGAACTCGTCTTGGTTGTCGATATAATAATCGTCACCGGAGTTCCAAAGGCTCACATACATAAAGCCACCGTAACGTGTGCCGTCGAAGTAGATTTCTTGCTGTTCAAAGCCCTCGCCGAGACCGTCCGAATTCTGTCCGGAGATCCACTCTTTGAGATCCTGTTCCTCGTCCTCTGTGAGGGGGCCTGCGGTCTGTACGGTAATGCATCCGTAGAGCTCACCGTTTCTGCGCTCAAAATCCCAATCAGCGGAACGAAGCTTTTCGGATACACCGTGATTGCCGTGGAAGTATTCTGCAATGTTTACTTCATCGCTGGCGTTATACTCCAACAGCTTCTGACGAATCAGATCTTCGTGACGAGCTGCGAACTCGGCATCTTCCTCGTATCCGTCCTCATCGATATCACCGTAGCAATCTCTGCTATGAACCTGAATGGTCAGCGGACAGTAGTACTTGGTTGTAACTGACTGAGGATAGGCTTCGGTCAGCATTCTGTTGAGTTGCTCATAGGAGTCGAGTCCATCAACCTTGATTGTGTTTTCGACCTCTCGTCTGTTCTGATAGGGGAGGTTGCCCATCAAGGTGAGTGACTCATTGAGCGTGTGAAAACGGAAGCCAACGGGAAGAGCCTTGGCAATTGCGTTTTCTACGACACCGAAGCATTCCAGCGAAACCTTGAGTCCGTCTTTGTTTTCCTCATTATATTTGAGGTCGTAATCGGAAGTATGATTTGCTCCCAAATACGAGAGAGCGCCAGCCAACTGTTTTCGTTCTACGGGGAGTTGAACGTGAGCAGTTTTGTCGCCCCTTGAGATAATTGCATTCATCTGTTATCATCCTTTCTGCAATAAAAAAAGCCAAACGCTTGGCTGATAAGCATTTGGCTATGTAGAAAGAATATTACCGATTGTTTACAGGATACGGGTTTACTTGATCTCGGTTTTGTGATATAATAATCTCATTGATAAATAGGAATTTGGCGGCAAATCACCGCACCACACAATCTGCGCTCTTTGTTTATTATGCTTTTCGAAGGATATTGCTATGATACAAAAAACTATGGGAAACCCAATCAAAAAGAAAATAACAGTTTGTGTCACAGTTGGTGCGGCTGTGCTTATACTTGTGTTAGCCGTATTTCTGTTGAACCAAACATCTCCCCAAAACCGTGACTACGGCTACGCACGGGAGGTTTCGGAAAGCGAGATGGCTCTGCGTCAGCAGTTGATCAGTACGGCAGAAGCTTGGCTTGGCACTGTCAAGGGCTCGCCTGAGCATCATCAGATCATTGATCTTTACAACGCTCAGGAGGTACTTCCCGTAGACTATCTTGTTACATATGAAGATAGCTGGTGCGCCACATTTGTCACTGTCGTGGCGCTCCAGAACAATCTTGAAGACATCATTCCTCCGGAGTGCGGTTGTCAGCGCCAAATTGCTCTGTTTGAGAGCATAGGATGCTGGCAGGAGGATGAGACCTATGTTCCCCTGCCGGGGGATGTGATATATTATGCTCAGAAAGATACCGCTATCGGCGACTGCACAGGCTGGGCGGATCATGTAGGTATAGTGGTAGGCACTTCGGGAAATTATATCAAGGTTATCGAGGGCAACAATAATGACGCCGTCAGATATCGCTACATCCGCAAAACCGACTATACCATACGAGGCTACGGTTTGCCAAATTATTCTGGGAAATGCGAATAAAAGTCAGGTAGATAAATTCTGATTTGTCGGGGAGTTTTACTTGAAAGAATATGCCACGGTTCGCCGTGGCTTTTTCTTTGTCTTCAGCAGGTCAGTATTTGGTTTTCGATAGTTCGGATCTGTCCATTGAAACGATGGAGCTATTTTGTATTTGCGTTTTACATTGCTTTTGAAGCAATGTGGTGGTTCGAATCTATCCAAACGGAAAATGCATCTATTTCGGATTCACCTTGTTTTCGGCAAGCGGAGTAGTGTGGTAGTTCAAATCTGTCCAAAATGCCTTTGCATCTATGGCTTTGTAAATAAATTTTGAACGGGAAGGATTTTTGAAAGGCTTCGGAAAGTGTGTGGCGGTTCGAATCTGTCCACGGTTTTGCTTCTGTGGGGAATCTATATCAAAAAATGCATTTCGCTGGTTCGAATCTGTCTACAGACCCGAAAAGATGCGCAAAGCGCGGAAATGCATCTATAAAATTTCGAAAAACTTCAGAGTCGAAAAAATGAAGCATTCGCTTCGCGAATATGAAGCACAAGCCTTGCGGCTTGCATGAAGCGGCAACTTCGTTGCCATGAAGCGAAGCGCGCGGTAGCCTCTCCGTGTGCCGAAGGCACGCTTCATAGGGCGAAGCCCTGCTTCATGAGTTGCTGCGCAACTCACTTCATGCGCGTCAGCGCGCTTCATTGAAAAAAGCACTTGCTCGCGCAAGTGCTTTTTTCTGTCCCATGACTACGATTTAGATGCCTGATGGGAAATTTTATATGTAAATACAATTTAGATGCCCTCTGTTTTTGCAGAGGGTATACTTATCCCTTGGTGATGATCGGAGGTGAAAGCTTCCGCTATTTCCCGGCCTTTCATACACCATGCTTGCAACAAAACCTATGTATCACACAACATTGCGAGGATAGCGACATTTTGGAACACACTCATCAATGGAGCACTCCAATGCTCACCCTTAAATTACGACTCTCCCTCGTAAGCCCTGCGGACTCGATCAACGCCGAATTTTAATAAAATATTTTCAGCTTCGAGTTTGAAATCACGGTAATCCCAAATGACATCCCTACCATCACGAGTTACGTGAATGTCAGATTTTCCTGTCGAATCGATTTGCTCGATGAATGAAGCAAATTGTTCGGGAGAAATGTCATCCAAGATTCCACGACCTTTTCCTTCCAATATGCGAGGGTATCTTTTCCAAGCACCTCTCGGCATATCTGATACTGCAAGCACTTTGATGTTGAAGGTATGAGAACAGCCATAGTCATATTCCATAGTGAATTCCTCATCTACAGAAAGACCAAGTTCGTGCAACTTAGCTTGTGTAGCATCGATTGCACCTTCAATATCAGTTTCTTCCAATATCATGGGCAAAACGTAGGGAGTGTCTTTGTGCGTGAACTCAAATGCGTGATATGCTAACGTATCGAACGTATGCAGAATCAAGTAACCAAGCTGTGCGACGGTGTTATTGCCCGACACTTCAACTGTCCTTGAAATCTTGTCCTCGTAGTCAACGTAAGCTATATGCAACGTATAAACTTGAGCCTTCACTAAAATCACCTCCTAACATTGTGATGCTTTATTATACCATAATGTCGGTATTTATTCAAGGTGATTATGTAAATAATTGGTTTCAAAATGGTCTTGAGAAGTCTTTCCCATCTTGTTGAATACGTCTTTCAGCTAATACCTATGTAAAGCCAAGGTCACCCTTGGCTTTTGTTACATTGTCATCTCAAAATCCGGTTCTTCATAACCGCCTGTTTTCATTCGAATGAGGCTGTCATCGAAGATATCCGTCTGCATACCAACGATTTCCTGATCCAGCAGTTCAAAGGCTGCATAATGGCAACCGTCAATTACCACAGTATTCATTTCTCCGGACAGAAGCAACTTGATATCATTTGGAGAAAGGCGGATGTCACCGTCCGGTGTCTTGATTTCGAATACCGCACTTGGATGTTTCATGAGCTGGCCTTTTACGGTCTTCATGAGTTGCTCCTGCTCCTTCTCCCAAGCTTCTTGAAACTGAATGCCCTCGGTGATCACCTCTGTGAATCGATCTGTATCCTCGCATACGTCTTTGAAGCGGATGCCAAAGTCTTCGAGAATATCAAGGTCATCGCAGGAACAGAAGAAACCTCCGGCTTCGCAATCAAACAGCACACGTCCGATATTGGGATCGTTTCTGAAAGCCTGTCTGAAGGCTGCTTCCCATTCGTAACCGTTACCGTGAGTCTTGAGTCCGATAGGTGTGGTTGTCGGCTCTCCGATAGATTTAGCATATCTGTCGAATGCCGTCTGACAGTAATCCGCATGCTGACCGTTCAGCAGGTCAAGCGGAAGGCAGAGAGAAAAAGTTCCGTCATCGTGATCGACGATATAAAACGGTCGGTTTTCTCTGTTAAACTCTTTGATTCGTCTTTCGTTTTCCATCGAAAAATCTCCTTTCTATATGTAAAGACCTGCGGTTCTGAATTTCACACCGCAGGTTAGAAAGGAGTTTACATATCAGCAATCCTACAAACTTGATATGTACATCGCCAGCCGGAGGAGAAAACTGACGATGCCGAAAGGTAATTTAATGAAAATGAAAACTATGTACCTTGCGGTTCTTGGTTTCACACCGCAAGGTTAAGGAGAAAAATGAATGAATCACATAGCGAGGAGGTGGCGCTATGTACCTGCGTTTCCGCAGGTGAAGGATTAACCTTCAAAATCTCGCTCCACGAGAGGCTCGTCATATGCCATACACATAGGAGGTGCTTCATCCTCATCGTCGTCATCATCGTCAGATTCGACATCTGTGAAGAGTTCGGGACGGAGATATTCCGCATCAAGCATGTCAAGGAAGTCGAAGATTTCCTCGCAGATATCATCCGAATACGGAATTTGAATGGCCTTATTGCCATATGCGAGAACAAAAGGAGAGTTTTTGTGGTGGGTCTTTGTCAGTTCAACGTAGCCAATAAACTCGTCTACGTTCTTCACCACACACTTGGAAATGGCTTGACGAAGTGCTTTGCGAAGATCATTGAAGAGTTCGGCCGTTTCTGCCGTTGCCTGATCATAAATCTCTTTACTGTCGAATTCATCGTAGGGCGAGATGATTCGGATGTTCGCTTCGTGAAGCGCCATCAAGATGTCAGAACAGATTTCGGGCTTGTCTGCCACAGTACGGAAAGTGGGGATAATCAGAACGCCGCAATCCATACTACGCAATTTCTCAATGACCTTGGTAACATCCAAACGATTGGGGGCTTTGTCCTGATAGAGTGTCTTGAGAATGCTTCTTTCTCTATTGAGATCATATACGATTTCAAGCTTTTTGTTTTCGGAGTGAAAACGACTCATGCACTCCAACACCTCGGAAAGATCGATGTGTTCCGCATTTCTCTTGGGGATGAAGGAAAGAAGGCAGGCGCGATTGGAAATGGCGTTGGTCTTGTTTACGTTCTTGTTAGCAGTAGTGTTCATAATGAACCTCCAAAAAATAAGTATTCATAGAATATCTCTATGTATGGCGGACTCTGCCGCCAAAAGAGCTTGCCCAAGGGTCTTGCACCTTGGGCTTTAGCCTTTTCTTTGATTACTGTGGGTTAGATTTTGGCTGTTGTGCGGAATCCATTGTGGAGGATGATCGTGAGTTCTTCGGCACTCTCCACTTTGACCTGTGCGACCAGTTGGCGGATGAGGCTGTTCTCGAAGCTCTCCATATCCGCACTCGCAGCGGTTATCTGCTCGAAGAGTCTGTCGAGTCTGCTTTCAATATCCAGCGTGGGGCGAATCTTGGTTTTCTCCACTTCGATGATCTGGCGAAGTTCGGTGATGTTTGCGTTGATACGCTTGAATTCTCCCTCGAATTCCTTTTGGTTACCTCTCTCTGCACATATCCTTACGACTCTCATCATATCGTTTTCTTGTTCCTTGAGTTGTGCTTCAAGGTGTGCGATGCAGATGTCTGTACCTGTGTCGATGAGAACGTTGCCGAGGGCTACCTTCAGCTCGTCCTTGACCTCGTCCTTATTCTCGACAAGACTTGAGAGTGCATTGAGAATGGCTCGGTGCAAGGCTTCTTCTTCCATCGTGGGAGAGTCGGAACACTTGGACTTACCGTATTCCAGTCGTGTGGTGCATCGCCATACGATTTTCTTTTGTCCGTTTTTTGACCATGTGCATCTTCTGTAAGGGCATCCGCAGTCACCACATACGAGAAGTTCTGTAAGGGCGTATTTACTGCTGTATTTGCTCTTTTGAGGTGCTTCCTCTCCGTTGTACGTTACCTTCTTCTTTGCGTTCCTACGGGCATATTCTGCCTGTACACGGTCGAAGAATTCACGTTCAACGATGGCTGCATGGTGGTCGGTTATATAGTGCTGTGGGAGTTGACCTGTGTTCTTTTCACGCCTGTGGGTGAGCAGGTCGGAGCAGAACGTTTTCTGCGTAATGACATCTCCTTTGTACTTTTCGTTGCGAAGGATGGTCATGAGCGTGGAGGGATACCATTTGTCCTTCTTTCCGGGAGCTTTGACTCCACGGTTGTTCAGCATATCGCATATCGATTGGAGGCTTGCACCTGCGTAGTAGGTCTCGAATATCTCTCGGATGATTTTGGCTTCTTCCTCGACGATTTCGACTCCGTCGCCTACCTTGTGATATCCGTAGATATCGCAGGTGAACGTTACTCGTCCTTCGGCGAAGGCGTGTCTGACTCCCCACGTTACGTTTTTACTGATGGACTCGGATTCTGCCTGTGCGAAGTAGCCCATGATGGTTATCATGGCTTCGCTTGTTTCTGTCAGCGTGTTGATGTTCTCCTTTTCGAAGATCACACAGATGCCGAGTGCTTTGAGTTCTCGGATGTATTCGAGGCAGTCGACAGTGTTTCTTGCGAATCGGGAGATGGACTTGACGAGGATGAGGTCTATCTTATGTTGTCTGCAGTGCTTTATCATCTTGAGGAATTCCGGGCGTTTCTTCGCCATCGTGCCTGTGATGCCTTTGTCTGCGTAGATACCTGCGTTCAGCCAGTCCTTGTGTTCTGCAATGACTCCGTTGTAGTGTTCGATCTGGGCTTCGTAGCTGTTCTGCTGTTCGTCTTGCTCGGTCGATACTCGGCAGTAGGCTGCGACCTTCAAGAGCCTTTTTACGGGTATGCCTGTGCCTTGTTGAGGCTTTTTCGCTTCTATCTTGTGTACTACCATTATGTTTCTCCTTCCGTTTTTACGGTTGCACCGTTTATGAAGTGGATGGCAATCTTTCCTTGGTTGTTTACCGTGAGGTGGGATACCGTCCGTTCTATGAGTTCTGTGTCCACATCGTCCAGCCTTTGTCTGCCGATGTAGTCTTGCTTGATGGTTTCTGTGAGTTCTTCTGTGATGTCATACTCGCAGTTGTCATATTTGAGTGATGCGAGGTTGAGGATGTCCTCGAAGGCTGATTCGAAGTTCACTCCGGGGGAGGTCAGCATGTGGGTTACTTGGTTTGCTTTTGATGTTACCTCATACTCGGACTCGTAGGTGTCCTT
>JAFVTI010000016.1 GCA_017503325.1 Clostridia bacterium | reverse complement strand
GTATATGTTTCTCCCGCCTTTGTTATCAACAGTGTCATTATGGGTGTAATTTTGCTCATCTCATTGATATCTCTTTTTGTATTTGCCATTATGTATCGGATTGAGTTCATCGGTTTGGCAGCATTGTTTGGTTCTTGGTGCGTGCTATCTATCATCTGTATTTTGCTGGCATTTTTCTCAAAAAAAGGTTTTATGTATGCAATCATAAGTGAAACTCACATACAAACCAAAATGTTTCATAAAGACTATTGCACATTATGTTGGGAAGATGTGAAACATATTGCCTTTACAAACTCTTTCAATTATGGTCATGATACACAGCCAATATATATGGTTCTTTCACATAATCAAATTAATTCCACGCATAATATCGCACTTTCTTATAACCCGAAAACTCAAATCGTGATACGAATATCTGAGAATAATTGCCAAAATATCATAGATAATATGACCCTTAAGATTGATAAAGATGTTCTCGTAAATCTAATTGATTTTCACACGATGAAATCCCTTTTAAGTGAATTTGAGGCTGTGCATTATGAAAAAACAGATAGCGGTTGGAAAGCTCAGTATAAGTAAGGCAACAAATGACGGTTCTCTGTTACATCCATGCCCTCCCCCGCCGCTTTGCGGCGGAGAACTGTCCCCTGTGATGCGCGAAGCAACAATTTTTAAGCAAAATCAAACTGCACAGAGAACCGTCCCCTGTGCTCCTGGTAGAACACAAGGAGGAATATCTATGAAATTCAAAACTATTCATTCTAAATTTTTGGTTTTCTGCTTGGCTTTAATTCTCTGCCTTTTATCCGCAACGTCATGCGGGAGGGAAACAATACAATTTGAATATGATGATTTATCCCGAAATTTGGACAGAATCGAAGTGGTTAATATTACCACAGAATATGATCCCGAGTACAAAACGAGTATTGAAGTCATAAAGATCTTGGGAGAAGATATGCATGAAACAGTGCTTCGCGAGATTGCTTCCCTAAAGTTTCGCGTTCTGTTTGGAAATCCGCAACCTCTGCAGGGTAAGGGGATCATCATCTATGATGACACTTTTAAAACGATTATCACCTCGACAAATATATGTAAAGTGTATTTAGAGAAAGATACCACAAGACTATTACAGGGAGAATTTTGGCACTTGATTTCAATCGAAGGTGACTTTGAAGAATTACTGTCCGAGATTTCCTAAAACGGAAAGAGAGTAGATATGTAATGCGCGAAGCAACAATTCTTAAGCAAAATCAAACTGCACAGAGAACCGTCCCCTGTGCTCCGTTGGGCCCCGAGTGCGCAAAGCACACTCGGGGGCTTTTTTACGCTGCACCGTCTTGCAAAAGCGAGAAAAGTATGCTACAATAGATGCAATATAAAGAAAAATAAGGATTTACTATGAAATATTATCTCGCCCCCATGGAGGGGCTGACCGACAGCGTCTTTCGCACGCTGCATCATGAGTATTTTGGCGGTGTGGATCGCTATTATACGCCGTTTTTCTCGCCCACCGAGGTGCACAGGCTGACGCCGCGCGAGCTGCGTGAGCTGGACCTCGCCAACAATCCCGCGCCCACCGTGCCGCAGCTGCTTTGCAAGAACGCGGACGATTTTCTGTGGATGGCGGGGCAGATCGCGGACATGGGTTATGAGGAGGTCAATCTCAATCTCGGCTGCCCCTCGGGTACCGTGACCGCCAAGAGAAAGGGCGCGGGCATGCTAGCCGACACCGACGCGCTGGACGCGTTTTTGGAGCGCGTGTTTGACGCCTGCCCGATTGATATCTCGATCAAAACCCGCATCGGCTATCAGGACGAGGGCGAGCTGCCCGAGCTTTTGGAGATTTTTGGTCGCTATCCCATTCGCGAGCTGATCGTGCACCCGCGCACGAGTAAGGAAATGTACCGCGGCGTGCCGCATCTTGACGCCTACGACTATGTTTGCGCCAACACGAAAATTCCCTTGTGCTACAACGGAAACGTGAGCACACGCGCGGATGCTGCGTATATTGCCGTGCGCTTTCCCCAAACCGAGGCCATCATGATTGGCAGAGGGCTTTTGCAGAATCCCGCGCTGCTTTCGGACAAGAAGGTCACGCGCATGCTTGTGCGAGATTTTCATGAGCAGCTGCTGGGGCGTTACCGTGTCGTACTCGGCAGCGAGCATGCCGTGGCCGGGCGCATGAAGGAGATTTGGCTGTTGATGAGCGGCATGTTTGAGACCGACAAAAAATACGTCAGAAGATTGCAGCAGAGCAGGGATCTTGCCGAGCTGAACGGCGCGGTCATGGCCATGATCTGCGAGCTGCCGCTCAAACGCCCCGAGGAATTTAACAAGAGATCCGATTCGTTATTGTGACATACTCAAAGAAAGAGAGATTACACTATGATAAAAGCACTCATATTTGACTTGGACGGCACGCTGGCGCACACGCTGCCCGCCATTGCCGAGGGCATGAATCTTGCGCTTGCCGAGCTGGGATATCCCGCAATTGACGAGACTCGGGTATATGAATTTATCAACCTTGGCGCACGCGATTATGCCAAGATGGCGCTGCCCGCCGAGTACCGCGAGGACGACGCGCGCATTGATGCGCTGTACGCTGCCTACAACCGCAATTATGCGGGGGTGTATATGCACACCAATACCACCTACGACGGCATCCCAAAAATGATCGCGCACCTTGGGAAAAAGTACCCCATGGCGGTCAATTCCAACAAGCAGGATGAATTCGTCAAGGCACTTGTGGCGCAGCTGTTTGAGCAAGGTACGTTTGTCGCAGCCGAGGGATTTCGCAGGGATCGTGTGCCCAAGCCCGACCCGACCGTGCCCTTGCAGCTGGCCGCGCTGATGGGTGCTGCACCCGAGGAGTGCGCGTACATCGGAGACAGCGACGTGGACGTCAGAACCGCCCTCAACGCAGGCATGCACGCCATTGACGTGTGCTGGGGATATCGCCCCGAGCAAGTGCTCTACGACATGGGTGCCGAGATGGTGGCGCACAGCCCCGAGGAACTTGTCAGGATTATTGAAGAATTTTCGTAAATAGGGAAGAACGGCAGGCAAAAAGCCTGCCGTTCTTTCTTTATATCGTAATAATAAAAGAGATTTTGCACAAGGTCGGAACAGAGAATTTCGTTGTTTTTACCAAAAGTGAGAGAAGTACAACATAAAGTGAAAAAAAGTGTAGACTTTTGTCAGAAAATGTGATATGATAATATAGCATGGGTCTGTGTGGCTATTTGCAGAAAAGACCCGAAAAAGAACAGAGAAAGGACCAAGCTTTGCATGATCTACGACCTTCAAAAGGCGAGCCTTTGGAAACGAATTTCAGCTTTTCTGTTTGATATTATCATATTTGCCATCCTGGCTGTCGGCATAGCGGCGCTTATGTCGTTTGCACTGGATTACGACAGACACATGGACTTTATAGAGGAAAGAAAAAACGTGCACATCGCCATGTGTGAGGACAAATACGAGGAGATGCACGGTGAGCGATGCGAATTTGACGTCAGCATTGCCTACGAGGAGATGTCCGAGGGGCAAAAGGAAATTTACGACATGGTGGACGAGGCACTCTCCAAGGACAGTGACCTTGCCTACACGTATGTGCTACTGCTCAACTATACGCTGGTCATGACGGTTGTCGCGGTCCTTACGTCTTACGCGATCTTGGAATTTGCCATCCCCATGATCTTCAAAAACGGCCAGACGCTGGGAAAAAAGATCTTTGGCATCGGTGTCATCCGTACCAATACGGTCAAGGCCTCTCCCTTGGTGCTGTTTATCCGCATGCTGTTCGGTAAATGCACCATCGAGACGCTCATGCCCGTTTTCATTCTGATCATGATGTTTTTCGGCATCATCGGCATCGTCGGCCCGATCGTGCTGCTAGGCCTTGTGGTGCTCGAGCTGATCTCGGTGTGCGTCACGCGCACAAACTCCACCATTCACGATCTGATCTCGGACACGGTGGTGGTTGATCTGACCACACAAATGGTCTTTGAGAGCGAGCAGGCACTCATCGATTATAAAAAGAAGATCCATGAGCAAGAGGTTGCAAGCTCACCCTATTAAATCCGGTTTCACAAATAAAAGTACATAAACACAAATGGAGGTTAGATGAAATGAAAGTTGAATTACGAAATCTAACGAAGATCTTCCCCAGCCGCAATAAAAAGGCAGGGGGCGAGGTAATAGCCGTAAACGACTTTACCTTTACCATTCCCGACGGCAAGCTCGTAGGCCTGCTTGGCCCTTCCGGCTGCGGTAAGAGTACTACTCTTTACATGATCAGCGGCCTGCAGAAGCCCTCCTCGGGTCAGATCTTCTTTGGAGAAGAGGATGTAACCACACTTTCCCCCGAAAACCGCGGCGTAGGACTTGTATTCCAGAACTATGCACTGTACCCCCACATGACGGTCAAGCAGAACATTCTGTTCCCCCTGCAGAACCTGAAGGGCAAGGACAAGATGACCAAGGAAGAAATGCTTGAGCGCGCTTACGAGGCTGCAAAGCTGGTGCAGATCGACGAGCTGATGGACCGTAAGCCCAGCGAGCTTTCGGGCGGTCAGCAGCAGAGAGTTGCGATCGCAAGAGCTCTTGTCAAGATGCCCCGCGTGCTGCTTCTGGACGAGCCTCTTTCCAACCTGGATGCAAGACTGCGTCTGCAGACCAGAGAGGAAATCCGCCGTATTCAGAAGGAAACCGGTATCACCACCGTATTCGTCACCCACGACCAGGAAGAGGCAATGTCCATTTCCGATATGATCGTGGTCATGAAGCTGGGTGTCGTACAGCAGGTCGGTGCTCCCCAGGAGGTTTACGACGATCCTGCAAACCTGTTTGTTGCAAAGTTTTTGGGCACTCCTCCCATCAACGTATTCAAGGGCAGGGTAGCAGGCGGCAAGCTGTATCTGGCTGAAAACGCAGTGCTGGACGTTCCCGGTGTAGAGGACCGCGAGGTATTCGTAGGTATCCGTCCCGAGGGCTTCAATCTCGATCCCGAAGGTCCCATGGTATGCGATCTGAAGAACGTGGAGGTCATGGGCCGTGACATGAGCGTGGTCTGCGAGCATCCCGCGTCGGTCAATCCGCTGGTGCGTGCCATCATCAACTCCGACAACAAGGTCGATCTTTCCAAGGCAAAGGTATCTTACTCGCTCAAGCCTCATAAGGTGTTCATTTTCGACGCCGAGACCGAAAACAGAATCAGATTCTGAGGAGGTATTTATGGTTGACAGTAAACATCAATGGAAAGCCTGGCTCTATCTGCTGCCTGCGATCATTCTGTTGCTGATCTTCACCGTATGGCCTATCTTCAATACCGTGCGTATGGCGTTTACGGTATATTGGGATGCGGAAGCTCCCGCAGGCTTTGATGAGGACGGCATGCAGCTTTGTGATGAGAACGGAAATCCGCTCTGGGGCAAATACCAGGGATATACGATCTCCAAGGATCTGGGCAATAAAAAACTTGCCGACGACGATCCCGCAAAGGTCAAGTTTGAGTTTGGTCTTGATAACTTTATCCACGTGCTGACTTACGACGGCTTCTGGACCATCATGAAAAATACGGTCATTCTCTGTGTGCTGACCGTTCCGCTTTCGACCTTTTTGGCACTGCTGATCGCGGTGTGTCTGAATGCGATCAAGCCGCTGCAGCGCGTGCTGCAAACCATCTTCTTCTTGCCGTACGTGACCAACTCGATCGCGATCGGCATGGTATTTGCGGCCATGTTCAATATCGTCGGCGTCAATACGACCGACGTAGCGGCCAGTACCTCGGTCGGTATCGTCAATACGGTGTTGATGGTCTTTGGTCTGGATCCCATTAACTGGATCAACCAGGGCTCTACGTACTGGGCGAATATCGCGGTCATGGTCATCTACATCGTATGGAATGCGCTGCCTTTCAAGATCCTGATTTTGCTGGGTGGCTTACAGAGCGTCAACAAGCAGTATTACGATGCTGCCAAGATCGACTCGACTCCCAAGTGGAGAGTCTTTACCAGAATTACCGTTCCGCTGCTCTCTCCCATGATCGCGTACGTCGTGATCACCGGCTTTATCGGCGGATTTAAGGAATACACCAGTATCGTAGGTATCTTCGGCGAGAAGATGCAGCCTCCCGGAGCCGCAGTCGGCGTGCCCGTGCTGCAGACCATGGTTGGTTACATTTACGATAACCTGGGTAATGCGGAGGGTGTTGCATCCGCAGCGGCATTGCTTCTGTTCGTGCTGATCTTCGCGGTCACGCTTGTGAACCTCGGCGTCAGCAAGAAGAAGACGCATTATTGATAGGGAGGTACCGATATGGCAAAGCAAATGAAAGTATTGACCGAAAAGGACCTCCAGCAGGTAACCGTGCAGCAGAAGATCTTCAAGGTCCTCTCGCAGATCGCGCTGTATACCTTCCTGATCGTCATGGCGATCATCGTCATTTTCCCGTTCTACTGGATGATCATTTCCTCGCTCAAGTCGCTGGCGGAATACAGACTGTCCATCCCCACGCTTTTCCCCAAGGAAATCATGTGGGGCAACTACCTCCAGGCCTTCCAGAAGGCGGAGCTGCTCAAGCTGTTCAAGAACACCATCATCGTTGGTGTGGTTTCCACGATTCTGTCGCTGGTCATCACCATCATTACGGCGTTCGCATTTGCACGTCTTGAGTTCAAGGGCAAGAACCTTCTGTTCTCCATGCTGCTTGGCACCATGATGATCCCCGGTGAGCTTTTCACCATCACCAACTTTACCACCATCACAGAGTTTGGTTGGTACAAGAACCCCAACTGGTTTGAGGGTTATGCGGTACTGATCGTGCCGTTCCTTGTCAGCGTGTTCTACATTTATCTGCTCAAGCAGAACTTTATGCAGATCCCCAACGAACTGTACTTAGCAGCCAAGGTGGACGGCACGAGTGACTTCAAGTATCTGTGCAAGGTCATGATCCCGCTCTCTCTGCCCACGCTGATCTCGATCACCATTCTCAAGATGATGGGTTCCTGGAACTCCTACGTATGGCCCAGACTGGTCGCACACAAGGATTACTACCTGATCACCAACGGCTTGCGCTCCGCGTTTACGGATGCTGGCTCGGGTGAGGCGGATATCCCCGTGCAGATGGCTGCGGTTACCATCGTATCCATTCCTTTGTTCTTAGTCTTCATCTTCCTTCGTAAGTACATTATGAAGGGCGTTTCCAGAAGCGGTATCAAGGGTTAATTTCGTTTTATCGACTCAAAAGTCTATAAAAATAAAAAAGTATATCAAAAAACGAAAGGAAACAAACCATGAAAAGAATTCTTGCGTTCGCACTCCTGTTTGTTATGTGCATCGGTGTTTTTGCAATGACCGGTTGCGACAGACAGCAGGCATCCGCACAGCCGCCCGTCGGGGAAAATCCCGGTGAGCAGGGAACTCAGGGCGAGGTTCAGACCGACGAGCAGGGCAACACCCAGCAGCCTACCCCTCAGCCCGTTGCTTATGACGTTCCCTCCGTTGGCTACGACGGAAGCGAAGTCACCATCACCTTCTCCCACACCATGAATGCTACCTACCAGGGCGTTCTGGATAAGTACATTGCAAAGTTCAATGAGCTGTATCCCAACATCACGGTAGAGCACGCACAGGTTGGCGGCTACGACGAGGTTCGTGACCAGATCAAGACCGAGCTGACTGCAGGCAACCAGCCCAACATCGCTTACTGCTATCCCGACCACGTTGCACTTTACAACGTTGCAAAGGCAGTAGTACCGCTCAACAGCTTTATTGACAGCACCATCGAAGTGACCGACGCACAGGGGAACAAGACCGTTCTGGGTCTGACCGCTGAGCAGATCGCTGACTTCATCCCCGGCTACTACGCAGAGGGTGCAGTATTTGACAACGCAGGCACCATGTACACCATGCCTATGTCCAAGTCCACCGAGGTTCTGTACTACAACAAGACCTTCTTTGATGCAAACGGCCTGACCGTTCCCACCACCTGGGACGAAATGAAGGCTCTTTGCAAGAAGATCCTTGAGATCGATCCCGACTGCATCCCTCTGGGCTATGACTCCGAGGCAAACTGGTTCATCACCATGTGCGAGCAGTACGGTTCTCCCTACACCTCCGCTCAGAGAGGTAAGTACTTCCTGTTCAACAACGATCAGAACAAGGCATTCGTCAAGGAATTCAGATCCTGGTACGAAGCAGGCTACCTGACCACTCAGGAGCTGTACGGCGGTTACACCTCCGGCCTGTTCACCGAGCTGACCGATAAGAACAGCTACATGTCCATCGGTTCTACCGGTGGTTCCATGCACCAGCGTCCCGAAGCAACCGACGACGGTTATGCATTCGAGGTTGGTATCGCGCCCATTCCTCAGGTAAATCCCGATGCTCCCAAGGCAATCTCCCAGGGTCCCTCCCTGTGCATCTTTGAGAGCGACAACAAGCAGGAGGTCGTTGCTTCCTGGCTGTTCGTCAAGTTCCTGACCACCGATCCCGCATTCCAGGCAGAGTTCTCCATGACCTCCGGTTACATGCCCGTAATCAAGAGCGTTGAGAACGTTCCCGCATACAAGAACTTCCTTGACAACGCTGACGGCGGCGAGCACATCCAGGCTCTGGCTGTTAAGGTTGGTAGAGAGATGTCGAATATGTACTTTGTATCTCCCGCGTTCAACGGTTCTTCCGTTGCCCGTGACAAGGTTGGCGTTCTGATGCAGTACTGCTTCGTAACTCCCGCTGACGACGTTGACGCAATGATCGATAAGGCGTTCAAGGACGCTATCGTGGAATGCAACAACGCACAGTAATCTGACTTCTATTTGTGAAAATAATAAAGAACATGAAGAGTTTATCCAAATTACTGATTGTTCTCCTTGCACTTGCTATGATTGCAGGCTGCCTTGCAGCCTGCAATCCGGGCGGTGAAGAGACTCCCTTGGGGGAAGAGACTACCACCGAACCGGCAGGTACGGAGACTCCTTCTGAGTCCACGACCACACCCACCGAATCCGAAACCCAGCCCGAGCCCCAATTCATTGATTTTGCCGAACAGGTGAAATTCAACCCCAATTCCGGCAGAGTCAACGTAGAAGTAACGGTACACGCCGCCATCGACGGTGATACCACCCACTTCAACGTGCCCACAAGCATCGTGCCCTCCGGTATTCTCAAGGCGAGATACCTCGGTATCAACACCCCCGAGTCCACCGGTATCATCGAGCCCTGGGGCAAAAAGGCTTCCAATTACACCAAGGAGACGCTTGCAAAGGCGACCTCCATTTACATCGAATCTGACAACGCTACGTGGAACGTTGACTCCACGGGCGGCAGATATCTCGTTTGGGTCTGGTACAAGACCGACGAGATGACCGAGTACCGCAATCTCAATATTGAGATTTTGCAGCAGGGTCTGGCATTCGGCTCCAACGCAGCCGATAACGCGTACTCCGATTACACCATGGGTGCGCTCAACCAGGCAAAGCAGCTCAAGCTGTACGTATTCTCCAAGGATAAGGATCCCGATTTCTATTACGGCGGCGCACAGAACGTCACGCTCAAGGAGCTCAAGCTCAACTATGAGCAGTACAAGGACCAGCTGGTTCGCTTTGAAGGCGTTGTTGTCAAGAGAAGCGGTGCTACCGTTTATCTGGAAGAGTATGATGCCGAGAACGATATGTATTTCGGCATGCAGGTATTCTGCGGCTATAACGTCATCGGCAAGGTTATGGAGGCTTTGAGCATCGGTAACCGTGTTGTGATGGTCGGTACGCTGCAGTACTACGAGCTGGGCGGCACGTGGCAGATCTCCAATATTCAGTACGAGATCGATATGATGGACCCCGAGGGCGACCTGAGCACCACGGGTATCCACAAGATCGGTGAGGGTGGCAAGGCGAGCTACTACGAGGTAGCAGCGTCCGATATCGTAAGCGGCAAGCTGACGCTGGACGTTACCACCTTTGATGCGGAAGGCAACGAGATCATCACGCCCACCGAGTTTGATTACGGTGAGCTGGCACATTACAGCACTGTCACGGTCAAGAATCTGACTGTTGAGAGCGTTTATACCACCACCGCCGAGACCAGCGACGATAAGGGTGCTATGTCCATCACCTGTGTCAGTGAGGACGGTACCACCATTGTCGTCAGAACCGAGGTGCTGATCGACCAAAACGGCGATCTGGTGACAGAGGCCGCGTTCCCCGTAGGCACCAACATCACCGTGAAGGGAATTATCGATTCCTATAACGGTGTATATCAGATAAGACTGTTCTCGATCGGAGACGTGACTTACAACTGATAAACAATCCGACAAATATGTTTGAGAAAGAAAAGGAGCTATCATGAAAAGAATTTTAATGCTTTTGATGGCAGTCGTTCTGGTTTTGTCCATGGCTTCTCTGGTTGCATGTGAGCCTGAAACGCCCGAGGGCGGTGAGGAGACCACTACCGAGGCCCCCTCTAATCAAGAAGAGACCACGACTCCCGAACAAGAAGGTACCACCCAGGAGCCCGATCCCGGCGTAGACGAGCCCACGGATCTGGAGAACGCAGCTGAATACGTTCGTCAGCTGTACAAGGATACCACCGTTACCGCTGCTGACTACACTCTGGTTTCCAGCGTAAAGATCGGTGCTACCACCTATGAGATCACCTGGACTGTTAACACCGACAAGATCACCGTAACCGTTGGCGAGGACGGCACCGTTTCGGTTGACGTTCCCGACGAGGCTTACGAGGAGATCGCATACGTTCTGACTGCAACCGTGAAGGATGCAGAAGGCAACACCGCAGTCAAGGAATTCAACCGCACCGTTCCCAAGTTCAAGGTTACCACTTGGGAAGAGTACCAGGCAGCCGAGGAAGGCGACAACCTGATCGTTCAGGGTATCGTTGTTGGTATCAACTCCAAGGCAGCAGGTAACACCAGAAACCACCTGTTCCTCTTGGACGAAAGCGGCTACGGCGGCTACTACTCCTACCAGATGGACGTTGACCCCGTTGCTGATCTTGGCATCGAGGTTGGTATGACCGTTCGCGTTGCAGGTCCTGCTGCTCCTTACAGCGGCATGATGGAGATCAAGGGCGGTATTCCCACTGTTGTAAGCACCGAGATCAAGAGCTTCGAGGTTGTTGATATCACCGACAAGTTCGTTCCCGAGACCAACTTCAACGAGCTGGTTGGTATGCCCGTTGTTATCAAGGGCGTTACCATTGGCGGCCAGGAGCTGGCTACCGCAACCAGCCAGTATCTGTACTTCGAGCTGAACGGCGTTCAGTCTTACGTAAGAACCTACGTAACCGATTTCCCCACCACTCTGACTGCAGGGGATAAGGGCACCATCGATGCAGCACACGCTGAAAAGCTGGGCTACACCGCTGACGTTACCGGTATCATGATCACCTATTCCGGCACTCCTTACCTCATTCCCACCTCCGTAGATTGCTTCTACAACTTCGCACTCCCCGAGAGAAGCGATGCTGAAAAGGTTACCCTGGAGAAGGACAACCTGACCGTTGACGTAACCACCTTCACCGAGAACGGTGAGGCAGAGCTGACCGTGGCAGGCTCCACTTATCCCGACGTTGCCATCAGCTGGGCATCCGACAGCGAGTACGTGACCGTTGACGGCGGCAAGCTGACCATTACCATTCCCAACGAGACCACCAATGTCAAGCTGACCGCTACACTGACTCTGGGTGGCGCTACCGAGACCGTGGACTTTGAGATCACGCTGGTTGCTTCCAACTTCACCATCGTTCCCGTAACTGCTCCCGAGGCAGAGGTTGCTTACAAGATGTATCTGAACCAGGTTAAGAACGGCTACGGCGTATTCGTATGCGGTGGCATCAACCAGGATAGATACCTGATCACCTCCAAGGCTGCTTCCGAGGCTCTTGACGTTTACGCTGAGGCAAACGGCGACGGCTTCTCCTTCTACACCATGATCGACGGTGCAAAGAAGTACATCAACGTTACCCACAACGATGCAGGCAAGGTTGCAGTTCTGTATCAGGATGAGGCAATCTCCGTTTACGTTTACACCGAAGGCATCAACGCTTGGGTAACCAACGTTGAGGGCGAGGCAGACCAGTACTACCTGGGCACCTACAGCAACTTTGATACCATCAGCGCATCCAAGACCAGCTACATCAGCGCAGAGAACACCGGTGTCAGCCAGTTCCCGCTGCAGCTTGTTGTGCTTGGCGATGCAAATATGTCTGCTGACGGCAACGTCATCACCAACGCAGGCGTTGAGATCAAGGAAGGCGTTGCATACCTGATGTCCATGAACCAGGTCAAGAACGGCCACATCGTATACGTTTGCGGCGGCATTGATCAGGACAGATACCTCATCACCTCCGAGGATAAGGCAGCTGCTCTGCAGGTATTCGTAGAGAAGACGGAGGAAGGCTACAACTTCTTCACCACCATCGACGGTGCAAAGAAGTACATCAACGTCACCACCAACGATGCAGGCAAGGTTGCAATCCTGTATCAGGATGCTGCTACCAGCACCTACACCTACGTTCCCGAGACCAACATCTGGATGACCAATCTGGACGGTCAGGATAAGTACATTGGTTCTTACAACAACTTTGATACCATGTCCGCATCCAACACCAGCTATATCAACGCTGGCAACACCGGCGTTGCACAGTTCCCCATGGAGCTGGTTCTGGCTGAGTAATTCAAAATAAAAAAAGCGTTGCACCTCGGTGCAACGCTTTTTTTATGCTTATTGATTGATATATCCCGCGAGCTTTTTGAAAACGGGCATGTTGGTGCGGTCGGATTGCAGGGGAGTGATGGAAATGTAGCCGTTCATGACGCAATCGGTATCCAGCTCAAGGTTCTTGGTGTTCTCAAAAATGAACTGTCCGACCTGCTGGTAGGTGCCGTTTCCCATATCCACCCACTCGTCGGAGTATTTGGCCAGTCCTTGGCGGGTGATGTAAACGCCCTGCGGATTTTCGGGGATATTGACGTTGTAAAGATTGTTGATGGCAAAGAGATTGTTGCGCTCAAAGAACTTGAACACGTAATCCAGCTGCTCAAGCGCACCTGAAAGCGTGGCGGGATCGGTGGAAAGCGCCAGACCCTTGTGACCCTGTGCTGCAGCCTCGTAAATCGCGCCCACCGTGCCCGAATACACGATATCCTGGCCAATGTTGTAGCCGCGATTGATGCCGGAGATGACCAGATCGTAGGTCTGCCCAAGTCCGATGATGCCAAAGCGCACGCAATCGGCGGGGGTGGAATCCACGGCGTATGCGGTAGTTTCGGGGCAGAGATCGTATTTGGTCACGGCAATGGGATGGAAAATATCAATGCCGTGGCTCTTGCCACTCTGCTCGTGCAAGGGAGCGACCGTGGTGACCTCGCCGTATTTGGATGCCCACTTGACCAAGGGCAGCAGGCCGTCAGCCTTGATGCCGTCGTCGTTTGTAATCAGAATTCTCATAGCCAGCCCTCGTTTTCTGCCTTGTACTTGGCCAAGGTTTCGTCAGCCTCCTTGACCAGGCGCATAGCCTCTCTTCTGGAATGTACGGTTGCGCCGCTTGCGCAGGCGTGTCCGCCGCCGCTGTATCTCTCGGCGATCTGATTGACCGTTGCAAAGCGGGAGCGCAGTCTGACGCGGATCTCGGTTTCGTGCTCGATAAAGATGATCCAGATCAGCGAGCCCTTGATCGAATCCATCAGCGAAACGGCAGCCGCTGCCTGCTCGTGGGTAAGGCCATACGTTTCCATAGTCGCGCGGCTGACGTACAGGTACGCCACGCCCGCGGGGGTGATCTTCATATTTTTGTATACGTAGGACTTGAACTTGAAATCCTCCACGTCCTGCAGGTAAAGCTGTGCGTAGAGCACGTCGGTATTTACGCCAACGTCCAAAAGCACGCCCGCCATGCGCATGGTGTTGCCCGAGGTGCTGTTGAAGCGGAAGCGACCCGAGTCGGTCACAAGACCGGTGTAGAGGTAGGTTGCGGCCTCGGAGTCGATCTTGAGCTCGTCCTTGAAGGTGTAGTAGAACTTGGTCACCATCTCGCAAACCGAGGAGGCCTGCTCCTCAACCCAGGCGATGTCGCCGTAGGGGCAGACGTTGATATGGTGGTCGATCTTGATCAGCTCGCGGCAAAGCGTATATTTTTGATTGGAGATGCGCGCTTCATTGCCCGAATCCAGTACGATGCCAAGCGCGTTTTGATAGACCTCATCGGCCACGGGCGCGTCGTCCTTGCCAAGGAACGCAAGGTAATCGGCATGCTCTCCATCGATGATGTATACCTGCTTTTCGGGGAAGGAGAGCGTGAGAATGGCTTTCAGGCCCTTGGTAGCACCCACGCAGTCGCCGTCGATGCGCGCGTGACGGAACAGCATGATGGTGTCATATTCTTTAATTTTATTGAGAATCTGCTGTAAAACTTCCATGATCATTGTCCTTTCTCGGCAATCGCGTCAAGATCGGCAAGAATGCGCATAGCCTCCTCGCGATCCTTGACAGTCGCGCCGCTGGCCTTGACGTGGCCACCGCCACCGTACTTGACCGCGATGGTATTGATGTTATACTTGCTGGAGCGCAGCTCGCAAAGCACGCCCTCGTCGGTTTCGGTAAAGTTGACCCAGATATCCACCCCACGGATTTCGCCCATGGTGTTGACCATGCCGCGCGAGACGGTAAAGGAGTCCGCACCGGTGGCATCAAGCTCCTCGCGGGTGGTGTATATGTAGCCTACGTTGTGCTCGGTGAATTGGATTTTGAGCACGAACGAGGCGCGCAGACGGATAAAGGAAAAATCGTCGGCGTACAGATTGCGGTAAATGTCATTGGTGTCAAAGGGATAAGATTTCAGAAAAGACGCAAGACGGAAGGTGTTCGCGCTGGTCGAATCGTAGCGGAAGCGACCCGAGTCGGTCACCATGCCGGTATAGAGCGACTTTGCCGCCAAAGGGGAGAGGGTAAGACCGCTTTCCATGGCGAATTCGGTAATCAGACCGCAGCAGCTTTCGTAGGAGCTGTCCGTGACCTCAATATCCGCAATGGTCTCGCAAAACAGGTGGTGGTCAATGCGCGCCGAGACGTGCGCCGTCTGGTAGCGGTTGTCGCTGATCAGCGCCTTTGCCGAGGTGTCCAGCACAATGGCAAGCGCGTCCTTGTAATCCTCGTCCGCAACCTCGTCCATGACGCTGTCCTGCATGAATGCAAAGCGCTTGGCCGGGTCACCCACCACCAGCACGCGCTTTTCGGGGAAGTTTTCCTTGATCAAGTGTTTAAGGCCGATCTGGCTGCCCATTGCGTCGCCGTCGGGGTTAGTGTGACGGTGAATGATGATGGTATCATGGCAGCGGATCTGCTCCAAAATTTTTTCAAACATATATATCTCCTTGAAATTGAATCGTAACAGTCGGACAAAAATGCCTATCTTCTCTATTATACATGAAAATCGCACGATTTGCAAACCTTTTTCCAAAAGAAATTGATGGAAAACGCATTCTTGTAGAAACCCACAAAAAAGGACGGCGGAATTTGTAGAAAAAGCTGTTCGGATGCCACTCGGGGGATTGCTTTCCAAAAATAAATGTGCTATAATAATTTCATAAAAATTTTTTCGATCCACCCAACCTTTTGCCAAAATCCGGAGTCTTATAAGTGAAGTCCCAAAAAAGACACCGAGAAAGGAAATGCACATGAACAGGTACCAAGATAAGAAAGACAACGTATTGGTTGAGATGACGCTGCTTGGCGACTCCGAGGCGTTTGACGCGCTGGTGCTGCGGCATCAGAACGCGGTCAAGGGCACGGCGTACAAGGTCACGGGCAACTCGTTCTCCGCAGAGGACGCGTCGCAGGATGCCTTTGTTTCCGCCTGGGTCAATCTCGCCTCGCTCAAGGATCCCTCGCTGTTTGGCTCCTGGGTTTGCTCGATTGCCAAAAATCGCGCCAAGAGCCTGGTCACACATTACAGAAGCGTCACGGCGGATATCAGCCTGCACCTTTTGGAGAATCTGGACCTTGACGGCGAGGATGCCAGCGGTCTTGACGCGCTGACAGGCGTTGTGGGCGTGGCGGAGGCCATGCGCGACGAGCAGCTGCACCTGTATGTGGACGCCTTGAGCGATAAGATTCGCGAGGCGATTGAAATGCATTACTTCAAGGGGCTGTCTGTTGCCGAGATTGCCGCAAAGCTTTCCGTACCGGTGGGAACCGTCAAGTGGCGTCTTTGCGAGGGGCGTAAGCAACTGAGAAAGGAATACGGTATGATCGAAAAGGAATACGACGAAAACAAGACCTTGGTACAGCGCGTGCGCGAGCAGGTGGAGCATCTCAAGCTGTGGCGTATCAAGAACGACAAAACAGGCTTTGAGCCCGAGTACCGCGCGGTGCTCTCTTCGGTAGAGAGTCTTGAGGAGTCGGGCGAAAAGCAGCACATGCTTGCCGACGTGCTCATCCTTGGCTATTGGTGGCTGCCCGGGCAGGCAAACGACGAGGTACTGGCAAAAATCAAGGCCTCGGCCATCGAAGGGCATAACGAGTCGGTGATGCAGTGCGTGATTCCCAAGGAATACGCGAAATATTAGGGCGAGGAACGCCTTGCCTTCATGCGCGACACGCAGATCCCCGAGCTGGAGCGGCACGGCTTTGTCAAGGCTGTGGGCTATACGTGGTTCTGGTACGGCTGCTTCAGCACGGATGAGAATCATGCAGAGCAGGGCACGGATGCTTGGGGCAAGGTTCTGGAACTTCTGACTCCCGAGGACGTTTATTACGCAAATGCGCTTTCTGCTCTTTGGATGGAGCAGAAAAAGGCATCCGCCCCCAAGAATGAGGCGTTTGACCGTGACGGTATGGTGTACGGCACGCGCGGTGAGGTTTATCAGTACGTAGGGAAGAAGCTATACTTTTGGGAGCAACCCGGTTACAGCCGCGGCGGTGTACCGGAACTCAACGAATCGTTGTTCTGGAATGCCTCACTTTGCGACGGACTGCTTTACGATCCTGATCTGCTCCCCGGGCAAAGCGTTAAGGCATCGGATGGCAGCATGACGCTGACCTGCCTTGAAAACGACGCGACGGTCACGGTGGCGGCAGGCACGTTCAAAAATTGTATTGTTTACGAGATGGTTGGCAGTCGGTATCAGGTGACGTACGCCAAAACAGTATTTTGTCCCGGCGTTGGTTTGATCGCACAGACCGCAGCGCGCTTTGGCAGTACGCATACCTGGGAGCTGGGCTCATATCAGATTTTCGGCGGTGACGGTATCATCCCCTTTGCCCCCGGCAACCGATGGGAATATGTATGCACCGATAAGGATTCTCCCTATGTGTACACCGCTGAAAACTATTTTGAGGTCACCGGATTTGCAAACGGCAGAGCGGTGGTCAGCAACGGCTTTTTCTCGCAGGTTACGGGCTATACAGACACGTGGCACGGCAATATTCTCAATGCGCGCCACAATTATATCTATCCCAAGGACGGCAAATGGCTGCTTCGTGACGTCAGCGGCATGATGAAGCGCGCGGCTGAGCTGGCAGAGACCAAGCGTCAGAAGGTGCATACCGCCATTGCAGCTGAGGTAATGCAGCGTATCTGGGATACCGAGCCCGAGGCAAATCCCAACTACACCGAATTCGGCAGATGGAATTTCTTCCAGTGTCATAGGCTGACTGATCAAGGCAAGGGTTATATTTGGAACCAGTTTTACGACTATTCTTTTGAGGCGAAGGATATGGCTCGCTGTGCGGATTATGAATTCTGTGTTCTGCACAATGATGTGTACGATATTCTTTTTGATGCCTCAGGGTATATCTGGAGCGATGCGTGGATTCCCGGTTATCACCTTGAGAAAAAGCAATTCATATACAGCGGTCCAATGCGCAAGGTGGATTTGACGTTTGACGTGCTTGACGATTGTACGGTCACGGTAGAGGCGGGCACGTTTGAGGGATGTCGACACATCGCGATCGATCTGCGCGGCCTGGAGGCAACGGGCTGGGGCTATCGCGGCGGCAAGAAGGAATACTGGTTTGCACCCGGTGTGGGCATTGTCAAAATGACTGCGCTTTACAAGGGCGACACGCTGCAGGACATCTGGGAGCTGACCGAGTATCGCGGCACGGGCGAAGGATTTTTCCCCGCAGAGGATGGCATGTTCCGCCGTTACGAGTCCAAATTCTCGGGCAACGGCGTGCACGCATCGGTGGAGTACACCTTTGACGAGGAGAACGGGGAAATGGTCATTTTCCGCAACGCGCTGGGCAATCAGGACAGAGCTTGCTGGGAGGCAGGACCCATCGAAGCCCCCGAGGAGCAATGGTATAAGAAAAGTGAAGCATAAATAAACAAGAAAGGGGCTGAAAAGCCCCTTTTGGTTTGTATAGGCAGGGATGACGTCATGTCGCAAGCAATAAGCGCATCATGATGTCCGTAGGGCGGGGGCTTGCTCCCGCAGGCGGTCGGCATGATGTGATGGACCGTCGGGGACGTCAGCCCCTACCGACGGGCGGTTTGCGCGTTGTACGTGAAAACAGGCATGAAAAAGCCGCTCTTTTTAGGCGGCTTTTTCTAAAATATTGAATTCTATTTACTCCAATTTCCGTCCTTGATATACTGTGCAATCAAGTCGCGGGCGAAGGTGGTTTGGTCGTAGGTATCGATCACGGTCAGGCGGTTGGGAGCGTAGGAGGAGCAATAGGAGTCGGTGACGATATAATAGGTCGCGTTTTGGTCGATCGCCCCTTGAATCTCCTTGCCATAATCGCTGAGTGTGATATAGTAATTGGAATTGCTTGTGTGAATGAATTTGCTCAGCAGATCCGAGCCCTTGATCGAGCAGAGCACGATCTGATTGTCAAAGGGAAGAAGCATTTGCAGATCGGCATACTGCACCTCACCTGCGGCAAGATCGTAAGGCGAGCGGGTGGAGATAAAGCCGCCGCCAAGCACCAAGTCATATTGCTCGCCCCAACGCTCCAGACCGTATGCAAGGTAGAGGTCGGCAACCTTCTGCTTGATCTGATCAGAATAGCGGGTCTTGGCATTGATGCCCAGTATCGCGTCTCCTTGCGCCAACTGCTCGGCGTATTTTTCATTGAGCTGCTCCACAATGGGGTGATCCTCAAAGCTTTGGTAGCGTGCGGTGGGCAGGTACTCTGCCGTAGTCACGATCACGCTGCCCGTGACCGAGTTGACCTTGGCGGTCGCATGCGTAATGCCGTCGTTGTCGCCGCCGCCCTGCAGGTGATAGATGCCCTCGGAGTCCTTTTTGACGTAATTTCTGTGGCTGTGACCCTCAAAAACCAGGTCTACGTAGCCATCCGAGAGCGCGTAGTCGTATTCACCGCCGCCGTCGTGCATGGAATACACGATGATATCCGCCCCCTGTGCACGTAATGCCTCGGATTCAGCCTTGACAAGATCGGTAAGCGCATCGTCCAGCACAAAGTAGACGTCCTCGACCTTGTCGGCCGAGATCGAAGAATAGCAGTTGCCGATCGCACCGATGATGCCGATCTGCACCTCGCCCTTGTCTACAAGCACCGAGGGGGTACAGTAGTCGGCGAGCGTGTTTGTGTCGCGCTCGTAGATGTTGATGGCCAGGAAAGGGAACTCGGCAATCGCGAGATTGTCGTAGATGGCCTGCTCGCCCCAGTCAAATTCGTGGTTGCCAAGCGTCATGGACGCAAAGCCCATCTCGCTCATCCAGTCGGTGACGATCAGACCCTTGGTCAGCCCCGATTCCGAGCTGCCCTGCCACATGTCACCCGAGGAGAGCAGGATTGTGTTGGGATTGTTCTGCTTGGCCATTTCCAGGTAAGTGCTCAGCTCGTCAAGTCCGGGCTGATCTGCGGTGTCGTTGAGCTTGCCGTGCAGGTCGTTGACGGCAAAAAAGTCCACGCTGACAAGCACCGAGAGTGTGCAGAGGTCGCAGGTGCCGTCGTCGTTTGCGTCGGCGTGCGCGCAATCGGTCTCGGTCTCGGACTCCGTTTCGCTTTCAGGCACGGATTCGGATTCGGGTGCGGTCGTCTCACTTGGCAAACTGTCAGTCGTTTCGGACGGAGCGGTGGTCTCGGCCACCGAGTCCGTTGCTTCGGACGGGCTTGGTATATCGGGCGTATTGCAGGCGCAGAGCAAAAGCATCAGAGCCATGCAAACGGCCAAAAAGGGAATGGGTCTTTTCATAAATCCTCCGGGAAAAACGTTCTTGGGGGTATTATAACACAGAATAGTGAGAATGTAAAGAGTATTTCGCAGGGGAGATATATTCGTCCGAAACAACTGTTGGGATATTATGTGATAAAACCGACTCCGTTCTTTTTGGCAAAATTGCCGCAAAAAGAACCAAAAACGGCATGTATGAAGTTTCGCCCGTTGCGACGGGCGACCAAGGGCTGCGCGCCCTTGGATGGGCGGTCGCTTTTTGAAAAAAGCGACGGAAAAACTTTCATGAAAAAGAGGCCGCCATTGGCGGCCTCTTGGTTTTATGATCTTAAATGCATCTGACGCGCAGAACGCCGTCCAGCGCATCCATCTCGCAAGGACACATGGTGCCCGAGATGTCAAACATGGTGTAGGCGTAGTCGCCCTTGGACTTGCTGGCCATGTTTTCGATGTTGTGACCCTTGGCCGAAATGGCAGCCGACAGGGTAGCGATGACGTTGGGAATGTTCTTGTGCAGTACGCAAACGCGGCTCTCGCCCGTGCGGGGCATGGAGAGTGCGGGATAGTTGACGCTGTTGACGATGTTACCGTTTTCAAGGTAATCAGCCAGCTGCTCTGCAGCCATGATTGCGCAGTTGTCCTCGCTCTCCTCGGTCGAAGCACCCAGGTGAGGAATGGTGACAGCACCCTTGACGCCGATCAGCTCGGGGGTGGGGAAGTCGGTCACGTAAGCTGAAAGCTTGCCGGATTCCAGCGCGGCGATGACGTCTGCAGCCACGACAAGGTCTGCACGCGCAAGGTTGATGATCTTTGCACCGTCCTTCATGGTCGCGATCGAAGCGGCGTTGACCATGCCCTTGGTGTCCTTGGTTGCGGGCACGTGCAAGGACAGGTAATCAGCCTTTTCAAACAGCTCGTCAAAGGTAGCCGCCTTGACGATTCTGGGGTCAAGATGCCATGCAGCGTCGACAGACAGGAAGGGGTCGCAGCCAATGACGTTCATACCAAGCGCAAGAGCGGTGTTGGCAACCATACCGCCGATCGCACCAAGGCCGACAACGCCCAGGGTCTTGCCGCGCAGCTCGGTGCCTGCGAAAGCAGACTTGCCCTTTTCCACTGCCTTTGCCACGTCGGTTGCAGGATCAAGCGCCTGCGCCCAGTTGATGCCGCCCACAATGTTTCTGGCAGCAAGCAGCAGCGCACAAACGGTCAGCTCCTTGACTCCGTTGGCATTTGCACCGGGGGTATTGAACACCACGATGCCCGCATCGGCACACTTGTCAAGCGGAATGTTGTTGACACCCGCGCCTGCACGTGCGATGGCAAGCAGAGAGTCGGGCAGGGGCATGTCGTGCATGACGGCAGAGCGCACCATGATGCCATCGGGGGCATCCATGGTGTCGGCGACGTTATAGTCGGCAGGCAGCTTGGCAAGGCCTACCTTGGCAATTTTATTGAGCAGTTGAATGTTCTTCATGGGAATCTCCTATCAGTTCTTGGGATTTTCGGCTTCAAACTTCTTCATGAACGCGATCAAATCCACGATACCCTGCGTGGGCATTGCGTTGTAGATGGACGCGCGCATACCACCCACAGAGCGGTGACCCTTGAGGTTCTTAAAGCCTGCCTTTGCAGCCTCGGACGCAAACTTCTTATCCAGCGCCTCATCGCCTGTCTTGAAGGTGACGTTCATGATCGAGCGGTAAGCGGGCTGTGCGTGGGTGATGTAGTAATCGGTAGAATCGAGATAGTCGTACAGCATGCCTGCCTTTTCATAGTTGATCTTGGCAATGGCCTCAAGACCGCCGATTTCAAGCAGATAGTCGTACACAAGGCCTGCCATGTAGATGGCGTAGCAGGGAGGGGTATTGTACATGGAATCGTTTTCAGCCATGACCTTCCATTCAAGCATGGTGGGAATGCCGGGCAGAGCCTGCTCGAGCAGATCCTTGCGCACGATGACCACGGTAAGACCTGCGGGAGCCATATTCTTCTGCGCGCCTGCGTAGATCACGCCGAACTTGGAAACGTCCACGGGCTCGGAGAGAATGCAGGAGGACATATCGGCAACCAGCGGCACGTCACCCGTATCGGGCACCTCGGGGAACTTGGTGCCGAAAATGGTGTTGTTATAGCAAACGTGTACGTAAGCCGCGTCGGGACGCACGTCTTCCTTGGAGAAGGAAGGAATGTAAGAGAAGGTGTCGGGCTTGGAGGAGGCGATGCATTTGGCGTCAAAGCCCATGCGCAGAGCTTCCTTATATGCTTTTTCGGAGAACTGACCGGACACGACGTAATCCGCCTTTTTGGACTTGCCCATCAGATTGAGCGGGACGGATGCAAACTGTGTAGACGCGCCGCCCTGCAAAAACAGGACCTTGTAGTTGTCGGGAATCTGCATCAGCTTGCGCAGATCTGCCTCAGCCTTTTCGATGATCTGCATATAGTCGGCAGAGCGGTGGCTCATTTCCATGACCGACATACCGCTCTCACCGTAACAGAGCAGCTCAGCCTGCGCGCGTTCAAGCACGGGAAGGGGCAGCATGGAAGGGCCTGCGGAAAAATTATACACTCTGTTCATAGTAAGTACCTCCGGGTAAATAACAAGATACTGTCATTTTAGCACCGAATGAAAGTTCTGTCAATAGAAAATTGCAAAAAAATTAAAATCTCTCCGAAATTTCGGAGAGATTTTTCAAAATATTGCAAGTTGCAACGAAAATTTCCGTCATTTTTCATCCTTGACGCAAATCAGCTCCCGCGCGTAGGGCAAAGAGAGGATCCAGTCGCAGAGCACGTGCCATTCAGCCAGCTTGTGGTTGCGGCGGGCGTAGTATATGTTGATCAGGTTTTCATAGTTGAGCGTGACGGTGCGCATCTGATTGTAAGAGGAGGGAAGCGTCTGGATCATGTTGTGCCAGGGCTGCTTGTCGTCCTTGTCGGCAAGAAATTTCTGACGCTCGCTTTCCAGGTATGCGATCACATTGTCAAGCAAAGCAAGACCGCCCTCGTCCATGCGGTCACAGGAGAAGTCCTCGCGTGAAAACTCCTTTGCATGGATCTTGTGCATGGTAGAGGTGGAGTTTGCGGTGGTGCCCACCTTGTAGGTGTCAAATTCCTTCCACCAGTAAAGCGGGGCGGTAATGTCCACGGTCACGAAGATCTGACGCAGATATTTGCGGTGGTCGCTGCCTGCGTGTGCCAGTCTCTTGGCAAGATCCAGGTCGTTGGGGCCAAGCACAAAGTTGCCCTGTTCATCGTAGTAGCTGTCCATCTTGCTCCAGGAGTTCATGGGATTGCGTGCGCCGCGGATCGCACCCTCCAGGTTCATCACCGCGCTTCTTTCTGTCTTGAGCATCTCTATATTCCTTTCAAAATCACAAATTCATCAATTCATTATAGCATACAAGGGGTGGCTAAGTCAAGAGCGGATCAGCGTCTGCGCTTGTATTTTCCTTTTTTCGGCCGCATGGAAATGCCCGAATATACATACAGGAAATAGCCGCCAAGCAGCAGGATCGCGCACACCGCGCTTGCCGCAAAGGCGCGGCTGGTTACGTAATCCGAAAGCAGGTTAATGCCGTGCAGAATGGGGTTGCGCGCGTGATCCTCAAGTATCACGCCGTCCACGCTGCCAAGCGGCACGTCACGGTAATAGACCGTGATCACGCCCACCACCTGTCCCGCGCTGACGGGTGCGTCCAGCGAGGTCTGACTCAGGTGAGCGCGCACGACTAAGTCGTCATCGCTTGCCGAGCGGGGAAGATAGACGGTCAAATCCTCCTTAGCGCAAACCTCCACCTCAAGGCCGAAAAGCCCCGTGTTTTCCACCGGAATGGTGATGGTGGCCTGTCCCGCCTCCAAGACCTGCCTTGTAGCAAAGGATTTGCAAGCCCAATTTGCAAGCTCGTTGGCAATTTTATAAGAATAAATGTAGTTTTCGTCCTCATCCGCGCCCATGACCACGCAAAGATAGCGGTCACCGTCGCACTCGGCAAGCGTGACGCAGCACCATCCGCCCTCGTCGGTGCTGCCCGCGTTCATGCCGTGGCAAAGATCGTTGAAATATCCGATGCCGTAATAGGTCGATACCAGGCTGTTTCGGTTGTGCAGCGTGCGCTCACCCGAGCGGTTGGTTGGCGGCATTCGGTATTTGACTGCCGAGGTGATCTCCATGAAAAGCGGATTTTCGCTTGCCGCTAACGCGATCTTGGCGGTGTCTGCTGCCGTTGTGACCATGGCGTTGTCGTGCAGCCCCGTGGGATTGGTGTAGACGGTCTGCAAAGCCCCCAGCGCAGCAGCCTGCGCGTTCATCCTGGCAACAAATTCCTCGGTGCTGCCGCAAAGCACGCATGCAAGCACGTTGACCGCGTCGTTGTATCCGCTGCAAAAGCCTGCGTACAGCATGTCCTTGATTGTCACGATCTCGCCCGCCTCAAGGCCCATCACGCGGCCGTCCGCACCGGCTAACATTTGCCCTGTAATGGTGATCTGCCGCTCAAGCTGCTCGCCCACAAGCTGACAAGCCACAAGCCCCGACATGATCTTGACGGTCGAGGCAGGGTAGCGCACCATGTCGGTGTTTTTGTCCAGCATGAGCGTGTCGCTATCTACATGGTACATATACACCGATTCGGCCTTGGAAACGTCGGGCGGCGGAACCAGCGCAACGACCTCGGAAAGGTCTGCAAACGCGGGCAGAATGCCAAGCGTCAAGAGCAGGACACAAAAAAAGAGGGAGACGGCTTTTTTCAAAAAACATCATCTCCTCTCTCTTACTTTAGTGCAAATTTTCAAAATAGACGTGCGCAGCCCTTGCATCCTCTGCAATGGCGGCGCGAAGCGCGTCGGCGTCCGCAAATTTTTGCTCGGGACGCAAAAAAGCATAAAAGGCGGTGTGCAGCACGCGACCGTACAAATCGCCCGTAAAGTCAAATAAATAGGTCTCACAGTTGACACGCGCGTCGCCGCTGTCCACCGTGGGGCGTGCGCCTACGTTGGCAACGCCGTCGTAGGTCTTGCCGTCCACCGTGCAGCGCACGGCGTAAACACCGCGGGCGGGAATGACCGACTGCGGGGAAAAATATTGATTGGCGGTGGGAAATCCCCAGGATGAGCCCAGATGCTTACCGTGGTACACCTTGGCGCGCAAAGCCCACGGACGCCCCAGCATCAAGGCGGCCTTGTCCACCTCTCCGCGCGCGATCATGTCGCGGATCACGGTCGAGGCAATGCGTTGCCCGTCAGGCATAGTCTGTGGGGGCAGAATGATGGTGTTGTCCTCGCCGAAATGTGCAAGAAGCATTTGTGCGTTGCCCGCAGCCCCCTTGCCAAAGCGGAAATCGTAGCCGCATACCACGCCCACACAGCCGTGTGCTTTCAAAAAGGCAATGAAATCCTCGGCAGAAAGATCTCTCATGGTAGGGAAGGACGAGAGCAGCGCAAACTGTGCACCTGCGTCAAAGAGCAGCGAAAGGCGTTCGTGCGTGCCGCTCAGATGCGCGGCGCGGTCCTTGAACAAATAATCCCCCGAAGGGCGCGTAAAGCAAAAGGCACCGGGCGTGACGCCGAGCTTGCCTGCAAGCTCGCTCGCTTTTTCTGCAAGCATGGCATGCGCGCGATGCACGCCGTCAAAGTTGCCAAGGCACAGCACGCAAGGCAGGGGCGACGGCAAAGGACGAAAGTCCTTGCCGATCAGCATAGCGGGCATATCAGTCGCCAAGGTAGCTGCCAACCAGCTCGGCAAGCAGCTGCTCACGCTCCAAGGAGCAAATCAGCGCGCGTGCGCCGTCCACGTCAGAGACGTAGGTGGGGTCGCCCGAGAGCAGGTAACCGCTGATCTGTGCGACGGGATCATAGCCGCCCTTTTTGAGCGAATTGTAAACCTTGGAAAGAATTTCTTTTGCGTTCATATCGGTACTCCTCAGAGAAAATTATTCTTAAATTTATTATACCGAATTTCGACGAGAAATGCAAGAGCTTTTGTCCCTTTGTTGCGAAAAGTTTTCAAATAAAAGAGCGGGAGGCGTTTCGCCTCCCGCATATGGGGATTACGTCATGGAAATATCACAGAGTGATACGCCTGCGTCGCAAAGGAACACGCCCGCCTTGCCCTCGATAGCGTCTGCCTTGACGCTGCCGTACAGCGAGCCGTCGATCCAGATATTGATACGATCCGGCGTGATCTCCAGCGAGAACAGATGGAAATCGTTGGAGGTGAAAAAGAAATTGGGGCGGCAGTAAAGCTCGGTTTCCACACCGTCCTGCACGTCGATCAGACGAAGCAGGCATTGCTTGTGGCAAACGCGCAGCTCGCGGTGGCCGTTTTCTCGGATGGCAAAGCGAATGCCGTAGCCGCGCGCGTCGGTGTCCTCTACGTGCTCAAGGCGTATGCCGCAGCCAAGCGTCAGCGTCTTGTAGGCTTTGCGGGTGGAGAGCAAAGCATCCCCTTGCACACGCGCCTGCAAGTAGACCTTGCCGTTCTCGGAAAGTGGCGCAAAGACGTTACCCGTATCAAAATGCGCGTTGACCTTGCTCATAAAGGTGTTTTCCCGAGACAGGCGAATGGCCTCGTGATCCACTTGGCTGAAAAGATTGCAACAGTCAAAGATCGCATAGGACTCGGCAGAGTCGCCAAGGCTTTCAAAGCCTACGAACACGTCGGCCGACTCGTCGGCAATCTCAAAGGGAAGAGAGACGACCGTGGGGCGCGTGCAGCTGACCTCGCGGGAGGCGATGATCTGACCGCTTTCGATCTCGGCAACCATCATGCGCGCACCGTCACCGCCCGTCATGACCTCGGCAGAAAAGGTGTGCGTGCCCATGGCAAGGTAAAGCCCCTGCACGGCACGGACAAGGCCTGCTTCATAATGAGAGATGCGGCCCTTTTCCTTGTCAGCGTAAATGACGGTATCAATGCTCTCGGGATCGGAATTGTGCTGCAGCGTCCAGTTGGCAAGGCCGCCCAGCGTAAAGTCGCCGTTTCTGAAGTTGTTTGTCGAGTGCACGCCGCAGTCGGTCAGAACGTTGGTGCAGGCAATGGGACCTAAGGTGCAATTTCCCTCGTAGCGGTTGCCAAACACGCGCACGTTCTTGACGGGGGAGTAGTCGTCTATCTCGGTGTTGTCAAAGGGCACTTTTCCGTTGTAGGGGTTATCCGGCCAGGTGCCAACGGGGTTGACGCAGACAAGATAGTTGTCGTAAGCCTCAATATCGCTGATCTCCTCGCGCTCCTGGATGGGGTCGTTGGTGCCCCAGGTAATAAATGCCAGCGCCTTGCCGCCACCCGAATTGATGTAGGAATGCACCGCCTTGATGTGCCTGCAGGAGTTGTCTTCGTCCTTCATGTTGGTCCACCACAGAATGCCGCGCGGGTCAAAGTAGTGGCAGGACATGACCACGCCGTCGTCGTTTGACTGGAAGAAGCAGCGATTGACCAGTACGTGCTGTGCACCTGCCACGCCAAAGCCGTCACCGCTGACGCATTTGACCTCGTGCAGACGCAGGTTGGCAAGATAGACGTTGCGCGAGTGGTTGAATTCGGTGTGATAATTGTTGGAGCGAATGATCTCAAAATCGCGGCATTCACAGTAGTTTACGCGGAAAAATCCGATGGGAATGAGGTGAATGCGGTCAGGACAGCCCGAAGCATAGCCCGGCATATCCACGCCTTCCTCGCTGCCCGTGTCCATCATGCGGACAGAGCCCTTGCCCGTGATCTTGACGTGGTGCAGATTTGCTCCCTGAATCAAGGGCAGATTGCAAACGTGCAGGCAATGCGTCCAGTTGATGCCCGGAATGACACCGTCGTGTCCGTAGGTGACCTCATAATCGTAATCGTCCGGCAGCTGCGATTGCCAGAGCACCGCACCGTCCTCGAAATGGAGATCCACCATGGAGCGCATGAGCAGAGAGGTGACGATATAGCGGCGGCCGTAAAGACCCACCGATCCGGGCAGCAGCACGCGTCCGCCGCCTGCGGCAGCCACGCGGTCGATGGCCTCTTGAATGGCACGCGTGTCGTCGTGTATTGCGTCACCGTATGCACCGCAATCGGTGACCGAGAGCGTGTAGTCGGGCAGGTCAAAGGCGTAAGGATTGGTATCGAAATCCTCGTAGTTTTCAATGTAAAATCTTTCGCACAGGCAAAGAGGCTCTTGACCGTCCGCCTCGGCAAAGGCGATCAGCTGATAGGGAAGCAGCGTGGTGTGCGCGTCGCACAGCGGGATGTTTTCCATGCAAAAATCTGCCGTCAGCGGCACTTTGCCAAGCAGCCGCTTGCCCGAGGTGCGCTCCACGCCCGCAGCCGAGGGCGCGTTTGCCATGGTGGTGGCATAGATGCAGATGCTGCCGCCCGCGTAGGCGGAAAGCTTGGATGTGTTGACGCGTCCGCAAACCCTGACCGTTTTTGCCACGGGATCAGCCGTGCAGGCCGTGATCTTTCCCGCGTAATCGATCAGCGGCTTTTCCTGCTCAAAGGAATAGCGGTGCAGGATCAGCTCCCCCTCGCCCTCCAAGGCCAGCGTAAACTGTAAAAGGCGACCGTCGCAAGAGGGGGTGTCGGAAAGATTGAAATAGTAAGCGTGGGGCAGACCGTCGTTTTCCAGCGTCACGCATTTGCCGCATTTCTCTGCGTGCTTGGAGGTGGCGTAATACAGCCATGCCTCCTTGGCGGTGGAGTGGTTGGTGATCACGGCAAAGATCGTATTGCGTCTGGGCATGAGCATGTTGTAGGGCGTGCCTGCGTGATTCGGGAACAGGGGAGAGGTCAGCTCTGCTTTTCCGTCAAGCGTCAGCACCATCTCGCCGCCGCGATCCGCAAGCGTGCCGCCCGTGACCGAATAGAAGTGAGCTTGCCCGCCCACCGTGCCAAGGTTATCCAACGCAAAGCCGTAGCAAAGCGAGATCTCCACCTCGTCGCGCTGCCATACGGGATCGTAAGCCCTCGTTTCCAGCGTCATTCGTACGGGAACGAAGTCCATTTTGCGCGTGGAGAACAGGCGCGGTGCCTCGGTCATGTAGCAAACCGAGCAGAAGGACTGTCCGTCCGCTCCCCAAAGCGTCAGCTTGCAAAGCATGCCCTCGCCCGCGGCTTGCGAGATCATAAAGCCCGAAACCGATGCAAAGCGCGCACCCTGCAAGGGTGTCAGCAGCACCTCGATCGGCGCTGCATCCGCGCGCAGCGTCCAGGTGCCGATTGGCTCGGCCTGCTCAAAGAGAAAGCGACCCTGCACGTGGTTTTGCGAAAGCGTCCAGCCGTCCGAAAACGAGTAATCGGTCTGACGGATCTTTTCATAGGTATATTTGTCCTTGACAAGATAGCGTGACATAAAAGACTCCTTTACTTGATAGGATAATTTGATTATACCATAAGCGAAAAGTGGTGTCAATGGTTTATGCCCCCCGATTTTTCAAACTTCAAAACATGCGCAAAAACTTGAAGATCCATTGACACACGTATAAAACTATGATATAATAAATAATTACCAAGAAAGCGAAAGGGAGGGGATTATGTGAGCGCGAAAAACCGAAAAGAAGAGCTGGATGCATTTTGGGATATCGACGGTTTGATGCCCGCAAAGCGTCCGCCGGTGCAGCGTCGCCCGGGTGCGACTGACGCTGTGGAGATCGAGGTGCCCAGCGCCAAGCCGCAAAGGGATACGTCCGAGGCAAAGCTCAGCCACACCGTTCCGGCCAAAAGAACGCCCGCGCCCGAAGCCCCCATAGAGCCCGAAGCGGTCTTTGACATGCAGGGCGGGCTTGTACACCGTGTGAGTGTCTACCCTTGGAGATCGGGCTACACGTATTATGAAAAATTCTGCCGCGACGGTGAGTATCTGCGTCGCATCAAGGGCAAGGAAGCACCGCACGTGGGATTTTTCTCGTATATGCCGCAGTATGGGCAGATGACCAAGGCACAGCTGGCCTATTACCTTTGGTGGCGCGAGAATATCATACAGCACGGCGTGTACCTGCCCGCGGATTACAGCTATATTCTGCTGAATATGTACGAGCTGATCAACCTGCCTGACGACAATCCCGCCAAGGTGCGCGACGCGCTCTGCCGCCTTTGGGTGGCTTACCATAAGGACGTGCCGCGTCTTGACCGCTATTTTGCCGAGTGGATCTGCGATTTTTGCCTGTTGCATGGTCTTGCTGCACCTGTTGAGCAGCTTGCGCCCATTCGGGACGACGTGCTGGCCGTGGCCACGCTCAAGGAGTTTTATCTGGATTGCGGCGAGGGCGCGGGGGGGGCCGAGGCTTACGCCAAGGCACTGTTGGGCTTTTGCTGTCAGTACGACTACCGCAAGAGCAAATTCGCGCAGGGCGAAAGTAAAGCACTCTACGATCAGATCATCCCCGGCGTGCTGACCTATCTGCTGGAGCGGGGCGGTGCGGGCGCGGAGATTTTGCGCGGCAAGGGTGGCGTGCAGGAAAGCGTGATCACGCGCGACAGCTACGTGGCAGCCCTTTGCTCCCACCGTATCAAAAAGCGTATTGAGGTGAGGTATTGCTCGATCTCGCGCTCGCACGAGCTGCGCTTTGCCGTGACCGATATGGTCAAATATACAGAGAATCGCATCCGCGCCCACATGGGCGTTAAGTCGCGCCTGAGCGTGACCGGGCTTTCGGATGCGGTCAAAAAGGAAATGGACGCGTATCTTGATTTGTACGTGCCCAAAATGAAGAGCCGCGAGCAGGAGCAGACCGAGCAATACGAAAGGCTGTACGATCTGCCCGCAACGCCTTTGGATCTTTCGCATAGCGCAGAGATCGAGCGACAGTCCTGGGAGACGACCCGCAAGCTGATCGAAGCGTTTGAGGACGCGGATTCGGACGTGCAACCCGCTCCCGTAGGGGTGAATCACGATTCGCCCGCACAACCTGCCCCCGTCGTGGCCGACGCTCCGCAAGGAGACAACGCATTAGCGGACGCCCTTGCCGATTATCTGCCCTTCATTGCGGCTGCGGCAGAAGGGAATGCTGCTGCACAAAATGCTGCTGCGCGGGAAATGGGTAAAATGATCGACGCGGTGGCGGACGAGATCAACGAGATCGCAGCCGAGATATTCGGAGACGTGATCTTAGAGGACGGTGAGGGCGGCTACGCCATCATCGAGGATTACAGGGAACAGATTTCGTTCCTTTGGAGGAGATAACGAATGGATAATCAAAATCAACAAGTACCAAGACGCGTGCTGGGCGCATTGCTTGCATCGGTTTCTGCCGGTGTCGTGCCGCGCTCGGGCGCACCCTATATTGCAATCGGCCGCAAGGATGAGATCGCCGCGCTGCTTTCCGATCTGGAGCAGGTCAACGAGGGCGGTGCGGGCATGAGATTTCTGGTGGGTCGCTACGGCAGCGGTAAAAGCTTTTTGATGCAGCTGATCCGCGGATACGCGCTGGAGCGCGATTTTATCACAGCCGACTGTGACCTTTCGCCCGAGCGTCGCTTGTACGGCACGGGCGGCAGCGGCGTGGCAACCTATCGCGAGCTGATGAAAAACCTTGCCAGCAAGGCTTCCCCCGACGGCGGTGCTTTGCCCAAGATCATTGCGCGTTGGATCTCCTCCTTGCAGGCAGAGCTGGTGTCCGAGGGCTATTCGCCCGACTCCGCCGCGTTTGAGAATGCGCTCAACGCGCGCGTCATGCAAAGGCTTTCCGAGGTGGAATTTTTGGTGGGCGGCTTTGATTTTGCCCGCGTCATCACGGCGTATTACCGCGCTTATATGAGCGGCGGCGAGAACGACCGCGAGATCATGAGTGCCTGCCTGCGCTGGCTGCGCGGGGAGTTTTCCACCAAGACCGAGGCCAAGGGCGCACTGGGCTTTTCGGTGTCTGTCATCATTGACGACGACAACTGGTACGATTTTCTCAAGCTGTGGGCATCGCTCGTGCGCCTGATGGGCTACCGCGGCCTTGTCGTATTTATCGATGAGTGCGTCAATCTCTATAAGATCGTGCACCGCGTCAGCCGCGAAAATAACTATGAAAAGATCCTTTCCATGTTCAACGATACGCTGCAGGGTAGAGCCCCGGGACTGGAGATTGTGTTCGGCGGCACGCCGCAGTTTTTAGAGGACAGCCGCAGAGGATTGTTCTCTTACGAGGCGCTGCGCTCCCGCCTGTGCGACAGCCGCTTTACGCCCGACGGATTTAAGAATCTGATTGGCCCCGTGATCAGACTGCGCCGCCTCTCGGACGACGAGCTGTTCGCGCTGATCTCGCGTATCACGCAGCTGTACGCGCAGTACTATAACATCGAGCCCCGCATTACCAAGGAGCAGCAGGTGGCGTTCTTGCAGACCTGCCTTGCCCGCGCGGGGGCAGACAGCATGATCACGCCGCGTGAGATGCTGCGCGACTATATGACCGTACTCAACGTGCTCATGCAGAATCCCGAGGCAAGCTTTGAGGACATTGTCAAGACCACGAGCGTTGCAGCGCCTGCAGCCAACACGACAGGGAATGGCGTTCCGGACGCTCCCGGGGCTGATGCCGTTCGCAAATTCACCCCTGACGATCTGGATTTTTGAGGGTAGCGTATGACCAGAGCAGACGAGATTTTTGAAAGATTTCCCGATTTTATCCGGGAATTCATTTACAATAATACCTGGGAGTCGCTGCGCCCCGTGCAAATGGCGGCCGCGCACACCCTGTTTGAGACCGATCACAACCTGCTGCTGACCTCGTCCACGGCCAGCGGCAAGACAGAGGCTGTGTTCTTTCCCATCCTGACCGAGCTTTGGGATCATCCGAGCAGCAGCATCGGGGTCATTTATATCGCGCCGCTCAAGAGCCTGATCAACGACCAGTTTTTCCGCATCGAGCAGCTGCTGGATCAAAGCGGCATTCCCGTTACGCATTGGCACGGTGACGTAGCCACATCGCACAAGCGCAAGCTGTTGGAAAATCCCAAGGGCGTTTTGCAGATCACACCCGAATCGCTTGAGGCCATGCTGATAGGACGCTCCAACGACATCCCGCGCTTGTTTGGGGATTTGAGATACGTGGTGATTGACGAGATCCATACGCTGACGGGCACCGATCGCGGCAATCAGATCCGCTGCCAGCTGGAAAGAATCACCCATCTGATTGGGCACGACGTGCGCCGCGTGGGGCTTTCGGCCACCATTGGTGACCCCGAGGGGGCTGCCGCATGGCTGGGCGAGGGCACGGGCAAAGAGACCGACGTGCCGCGCTTTGACGAGGGAAAGATCCGCTGGAGACTTGGCATGGAGCACTTTTACGTGCAAAATCCCAAGGCCACGCAGAGCAAGGACGAATCCGAGAAGGACGGTGAGGAGCTTGCCGAAGCCTCTGCCGTGCTGGACGCGGGCTTTGAATATATGTACGACTGCGTCAGCACCAAAAAATCCCTGGTATTTTCCAATTCCAGGGAGGAGACCGAGTATCTTTGCGCCACCTTCCGTCAGATCGCGCGTGCAAGAGGCGACCGCGACGTGTTTTTGATCCACCACGGCAATCTTTCCGCGTCACTGCGCGAGGAAGCCGAGCTCAAGATGAAAAACGAAGAGGAATTTGCCGTGACCTGCGCCACTGTGACCATGGAGCTGGGCATTGATATCGGCCGACTTGAGCGAGTGCTGCAAAATCAAGCCCCCAATACGGTCACAGGCTTTTTGCAGCGTCTTGGCCGCTCGGGCAGACGCGGACAGCCGCCCGAGATGATGATGGTGTTCCGCGAGGAGGACCCGCTGCCCAACACCCCCTTGCCGCAGCTGATCCCGTGGGAGCTTTTGCGCGGCATCGCTATTGTGCAGCTGTATATCGAGGAGCGTTTTATTGAGCCGCCCATGAAGAAAAAGCTGCCCTATTCGCTCTTGTTCCACCAAACGCTGAGCATTCTTGCAGCCGAGGGCGAGCTGACGCCCGCCGCGCTTGCCGCAAAGGTACTGGCTTTGCCGCCCTTTGCTGATGTGCGCAAGGAGGACTATAAGGTGCTCATGATCTCCATGCTCAACAACGATTTCTTGGAAATGACCGAGGAAAAGGGCTTGATCGTGGGGCTTGCGGGCGAAAGACTTCTCAAAAGCTTCCGCTTTTACGCCGTGTTCAAGGATAGCGAGGATTATACCGTGCGCTGCGGCTCGGACGAGATCGGTACCATCACCACGCCGCCCCCCGTGGGTGACCGTTTCGCGCTGGCGGGACGCGTCTGGGAGGTCGAGGAGCTGGATATCTCGCGCAAGCTGATCTACGTCAAGGCTGTGGAAGGCAAGATGGAGATCTCCTGGCCGGGTGATTTCGGCGAAATTCACACCAAAATTTTGGAGAGAATGAAGCAGGTGCTGGTCGAGGATACCGTATATCCGTATCTCAAGGAAAACGCCCGCGCGCGCCTGGATATGGCACGCCATGTGGCGCACAATACAGGCATGCACGAGCATTCGCTCATCCACCTGGGCGGGTATAGCTGGTGCTTGTTCCCCTGGCTTGGCACGCGCGCCTTCCGCACGCTGCGCCGTTTGCTTAAAAAGCATGCAAAGCAGCTGGGCATCTCGGGCATTGAGTTTGAGGGCTGTTATTATATCACCTTCAAAATGGAGAGCGGCGGCGATTTTGCGCTGATCCGCGAGCTTTGCCGCATTGCAGAGCAGGGCATTGATTGTCAGAGCCTTGTGGAGGCGGGAGAGCTGCCCGTATTTGAAAAATACGACGACTATGTGCCGGGCGAGCTTTTGCGACAGGCCTACGCGACAGACAGATTGACCGCGCCCTTGGTAGAGAAGCGCGTGCATGATATTTTCTGCGAATATTGAATGACAGGAGCCGAATCAAGTTGATTCGGCTCCCGTTTTTTGCACGTAGTCGATCAGCAGCACGCCGCCCGTCAGCACCACAAAGCCTGCGAGGATGTGCTCAATGGCGGGTATGTAAACGCTGCCGATCAGATTGGGGTTTTGCGCGATAGCTGCATCCACCCGCACGGCCGTGTCGCATGCAGCCAAAGCAAGCAGCGAAAGACCGAAGATCGCCGTGTAAAAAGCGGCAGGGCAGAGAGCACGCGAGCGTCGCGTGCGGATCGATCTTTTCATATTTCACCTCTTTTTGTTTGTTTCTGCTTTGATTATACCACCATTGTGCTGACGTTTCCACGGTATCTTTGCGGAAATGGAGGAAAATGTCGGCAAAAAAGCGCAAAATATAGAAAAATATTGAAAAATTTGAAGAAAAAACACAATATCTTGTGTCAACCTCTTTACAAATTCGCCTGAATATGTTATACTTGTCGCAGAATGAAATTTCTTTTTTCGGAGGATTGATTTTTTATGAATTGTCCCGCATGCGGATTTGCCGAGAGCAAGGTAGTCGATTCCAGACCTGTCAACGACGGTGCAAGTATTCGCCGCAGACGCGAGTGTCTGCAATGCCAGAAACGCTTTACCACCTTTGAGATCATGGAGTCGGTGCAGATCTTCGTTATCAAGAAAAACGGAGAAAAGCAGCTCTTTGATAAATCCAAGCTGCTCGTCGGCGTGCTCAAGGCCACACAAAAGCGTCCGGTCAACGCCGAGGAGATCGTCAATCAGATCGAGCAGGAGCTGCAGAACACGCTGCGCCATGAGATCACCTCGGGTGAGCTTGGCGAGATGGTCATGGACATTCTGCGCGAGAGGGATGAGGTCGCCTACGTGCGCTTTGCCTCGGTTTACCGTGAGTTCAACGACATTGACACGTTTATGTCCGAGCTCAAGTCGCTCAAAAGACGTCAATCCAGGAAAAAAGCAGATTAACTCCAAAAAATGCCGAACCCCGACAAGTTTCGGCATTTTTTGCTATCAGAGGGCTTGCAAAGCCGGAATATTTTGCGTATAATGAAAGTGGTGACAGGCGAAGGGAGGGAAGCGCATGGCAGCCGTCAAGGTTTCAAAAATGAGAAAAACGTATCTCATGCGATTTGTCTTTCGTTGTCTTGTGCTTGTCGCACTGATCTTGCTGTGCATCTGCAGACCGCAGACGGCTGAGATCATACAGGGCACTGCGCTGTTTGCCGAGTTTCACCCGGCGCATCTGTTCCTTTATTTTCTGTGGGGCGTTTGGATGTTTGATATGCTCTTTCAGATCGTGCCCGGCAAGCGTCTGTTTGCCATGGGCTCGCAAAAGGTATTTCGCCGCAACTACAGCCCCTGTCAGTCCTGTCCGGATATTGACCATAAGGCCTTGCGCAAAAGATATACCAAGGAGGGCTTGAAGGTCTGGTGCTTCTGGGGACCCTTGACGCTGGCGTTTGCGCTTGTGTGGTTTTTGTGGTTGAAGCCCATGGAGGCTTATTGGTTTCCGCTGCTATTTGCGGGCGTGTTTTACGTGTGTGATCTGATCTGCGTCTTGTTCTGGTGCCCTTTTCGCGTGTGGATGATGAAAAACCGCTGCTGTACCACCTGCCGCATCTTCAACTGGGATCATTTTATGATGTTCACGCCGTTTTTGTTCGTGCCGGGCGTCTATACCTGGAGCCTGGCCGGGCTTGCAACCGTTATTTACATCATTTGGGAAATTCAGGTTTACACCCACCCCGAACGCTTCTCGGATGCATACAATCAAACGCTCAAATGCAAAAATTGCGCCGACCGCCTGTGCGGGAGGTTTTGAGCATAAAGGACAGCCCCATGGGGCTGCGGAATAAGCGAAAAAAACAAAGCTGTCTTAACCAAAAGACAGCTTTTGTTTATGCATATGCTTTCAATATTTAGTTGCCGCAGGCGCTGGCGATCACATATTTCGGCTTTGCCGAAATTTTCGCCCCTACAAGTGTCTTTGTTTTGGGTTTTATATCGTAAACCCCTTACATAATTCCCTGTAGGGGCGATCAGTGATCGCCAGCGCCTGCGACAACAACTTATAAACCAATAAATAAGGACCGTATCCAAGTGAAACAACCCTTGTTTCGTGCGGATTTTTCCGCTAATTCCTCAGCCCCATGGGGCTGTTTTTTTTACAAAATCCCCTTGACAAATTGTTCTGTATATGGTATCATACAAGCAGTACAGATAATACAGATAATACAGAAGAGGTGAATGTATGAAATTCAGCTTTTCGGGCAATCAGGATATTTATCTTGAAATTGCCCAAAGATACAAGGAATACATCCGGCAGGGGATCCTCCGAAACGGCGAAAAGCTGCCCTCGGTCAGGCAGGCGGCAGGCGAGCTTTCGGTCAACCCCAACACGGTTGCCAAGGCGTATGCCAAGCTGGAGCAGGATGGCTATATCCGAACCCTGCCCAAAAAGGGCGTGTACGTGACCTGGGAGGGCGAGGGCGACGCACCTGCGGAAAACGCGGATCTTGCGCAGATCCGTGCTATGCGTGAGCGTGGCATTGACAAGCAAACCATACTTTTGTGGATCGAGGAGGTGTACGGGAACAATGATTGAAGTCAAGAATTTAGGCCATGATATCGGCGGAAAAATCATTCTCAAAAATGTAAGTCTTGCGCTGCAGGAGGGCAGCGTGATGGGCCTTGTGGGCATCAACGGCGCGGGAAAGACCACGCTTTTGCGCCTGATCTCGGGCGTGCTGACCCCCAAGCAGGGAGAGATCCTCATAGACGGACAAAGCGTTGGCGAGGAAGAGGCGCGCCGCGCTCTCTTTTTCCTGCCGGACGACCCGTACTTTACCATTTACACCACGGGCGAGAGCCTTTACAAAATGTACAAGGTTTTCTATCCGCAGATCGACCGCGCCGTCTTTGACCGCTTTCTCAAAGAATTTGCGCTCGACCCCAAAAAGCCGATTCGCAATTTCTCCAAGGGCATGCGCCGCCAGCTGTATATTTCCTTGGCTCTTGCAGTGGGACCCAAATATCTTTTGCTGGACGAGGCGTTTGACGGCCTTGATCCGCTCTCGCGCCACGTTTTTAAGCGTGTGCTCAACGAGCTTGTGGAGGAGAACGGCACCTCGGTCATCATTTCCAGCCATTCCTTGCGCGAGCTGGAGGATTTCTGCGATTGCTACGTGCTGCTTGATCAGATGACCGTGTCCGCCTCGGGCGATATTGACGAAACGGTCAACAGCTTCTGCAAGTTCCAGCTTGCCTTCCCGGAGGAGATTCCCGACGAGGCGTTTGCGCACCTGCCCGTGACCTCGCTGGAAAAGAGCGGCCGGTTTGTGCGCGTGGTGCTGCAAGGCAACGCTGCCGAGCTTTTGCCGCAGCTGCAGGCATTGGGTCCTGCTGTGCTGGAGGAGATGCGCATGGACTTTGAGGAGGTCTTTATCCACGAGGTAGAGAAGAGGGGGTATTTGAAATGAAGATCTTTTTCAGATATTTGTCGTACAGACTCAAAATCAGCGCGCTGCGCACGCTGATTTTTACCGCTCTTTCGGTTGCCATTTGCTTAATCGGCATTTCCGAGGGAAACACCGCTGAGAAAATCAAGTATTGCCAAAGCGGCCTTTACATGCTTGCAACGGCGCTTTGCATCACGGCCAGCGTCGTGCCGCTCTTTGAACTTTCGGGGCTCAAAAACCGCCGCAATCTGGATACGCTGTATTTCTTTCCGATTAAGCGAGAGAAAATGGCCATGGTGCACTTTGTCAGCGGACTTGTGCAGGTGGTGGCTATTTACACGGTGACCTGGGGAGCAAGCTATCTCTGGCTTGCGCTCAATACCGACTATTTCGCGCTTGTGTATATGATCCCGTATTATTTTTTGTCGCTGTTGCTTGCATTTGTCATCTATTCCATCTATTGCTTTTTGTTCATGCAAGCTAATACGGTCGCGGACGGCGTGCTGTTCTGTGCTTTGTGGATCTTTTTGCCGTGCATTGTGGCACTTTCTGCATCCTGGGTGTTTGACAGCAAGATTGCTGATAATTTGGCCGGCTGGGGAATTATGTATACTCCCATGAACAACCTGACCGTGCTCTTTCAGGATCTGGTTGAGATCAATCGCCCGGACTACTGGAGACGTGGGGTGGAAGAGATCACGGATCGCTGGTACATGTTCTTTATCTGGGGGGCCGTCGGCCTTGCGGCTGCAAACGGGTATCTGATCAGCTTTGTCAAAAAGGGCGCGGAGCAGGCAGGGGAGATTTCAAATTCTCCTTTTGGGTATGCCTTGCTTATACCGGTCTACGGATATTGCTTTATGATGATGCCGTTTGGTATCTATATTCCGATTTCGTTGGTGGTGTATCTGATTATCATGCTCTCGGGCTACCTGATTTACAGAAGGGGCTTTAAGTTCAAAATTCCCGATATCGTCGTGACCGTGATCGGCCTTGTCTTGCCGTTTGTCATGGCATATATCAAATTGGCCGACGCTCTGTCGCATTTCTGAAAAAATAAAAGCGGGCGCACACAGTGCGCCCGTTTTTGATTATCTTTTCGCCTTTTTGCTTTTTTCAATCTTGTCAAGATCGCAGGTGTCGATCCATTCCTCGGTAAAGCCGCAATCGCAGCAGATATAGCGGTTGACGTTGACGCCCGAGAATACGGTCGCGCCGGTCATGACGTTGTTGCCCGAGCCGTAAGCACCGGTATAGCCGTCAAATCGCACGATGTTGTGCTTGCCGCACTTGGGACAGGTGTTGGTGTTTTTCATAGTAACTCCTTCCTTGTAGGGCAGGGGCTTGCTCCTGCCGAGAATGTAGGGCAGGGGCTTGCTCCTGCCGAGAATGTAAGCGGCGGGAGTGAACCCCCGCCCTACGATTTTTCAGCGTAACGGTGGGAGTAAACGCCGCACGAATTATTCCAGCTCAAACAGCTTGATCATGGCAATAGCTGTGCCTCTTTCGTATTCGCGCACCTCGCCAAGGGCGAAGAAATGCCCCTCGGCGTCACAGATGCGCACGCGTGTGCCTGTGGCAAAATCCGTGTGAATCTTGCTCTGATAGATCTCGCAGCCGTTGCGGCAAAGACGCTCGTAAAAGGCAGGCAAAAGCACGTAAGGGTGCCTGATAAACAGCACATCAACAGGGCGCAAAAGTGCCATGCGTGCGTCGTCATCCAGGGCTTCCAGCTCAGCGGTTGTGAGGCACTCATCAATCGAAAACCCGCCTACCCAGATGCGCTCCAGGCTCGCCATCGCACCGCCGCAGCCCAAGGCCGCGCCAATATCGGCGCAAAGCGTGCGGATATAGGTACCGCCCGAGCAATCCACGGTTAAAATATAGTCGCTCTCTGTGTCGGTCGGCTCGCAGGAAAGGGAAAAAATCTCAATCTCGCGTGCCTCTCGCTCGACCTCAATGCCCTTGCGCGCCAGGTCGCAAAGCTTTTGGCCGTCTACTTTGAGTGCACTGTACATGGGCGGGATCTGCTTGATCTTTCCAACGAATCTCGCGCACACCTCCTTGACCTGCTCGGGCAAGGGAAGTGCCTCACAGGTAGTCAGCACCGTGCCCGTGGTGTCCTCGGTGTCGGTGGTAATACCAAGCCGCAGCGTGGCTTTGTACACCTTGCGGTCATGGCTGACGTACTCGCAAGCCTTGGCTGCTCTGCCAACCAAAACGACCAGCACACCGGTCGCCATGGGGTCAAGCGTGCCCGTATGGCCTACGCGTTTTGTGTGAAAAGCGCGGCGTACCTTGTAGACAATGTCGTGCGAGGTCGCGCCCGCGTGCTTATTGATCAGCAGAATGCCGCTCGGTTCCACTTGCGGTGCACTCATGCGGGAAAGCGCACGTGCGCCGAGTAGATGGGCATGCCCTTTGCGGTAAAGTTTGCCTCGTATTCGGTCATGACGTTAGTTGCTGCCAGCTCGCTTGCGTGCAGATCCTCGGTTTTCCACACGATTTCAAGCCCGCAAGCCTCGAACTCTTCCAGGCTGAAGAAGAACAGATCGTGATTATCGGTCTTGAATTTCAGCATGCCGCCGGGGACCAGCAGCTCGCGGTACTTTTCAAGGAATCCGCGGTGGGTCAGGCGACGCTTTTTGTAGCCGCTCTTGGGCCAGGGATCACTGAAATTGAGATAAATGGTGTCAAGCGAGTGCGCGGGCAGCCATTCGGGCAGATTTTCCGCATTGCCGATGATGAAACGAAGGTTGTCGGGGCGCGTGTCGGCGCACTCGGTCGCCTTCTCCAGCGCAAGGCAAGCCACGTCTGCCACGCGCTCCATGGCGATCAGATTGACGTCGGGATTTGCCGCAGCCGTGCCGCAGGCAAATGCGCCCTTGCCGCAGCCGATCTCCAAAGCCAGCGGCTTTTTCTCGGGGAAAGCGGCCGACGGGTCAGCCATCAGCAGCTCGGGATGCTCAATCAGCAGGGCAGAGCAGGCGGCGATTCTCTCGGCACCGTGCTTTTTTCTTCTCATTCTCATGGGAACTACCTCTTATGCAAAGTATCGATCAGACGTTGAAGCGGAACAGCACGATGTCGCTGTCCTGCATGACGTAGTCCTTGCCCTCACTGCGGTAAAGGCCTGCGTCCTTGCAAGCGGCAATGCTGCCCAGCTTGACAAGGTCGTCGTAGGAGACCACCTCGGCACGGATAAAGCCGCGCTCAAAGTCGCTGTGGATCTTGCCTGCTGCCTGGGGCGCCTTGGTGCCCTTGGTGATGGTCCATGCACGAACCTCCTTGGGGCCTGCAGTCATGTAAGAGGTCAGACCCAAGAGGGAATAGCTTGCCTTAATCAGCTTGTCAAGACCGCTCTCCTCAATGCCCATGTCCTCCATGAAGATAGCCTTTTCCTCAGCGTCCAGCTCTGCGATCTCTGCCTCAATGCCTGCGCAGATCCACATGATCTCGCTCTGCTCGCTCTTGGCGTATTCCTTGAGCGCTACGTATGCGGGGTTTCCGAGCGGCTCCTCGCCCGCCTCGTCCTCGCTGACGTTTGCCACGTAAATGACGGGCATACGGGTCAGAAGGTGGGTGTCGGCCAAAAGCTCCTCCTCGTCGGGAGTCAGCGCCACGGTGCGCGCGCAAAGACCCTCTTCAAGAGCGGCAAGGATCTTTTTGAATACCTCCATCTGAGCGGCCAGCGACTTGTCGGCACGCATAGCCTTGGTGGTACGCTCGATTCTGCGCTCCATCATTTCCATGTCGGAAAGGATGAGCTCCATGTTGATGGTCTCAAGGTCACGCATGGGATCAATGCTGCCCTCTACGTGAATGATGTCGTCGTTTTCAAAGCAACGAATGATGTGCAGGATCGCATCACACTCGCGAATGTTGGAAAGGAACTGGTTGCCAAGGCCCTCGCCCTTGGATGCGCCCTTGACAAGGCCCGCAATGTCCACAAACTCGCAAACGGCGGGGGTCAGCTTTTCGGGCTTGTACATCTCTGCCAGCACGTCCAGACGCTTGTCCGGCACGGGCACGATGCCCACGTTGGGCTCGATGGTGCAGAAGGGGTAGTTTGCGGATTCGGCACCCGCATTGGTCAAGGCGTTGAACAAGGTGGATTTTCCCACGTTGGGAAGTCCGACAATACCAAGCTTCATATTTATATTCTCCTTATCATTGCATTCGATCTTATGTGTATGCTTCGGTATGTGAAATGCAGAGAGCATACGTCTACAATTTATCATTATAGCACATTTGGTGTTTTTGTTCAATACGTTTATCGATTTTTTCTTGCTGAAAATGTATTTTTTCAAAACCTATTGACATCCCGGTAAGGCTGTGCTATAATGACTGTGCTATAGCAAGTATCACAGTTGGAGAATTCTCATGATCATTATTGACCACAACAGTAAAACGCCTGTTTACGAGCAGATCAAGGTGCAGATCTTGTCCTTGATCACCTCGGGCGTGCTGTCCCCGGGTGACAAGCTCCCCTCTTTGCGTACCTTGGCCGCCGATCTATCGCTCAACTTCAATACCATCAAAAAGGTGTTTGCTCAGCTTGAGGCGGACGGTGTGATCATCACGGTGCAGGGCAAGGGCTGTTTTGTCGCGGATACCGCCAGGGATAACCGCACCGTACAGGACAAGGCCGAGGTCGCTTTGCGCGAAGCGATGGCCGTTGCCAGGGCATCTGGCGTCTCGAAGGAGGCGGCCGAAGCAATCCTGGCAGAAACGTTCGGGCAATAAACGTGTCCGAATTTCGCATTTTTTATGAAAGGAACCCATTCTCATGATCGAGATCAACTGCGTCAGTAAGTCCTTCGGGAACAAGACTGTGCTGGATAACGTCAATATAACGGTCTGTGACGGCTCTATCTACGGTCTTGTAGGCTACAACGGAGCGGGAAAGACCACTCTGCTTTGTCTCATTGCAGGCCTGTATGCCCCCGATCGGGGCAACGTTACGGCAGATATTGAAGGAATTCACGGGATCGGCGGCAAGCTCAACGTATATGCCTGTGAGGCCGCCCGTCGGGATATTTTCCTGATCCCCGATGATCCTTATATCCTGCCCCAAGCAAGTCTTAATACCATGGCCGCATTTTATCGCGGCTTTTATCCGCATTTTTCCATGGAGACCTTTGGCAAGCTCACCGAGATCTTCGGGCTTGATTCCAAAAAGAAGCTCAATGGCTTTTCCAAGGGCATGAAGCGTCAGGCAGCGCTCATTCTGGGACTGTCCTCACGCGCCCGCTACCTGCTCTTGGACGAGAGCTTTGACGGCCTTGATCCCACTGTGCGTATGACGGTGTGCGATCTGCTTTTGGAATATATGGCCGAAACGGGGGCAACGATCATCATGGCCTCCCACAATCTTCACGAGATTGAGCACATCTGCGACACCGTGGGTATGCTCAACGGCACCCATATCGTTTACAGCTGTGAGATCGACACCATCAAGGAGCAGTACGTTCGCATCCGCGCGGGATTTGACCGCGAGGCAAGCGAGGAAATGCTTGCCGACATTCCTCACGGGGAACTGAGCATTGGCGGCAAAGTCCTCTCATTTATCAGCGAGACGGACGCCGACACAGTCAAAGAGCACTTGGAAAATCTTGGCGGACTCTGCTTGTTCGAGACTTATCCCATGTCCTTGGAAGATGTATTCAAATATGAAATGAGGAAGGGAGGCAAGAGCTATGACATCGAAGGTCTCTTCGGCAACTAAACGTAAGTTTACTCCCACGCTTCACGAGCTGCTCTGGACTGTCCGCCGTTATTGGTGGTTGGCATTATCGGGCATGCTGCTGTTTTCCCTGCTTACGATCGCGGGCAAGCGGCTGGAGGGAAACCAGCCCAATACCTTCACGCTCATCGTGCAGGATCTTGAAGTGCTCATGCCGATAGCGGCTGTGCTGTTCGGTATTTTGGCCGCCTTTTGTATGTTCCGATTTCTTTGGAGCCGTCGGGAGAGCATGCTGTATCTCTCGGTCGGCACTTCTCGGGCAAAGCAATTTTTGCTGCGCTATGTATTTGGCTTTGTTTCGGTAGTAGTGGGCATTCTTGTGCCGTTTTTGATCACCTATTACACCGAGCTTGCCGAGGTGGGTGACGATTATTTCGGCCTGTGCGCCCACTATACCACCGTTTACGTGGTAAGCCTTTTGCTGATTGCCTTGCTTGCCTATACCGTAGCTGTGCTGATCGCAACATTATGCGGAAGCTTCCTTGGTGCGCTGCTCTCAACTGCCGGCGTGCTGGGCGCGCCTTATGCTGTGCTGTGGGGCAGCCAGACCATGCTGCGCTTTTATCTGTTCGGCACGCCCCTTGGCAGAACGCTGCTTACTGATCACCTTGGTGCAGGACTGTTTACCATGTACAGTGAGCAGCTGGCATACGTTGAATTTTCCAAGTCCTTGCTTGACCGTTATTGGGTAATCGCAAACAGCGGCGGCCTTACGGTTGCCGAGAACTATAAGGCGGAATTGGCCACGCTCCCCGTAGCACGTACCACGCTTCTGGTTGTGCTGATGATTGCTCTGGCGGCTTTGGCTTGCTTTGTCTACTGCCAACGTCCTGCCGAGCATGCAGGAAAGGCATACGTGCATCCCATCCTGTCGCACGCCGTTGCCGTAGCTGACGGCTTTTGCATCGCTGCGCTTGTGCTGACTCTCAAAGCCCCCACGGAAGGATTCTTTGGCGTTGCTATCCTGACCGCTTTGTTCGTTCTCGCGTTCATCCTTGCTGCAGCGCTGCTGCGCTTGATTCTGACGCGGAATTTCAAGGGTGTGCTCAAGCAGTATTATATCCCCTGTGGTGCGGGCGCGGTCGGCCTGGTGCTGGCTATCCTGCTCGGCACAGGCTGGTTCGGCTATGCAACCTATCTCCCCGATCCCATGGAAGTGCAGTCTGTCAAGGTGACGTACAACCAAAACTTCGCGCTGTTTTCTCACCTGGGGCAGAGCAGATTCTCCGGGGCGCATGCGCCTGATTTCAAGGGTGCAGGCATGTCGGGGACGAATGAGGGCTCGCCCTACTATTATACATTTCTCTATGCCTATGGCATCTCCCTGGATGAGGATAGGCTTCCGAAGCTGACTTCTCCCGAGGATATTGAGACTGTACTGTCCATCCACGAGGCCGTGATCGCAGACGGAAAGCAGACGTATACGGGTAACCCCTCCGACGAGCATGCGGAGTCTGTCGTGCCTGTCTTTTATCGTGTAATTTATACCCTTAAAAACGGCAAAACGCTGGAGAGGTACTATGAGTATCTCAGCCTTGCAACGCTGGAGAAAACGGTAGAGGTCGAGGATACCCAAGCCTTTTGTGAGGAGATTGCAAAGTCGCATGCAAACAACTATTTTGTGGATGCCGATTCCTTTGAATTCGGTGATCCGTTTTTTGCCAACTTCACCGCGGTGACGCTTTCGGATGACGATCGCGTGGCGTTGGCTACCGCGCTGGACAAGGATAACGCCATGCTGGGTGCTAATGACCGCTACTTTTCAAAGGATGCACAAGGGAGAGTCATTGGAATCATCCGTGTAAAAAGCGTTGCTCAAAATTCTATGTTGGGGATGCACCCGTTTGACAGACAATACCAAACCTACTATATCACCGAAGCATGGGAAAATACGCTGGCGTTTATCCGGGAGAAGGGGTTGGATGTTCATTTTGAGGGCGACTATACCATCACCGACGTGCGCTATCAACGCTATACGACTCGTTATGCGCCTAACAGATACAGCATGGCAGCGTCCTACGTTTTCTTCTCCTGCGAGAACACGGTGCAGATCCGACTGCCGGATAGCTTTGACGGCAGGGGGATCAAGGATAATGTGGTGCTGGCCACCGAGCCTGTTCCCGCAGAGTTGTGGGACGCTTGCCTGGAGTCCTCCCGCCCGATAGCCCTGATGACCCGCCCAGGCGTGATGGTGCAGATCATTCTCACAAACGCCAAGGGAGAGGAAAGGCTGGTAACAAGATACCTTTACGACGAGGACTTGACCCTGGGATAATATGAAAGAAATCCGCCATGCTTTTGGCGGATTTCCGTTTTTTTCACATAGGATTATAGACAACTTGTCCCCAATATGGTATAATAAATCATCTGATCAATCGGAGGTATCCCATGGGAAAGCATTATCTTGTCAACGATTCGCTGTTTTACGCGCATAACCCATACGTCCTCAAAAATCCATATCTGCACACAGAGGTAGAGGACGCACCGCTGCCGACCTATGCAAAGGCCAAGGACATGCTGCCGCGGCCTGTATGGCAGGGCAGGGATGACGTGCTGGCGTGTTACGATAAGGTGTGGGAGATCGCTTTCCGCAATCTGCGCAAGCCCAACGCTGCGGCGGGCTTTGTGTCCAATTTTATCGATACGGCGTTTAACGGCTATCTGTTCATGTGGGATTCCTCGTTTATCGTCATGTTTGGCAGGTACGGCTCGCACGTGTTCAATTTCCAAAAAACGCTGGACAATTTCTATTCGCATCAGCACAAGGACGGCTTTATCTGCCGCGAGATCTGCGAGAGCGAGCCGGGCGAGCAGTTTCAGCGCGACGACCCCGCGTCCACGGGTCCCAATATCATGCCCTGGTGCGAGTGGGAGTATTATCGGCTGACGGGCGATAAAGACCGTCTTTCGCGCGTGTTCTATCCGCTGCTTGCATACCATAAATGGTTGCAGCTCAACCGCACCTGGCGCGACGGCAGCTATTGGTCTTGCGGCCTTGCTTGCGGGATGGATAACCAGCCCCGCGTAGAGTCGCATTACTGCGAGCACGCCTCGCACGGACACGGCATATGGGTAGATGCCTGCATCCAGATGGTGATCAGCGGTAAGGTGCTGATCGAGATGGGCAAGGTTCTTGGCTGCGAGCAGGATACCGAGTGGCTTGTGCGCGAGGTCGAAATGCTGACAGGGCTGATCAACGACAAGCTCTGGAGCGAGCAGGACGCATTTTACTACGACATGTGGCGTTCGGGACTGTCGGGTGTCAAGTCGATCGGTGCTTACTGGTCGCTGCTTGCGGACATCGTGCCCCCGGAGCGCCTGCCGCGCTTGATCGCACACCTCGAAAATCCCGCAGAATTCAAGCGTCCGCACCGCGTCCCCACGCTGTCTGCCGATCACCCCGATTACAACGAGCACGGCGGCTACTGGAAGGGCTCTGTCTGGGCACCCACCAATTACATGGTGCTCAAAGGCCTTGAAAGGGTAGGGTATCACGATCTCGCACACGAGATCGGCTGTAATACGCTGGAAAACGTGGTCAAGGTGTTCCTGGAGACCGATACGGTCTGGGAGAATTATTCATCCGAGCATGAGTGCCCCGGAAAACCCGCCAAGTCGGATTTCGTGGGCTGGACGGGATTGATCCCGATCGCGGTGCTGATCGAGTACGTGTTCGGCATCAAGGCGGACGCGCAAAACGGTGAGATCGTGTGGCGCGTGAGCCTGACCGAGCAGCACGGTATGGAGCGTTATCCGTTTGACGGCAAGAGTGTGGATTTTGTGTGCGCAGCGCGCGAGAGCGCGACCGACGAGCCGCAGATCACGATCAAGTGCGACACCCCCGTCAAGCTCCGTGTCATCTGGCCCGGCGGCGAAAAGGTGATCGAAAGTCAATAATTATAAGTCAAAAAGGCAGGATCAGCGATCCTGCCTTTTGTAATATGAGGTGCGTTAGTTTGATTCCCCAAGCAGCCCGTATTTTCTCGCAATGCTTTGCGCGTAGCTGCCCGAGTCCGCCTTGCCTTGGTGCACGGTAAAGGTGCGCCTGTCATCTGTCGCTTGCGTATGCAGATATCCTACCTTGCTGCCACATTGCTTGATTCCGGGTTGTGCGTCGCAAAGTTCGTGATGGTGTGTGATGAATACGCACTTGCCGCCTGCGCGACACAGCTCGTAGATGAAATTGGCAGCAATCGGTACTGCCTCGGAGGCGGAGGTAGAGGTAAAAGCCTCGTCGATCAGGGCAAGGCTGTTTTCTGTAAACTGTCCGAGCACCTCGGAGAGCGTGATGCATTCTTTTTCGAATCTGCCAACCGGGGTGATGTTTGCCTGTTCTTCAACGGACACCTTGAAGATTGCGTCACAGATCGGCAGCGAGGCTTTTTTGGCGGGAACAGGCATGCCGAGCTGAAAATAATACTGCGCTACCGCCACCGAATTCAAGAATACGGTTTTTCCGCCGCTGTTGGGGCCCGACAGTATGTAGCAGCATACGCCCGGTTCAAGGCTGATCGTATTGGGAACGATCTCGTCCTTTGGCTTGGCTTGACATAGGCCGTCGTCGTACAGAGAAACGAAATGCATGCCTCTGTCCTCGCTGATTTCCGGAAAACAAAGGGGAATATTTTTGTCCTTGAATATGCGCAGACGCTTGATCGCCTCTACCACAAACGCCAAAGATTCCGCCATTTCGTAATACGCGGTCAGTTTTTTCTGCGCATATCGCAGACATTGGCTGTTGCAATGCGCAAGGCCGCTGTTCATGACCTGCGACATAGCGCGAAGCAGAGCGAAATTGACCCTTTGGCTGTCCTGGTATCCGAGCTTTTTATCCAAGGTCACAAGCGGGGCAAGGCAATGAAACTCGTCCTTCTCAAAATCCATACGTAAAATACGGTCAAGCAGATCACCCGATTTATATTGTTCGCTGTTGATCGAAACCAGCCCCGCCTCCTTGGGCTCGAGCACTGCATTGAGATTGACACCGATCGTCACGCTGGAAACCGCGCGCAGCTTGTCTGCGTTTGTTTCGTAAAACTGTGACAGCCGCTTGAATTCATCCGACTCCATATCACTGCTCACAAGCGAAAACAGCGCTTTGATCGCGTCCGATTTTGCCGCCTGCATATGCGGGGAGAGAGAATTGTGGATAAATCGAGTCATTTCCACGTAGACGGTTGGCACTAAGATATTGTGCATTTTTTGCTCGCCGTCCTTTGTGCCGGGCTGCTCCTGCATCAAGGACGAGTATTCCTTTAACCGCTCGGAAAAATCGCTCAAGAACCTTGAAATTTCTTCAGAATTCAAAAGGTCGCAAAAGAGCTCCTGCCTGTATCGCAGCGTTTCGGGATCGGTACTGATATATTTTTTTGCGCGGTCAAAAAAGCGATCCTTGGAAATAATTTCGGCTCTTGCGTCAAAGTTCAAAACCGTCTGATCCGAGGTGCTCAAAAACATAAAATCCATATAGCCTCCAACAGTGCAATCAAAATCGCAGTGATGATGCGCAGTATCAGAATTGCCGACACGTGAAAAACGGTGTACGCGCTTTTGGATATGTTGCATGCTTTCCAATAGTGATAAAGATCAACCAGATAAATCGTGAATAAAATCAAAGAGGGAATTCCCACCATGGCGAAAAAAACGGGATTGGGGATCATAAAAATCGCAAACAGGAGCACCCAAAAGGGCAGCACGGTGCGCAATAACAGCCTTTTGGATATAAAAATAGAATAGGTTTCGCCTGCGGCAAGCATTCTGAGATATAGCCTATATTCACTCATCAAATCGTCATCCGACTCCTTTCAAAAAACATTTCGGGTTTGTCTATATGACAAGAAAAGTCGCAAAAAGGTTGGCAATCGGGTTGAAAATTTGTGGCATAAATATTTTGTTGCTGTAGGTGCTGGCGATCAATGATCGCCCCTACAACTGTGTACGTTGGGATTTTGTGATACCAAAGCCTCAAAAGAATCACTGTAGGGGCGATCATTGATCGCCAGCGCCTATGGCAACTATCTAAAAAATATTGTTTTGAAATCTTGTTCTGTGAAATTTTCAGTTGATTCAGTAGCCTGACTATAGCGATTTTCTTTTTAATACGTAATAATAGGGAACCTTTCCCAAGTAATCATAGTCGTTATATTTATGCTCCATGATCAAATAATCCGTACCTTGCTCGGTGTGTATCTGATAATGATGGACTCGCTCTTGGAATTGATCAATAATCATGCCGGCAGAGTAGTTCAATTGGATTTTCACATCTCCGCAGTGACGTGTTTGAATACATATACCGCGATTGAAGAACTGCATGTTCACAAGCCAGAATCCACCTGTGCAATGCCTTTGATCGACGCGAAAATCAGACGGATGATTGACCAGATCAACCGTTTCCCATTCGCCAATCAAGCGATCATCGGCAACAAATGGCACATCCACGTTGTCGCGAGCTGCGTGCGTTTCGCGCTCGGAGTATTTTTTTGTGTTTTCCTGCTTGTAAATTCGAATGGGGCTATGTTCCGAATTGTTGATGAACATATCGACCATCCATTCGATCTCCATATACTTTGTTTGACCGATATAAAATACTCGGTACGGATTTGGCAAAACTACGTTAAATGCAGGGAGGATATAGTACAAATAATCTTTACTCCAAAAATACATCCACGTCTGGCATCCACCCGGCAAGAAGTATAGATGCTCGTGCTGCACCTCTTTTTTGATCAAATAGTTTTCATCGTAAGAGCTTTCGCGCTTTTCCGAATCTCCGCAATATATCCATTTTCCAATAACTTGCGGATCATCCTCAAACGGCATAGTTAAGATTTCTTTGATCAAAGGAATTGCGTTAGGCTGTACGTTTCCGCAATTCTCATCAATTTGATTGACCAGAACATTCTTTTGGCGAATGATTCTGTTGAGTGCAAGTTTTTTCTCTGCATAGATGCGACACTGCTGTGCGGGGGTGCAGGCAAGGAATTCCTTGATCTCGTCCAGCGAGAAATCCAGCTTTTTGAGCTGCTCGATCAACTGAAAGGTTTTGATTTTATCTTGGCTATAGTAGCGGTAGCCCGAGTCCGGATCGATAAAATCCGCGCAAAATACGCCGATCTGATCGTAGTAGCGCAGAGTTCGTTTATTGACTTGGCACAGTTTTGCAAATTCTCCGATTTTCAGCACAAATTTCACCTGCTTCTCTTGATTTGTTGCGGTACAAGTGTATTATAACATTCCAGTTAACGGGAATGTCAATACCGTTTTCAATAATTTTGCTTTTAGAAAAGGAAAAATTCTATCATGACATCTTTTAATGCGAAAGTATAGGAAAAGGCAGGAGCAAAAGTCCTGCCTTTTTCAATTATTCCTTCTCCACCAACGCCAAGAAATCCTCTGCGTGCATGATCTCAAAATGCTCGAGCTTACTGCCATTGACCAAATGCTCGCATCTTGCGTGAGAGTAAGTAAGTGCACCCGGTTTGGGCCAGATCAGCAGAATCTGCTTGACGCTGTCATCACGGGGCGGCAGCTCAAGCTCTGCGCGCTGGATGACCAGCTCGCGGCGCGCATCAAACTCTGTCTCGGCAGTTCCCGAGTGCTTATGTACCTTGTAAAACCACTTGTTGAAATGGCGCGCCTCAGCATAGTAGTGCTCGCGGGTTTTCTCAATGTTCCAACGACCGTGCGTGGAAATGAACGAAAGCAGACTGATGCGGTAAGTTTGCTCAGGTGTGACTACGTCAAAGGTAGGCTCACCGCGCTTGCCAAGCACTGCCCGGGGTAATTTTTTGTGCCAAATCACATGCACTCCCTGTTTCTGCAGCTTTTTGAGCGTGGAGAATAGTGCCATCATCTTGACAGCAAACCAGACAAGCTTGTACCAAGTATAGATCAAAGCGCAGAGCGCCAGAATTTCGATCACGTAAAGAAGTCCTGAAATAAACGGCATAATATTCTCCTTAAAACAATGTTGTTTCGTGTACGACAAGGTCTTTCTGCTTTCTCTCACCAACGCGCCAGAAATGGCGGTAAATCAGAGCGACAACGCCAAGGTGGATTGCCATGTAGATCAAACAGCAAACGATATTGGCAATGTAATCGTGAAACTGTAATTGATAATTTCCCATATAATACGCTGTATAATTGCCTGTCAAGGGCATATATATTTCGCCAAATAAAAAACGGGGAATCAGGCAAAAATTCGTATTGAGTCCAAAGCTTGTGCAAGCAATGAGAAAGCGAATCGCTTCAGCAGGCAATGCAATTATTGCAAGACTTTTGAGCCACTCGAGCTTTTGCGAACTACTTCTGTAATGATCGGCGATTCCCGCGAACCGCATAAATATGAATACTGCTACCCACGGAACCAAAAATGGTACAAGAATCCACGTTAAGAATGCAAGCGTGAGAATATACCATGTGCGGCCAACCGATTCAGCGATCGGCATCAGTAAACGGGATATTGTATTGAATGTCATGACATTTCCAAAGTAATCTCCGGCAACGACAATGATTCCGTACAGCACGATCTGCCATATTTTTACGCGGTATCGATTCAGAAACGTGAACATTGACTTGCCTCCGATTTATGTTTTCTTTTTGAATACGTAATAACACAAAACCTTTCCCGTATGGGAATAGTCGCCGCTTTTGTGTTCCATGATCAGATATTGCTCTCCGTTTTGTGTTATGATCTCATAATGCTGCGCGAACTGTGGCCCGCGATCCAGGATCACGCCTGCAGAGTATTCCAAGCCGTTGTGATACAGTCCACCGCTATGTCTGCGCGTTTGCTTACAAACGCCTCGCGGGAAAAATTGCATATCCACGATCCAAAAATCGCCTTGCCAGTACGTTTTCTTACTGTCAAATTTTGTGGAATCGCGCACAATATCCACGGTCTCCCATTCTCCGAGCACGCGATCATCGGCAAAGTACGGTACGTCGAGATTGTCGTGAACCACGTGCGTTTCGCGCTCGGTGTAGGCACGTGTGTCCTCTTGACGGTAGATACGTACGACGCATTCGTGCGACTCCCCAAGAAAAATATTGACCATCCAATCGATCTCCATGTACGTGACGTCTCCCACGCGGAAAACGCGGTATGCATTGGGAACGATGGCATTGAATTCGGGCAACAAATAATATACGTAGCCCCGACTCCAGAAGTACATCCATATATTACATCCACCGGGGATAAAAAACAGATTTTGAGGGATTGCGCCCGGCTCTTTGATAAGATTTTGCTCACTCTCAAACGCTCCGGCCTTTTCCAGAATGCCGCAGTACGTCCATTTGCCAATCACACACGGGTCATCCTCAAAAGGCATTTGCAGGCTTTGCTCGTTCAGGGGAAGGATGCCGGGCTGAGTCGTTGTGCAGTTTACGTCGATCTGACCGATCTGTCTATACTTGTTGTGAATCCCCTTCATGATCGAATCCTTCTTATCGCGATAGATCCGGCACTGCTGTGCGGGGGTGCAGGCAAGGAACTCCTTGATCTCGTCCAGCGAAAAATCCAGCTGCTTGAGCTGCTCGATCAGCGCAAAGGTTTTGAATTTGTCCCGGCTATAGTAGCGGTAGCCCGAGTCCGGATCGATATAATCCGCGCAAAATACGCCGATCTGATCGTAGTAGCGCAGCGTTTGCACGCTTGCCCCGCACATCTTGGCAAATTCTCCGATTTTCAGCATGTTTTCACCTTCCTCTTGCTCGTTATCTCTATTATAACATTATAGTCAACTATAGAGTCAAGCCCAATTTGGAAAAATCGGAATTTTTTTGCGCATTTTGAAATTAGGCTATCTTTTTTGCGCAAAACGTGCTATAATGGAAGGGAAAGAGAAAGCGACTTACGAAGGATAATATCATGCATGAGATAGATTTTGATCAAGCATATATCAAATACCGAGCCACCATAGAGCGGTATCTGCAACGGCATTTCGGCCTTGGCGTCCAGGACGCGGAGGATCTTGCTGCGGATACCTTTGTGGTGCTGCATCTGCATTGGGATGAATTTGCGAATCACCATGAGGGTGCGATTGCGGTATTCCTTTACAGAACTGCGCGCTTCAAGGCGCTGCAGCACCATAAGGTGCACAAAAAGAACCCTGTGGTGTTCAGCCTGGAGGATCTTTTTGAGCATGCGACCGAGCCACTTGACGAGCCCGACGCCAAGGAGGAGCACGACGCTTACCTTGCCTACGTCGAAAGGATCAAGACCATACTGACCCCGCGTGAGCTGACCGTTTTTTGTTACAAGATCGAAAAGGACTACAAAACGGCAGAGATCGCGCACCTTATGGGTCTGAGCGAAATCACGGTGCGTGTCAAATGGCATCAGATCCGCAAGAAAATTGCCAGAAAATTGCCCGAAATTTTTGCAAGCTGAAAATTTTTTCAAAAAGCATGAAACGTTTTGCAAAAATCGGACATGTGTATTTATGAAGGGTTATTTGACAGGGTGTTTTTGTAAAGGAGTAGGGAATGAATCAATCTGACAATCAAAAGCTTTTGCGCTTTGATCCGACGGGCGCATCGGACGAGCAGGTCAGGGCGTGGCTGTTTGCGCTGATCGATGCCGAAGTGCAAAAGGACAAGGCGGACGAGGAGCTGATTTTGGCTTGCAGTGAGTGCGAGGCGTATCTTGCGCACGACGGGGGCGAGATCACCGAGGCGGAGTATGCGCGGGGGCTTGCGCTGATCAAGCAAAAGGCCGCTTCGCGCGCACCTGCGAGAAAAATTATCAAATCCAATCATGGACGCGTTTTATGGCGCGTTTTGCTGGTGGCGGCCATTGTACTGCTGATCTGCTCTCTCTCTGTTGGCACTTCCTTGGCCAACAGCGGCTCGCCTGCGTGGAATTTTCTTATGCAGCATCTCGATTGGCTGGCCGACTCCAAGCCGGGCGAGAGCATTGACGGCGACAAGGTGAGCCTGAGCAAGAGTGAGCTGGAGGCACAGTACGCCTCAATTGACGAGGCAAGGCAAAACAGCGGCTTTGCGGGCATGCTGTATCCCACGCGTCTGCCCGAGGGCACCACGATTGAGCGCATTCTGCTGATCAAGGACAGCGGGACCGAGATGCATCTGACCTTTGTGTTCAGCGACGGGCAGGTGTCGTATTCGATCAGCAATTTCGATTCAACCGGCATGAGTAACGGGGAAAATGCCGAGGTGCTCACGGTGGGCGACAAGACCTGCTACTACGTTTACGTGGAGAGCATGAACATTCACCAGGCCTGCATTTATAAGGATGGCTACGAGCACCACGTTACCACTCACGACTACGACCTGCTCATTGATTTTATACAAGGACTGACAGAGTAAAAGGGGAACAGATATGAAACTGACTGCCACGACAAGCTATCATTCCACGCCCATAAGCCCCAAGCTTGCCTCGAATTTTATCGAGCTTGGCTACGGACTGCAGGTGGAGGGCATGATTGCCGAAATGTTTTTTAACCGCAGCTTTGAGCCATTTTATCCGTATCGCATGATCAACAAGCTTTGGTTTGATCTTCTGGAGGATGAAAACGACCATTCCTCGCGCTGCGAGACTGACTGGCGCGTGTTCGACTGGTACCATTCGGGTTACGAGCACAACGCCTGGTTTGCCTTTCCCGGCACGGCGGGGCATCAGCTCATTGAGGATGACTCCACCTTTGTCATCGAGCAGTCTCCCACGGCAGACGTGCGCATCGGCATTGTCGCGGGCGGCTGTCACGGCGAGCACGCCATGCGCGTGGTCAACGACTCGGACGACCTTGGCGGCCTTGCGCAGGACGGCAAATACTGCTTTGACGGTGTAACCTACACCTTTAAGGGCAAGATCAAGCTGGCCAAGGGCAATCCCGCTCTGCGCATTGCAATTTACCGTGAGGGCAGCGTGAGCGATCCCGTCGCGACCTGCGCACTTGACCCGATCGGGAAGGATTATACCCCCGTACAGGCCACCTTTACCGTGCCGGATGAGGGCAGATACACGTTTGCGTTGCTGCTGGAAGGGCAGACGAGTGTGCTGTGCGACGATTTTTCGCTGCTGCCGCACGACGCCACCCGTCGCATGAAAAAGAGCGCGGTTGAGGCGGGAAAGTACGTATCTCCCGCTGTTGTGCGCTGGCCGGGTGGCTGCTTTGCGTCGTTTTATAATTGGCGCGACGGTGTGGGTGACTACCGCCCGCCCATGAAGTCGTATTTCTGGGGCGGCTATCAGTACAACGACGTGGGCACGGACGAGCTTGCGTCTTACGCAGAGGCGATCGGCGGCGAGTCCATGATCTGCGTCAATATGTTCAACCCCTATAAGCGATTCTTTGATTACGTACCGCCCGAAAGTCTTGGGAAGGATCCCGAGGATCCCACCATCCACGCAGCACGCCACGGCAGAGACCTTCCGCACTTTGCAAATATAGAGCAGGGCGCGCGCGAGGCTGCTGCCTGGGTAGAATACTGCAACGGCGACGAGAGCACCGAGGGCGGCCGCGCCCGCATTGCAAACGGCCGCGAGAGGCCGTACAACGTCAAATACTGGGAGATGGACAACGAGGTGCACCGCTGGTTTACACCCGAGGAGTACGCGCGTGCCTGCATCGTGTATTCCCGCGCCATGAAGGCGGTCGATCCCACGGTCAATATCGGCATCGATACTTACAGCTACAACCTGGAAGGGCTTGAGAGAATGCTGGAGATCGCGGGCAAGGATATTGATTTCATTGCCGACCGCGGCTCGGACGAGAGCTATATGCAAAAAAAGCTGGCGATTCTTCGTGCGTATAACGAGAAAAACGGCACGCATCTGCTCTACTGCAACACCGAGTGGCTGCCCTTGGGCGGCGCGGACATGTATAACATGGCCCCCAGAGAGGATAACAAGCTGACCAAGTGCTATCTGTTCAGCAAGTGGTCGTATGCGCTGAATGCCGCGTCCATTCTCATGATGTGGCAGAGATACGGCCGTGAGATTGGCTTTGTCAACTTCAATAACCTGGCAAATACGCACGCGCAATCCGCCATTGAAACGCCCAAGGAGTGTGCGTATCCCACGGCTGCCGGTATGGTGCTGCATCGCTTTGCACATACAAAGGCATACAGAACACTGAAAATTGAGGATTATCATCCGCAGATGGGGGATCCCGTGCAGGTGCAGCTGTCGGTCAACGAGCAGGGGAATGCACTTGTGCTGAACGTGCTCAATAAGGGAGACAAAGAAGGTACGATCTTGCTGGATCTGGGAGCAATTGAGGTATCGGACGGATGCTTCGACGGCATTGCTCTGACTGCCCCAGCCCCCCAGAGCATGAACAAGCAGGACGATATGCAGATTGGCGAGATTGCGGTAACGCTCACCGTGCAGGGGCGTGTTGCAATCGTGTGCGCCAAGGCGTTGTCCTTTGCCGAGTACGTCATCCCGCTTGACAGGGTTCTTGACGTGTAAGACGTCTGACGTTTCAAAAGAAATGCCCCACGGGGCTGAGAAATAAGCGAAAAAACAAAGCTGTCTTAACCAAAAGACAGCTCTTGTTTATGCATATGCTTTCAATATTTAGTTGCCGCGGGCGCTGGCGATCACTGATCGCCCCTACAGGGAATTATGTAAGGGGTTTATGATATAAAACCCAAAACAAAGACACTTGTAGGGGCGAGAATTTCGGCAAAGCCGAAATATGTGATCGCCAGCGCCTGCGACAACAACTTATAAACCAACAAATAAGGATCGTATCCAAGTGAAACAACCCTTGTTTTGTGCGGGTTTTTTCGCTAATTTTGCAGCCCCACGGGGCATTTCTTTTTTATGTGTAAATTGCAAAATACAGGCATGGAAGGCAGCATATAATTGTTAACTATTTTTGAAAAAATTCTTTACAAATGCAATAAATTGTGATATAATTATGAAGGATCATAAAAAATCGGCAATTTTGAAAAAATTTCCGACAAAATTCATTCATTTATCACACAAACACCCTATTGTGCTTGTATGATACGATTGAAAAATTAAAATGACAAAATACAAGGAGGGTACTTCCCATGATGGATACCAAAATTCTTGTTGTGGATGACGACAACAATATCAGCGAATTACTTAAGGTGTACTTTACCAACGAGGGCTACGAGGTCAAGACCGCGTCTGACGGCGTGGAGGGCATCAGCTATTTCAAAATGTATGAGCCCGACATCGTGCTGCTTGACATTATGCTGCCCAAAAAGGACGGCTGGCAGGTCTGCCGCGAGATCCGCGAAATGTCCTCCAAGCCCATTATCATGATCACCGCAAAGGGCGAGGTATTTGACAAGGTGCTGGGCCTTGAGCTGGGCGCAGACGATTTCTTGGTCAAGCCCTTTGATATGAAGGAACTTTCCGCACGCGTCAAGGCTGTGCTGCGCCGCTATCAGGCACATGCCAACCAGGATGACGACGAGGTGGTCAAGTTTGAGAATATTGAGATCAGCCGCCAGAAATACGAGCTCAAGCTCAAGGGCAAGAGCGTGGACATTCCTCCCAAGGAGCTGGAGCTGCTTTACTTCTTGGCTTCCAATTACAATCGCGTATTTACCCGCGATCAGCTTCTGGATAAGGTATGGGGCTTTGACTACCTGGGTGACTCCAGAACGGTTGACGTGCATGTCAAGAGACTGCGTGAAAAGCTGGAGGGCGCGTCGGATAAGTGGATCCTCAAAACCGTTTGGGGAGTTGGCTACAAGTTCGAGCTGCTGAGTTAAGAGAAAACCGTGTTTAAGAGTCTGTTTTTTAAGTATATCTCGGCGTTTTTGCTGATCATTGTGGTCAGCTTTATGCTGCTGATCATGATCATCGGAAATATCATCAATGGCTATTCCGAGCAGGTCAAGGTCGAGGTCATCACCGATACGGCTGCTGCTGCGTATACTTATGTGGACGAGAATTACCAAAATGATATGCCGTTTTCGCAGTACGTGACGCAAAACGAGCACAGTATTGCACAGATCCTGCAAGCGCTGACCGTCAATGCCGACGGCGTGACCATCATGCTGGCAGATGAGAACGGTACGCTTCTGATGCGTCAGGGCGTAGATCGCGAGCTTTTGGAGGTGGGCAAGGTTCTGCCCATGCAAGAGCTTGATCAGGTGCTTGCAGGTGAGCACGTACGCACGAGTGATACCTTTGCGGGGCTCTTTGAGCAGTCGCATACCGTGCATGCGCATCCGCTGACCGAAGGGGATGACGTTTACGGCGTGCTGCTGGTCTGCGCGGACTCCAACGATTGGCGGGATCTGCGTGATTCCACGGTGCAGGTCATCATGGCAGCCAGCCTTTGGGTCATGCTTGCCGCGTTGATCGCGTTCTATTTCATCACCGAGCGTATCATCACGCCGCTCAAGGAAATGAGCCGCGCTGCAAAAAGCTTTGCAGCGGGGAAATTTGACGTGCGCGTTCCCGTGCACGGAAACGACGAGGTAGCAGAGCTGGCGCGCGCGATGAACAACATGGCGCAATCCTTGGAGGCGCTGGATAACATGCGCACCTCGTTTATGGCCAACGTCTCGCACGACCTGCGCACGCCCATGACCACCATTTCCGGCTTTATTGACGGAATTCTGGACGGTGTGATCCCGGCGGATCAGCAGACGTATTATCTGGGCATTGTGTCCGAGGAGGTCAAGAGGCTGTCAAGACTTGTCTCGCAGCTGCTGGATCTTTCGCGTATCCAGGCGGGGGATCGCAAGTTTGTTTCTGCTCCGTTTGATATCTGTGAGGTCTGCAGATTGATTCTGATCTCGTTTGAGCAAAAGATTGATCAAAAAAGACTGGACGTGGAATTTGAGTGCGAGGACGAGAATCTGTTTGTGATGGCTGACCGTGACGCCATGTATCAGATCGTGTATAATCTGGTGGACAATGCGGTAAAATTCTCAAAAGAGGGCGGCAAGCTGCGCATTTGCCTGGAGCGCGTCAAAAAGGGCGAAAAGGTCAGAGTGCGCGTTTACAATCAGGGCCAGGGCATTCCTGCCGAGGACCTGCCGTACGTATTTGAACGATTTTATAAGAGCGACAAGAGTCGCGGATTGGATAAAAAGGGCGTGGGTCTTGGATTGTATATCGTCAAGACCGTTATTGAAGCCCATCATGAGAGTATTTCGGTGGACAGCGTAGCCGGAGAATGGTGTGAATTTACCTTTATGCTGCCCGAGACCGACGCTCCCGAAAAAGGACGAGAGGGGGAGTAACTTTGGAAGAGAACCGTGAACTGAATCCCGAGCAAAACGGGGAAGAATTAAATCAATCGGCTACCGAGCCGGCGCAAGAGTCGGTACAAGAGCCGGTACAAGAGCCGGTACAAGAGCCGGCGGACGAGATTGCAGAGCAGCAGAGTGCGCAAGAGCTGCCGACCGAGGCACAGATTGCCGAGCAGGCAGAGCAGATCTTTGCAGAAGAGAGAGCACAAAAGCAACAGCCTGCCGACGAGCAAGATTACAGATATCGCTGGAGCTACGAGGAGCAGCGCGCGCACGATCAAAAGAACAAAAAGCGCGGCAGATCCCGCGGCGTTTGGGTGTATGCCATTGTGGTGACCGTTGTGTTCGCGCTTTGCTTTGGCGTCCTGGCGGGCGTGTTGGTGTTTGACGTGATCGACGCGATCGTCAATCCTCCTGCGGAGCAGCCCGTGCAGGGTGGCTTTACGGGGGACGTCACCGTGATTGGCGGCGGCGATGAGCAGACCATTGAGGTCTCGGCACTCGAATCGGTACGTAACTATACCGTGGTCATTACGGCCAAGACTGCCGAGGGTGTTGGTACGGGCACAGGTATCGTGCTGACCCCGGACGGCTATATTGCGACCAATTACCACGTTGTGGAGGATGCGCAGACCGTGACCGTCAAGTTCTATAACGGTCAGGCAGCGGTTGCCGAGGTGATCGGATATTCCGAGATCGACGACCTTGCCGTGATCAAGGTCAACGCTCAGGGGCTTTACTGTGCAAGGATCGGCAAGTCTGCTGACGTGGTGGACAGCCAGAACGTGTACGCTGTGGGAACGCCTGCAGGCGAGGAATATGCCTGGAGCGTGACCAAGGGCGTGGTTTCCTTTGCACAAAGAGAGGTCAAGATCTACGACAACGAGGGCATTCTGCAAAAGAAAATGAAGCTGATCCAGACCGACACCCCCGTCAACCCGGGCAACTCGGGCGGACCCTTGGTCAATTCCAACGGTGAGGTGCTGGGCATTATCACCATGAAGCTTTCGGGCCAGTACGAAAATATGGGCTTTGCCATCCCGATCGACGGTGCGATGGTGTTGCTTAACAATATTATCGAGACCGGTGAGCCGGGCGAGTCGCCCATTACCACCAAGCGTCCCTTGATCGGTATTGTGGGCGTTGGCGTAGAGGCCGGCAAATATTATATCAACATTCCCGAGGAAAATCGCATTCAGGAGGTATCGCCCGAGGATGCGGAATTGAATCCCGAAGAGGTGTTTTACGCGCCTTACACGGGTGTTTGGGTCCAGAGCACCACGCCCGGGCTGGATGCAGCCAATAAGCTGCAGAAGGATGATATCATCGTGCTGGCGGACGGGCAGGAGCTTGCCACCATTTACGATCTGATGGACGTGATCAATCAGCACAACGGCGGAGAGACGGTTGAGCTGACCTATTACCGCGACGGCGTGGCAAATATTGTCAGCGTAACGCTGGGTTATGCCGAATAAGGAGGATACGATGGCTTGGGATATGTGGCTTTTTGAGCATATTGGTGCATGGGATTATCTTGTGCGCGTTGTCGTAGCCTGCCTGTGCGGTGGCTTGATCGGTCTTGAGAGAACCAAACGCCTCAAGGAGGCTGGTATCCGTACCCATATCATTGTCGCGCTTGGTGCGACGCTGATCATGGTGGTGTCCAAATACGGCTTTTCCGACGTGATCGGCGCAGATGCATCGCGCATTGCATCCAACGTCGTCACCGGCATCAGCTTTTTGGGCGCAGGCGTGATCTTCGTGCGTGGGGGATCCGTCAAGGGTCTGACCACGGCTGCCGGAATCTGGGCAACTGCTGCGATCGGCCTTGCGCTTGGCGCAGGCATGTATACGGTGGGCGTGCTTTGCACGGCAATTATCATTATTCTGCAGATCTCGTTGCATAAGTTTTTACCGGCTGACATGCAGTCCTCCAAGGAGCTTTTGCTGGTGATTTCAAAGGATTATCACACCGTGATGCCCAAAATTCGCGCACGCCTGGAAGAAATGAAGGTATTGATCTCGGGCGTGGAGATGGAAAAGATGGACAACGGCGACGTGCGCGTCAGCATGGAGGTGCGTCTTCATAAGGATAACCTCAGCGACGGGCTGCTTGACCTCGCGGACGAATTCCCCGAGATCAAGTCGATCGTGATGTGAATTGAAAAGAGAAGGGGAAGCCAACAAGGCTTCCCCGATTTTTATGTCAATTATTTTGCCCATTTTTCAAGCATGCTCATATATTCAGGATATTCTCTGAGTCTTGCAAACTGTGGGTGTGGAGAGTGCAAAAGGCGGTTGAGCTCCCACGCAACCAAATCCTCTGTTTTGTAGGTAGACTGAAACAGCTCTTTGATCACGGGATCCTCCTTGGCAAGAGCCATAATCTTCTGTAAGGATGCAAGATGTTTGTCTCTGATGCGGATGATTTCCGTGATAGGCGCGTTATCCGCTCTCAGCATTCCCGCCAAGGTTGCATACAAAGATTGCACACCGATGCTTAAAAATGCAAGATCACGTTGATTGCTCATATCTGCAAATGTGTTGGCGATTGATTCAATTCGTTCAATTTTTTCCGTAACAGACAAAGCAGGATCAAAACGTATGATGCGTGCGAGCTTGATTGATAGCACATCCATCAAGCCGTAGCAATTTCTTTTATTCCAATGACGAAATTCCGGTGTATTCTTGGAAAACAGCCCTTCCTTGAGTACAGGGGCTTGCCACGCAGAAAGGTGATCAAGCAGCTCGAATGCTGCCGCAGTGTCACCACTTGCGTGCAGGAGCTTGGCCTTCATATTGATCGCCTCTGCGCGAAGACCGTCTTGTGTGCATCCTTCCAAAATACAATCACATATTTGCGTCAATTCGTCCTTGTTTTTCAGCAATGTTTTTTCATCAGCACCACGTTCCATGTCCCACATGTATGCATTCATAATGCGGTAATCGTGGGGGTATTTTTTTCGCGCATTGACGATCAATTCCTTGCCTTCAGTGAATCTTCCTTCTACGTACATCCGCTGTTGCTCAGCAAGGATCATGTCCACATCTTTCTTTGCTTTTTCCTCGTCATAACCCAAAAGCTCATCTACCGTTACTCCAAAGATCTCTGCCAGCGGAAATAGCATTGTAATATCAGGATAGGTGTTCTTAGCCTCCCATTTACTCACCGCCGCTGTTGAGATGGTCAATAGATCCGCAAGCTGCTCCTGTGTCAATCCCTTGGCAAGGCGCAAGCGTTTGATATTTGTTCCAATGTTCAGTTCCATATCTTCTCCTCCTTTGTAAGTAAACAGGCCTGTTTCTGATTATATTATATCATAGATTGGAGATAATACAAGCGAAGCATGGGCAACATACGTTTAACCGGCGGTTAAATAATTATCGCAAGGGGCAGAGAATTTTTTTGAATGTTTAGTGCGCTATTGACACGTGGCTAAATATGGTGCATAATATAGTCACGGAACATGTTGTAAGAATGGATGTAATAATTATGACGATTATCCCTATGCGTGATCTTAAGGATACTGTAGCTATTGAGAAACGCTGTACCGAAGCGGGCGGGCCTGTATTTGTGACCAAAAACGGATATGGCAGATTGGTTGTGATGGATATCGAGTATTATGAAAAAACCATGGCCAAGATTTATGAAGCATAGCTGATTGCCGATGGACTTTCTGATGTGGAACAAGGAAAAACAGAGGATGGAGACGCGGTAAAGGCAAGATTGGCGGAAAAATATGGCATTTGAGTATTCATACCGTTTTACACAAAAGGCAGAGCAGGATCTTGACGAGATTCTGCGAGAAATATAAAAAAGCAGCTTGGGCTGCTTTTTTATCTAAAAACCCCTTGACATTGACCCTGCGTCAAGTGATATAATACCTGTGAGAGGAGGCGATATTCATGGCTTTGCTTGACATTAACACGGTGTGTCAAATGCTCGGTACCACCTCGCGCACGTTGCGCTTTTATGAGCAAAAGGGGATTGTTACAAGCACCGCGGTTCCGTTTTGCTCGCGCAGGCATTACAGCGCTGAGCAGGTAGAGCATATCAAGAAGGTGCTTGTGTTGCGTGCACTTGGCCTTTCAGTTGCGCAAATCCGCAAGCTGCAAGATGGAAATGTAGAGCTATCAGATGCCATACTGGAGCACAAGGCAGAATTGATTGCCTCCATTGTAGCCAAAGCCAAGGAGCTGCGCATGCTGGACGATGCACTTGCTACGATAGAAAAGGGTGGGAGCGTCTACGATTCAACGGATCAAACGCCTATGACGCAAAGCATGCGACTGGAAATTGCACGCAGCTTTACTGATCTGTTTATCCAAGGCGAGTACGACGCTTGTTTTGTATATTTTTCGGATATGCTGCAGGAATACATGCCGCTATCCGCATGGAAACGCGTGGTATGTGATACGGTCAAGCCGCTTGGAGTGCTGTTGCACGTAAAAGAAATCGAATGCGACAGCGAAGTGAAAAACGTAGTAAACTGCCGTTTGCAATATGAAAAAATGGGACTGTGTGTAAAGATCGTGTTTCACCGAGACAAGGTTCACGGCATTTGGCTCAATTATGAGTTGTAATGGAGATGGATATGATAAAAAAGAGAATGCTTTTCTGCGTACTGTGCCTTATGAGCGGGGTGCTCGTATCTTGTGAGGTGCATTGGGGAGGAAAAAGTGCAGACGTGCCGTGGTGGATGATCGCAATTCCTGTTGCAGTATTTTTGATCGTTGTACTGTATCTTGTTGGTAAGAGCCTTTCTTCCAAGCTGCATATTTGTCCTCGATGCCAAAAAAGCTTTTATCCCAAATGGTGGCAGGTTGCCTTTACGGTACATAAAAACGGAGAGGGAGTATTGCGTTGCCCGCATTGCAAAACAAAAGGCTTTTGCCGCGTATCCCACAAGGAAGATTGGGATGAATGGTGAGTGCGAAAGGAGAAATTAGCGTGAAAGTTCACGTGATATTCCTTTATACGCAACCATTCACGCATAAACTTCACCTAAAAATGGGTTCCAACCCATTTTTGGAGCAAAGCTCCACGGTGAAGTTTCCATCACTATTTGCGCCGCCCAAGGCGGCATGGAGGTTATAGCGTGAAAGTTCACGTGATATTCCTTTATACTCAACTATTCACGCTTTAACTTCACCTAAAAATGGGTCTGAGCCCATTTTTGGAGCAAAGCTCCTCGGTGAAGTTATCATCACTATTCGAGCCGCCACAGGCGGCATGGAGGTAAAAATGTGGTTTTGGTGGACTATGTTCGTGTGCGATCTGATCATTCCATTGATGATGATCATTGCAGGATGGATGATGTGGAAGCATACGCCTATGCATATTAACCGTTGGTACGGCTATAGAACCGCGCTTTCCATGAAAAACGAGCAAACCTGGAAGTTTGCTCATATGTATGCCGGGCGGTTATGGTGTATTATGGGGATTGTATTGCTGATCCCGTCGGTACTGATATGGATTCCTTTTCATCAGAGCTCTGCCACGGTTGTGGGGATTGTCGGATTGGTTGTGACAACCGTCCAGGTAATCGTGCTGATTGCATCTGTGTTTCCGACAGAAGCAGCGCTTGCGCGGACTTTTGACGAGAACGGACAACGAAAAGTCGAATAAACAAAGCAGAAGTCTTGATCAAAGACTTCTGCTTTTCCTTATCTGTTACCCCAAAAACGGATTGATCTTTGCGGTGTCCTTCATGCTGACGATGACGGATAAAAATTCGGGCGATCCCCGAATACTTTTACTATTTGAATGGACTAAACAACCCGACAGCTTTCACTGTCGGGTTGTTTTATTCGTTACATATTGTCCACTTGAACGTTTCCTTGAAATCATTCATGCAATCGGGGCAAATCCAGTAGTAATTGTCTGCAGTGGTATATCCTTGATGTAATGTATCAGGATAATGAGCAAATTTATCCCAGCAAAACTCGCAATGATCGTGATCCTTTTCCATGGGAAATTGGCGTAAATACAGCGTTTTTCCCAGCAAGTACGATTCCTGTCCTCTCAGTCTCCAGTCGCTGTTGTCCGGCATACGTAATTACCCCAAAAACGGATTGATCTTTGCGGTGTCCTTCATGCTGACGATGACGGATCTCGGCTTTTTGGACTTGAAGATGGCAGAGCCTGCCACGATGACGTTTGCGCCCGCACCGGTGCAATAGCCCACGTTTTCGGGCGTGATGCCGCCGTCTACCTCAATGTCTAATTTCAAGCCGTTTTCCATGCAGTATCTGCGCAGCACGCGCACCTTGTCAAGCATGGGAACCATGAGCGTCTGACCGCTAAAGCCGGGCTCGACTGTCATGACCGTGACCTGCGAAAGCTTAGGCAGGTAAGGGAAGACGGTCTCAATGGGCGTTGCGGGCGAGATGGCCATGCCTGCGCGCATTTCGTGCGAGGCGATGGCGCGAATGACTGCCTCGGGATCGTTTGTGCTTTCTACGTGGAAGGTGATCATATCCGCGCCCGCCTTGACAAAGCGATCTATGTAGCGAATGGGATCGTTGATCATCAGATGTACGTCAAAGATCAGCTTGGTGTGCTTACGGATCGAAGCAACCAGCTCGGGGCCAAAGCTGATATTGGGAACAAATGCGCCGTCCATGATATCCAGATGCAGATAAGCGGCTCCGGCATCCTCTACTTTCTTGATTTCATCAGCCAGATGCGCGTAATCGGCAGCCAGCAGGGAAGGAGAGATATAAGTCATGATTTTTGTTCCTTTCTGTTGCAAGATGTGGAAATTTGTCATACGCTGTAGTGTGAAGACTCGCACGGAAGCGATGACCGGGGAAAGAAAAGCTCGGGAAGTCAAAGAAGTAAGTCATTTGCTCCGTGCTTTATATAGATTCGATCAGGCAGACTGCGTGCGCAGCCATGCCGAGCCCCTCGCCCGTGAAGCCCAGGTGCTCCTCGGTGGTGGCCTTGATATTGATGCAGTCTTGGTCACATCCAAGCGCACGCGCCAGATTTTGGCGCATGGTGGGGATGTGAGGGGCAAGCTTGGGGGCTTGCGCGATGACGGTGGCATCGATATTGCCGATGCGATAGCCCTGCGCATGCAGCAATGCTGCCACGTGCGCTGCAAGCTTTAAGCTGTCCGCGCCCTTGTAGGCGGGATCGGTATCGGGAAAATGCTTGCCAATGTCGCCCAGAGCGGCCGCGCCCAGCAGCGCATCCATGATCGCGTGCGTCAGCACGTCGGCATCCGAATGGCCAAGCAGCCCTTTTTCATAAGGGATATTGACACCGCCAAGGATCAGATCGCGCCCCTCGACCAAGCGGTGCACGTCGTATCCGTGTCCGATTCTCATGTCTCATCCTCCTGCTCGCGCTGCTTTAAGATCATCTGCGCGTAGGCAAGGTCGTCGGGCTCGGTGATTTTGATATTCTGCTTTGAGCACTTGACCATTTTGACAGGGTGCTTTACAAACTCGATCAGGGAATTGTCATCGGTGGCGGTGAACTTGTGCTCAATGGCTGCGTAGCTTGCGGCCAGGTAGAGCGCGTGACGGAACACCTGGGGCGTTTGTGCCTGCCAGCAGAGCGCGCGCTCGGGTGTTTCTGCGATATAGCTTGCCTTGTCCACCACCTTGACCGTGTCGGTTGCGGGAATGCCCGCAGAGGCGGCGTCGGTCTTATAGGCCACGCGGCAGACCTCGCTGATCTCTTCCGGGGTGGTCAGGCAGCGCGCCGCGTCCGCAATGGCCACGTAGCGCACCTTATCGCTGACTGCCTCTACACCCGCAAGGGCAGACGCCTGTCTGGTCACACCTCCGGGAACAACGGCGGTCAGCTTGGTAATGCCGTATTTTTGCTTGAACCCTTGGTAAATATCGATCTCGTCCTCGCGTGCCGCGACCACGATCTCTTTGATACAAGGGGTGTTCTGATAGGCCAGCAGCGTATGCACCACCACGGGCTTACCGCAAAGGTCCAGCATCTGCTTGGTAACCTCTGTGCCCATGCGCGTGCCGCTACCGCCCGCCACGATCACAGCAGCGGTATAGTTGCGCTTGCCGGCCTCTTTATCGGCTGCACGCAATACGTCAGCGACGTCACGGGCAGCTTCTTTTGCCGTATAACTCATTTTTTCTCACTTTCGTCTAAAGCGTTGATGGCGTCCACGCGGGGCTGATGGCGTCCGCCCTCAAATACGTTATTCAAGAATGCATCCACTAATTCGCAAGCAACGCCGTAGCCAACCACACGCGCGCCAAAGCAAAGCACGTTGGCGTCGTTATGCAGGCGGGTTGCGCGTGCAGAAAACACGTCTGAGCAGCAAGCGGCGCGAATGCCCGCATGCTTGTTTGCGCACATGGACATGCCAATACCGGTGCCGCAGATCAAAATGCCGGTGGTGTATGCACCGCTTTGGATTTGGGAGCACAGCTCGTGCGCAATATCGGGGTAGCTGCAGGACTCGGGTGAATCGCAGCCCACGTCCAGAATTTCCACTCCTGCAAATTTCAAGTGATTTTTGATCTGTTCCTTGAGCGCGTATCCTGCATGGTCGCTTCCGATGACGATCTTTTTTTGCATAATTCCGTGTTCCTCTCTTGTATGTAATGTTTATTGATTTTCCTTTGCCAAGCGTTCGTTTCTCTCGCGCTCTGCCTGCGAGGGACGCAGGTACTCCACCGAGAGGGATGTATCGTCGGTCGCAAGACCGTTTTTATATGCAGCAAGCCCGCACATGGCAACGCTGTATCCGCTCTGATATCTCAGCTCCTCGGGAACGGGGAGCACCTTTGTTTTTGTAAGGTTTTCCAGCGTAATGTCATATCCGTCGCCGACTAAGTAAACGGGCTGATCCATGTCCGCAAGCTGCTCGTCCAGCTCTGCGATCGAGATGGCTCGGTCGGGGCAAAGGCGGGTGAGTACGCCGTCCTTACAAGCAAACAGCGCGTTATAGACCTGTGCGCGACGCGCATTCATCACAGGAGAGATCACGCCGTCAAAGCAACGCAGATTGTATGCGAGGGCTTCCAGAGTGGAAACACCCGCGCAGGGAATGTCCTTGCCAAAGGCAAGCCCCTTGACGGTTGCCACACCGATTCTCACACCTGTAAACGAGCCCGGGCCGCGGCTGACTGCGAACAGATCCAGATCGTCGATCTCCCAATCAGCCGAGCGCAGCGCGGATTCGATCATGGGCAGCAGCGTCTGGCTGTGTGTGTTGCCTGTATTGAGTGTATAGAGTGCGACAAGCCGCTCGTCCTCGCACAAGGCCACCGTACCAACGATGGCGGTGGAATCAAGAGCCAAAATCTTCATCTGTCAGATCCTTTCTATCAAGATCTCGCGGCTGTCGGGCTGCTGTGCGTCATTCTTGGTGATGGTCACACGCAGATAGTGCAAGGGCAGCGCGTAGGGGATCTTTTCACACCATTCCGCAATGCAAATGCCTCGGTCGGGATAGTCATCAAAGCCCATGGAATATAGGTCGTCCTCCGAGTCAATGCGGTACATATCAAAGTGGAACAGTGATTTTTTGGTGGTCTTATTGCGGTATTCGTTGACCAAGGTAAAGGTGGGCGAGCGCACAAGGCTCTCGGGCGAGAGCAGCGACGCGAAACCGCGCACAAAAGCAGTCTTGCCAACGCCCAGATCCCCGTAAAGAGCCACGAAGCGGGGAAGCGTTGCGTCGTCCTGCAGCATACCTGCCAGACGCGCTCCCAGGCTCTCTGTCTCGGCGGGACTATTCGATTGTGCCGTGTGCGGGAAAGTCAGTTGCATAATTACCCATCCTAAACATTTATTCATATTACATTATAACACAAAAAGCCCCTTATGTAAAGGGCTTTTTGCTTCGATTTTGTGTTTTTATTTCTTTTCGTTTTCCTTGCGATCGGATACCTGCTCGCGCGTGCCGTCGGGACGCACGATGACTGTGTTATCCAGAATTCCTGTCATAGATGCGCGGAATTCGCGGATATACTCGGTGCGCAGCGCAGCGCGCTCCTGTTGCTCCTCGGGAGTCAGCGTCTCGCCTCTCTTGACCTTGTGCGCAAGCTCGTTGATGCGGTCCAATTTTGCTTGTTCCATACAAAATTCCTTTCTCAGTCAGCGGTGTAAAGCTTATAAAGGTCTGCGTACATGCCGCCTTTTTCGGTCAGCTCCTTGTGCGTGCCCTCTTCCACAATGCCGTCAGCTGTCAGCACCACGATGCGGTCTGCGTTCTTGATGGTGGTCAGACGGTGCGCAATGGTGATGGTGGTTCTGCCCACGGTCAGCTTTTCGATCGATTTCTGCACCAGTCGCTCGCTCTCGTTGTCAAGCGCGCTGGTTGCCTCGTCCAAGATCAGCACAGGGGGATTTTTGAGGAATACGCGGGCGATCGAGACGCGCTGACGCTGTCCGCCCGAAAGCTTGAGTCCGCGCTCACCCACGTAGGTATTGTACCCATCGGGCAGCTCGGATATGAATTCGTCCGCACCTGCGAGCTTTGCCGCCTCTATGATCTCCTCGTCGGTGGCATCGGGCTTACCGTATGCAATGTTCTCGCGGATGGTGCCCGAGAACAGATACACGTTCTGCTGCACGATACCGATATTCTGACGCAGCGAGCGCATGGTCACGTCCTGTACGTTCTGGCCGTCGATCAGGATCTGACCGCCCTGCAGCTCGTAGAAGCGGGGAATGAGCGAGCAAAGTGTGGTCTTTCCGCAGCCCGAAGGGCCGACCAGAGCCACGTTTTCGCCCGCCTTGACGTGCAACGAAAGGTTGCTGAGCACGTTTTGCTGCTTGTCCTCCTCGTAGCGGAAGGTGACCTTGTCAAGCACAATATCGCCCTTGACGTCGGAAAGCACCTTGGCACCGGGCTTGTCCTTGATGTCGGGCTCAACGTCCAGAATCTCGGAGAAGCGTTCAATGCCCGTCATACCGCGCTGGAATTGCTCGGTGAATTCCACGATGCGGCGTACCGAGGTGAACAGGGTAGAGACGTACATCAAAAACGCCACGTAATCGGCAGCCTCTAACTGGATCACGGGATTTTTTGCGGTCAGCAGCAGCGCACCCACCACCACGACAACGATGTACAAAAGGCCCTCAAAGAAGCGGGTAGACGCCTGGAACATGCCCATGTAACGGTACATGAGCCCCTTGATGCCTAAGAATTTGGTGTTGCCCTGGCGGAATTTTTCGATCTCGGTGGATTCGTTGGCAAATGCCTTGACCTCGTGAATGCCGAGTAGGCTGTCCTCGACCTGCGAGTTGAGCTCGCCGACCTGCGAGCGCGACAGACGGAAGGCTTCCTTCATCTTTCCGTTGAACGAGATCAGCACCAGAATCATGATGGGGATCATGGCAAAGGTGACAATTGCCAGCACGGGGTTGATGACCAGCAGGATGACGAACGAGCCGAGAATCTTGACACCCGCGATAAAGAATTCCTCGGGGCAATGGTGTGCAAACTCGGTAATATCAAACAGGTCGTTGGTGATGCGCGACATCAGCGTACCGATCTTGGTGTTGTCAAAGTAAGAAAAGCTGAGCTTTTGCAGGTGTCCGAACAGGTCGCGACGCATGTTGGTCTCCATTTTTGCACCCACGATGTGACCGCGATTGGCCATGAAATAATAGGCCAGCGTGTCGATCAGACGCATCAGCAGATATACGCCGCCAAAGGTCAGGATCAGCGTCACAGTCAGCGTTTCGGGCTCGGATTCGGCTCTGCCCGTGATATTGCGCACGATCAGGGGGAGCGCAAGCTCGCACATGGTGGTCAGCGCAGCACAAAAGAGGTCAAAGACCAGATCCTTGGTATAGGGCTTGTAATAGGGAAGAAAACGCTTTAAGGGATGCGTTTTCCCGGTTTTATTTTTGGCCATTTCGAAACTCCTTTTATGGGGAAAGGGCTGTTGCATGGCAACAGCCCGTATTTTAGCTTTTATGCGCGGAGCGCAATTCCCAGCTTGAATTTCAGATCATTGATGATCTTCTTGGAAATCTTGTCAGCTTCTTCAACGGTCAGGGTTCTGTCTGCGGCACGAAGCGTGACGCGGAATGCAACGCTCTTCTTGCCCGCACCCAGTTTTTCGCCGCGGTAAATGTCGAACAGCTCAACGTTTTCGACCAAAGTGCCACCGGCCTTGGCGATCACGCTCATGATCTTGCCAACCTCCAGCTCTTCCTCGCAAACAAACGCGTAGTCACGGGTTGCAGCGGGGAACTTGGGCAGCGGCTTGTAGTCGGGCTCGGTGTTACAAACGGCAAACAGCGCGTCAAAGTCGATCTCTGCGCAAAGCACGGGAATATTCATGCCGTAGTTGTCAGCCACAACGGGGTGGATCTGACCGAATACGCCAAGATACTTGCCGTCAGCCGTGGTCACGGTAGCGCATCTGCCGGGGTGGTAAGAGGGATTTTCGGTGCATGCGGTGTAGACGGGAGCCTTGACGCCTGCCATCTTGAGCAGATTTTCCACAGCACCCTTCATGCAGTAGAAGTCAGCGTCGCCGTACATACCAATGGTGACAACCGTCTTTTCCTCGGGAAGCAGCGCGGGATCTGCGTCGGGCAGATAAATGGTAGCCATTTCAAACAGACGCACGTTCTGGTTGGAGAAGTTGTTGTTTCTCTGCAGCACTTCCATCAAGGAGGGCAGTGCGGTGGTACGCATGACGCTGGTGTCCTCGCCAAGCGGGTTGGAGATGACGACAGAGGTGCGCAGCGCGCTGTCAGCGGGCAGAGCAATCGCGTCGTAGTACTTGGGGCTGATAAACGAGAAGGTCTGGATCTGCGAGATGCCCATGCCGTACATCAGCTGCTCGGTAGCCACAAACAGCTTCTGCTTGGGGGTGCGCATGCCCTGCGTGGTCTCTGCCTTGATGCAGGAGGAGGGGATCTTGTCATAACCCCAGATACGGACGATCTCTTCTGCAATGTCCTGCATGCAGCCGAGGTCGGAGCGGAAGGAGGGCACGTAGATCTTGCCGTCCTGTACGCGGCATTCCAGGGTTGCGAGAATGTCGATCATGGTCTGCTCATCGATCTCGGTACCAAGGAACTTGTTATACTTTTCGGGCGTGAAGGGCAGGATCGTCTGCTCCTTCTTGCCGGGATAAACGTCGATCAGACCGTCTACCACGTCACCAGCGCCCAGCATTTCAACCAGCTGGCAAGCGCGCATCAGACCGGGCAGGCAGTTTTCGGGGTCAAGACCCTTTTCAAAGCGTGCGGAGGACTCGGTTCTCATGCCGTTCTTCTTTGCGGTCACGCGGGTGTCGGGACCCGAGAAGCAAGCGGACTCAAACACAACGGTCACGGTGTCGTTCTCAATCTCGCTGTTCAGGCCACCCATAACGCCTGCCAGAGCGCAAGCCTTGTTTTGGTCTGCGATGACCAGCATGGAGGAATCCAGCGTATGGCTGATGTTGTCAAGAGATACGAACACCTCGCCATCGCCTGCACGGCGCACGTTGATCGCCTTGCCCTCGATCTGCTTGTAATCAAAGGCGTGCATGGGCTGACCGTATTCAAGCATGACGTAGTTGGTAATGTCAACGATATTGTTGATGGGGCGAACGCCTGCAGCGCGCAGACGCATACGCATCCAGTCGGGAGAGGGAGCGATCTTGACGTTCTTGACTACCTTTGCGGCATAGCGATAGCACAGATCGGGCGCGCTGATGCCTACGGAGAGATAGTTGTCGATCGAGTCACCGTCGCCGGTACCCTTGACCGATACGGGGGGGACGTGCCATTCCAGATCCATGGAGGCTGCAGTCTCGCGTGCAAGACCGATGACGGACAGACAGTCGGGGCGGTTGGAGGTGATCTCAAACTCGACCACGGTGTCACGGATCAGAAGGCAATCGCAAACGTCCTGACCGAGGTACTGACCGTAGCACTCGTCCAAGATCCAGATGCCGTTTTCTTCCTTACCGGGGCAATCGTGAGAGGTCAGACCCAGCTCGCCAAACGAGCAAAGCATGCCGTTGGAGTCCACGCCGCGCAGCTTGCCTGCCTTGATCTGCTTACCCTCGGGCAGGTTTGCGGGAGCAACTGCCGCGGGAACGATGGCACCGACAAACACGTTCTGCGCACCGGTGACGATCTGAATGGGAGCCTCTGCACCCACGTCGATCTGACAGATCCAAAGGTGATCGGAGTCGGGGTGACGCTCCATAGCGACAACCTTACCGATCTTGACGTTGGTCACGTCGCCTGCCAGTACCTCATATCCCTCGACCTTGGAGCCGGTGTCGGTCATGCGGTCGCAGTACTTCTTGACGTCTGTGATCTTGTCTGTATCAATATAATCATGAAGCCAATTGAATGAAAGATTCATATTTCGCTATCTCCTTTCTCAGAACTGCTCAAGGAAACGCACGTCGTTCTCATAGAACAGACGAATGTCGTCTACGTGATACTTGAGCATGGCGATACGCTCGATACCCATACCGAACGCAAAGCCGCTGTATTCCTCGGGGTCAATGCCGCACATGGAAAGCACGTTGGGGTGCACCATACCTGCGCCAAGGATCTCGATCCAGCCCTCGCCCTTGCAAAGTCTGCAGCCCTTGCCGCCGCAAGCGAAGCAGGAAACGTCAACCTCTGCGCTGGGCTCGGTGAAGGGGAAGTGGTGAGGACGGAAGCGGCAGCGGGTCTCTTCGCCGAACTGTGCCTTTGCAAAGGTCTCCAGCATGCCCTTGAGGTCGCCCATGGTAATGCCCTTATCAACAACAAGGCCTTCCATCTGGTGGAACAGGGGAGAGTGCGTTGCGTCCATGGCGTCGGAGCGGTAAACGCGGCCGGGGGAGATGATGCGGATGGGGGGCTTTTGCACTTCCATGGTTCTTGCCTGAACGGGAGAGGTCTGGGAGCGCAGCAGGATGTTATCCGTGATATAGAAGGTGTCCTGCGTATCTCTTGCAGGGTGGTTTTCGGGAATATTGAGCTTCTGGAAGTTGTAAAGGTCGTATTCTACCTCCGGGCCTTCCGCAATCGAGAAGCCCATACCGATAAAGATCTCTTCCATATCTCTCTGTACGCGGGTCAGGGGATGTACGTGACCGACGCGCATGGTCTTGCCGGGCATGGTGACGTCCAGCTTTTCGGCCTTGAGCTGCTCTGCAAGTGCACCTGCCTTGAGCGCCTCTGCCTTTTCGGCAATGGCAGCCTCGATATCGGCGCGAACCTGGTTTGCCAGCTGACCGATTACGGGTCTTTCCTCAGCAGTCAGCTTGCCCATACCGCGCAAAACGGCGGTCAGCTCGCCCTTTTTGCCAAGGTACTGGATTCTGATCTGCTCAAGATCCTCGCCGGCGGCGATCTTTTCAAGAGCCGTCGCGCGAATTTGATTCAGCATTTCTTTCATGATGAATTCCTTCCTTTTATTGTTCAAAAAATTATTTGTAAAAAATAAAAACCGCCCCACAGACATGGGACGGCAAAATTACCGCGGTACCACCCAATTAAAGGCGTGTGTAGCGCATATGCGCACAAAGCCAACACTCTGCTGACCGATAACGGTGTCTGCCGTGTCCCGCTACCGTCTCGGCTCACAGGACCTGCTCCGAAGGGAAATGCAACACACGCCACGCAAGGTCGCTTCCAGCCGCGTCGACCCTCTCTGAATACGCTTTTTCGTGTGCGCTGACTTCATCATCGCATTTACCGCTATATTATATCATATATCTTTCTCATTTGCAAGCATTTTTTAGAATATTTTTTACCAAATACGCGACAATTTTAAAAAAATAAAGCACATGCTCTTACGATGGAATGCATTGAGAAAACCATTTCCGTTCTTTTTTGACGGAGCAGCCGCAAAAAAGAACCAAAAAACGGCGATAAAGATGTGTCGCCTCTGCGGAGGCGAGGAGGGCTTCGCGCCCTCCACCCGCGCAAACTTTTGAAAAAGTTTGATCAAAACTTTTCATAGCTTTCATTCATAAACAAAGCAAAGGCAGAAAGCGTTCGCTTTCTGCCTTGATTATTAAATAATTCCCAGCGCAATCACTGCCGTCACGCCGACGAGTATTGCCAGCTGCAGCACAAAGATTACGGGAATGACCTTCATCTGCCAATGCTTGGTCTTGTGACGGATGAGCAGCATGGTCACGAACATGGCAAACGAGCCGCCCAGGATCGGGAAGGTGAGGAACAGCACCTTTTCGGGGATGCGTAGAGACACCTTGCCGGTCTTGGAAACCGCCTTGTCGTAGATGCAGACGATGATCGAGAGCACCGACATCAACAAGATCCAAGCCCCCAGAATTGCGTAAGGAATGGCAAAGGGGGTCAGGTTTTCGATCATGGTGGTAAGCTCCATATCCACCTCTTATGCCTTGAAGCTGTCGCGCAGGCCTACGACACGGTTGAAGGTGTCGGCGTTCTTGGAGTCCTTGCAGAAGTAACCCACGCGGACAAACTGGAACTTGTCACCCGCCTTGGCATCGGCCAGGCAGGGCTCCACCATTGCGCCCTCGATCTTGGTAAGGGAATCGGGGTTGAGGAAGTCAAGGTAAGTCTTGCCCTCGGGAACGTCAGCCGTGTTTTCAATATTGAACAGGCGGTCGTAGAGCATCATGGTCGCGGGCTTTGCATACTTGGCGGACAGCCAATGGATGGTGCCCTTGATCTTTCTGCCGTCAGCGGGCATGCCGTTGCCGGTTTCCAGATCAGCAGTTGCGTGGATCTCCTTGATCGAGCCGTCAGCGTTCTTAACAATCTCGCCACAGCGGATGATATAGCCGCCCATCAGACGAACCTCGCTGTCGGGCTTGAGACGGAAGAACTTGGGAGGCGGAACCTCTGCAAAGTCGTCGGCGTCGATATAGATCTCGCGGGTCATGGGAACGTCGCGTCTGCCAAGCTCCTCCTTTTGCGGATGGTTGGGCAGGCTGACCATTTCAACCTTGTCCTCGGGATAGTTATCGATGATGACCTTGATGGGGTTTACGATGGCAACGCGGCGCAGCGCGATCTCGTTGAGGTCGTCACGCACGCAAGCCTCCAGCTGACGCACGTCCACGGTATGATCGGTGTTGGTCACGCCTGCTTCGCGCACAAAGGTAAAGAGCGCGTTCGGGGTGTAACCGCGGCGGCGCAGACCGCAAAGGGTGGGCAGACGGGGGTCATCCCAGCCGTCTACGTGGCCTTCCTCAACCAGCTGACGCAGATAACGCTTGGACATGACCGTGTAGGTAATGTTCATGCGGCCAAACTCCCACTGGTGGGGCTTCTGCGCAAAGCCGATCTTATCAACCACCCAGTCGTAAAGCGGACGGTGGTTTCTGAATTCACTGGAGCACAGGGAATGGGTAATGCCTTCCAGTGCGTCCTGAATGGGATGTGCGAAGTCGTACATGGGATATACGCACCACTCATCACCCTGGCGATGATGGTGGATGTGCTTGATTCTGTAAATAACGGGGTCACGCAGGTAAGGATTGTCACTGGAGGGGTCGATCTTTGCGCGCAGCGTGCGTGCGCCGTCCGGGAATTCACCGTTCTTCATTCTTTCGAACAGATCAAGATTTTCTTCCACCGAGCGGTTGCGGTAAGGAGATTCCTTGGAGGCGACAGAGCGGTCGGTGCCCTTGTAGTCAGCCAGGTCATCCTTGGAAAGGTCGCAAACGTAAGCGTCGCCCTGCTTGATCAGCTGAACGGCAAACTCGTAGCACTTGCCAAAGTAATCGGAGCCGTAGAAAACGCCGCCCGTGGGGGTAGCGCCCAGCCACTCCAGGTCCTCGCGGATCGAGCGAACGAACTCGTCGGATTCCTTTGCGGGGTTGGTGTCGTCGTAGCGCAGGTTGAACAGACCGTCATACTTATTCGCCACGTCGGTGTTGATGCAGATGGCCTTGACCGAGCCGATGTGCAAATAGCCGTTGGGCTCGGGCGGGAAACGGGTGTGAATCTTGAGCTCGGGATCTCTGCCGAGATCCTCGGTCACAATGTCAAAAATAAAGTTGTTGTTGGTTTCTGCCATGGTTATATCCTCTTAGTTATTGAGATTAAAGGGTTGCGAGCATTGCTTCAAGGCGGGCAACGGTTCTGTCGTAGCCCAGGATCTGCATGACCGTCCAAAGGTCGGGCGCGTTGGTCTTGCCGGTGACGGCCAAACGCAGGAACATGGAGATGTCAGCCACGCTGCCCTTGAATGCAGAGGGATCTGCCTTGTAGGCCTTCATATCTGCGGTGTATCCGAGGTCTGCGCCGATCTCCTTGATCTTTTCAAACCAGGTATTCATATCATCCGAGATATCAAAGGTCTTGATAAAGCCCTCAAGAGTCGCCTTGATGTCGGCTCTGTCAAACTGCTCGGGGTACTGCTCGGTCAACTCGAACAGCTCGTCGTAGAAGAATCCCATGTAGGGGCGGGCATCCTTCCAGACCGCCAGATCCTTACGGGGCTTCTTGCCGCCGCGGCCGATGGCGAAAATGTTGATCGCGTAAACAGGATCGCGAGAGAGCAGCTCACCGAATTCGGGATCGTAGGTCTTGGCCCACTCGGTGACCGCCAGCGTGACCTTCTGTGCGCTCATGCGCGAGATAACGTTCTTGGAAACGTCGTTGAGCTTATTGAAATCAAACAGACAGCCCGATGCACTCATCTTCTTGATATTGAAGGGGAAGTCGGTGTAGGGCTTTTCGGGGTTCTGCGCGTGCCACTCCTCGTAGTTGGAGTTGAGCAGCGTCATGACGTACTCGCAAACGCACTCGGGCGCGTAGCCCATTGCTGCGTAGTCGTCCATGTTTGCACCCATGTCGCGCTTGGAAAGCTTCTTTTTGTTGCCGTTTTCGTCCAGACGCATGATCTGCGAGATGTGCATGTACTTGGGCAGACGGAAGCCAAGGTAACGGAACAGCTGAATGTGCTTTGCAAGGCTGGGCAGCCATTCCTCTCCGCGAATGACGTGCGTGGTGCCCATCAGGTGGTCGTCCACCGCGTGTGCAAAGTGGTAGGTGGGAATGCCGTCCGACTTGAGCAGCACGAAATCCTCGTCGTTCTCGGGAATATCCAGCTTGCCTCGGACAAGGTCGGTGAAGGGGGTCTTCTTATTGGGATCACCGTCAGCAAGGATTCTGAGCACGAAGGGGTTGCCCGCGGCTAAGTTTTCCTTGACCTCGTCCATGGTGATCGCACGCATCTTGAGCGTCTGCGCGCGTCTTTCCTCAGCCTGTGCCTGCCAGTCGGTGTTCTTGATCTCTTCCTTTTTATTTACAGCCTGCAGAGCCTCCAGCTCCTCCTCGGTGGTAAAGCAGGGGTAAGCAAGGCCCTTTCTGACCAGATCCTTTGCGTAAGTCTGATAGATCTCTGCGCGTGCGCTCTGCTTGTAAGGACCGTATGCACCCTGGTCGCTGACCTTACCGGTCTCGTCAAGGATGGCGCCCTCGTCAAAGTGGATGCCGTAGTGAGCCAGCGTCTTGATCAGACCCTCAGCCGCACCGGGAACCTCACGCTTTGCGTCGGTGTCCTCAATTCTCAGATAGAATACGCCGCCGCTTTGGTGCGCCAGACGCTCACCAACCGTGGTGGGGAACAGGCCGCCGAAATGCACAAAGCCTGTGGGGCTGGGCGCGAAACGGGTGACCTTTGCGCCCTCGGGGAGCTGACGCGCGGGATATGCTGCCTCAATATCGGCAGGTGTCTTGGTGATCTGCGGGAACAGCAGATCGGATAACAGTTGATAATCCATGTTGTTTTCCTCAATATATAATATTATTTTTTGCAAATATGTTTTTTACATGTAAAATGCGACGTCCAATGCATTGCCCAGCAAAGCGGTTTCTCCGTGGCCGGGGTAGATGGTAATATTTTTTGGATACTGTCGCAAAGCACAAAGCGAGGTGCGCAGGGTAAAGGCGTTGCCGCCGTGCAGATCGGCGCGGCCGTATCCTTGGGCAAACAAGAGGTCTCCCGTGAACATGACTCGCTCTCCCGGAATGTAGTAGCAAACCGAGCCCTTGGAGTGGCCGGGGAGGTGAATGACCTCGATGTCCATGCCGCCAAGGTTGATTTTGTCCCCGCCTTTGAGAAGTCGCTGGGCGGGTGCGTAAGAAATATTCTGCCCGAAGAACAGAGAAAATGCGTTCTTGACGCCATCCTCCAGCATCTCCGCATCCTCCTCGTGGATCATCAGCGGCGCATCGCATGCGCGGCGCAGCGTGTCGATCGAAACGATGTGATCAAAGTGCCCGTGAGTCAGGAGAATGCCGACAAGCTCGGCACCCAGCTCCTGTACCTTTTGCAAGATCGATTTGGCAGAGGCACTCGGGTCAATGACCAGAGCCTGTCCGCCGTGCTCGATGATATAGCAGTTGGAGTTATACGAGCCGGGAAAAAGATTGATAATTTGCATATCTCCCTCCGCATTACATAAGAATTCATTCTATTATACCACACTCTGCTTGATTTGTCTACACTTTACAAAGAAAAATAGCCCTGCGATTTGCATCGCAGGGCTGAATTTTTGCCATTATTCTTCGTCTTCAAACAGGAAGCCGTAGTGAGAGGACTCACCCTTAAAGCCTTCCCAGGAGAATTCGCCGTCAACGTAAACCTTGTCGTTACCCTTGAACTTGTCATAGATGTAAGACTGTCTGTCCTCGGCGTAAGCCTGGAAGTTTGCCTCAAGGAAATCTTCGACGTCCTGGAGATAGGACTTGTAACCCGAAGCATTTGCTTTGGTCAGAACCAGGGGATTGGTGTAGGTGCTCTTGATCTTCTTAATGCCGGAGTTGGTAAGAGATGCGTACTTGTTCGCAATGATGGGAGCTACGGGAACCTCTTCCATCAGGATCTCCTCGGCTGCGTGCAGCAGAGTTGCGCGATCCTCAAGATAGGTCTTTGCGGAAGGAGTAATGCCGTATTCCTGATATACTGCAGTGATCTTGTCGTAAACTGCGTCAGCCGCTGCTTCGGAATCGAAGTAGTCGGTGCCGTATGCGGTATTGTAGAAGAACTTCTTGAAGTTTTCGTAGTACTGCAGGAAGTAAACCGCTTCGATCAGATCGTTGTACTTCTCGTTGTCAAAGCCGGTAATGTGAGCGGAGAGCTGGTAGTTCTCGGAGTCGGACATGTCCATACCCTGACCGGAGAATGCCTTTGCGAAGGGAGCAAGCGTTGCGTAAGCGTCCATGGTAACAGCGCCCAGATCCAGCGCAATGACCTCAAAGTCACCGCTGCGCAGGTCCTCAGCGTACAGGTCGTCACAAATATCGTCCGGAACCGAGTCGGTCCACTTGTAGTAGTCGTTGTTGGCGATGGTGCCTCTCTTGTTGACGGAAACGTCAAAGCCCAGAGCATTCCACTGTTCTGCGACCATCTCAGCGATCGCTACGTGGATCTCGTCGTAAGCGGCAACGGTGATCGAGAAGGAGTACTTGTTCGCCTTGATGCCGGCTGCGGAAAGCTCACTCTTGAGCTCGTCAACCGAAACGGTGCTCAGATTTGCATATTCGGTCTGGGCAGCCTCGCGGAAGGTGGTCTTCTTGGAGTTGGTATCGAAAACGCCGTTGGGAACGACACCGGTAGCAGCCTCTGCGAATACGATCGCGTCGACAATTGCCTGACGGTCGATCGCTCTGGACAGTACGGAACGAACCGTCTTGTTAGCGAACAGATATTCACCCTCACCGCCGTCGTCGATCAGTGCATTCTGATTGAAGTAGTAGGTGTGATTGGACATTGCGTCAGTCACGTCAGCATCCTCGATCAGGTCTGCAAAATATTCATCATAACGCCAAGAGTAGGGAATATTATCAATGTAAAGGATTGCGCCTGCATCATAAGCAGCTGCGAGCTGGTCGTCGGTCATGGAGAAATCTACAATAATTCTATAAGGAGTGACGAACTTATCCAGCTTTTCTTCCTTTTCAACGTCGCGGTAGTAGTATGCGTTGCGCTCCAGAACCAGGAACTTGATAAGGCTTTCCTTGAAATCCTTACCAACGACCCAGGTGCCGTCGGTCTTTTCATACTCATAGGAAGCGTCAAAGTATTTGGTGGAGGAATTTTCAACGAAGTCAACTCTGCCCAGCTTGAAGGGACCGCTGCACACGATGGTTGCGGGCTTCTTTGCCCAGTCGGGCTTTGCTGCGATGTCCTCACGCAGAGGAGCAAGCGCAACGCTGGTCAGATTCAGAATGAACTGATCGTAGTCGATGGGACCTTCAAACTCAACCGAGACCATCAGCTCACCCTCTGCATAGATGCAAAGGTCGTCGATCGACATGTCGCCTTCCTTAACGGAACGCGCATTCTTGATATCGAAGAGCAGAGCAGCAGCGTCGTAGGAGCTTTCAACGTCCAAAAGGCGTTTCCATGCATAAACCACGTCGTTTGCGGAAACATAAACACCGTCAGACCAGCAGGTATCGTTGAGGTAAATGTCCATGGTGTACTCGTTAGCAGCAGCGTCCTCGTTGATGACGTACTTCTTCACCAGAGACTTCTTTACCTTACCGTTGTCGTCGACCTTGAACAGGGTCTCGAACAGCAGGTTCACGATGCCGGTGGTAGCATCGTTGTAGTAAGCATTAGCGGGGTCGAGATCATATACCTGCTCGGACAGGTACATGGTCAGATACTGACCTTTGTCTTCTACCTTCTTGTCGCTGTCGCCGCAGCTGCTGAGAACACCCAGAGCACCAACGAGCATTACCAGGCAGAGAACGGAAGCAAGGATTCGCTTTGTCATGGTTGAAATTTCCTCCTCGTACATTAGAAAATCACGGTCGCACCTTTGGGCAACCGCCGTAGCGTCAGAGAGCTCGGTTTGCGGTGCTGAACACGGTTTTGTGCACTTGCACAAAACCGCACGGACAATCCTGTACAAACTGCACAGAATCCCTTCGTGCCTTTCTCCAAGCAAGCTCTTTTGCTCGCATATTTACATATAGTATAAACGATTTCTGAAAAAAAAGCAAGAGCATTGGAGAAATTTTAATATATAATTTATAATTTTTTTGCGGAGGGGCCATGAGAGAGTTTATAAGGAGCGATCTTGCGTGCGAAAGAGAGGGGGGCAAGGGACGGCGAGAGTATGAGCTTGCGGGGTGCCGCGTTCTGGAGGTGGAGGAGCTGCGCAACGGGGAAAGGATCAGGTATGCCTCTGTGCACGTCGCCCCCTTTGCCGGGATGTCCGACAAAGAGCGGGCGCACGCGGTCAGCGCAGTTTCCGTGCTGCTGGGACAGGTTGCGGCAAGGCTTGCGCCGGACCCTTCCTGCGTGCTGATCGCCTGCCTTGGAAACCCGCGCATCACACCGGATAGCCTTGGCCCGTGCACGGCACGCTCTCTGGAGGTCACGCGTCACGTGCAGCTGATGGACAGGGCGGCCTTTTCCCGCTTTGGAAAGGGCTCTTTGTGTGCGGTGACGCCCGGCGTGCTTGGTGACACGGGCGTGGAATCGGCTGAGCTTGTACGCGGCGTGGTGCGCGAGATCGGGGCCCGGCTGGTGGTGGCTGTGGATGCACTTGCCGCAAGCAGTCTCTCTCACCTTGGTGCAATGGTGCAGATTTGTGATCACGGTATGCGACCGGGCTCGGGGCTTGGCAATCGACGCATGGCGTTGGATCGGGAGAGTCTTGGCTGTCCGGTCATTTCACTGGGCGTTCCGACTGTGACCGACAGCGCCGGCATGATCTGCGAAGCCTTGCGCCTGGCGGGCATCTGCGGCATCGGGCAGGAGCTTTCGGGGCATCTTGCGCGCGCCAGACGGTATCTGGTCGCTCCCTCGGATATCGATGAGCTGGTAGCTGTTGGCGGTGAGGTGCTGGCGCGTGCAATCGGTGAGTGCTTTGGGGTGGGATCATTTAATTCGTTGTCATAATCGTCCGTGCCCATTCATACAATGCAGCAAAGGATACGAAAAGGAGAGAAGCAAATGGACGAGCATAGAACCAACGGAATGACTGAATTTTTACGCCGCGAGGTCAGCGCATGGGAAAGCATGGCTGTGCGAAAAGGGTATCACGCAAAAAAGCTGCGGCGTCGTTGGCTGTTGATCCTGGGGATCGCGGCGGCAGTTGCGTTGAGTGTTGTGGCGGTGCTTGCAATTGCACCTTGGGAGGATGCAGCACCGCCCGTGCATGACGGCGGAGGTGCTGAGGGGGAGCATGGCGGCGTGCTCTTGCCGGATGATACGCAAACAGAAGCGGACACAAGCGGCGGGAGTGAGAGTGAGCAGGAGACGGAGCAGCCGCCCGCAGCCGATCCGTACGCCTATGATTTTTCCTTGGTGCCCGTCGGAGCGACCCCCATCGTGCCGAGCAATACGGCCATAAAAAATAACCCTGTCAATCAGACTGACAGGGTGATCGATATGCAGGATGTCATGGCGGCTGCCTGTAAGATCCCCGCGGCAAGCGGCAAGATCAGCGTGCTGATCATACATACCCACACGGGAGAGGGGTACAATCAAGAGGGTGCCTTGTATCTGGATGCCGATGACGAGGAATTTGCTCGCAGCACGGACGGCACGGACGGCGTGGTGGCGGTCGGCGCATTGCTCGCAAAGCGACTCAACGAGGCAGGGATCGGCACCATCCATTGTAAGACCGTGTTTGACGGACAGTCCAACCGTGAGTCATATGACCGGGCGGCCGAGGCGATCGCCGCATTCCGTATGGCCTATCCGTCCATCGTCTGCGTCATCGACGTACACCGCAGCGCGGCAGTTGACGCGCAGGGCAATATCGTGCGCTCCCTGGCTGTCAAGGAAGGGCAGAGCATTGCGCAGACGCAGGTGATTTGCGGCATGGGCGCGGAGCTAACGAGCAAGACAAATCTTGCACTCGCAATGCAGTTGCACCAAAGCATGGAGCAAGCCTTTTCCGATAGCTGCGCCGCCGTGATCTGCAAGGAGCAGGTGCTCAATCAGGATCTCGCTCCGTTCTCGCTGACGCTGGAGATCGGCAGCAGCGGCAACACGCAGGCCGAAGCACTTGCCGCAGCCGAGATCGTTGCAGCCTCGCTGTGCACGCTGTTTGAAACGGGCTGAGTTATTGCTTCAGACAAAGAATCTCGATAATGACCAGAAGCACGGTGACGACTGCGCCAAAGCCAAAGGAAACGACTCCTGCTTCGATGCCGCCGACAACGCCGAAGAAAGCAAAAATGCAGAAGGTCAGGGAAGTGCCCTTGAAAACGCGCTTTGCACCGAGTGCGCAAAGGAACTGCCAGAGAGCCACGGGCAGGGAAAACAGAACGGACAGAAGAGACTCGCCCTTTCCCTCGCGTACGCCTACGTTTGCATTTGTGGTTGCGGATCTGTTATAGTATGTCATGATAGTTCTCCTTTTCTTGTGCAGCAGCCGAATTTTCCGAAAACCGAAACAATGGCCGCGAAATGTGGAAACTCAATGTGCGAATACTGTCTGAAAAATTCCGAAAATGGAATATCTTGACATGATTATAACACCCGAAAATGGATTTGTCAACCCCTAAAATTCAAAAAATGGAAAAATATTTCAAAAACCTCTTTACAAAACGGAAAAACCGTGCTATAATGAGACCGTAAGAGAAAAAGCACGGGAATTTCCCGAAATTACGGAGGTTTGTATGTCCGAGCTTACCTATATTGACAGAATTAAAAAGATCAAATCCGAGCGCCACATCACCAACGACAAGCTGTCCGAGATGACCGGCATCCCGCTTGGCACGCTGTCCAAGATCTTGGCAGGCATCAGCGATTCACCCAAGCTCTCCAACATGCTGGCCATCTGCCGCGCGCTGGACTGCTCGCTTGATTATATTGTAAGCGGCGTTCCGGAAAACGATCATAACTATACGCTCTCGGAAGGAGAGATCACGTTGGTCGAGCACTACCGCCGCCTTGACGCGCACGCGCAGGAGCTGGTCGCGCTGGTGCTTGACAAGGAATACGAAAGAGTTACGGCGGATACCTATCGCGCCTCTCCCGCGGCATCTGCTCCCGCTGTCCGCACCCCCGGGATCAAGCCCTCCAAGAGTGGCTACACCCGCGTGGCAGGCGGTCTTGGCAAGCGCACCATTGCGTTGTACGACCTGCCTGTTTCCGCAGGCACGGGCGTGTATTTGTTTGACAGTATCGCGACAGATATTGCAATTCCCGATAACGGAAAGACTGCCGATGCCGACTACGCGCTGCGCATCAGCGGCGACAGTATGGAGCCCAAATATCACGACCGCGACGTGCTGCTGATTCAGGAGTGCGAGCAGGTCGAGCCGGGCGAGCTTGGCATTTTCGTACTGGACGGTGAGGGCTATTTCAAGAAGTTCGGCGGCGATTGTCTGATCTCGCTCAACCCCTTCTACGCGCCCATCATGCTGCGTGACTTCAACGATATCCGCTGCTGCGGCAGAGTCATCGGCAAGCTGCATAAGAAGTAATCAAAGCAAAAAGGGCCTCCCCATGGGCGTGCAAAATTAGCGGGATGAGAATAAAAAATGGGCTGCTTCATTTGAGGCAGCCCTGTTTTCAAACAAAAAATATAGAGTTGCTGCAGGTGCTGGCGAACGCAGTTCGCCCCTACGGAAATTCATATAGAGGGTT
>JAFVTI010000015.1 GCA_017503325.1 Clostridia bacterium | reverse complement strand
CAACGCACCCACCCTCGTAGATCCTCAAAACGCTTGCAGCGTTTTGACTTTCAAAAATCAGCAATTTATTGCAGATTTTTGAAAGTTCGACTCACAAACATCCGCACAGGGATGTTTGTTCGCTCAGGATGACACGAGGGGTATTGCGCTTTTCCCGCTTATTTCTCAGCCCGATGGGGCGGATTTTTTACTTATTTCTCATCCTTTTGATCTTTTCCTCATCCGGTGTGACGTAAGCCGTCCAGTTGGTATGATAGATCACAAGGCCCGGTTTGGCCGCGGGCGGCTTTTTGACGTGGCGCACCTGGATATAGTCCACCGCGATGTTCTCGCCCGTCGCCTTGGAATGAAAGGCCGCGATCTCAGCCGCATCGGTAAAGTCCTCTGCGGGCGGCTCTTCGCCATCACACATCATGACCACGTGCGAGCCCGGCATGCCCTTGACGTGGAACCACCAGTCATTTCTGTCGGCCACCTTGTGCGTAATGTACTCATTTTGTACGTTGTTCTTGCCGCACAGCACGCGATATCCGTTGGTCGTGGTAAACTGCATGACCACGGGATTTTTATTTTTCTTGGGCGCGGCATAGCCCTTCATGCGCGAGGCGTAGCCAAAGCGGTACAGCTCCTCGCGGATCTCGTCCAAGTCCGCCTGCGTCTCGGCACGCGTCAGCGCGTCAAACACGGTATACAGATACGCAAGCTCATTCTCGCCCAGCTCGATCTGACGCGTCAGCTCCACCTTTGCGTTACGCAGCTTGGTATATTTTTTGAAATACTTCTGCCCGTTTGCCACGGGAGTCAGACGCTCGTCCAGCTCCACGATGCAAGTGCCGTAGCTGCCGCTCTGCTCATCCCACTCCTCGTAGTCCACAAGCTCGGCGCGCGTCATGCCCTTCTCCAGGCAATACAGATTGCCCATGATCAGGTCGCCGTACTTCTTATACTTTTCAGCCTGCTCGCACTCGGCAAGCTCTGCCCTTTGCGCCTCCAGCTTCTTGGTAATACGGCTCTCGCCGTGCGTCAGCAAGGAAAGCACGTCGGCTGCTCTTTGCTTGATGCGATTTTCGCGGTCACGCGTGGCAAAGAACACGTCCAGCAGCTTGCCCGCGCTCTCAAACTCCTCGCGCGGCATATCCGCGCCGTAATGCGTCAGCGATACGAATGCATATTCGATCGGCTTTGCACCGTCGGTGACCAGAGTGGGACAATAATCGCCCGTGCGTACCGCACCCATGATCGCGTCAAACGCGCTCCAAAGCTCGGTGGCCGTGCAATATTTGATGGGAGTATCGGTAAAGTGCGTGGCTCTGTACGCCATTTCTCTTGCAACCGCTGCGGAAATGCCCATGTACCGCTCCAGAATCCAGCGGTCGGTGCGCTGCTCGGGATCAGCCTCGGCGTACGCCCCCGCAAAGCCCTCGGCCGTCTCGGTCACGGGATCGCACTTGTTCTGCGCGGGCGGCAGCTCGTAGATCATGCCCGGCAGCACCTGGCGCTTGCTTGACGTGGTGAAATCCACGGTTTTGAGCACCGCCAGGATCTTTTTGTTTTCATCTGCAAAGATCAGATTGCTGTATTTGCCCATGATCTCGGCGATCAGATAGCGCGTGCAGTCAAAGCCCATTTCGTCGCGGCCCTCAAACACCAGCTCGCAAACGCGCTCAAAGCCGATCTGTCTGACCGCTGCTAACTTTGCGCCCGACAAATACTTGCGCAAAAGCATGCAGAACATGGGGGGCTGCTGCGGATTTTCCTTTTGAGATTCGGTAAAGCCGATGCGCGGGTTATTCGAGCCCGCATTGATCAAAAGACGCTTTCCGCCCTCGGTGGTGCGCATTTGCAGCACGATCTCGTCGCGCTCGGGCTGCAGCACGCGCTCTATTCTGCCTCCCTGCCCCGTCCGAGTGATCTCGTCCAGCACGCAGGCAAGCATACCAGCATCAAATGCCATAGATTCTTCCTTTCAATTGTTATGTCAAGCTGTTCAGGTCCTCCGCATGCGAAGCATCCGGCATGGGGACTGTGTACTTATAATACTCAATTCCGTATTTCTCGCACAGCTCGTACACCTTTTTGAGATTTTCACGACGCACGTCGGCTCTGCCCTCCAGCGAGCACAGGTAATAGACCTGGATCGAAGACTTTTCCACGTGCGCTCTTTGCTCGTCTGTCTCGGCCATCGCGTAAGCCTCGTCCCAATATGCCATCATATTGCTGCCGAATTTGGCGTCGCGCTTGCCGTTTTCCTTCATGAAGGGGTACATCTTGCCCGCCTTGTCAAAGATGCCCACGTGCGGGTCGTGGATCGCAGCATGCGCGGTCATGGCGGCCATGTACTCCTTGATCTTGATCCAACCCGGGCCGTAATAGTACTGCATGAACTCGTCCATGTACGCGTAGTACTGCTCCTCGGTCATATCGGGATTCCAGAGAAGCTTTGCAAGCAGATAAGAGCGCAGCTCGGCAAATTCGCCCGAGACACTCACCTGCTGACCCTCCAAGAATACGCCCTTGACGTTGTGCTCCTTATAGAACTGTACGTTTGCGTGCAGCACGTCAAAGTTGGGGAAAAAGCTGAAGTAGGTCTCTGCGTTGTAGGTATAGTCCCAAATGTAAAGATTGTCGCAGATCTCGCTCCACGCCTGTATGTCGCGGCGGAAGGAGTTGTTATAAATGCAGGAATCCGAAAGTGCGTGCGTAAAGCAGCATTCGATCGAGCACAGACGAATAATCACGTTGTCGGCGGGTTTGATATTCTTGGGAGGCGTACGGGTATATCTGTAAGCCAGCGTATCCACGTACACACCGGGGTAATCGTCCTTGATATCGTTTGCGATACGGTTGACAAAGGTCAAAAGCGAGCCCATCTCTGTGCCCTCGCGGTCGTTGATGGCCTTGCAATTTGCACATTGGCAGCCGCCCACGCCCGCATCCGAGTCGTTTTGCGAGACCGAGATGATGGTAGCCTCGGGGTTTGCATCCAGCCACGCGCGCACGTTGGAGAGCACGGTGTTGTAAACCTCCTCATCGGTCAGGCAGGGCTGCACGTTGCCTGTGTGGGTCGTGCCTCCCGTCAAAAGGCTGAAGGTATGTACGAATCTGCCCGCATATCCAATGCCGCCGCCAATATCGGCAACCGGTGTGGAGCTGTCGTAAAAGCTGTTATCCTTGGAATGGTTGGCAAAATCCTGCTTGTAGCGCATATCGTACCAGTAGGTATCACGCAGCTCAAAGCTGGGATTGTGCGTTTTTGCAAAGCCCGCGGGGATCTCGGCAGACGCTTGATCAACGATCACCGTGGTATCCGCCGCCAGGAAACGCACGCCAAGATACTCCTCCAGGAAATCATATACACCGTACATGGTGCCGCGATCGCAGCTGCCCGTGATATACAGTCTGCCGCCATCCTCAAGCATGGTGTAGCCGTCCAGCTCGACCTTTGCGCGTGCTTCGGTCACGGCGGGCGTATCGCGGTCGGTCACGCCGATCACGACCTCGTGCTCGGAGGCCTTTTCCTCAATGCGATAGCCGGTTGCCTGTTCAAGGTACTCCACCATCTCGTCCGCGCTGCTACGTACGCAAGCAGCGCCGCCATCCTGCACGACCAAGGTAAAGGAGGTAATATCCACGCCGCCGATGGTAAAGGAGTCAAGCGGAATGCCGTCGTCGGTCTCGGCTTCCGTTTCGGTTTCGGTTTCGGATTCACTTTCCGGCTCGGTCTCGGTAGCATTCGGAATTTCCGTGATGCCTTCGGTGTTACCTTCGGTGACAGCCTCGGTTACGGTATCGGTGCTTTCCTGCTCACCGCTCTCGGGATTGCAAGCCGCAAACGAAAGCATCATGCCCGCTGCCAGGCAGCAAAGCAACGTGCGCATCCATACGTTTGTGTGTTTCATGATCAATTCTCCTTTAATTTTGGATCAGAATATCAGCCAAACATCAAAGAGTCCACCTCTGCAAGAGAGGCAAAGGTCATATCGGGGCGTTTTGCGGGATCGGCAGCATCCACGTCGGCCTGCTGCGTCTCACCCGTCAGCACCAGCACGGCAGTCACGCCATGCAAGCGGCCAAGCGCAATATCGGTATAGAGTCTGTCGCCGAAAATGCAGATATCCTGCTTTTGCATGCCGGTTGCCTCGCAAATCATTTGCACGGTCTCGGCATAGGGTTTGCCGAAATACGTGGGCTGCACACCGGTCGAGGCGGTCACAAATGCCGCAATCGCACCGCTGTCCGGGATAAATCCGGTCTCGGTGGGGCAGTTGTAATCGGGGTGAGTGGAAAGGTATTCCGCGCCGCAGCGCACGAATCTGCAGGCGTTGTCCAGCTTTTCGTAGGTCAGCGTGGTATCAAAGCTGGTGACCACAATGTCCGCCTCGGCCTCACTGCCCGTCAGCATGGGAATGCCCGAGGCACCGAAATGCTCCACCAGCTCGGGCGTGCCCACCAGGTACACACTCTTGCCCGCGCGGTGACGCTTCAGAAATTCCACGGTCACGTCGCCCGAGGTCATGATCTCATCCTTTCGAGGAGAAAAGCCAAGTCTTTCCAGCTTTCCCATATAAAAATCGGTGGTATGAGACGCGTTATTGGTAAAGAACAGCACGCGATAACCGTTTGCGCGCAGATTTTCGATAAAGCGAATGGCAAAATCAAACACCCGATTGCCAAGATAAATGGTGCCGTCCATATCAAATACGAACAGCTTTTTTGATGTCAAAACGTTTTTTTCGGTATTCATTTCCCCGCTCCTTGGGTGATTTTTCATTTCATTATAACATATACTTGATTTTTTTGCAATATCATGATATACTGTAATAGGATATTATTTGCATCTGAGGAAAGGATTTTTCATCATGAACGCAACAAACGATAAAAACAAGGTCGTTGTGGGCATTGACGTGGGCGGCTCTACGACCAAGATCGTGGGCTTCCGCCGCGATGCGGGCAGCGAGACGCTGATCGCGCCGCTTTTCGTGCAGGCAACCGACCCCATTACCTCGATCTACGGCGCATTTGGCCGCTTTACCATGGAAAATGGACTGTCGCTTGACGATATTGACAAGGTCATGATGACGGGCGGCGGCTCTTCGTTCCGCTCCCAGCCCATCTATTCCCTGCCCTGCAACAACGTTTCCGAATTCGAGTGCATCGGCTTGGGCGGCCTGTATCTTTCGGGGCTTGACGAGGCCATCGTGGTTAGTATGGGCACGGGCACGGCACTCATTCACTCCAAAAAAGTGAACGGTGTCACCGAGATCAAGTACCTGGGCGGCACGGGCGTTGGCGGTGGCACGCTGCTTGGGCTGACGCAAAAGCTGACCGGCGTGGGCACGGTGGAGCATATTGAAAAGCTGTGCGCCGAGGGTGACATTTCCAAGATCGACCTTCGCATCAGCGACATTTCCAAGAACCGCACGTACGAGAATATGAAGGACAATCTGACCGTTTCCAACTTCGGCAAGGTCAGCGACATAGCCACCCCGGAGGACATTGCGCTGGGCGTGGCCAATATGGTGGCCGAAACCATTGCCATGGTGGCGGTGTTTGCGGCAAGAGGCTGCGGCGTCAAGGACGTGGTGCTGACAGGCAATCTTTCCACGATTGCGCCGATCAGACAGACGTTTGAGGGCCTTGACCAGTTTGGCGTCAACTTTATTATTCCCGAGAACGCGCAGTTTGGCACGGTCATCGGTGCTGCATTGCACGACAGTCATAAGTGCATTTGAAAACACGCATAGTAAAGCCGCGGCATACGCCGCGGCTTTTTCACGTCTTAAAATGCCGCCACCACACGGATACGCACAACAGGATGAAAGTTTTTGCGTCGCTTTTTCCAAAAAGCGACCGGGGTTCGGGGCAGAGCCCCGAAAAATGCCATTTCTTTGGTTCTTTCTTTGTGGCTACTTGCTCAAAGAAAGAACGGAAACAGTTTTCTCACGTAACATCCTAACAACCACTCGTTTT
>JAFVTI010000002.1 GCA_017503325.1 Clostridia bacterium | reverse complement strand
TGCTTCTTGAGAGGTAGCCATGTGCTCAAACAAATAAATATGTAGTTGCCGCAGGTGCTGGCGATCAATGATCGCCCCTACAAGTGTTTTTGTTTTGGGTTTTATATCGTAAACCCCTTACATAATTCCCTGTAGGGGCGAGAATTTCGGCAAAGCCGAAATATGTGATCGCCAGCGCCTGCGGCAACTACATACAAACAAATAAGGACTGCATCCGTGTGATACAGTCCTTGTTTTGTGCGGATTTTCCGCTAATTTGTCAGCCCCATGGGGCAGTTTTTTTATATTTTGATCAATCGTAATCGTAGCCGTAGGCCTCGTAGATCTTTTTCAGCTCTCTGATGGTCAGCTTTTCGTTCTTGGTGATCTCCTTGACGATTGAGGGATTTTTTGCGTTGAGTGCGGTCTGAATGATACTTGCACAGGGAAGCGTGGTGTGGAAGAAATGTGAGTAGCCGAAATCGAATACCTTGTGGCGGATGATGATGTCGATCATTTCTGCCGACTCGGGGTCACGAGCGGTCTTGGACTTGGCAACCTTGTCGTACAGCGTATCGGTCACCATGTAGTAAGAGGAAGAAGCAAGTGCTTCCATCATGTAGCCGGTGACCTTAAGATCCTGCTCGCCAAGACTCTTGGGCACGATGGCAACGCAGGCTGAGCCGTTGACAAAGCTGAGGTATTCCGTCTGCTTTTCATCGTACTTGGGTTGGGGCAGAATGCCGAAATCGTTCTCCATGTCGCGCATATTGACCGCAGCACCCAGATACCCTGCGAAGAAAAGCGCTCTGCCTTGCTTGAAGATGTCACGGGGAGCGGCATCCAGCGTAGTGTTGTTGAGATATTCGACCACCTTGACGTGGAATGCCTGCTGTGTGATGATCAGCTCGTAGATCTTTTCGTAGATCTCCTGCAGTCTGTCGGTGTTTGCCTGGTAAACGGGCAGGTGATTGTCGTCAAAGGTGAACATGGTGCAGCCCGAGCCGAAATAGAAGTTGTAATCACAGTCGAGCGACCAGCCGGTCAGACCGTAAAAGTCCTCGGTGTAGTTGATCTTGCCGTCACCGTTGAGGTCCTTGTTCTGATCCTTGGTCAGCTCCAGCATGTCGTCCAGTGTCCAGGTGCCCTCTCTTGCATCGTTATAGGGGTATTCCCAACTGCGCTCATCAAACAGATTCTTATTGAAAATAATGGTCGCGGAAACCAGCATGGTGCTGGGCAGAAGGTCACCGCAAATTAAGAACATGCTGTCACCGAACATAAAGCCGTTCTTACAATCCTGGTCCCACCAGGGCTGATCAAAGTCGACGTAATCCAGGTCAGTCAGCGTGTAAAGGTTGCCGCCAAGAGCCAGGTTCGTGGCAGAGTCCACCATATGATGATAGGCAAGGCCATATTCACCCGCACCCGCGGAAACGTCCATCTTGATGTTTTCGCTCAAGGAGGTGTAATCGGGGTTCTGAATCAGATTGAGTGTCACGCCCAGGTTTTTCTGCAGCGCGTCGTTTCTTCTGTAAACTGCGTCCTCCAAAGGATCGGAGGAATTCTCCTCGGGGCCAAGATCGTTTATGTTAGAGCCCAAAATGGTGAATTCGGTACCGTTCAGATCAAACGAAGGGTCAAGCTCTGCGCTGATCCAGGTCTCGGCCTCATCTTCGGGCGCCGTGGACTCTTGTTCTTGCGGATTATCAACGCAGCCTGTAAGCAGGGCAAGCAGCATGATTGCGCATAAGGAGTAAATCAGAATACGTTTGAACATTATGAATATGTCCTTTCATTTTTTGTTTTATATAATCAGTATATCACAACTATAGGGAATATTCTAATGCATATATGACAAGAAATGAGCAATATATGACTTATTTGTGCAAAAATTGATGAAAAATTTCAATATGATAACAAAAAGAAAGCTCTTGCCTTAGCAAGAGCCTTCTGCTTATTGCAGTTCAAAGGAATAGATTTTGGCGTGTCCTTGGGTTTTGAAGACAAGGTTGGTCTGGAAGAATGGCTTATCAATGGCAGAGATGTCGATCTCGTGAATTTTTCTTGTGCCGTCGCCCGTCAGCTTGAAGGGAACCTCCGTCCAAGAGCAGGGAGAGCCCTTGCGGTCGGGTGTCGTGGTCTCACCGTAAGTGCGGACGCCTATCACACCTTCTATCTCTCCGCCTTCAATCGCGGCATCCAGCAGGATCTTTTTGCATTCGCCCTTTGATAAGTAGATAAAGGGTGAGCAAAGCCATACGTCGGGGGCAAAATCGAAATCCAGGCAATCCTGGTTGCCAAATCCCTTATCCGTGGTATTGTGATAAGAGAAATTTTGGCGGTCTTGGCCAAAATCAAATTTTCTGTGATCGACCTTGGCGTCAAGCTCCAGAGCAGTCTTACGAATGGAGGCAACGTCGCCTACGATCAGCGAAAAATGGAAGGTGTAGACGATGTTGTGATCGAGAATGACTCTCGTGGTGGGGCTGACTGTGGCGGTCTGAAAATCCTTGGCACCGCCAATGCCCATGCGCTCCACGCCGCCGGCAAAGCCGCCGACTGCACCGCAGGTATGCGGATTGTAAACACCCAGACCGTAATCGTTGTCATCCACCAAGGCCACCCAGCTCTCGGGCAAGAGCATAAATTCGGAGGGCCAGCTACGATCGGTATGCTTGTTGACGATATCGGTCAGCTTGCCGCCCGTGCCCGGCTGCTCTCCCACGTAGGAGACGAGGCGGTAGTATTCGCCGTTGGTATAAACAGCAGGGAGCTCCTGTCCGCAGGCCGGGTACTGTGTCTGATCGGAGCGGTTATTATTGAGGCGCGCGGTCACGTTGACGGTTTTGCCGTCAAGCGTATACCAAAGCTCAAATGTGCATTCACCGGGGACGTTATTGAGCGCCCACTGCATGGGGATGCACTTGACGTACAGCGTATTTCCTTCGACCTTGTGCTCGATCAGCTTTGCGCGGTTAAAGAAGCAATCTCCCGTTTGTATGGGATTCCAGCCGGTGTGCGTCCAGTGTTTACCCATTTCGGTTCCTTCGGGATGAAAGGGAACGGGGCCGGAATAGAAGGACAGCTGCACCTGTCTGCCCCAGTCTGCGCTGTTGATCAGATTGTTTTTTCCGTGCTCGGCAAGGTAGGTGACCGTGCCGCCAAGCGCCGTATTGATGCCGAATTTGATGTATTCGTTCTCAATATAAAAGACGTGATCGTCAAGGATCTTGTGGTCCTCGGCTTCTGCTAAATAATGAGGATTGTTGCCCATGGTGATGCTCCCGTATCAATAATCGCTTGTGCCAACTCCGCCCGAGACGATCGCAATGCCCGAGGATGTGCCGATTCTGTCCGCACCCGCTTCTATCATGGCCATAGCAGCCTCGTAGGTCTTGACGCCGCCGGATGCCTTGATCTGCACGCCGGGGGTAACGTTATTCTTCATGATGGTGACGGCCTCAACCGTAGCAGCACCGGGGTTGACGCCCGTGCAGGTCTTGACAAAATGCGCACCCGCGCGGCAGGCGATCTGCGTCGCCAGCGCGATCTCCTCGTCGGTAAGCAGGCCGGTCTCGATGATGACCTTGACCGTCTTGCCCTGAGCGGCAGCCACAACGGCGGCAATGTCCGCGCAAACGTAGTCGGTGTCTCTGTCCTTGAGCTTGCCTACGTTGATGACCATGTCAAATTCGTCGCAGCCGTCGCGGTAAGCAGCCTTGGTCTCCTCCACCTTGATGGCGGTCACGTTCTTGCCAAGAGGGAAGCCGATGACCGTGCAGGTCATGACGTCGGTGTCCTTGAGTAGGCTGTGCGCAAGGGCAACGTCCGCAGGGTTGACGCAAACGGATGCAAAATGGTGCTCGGCAGCCTCTGTGCAAAGCTTTTTTATATCCGCAGCTGTGGCAAAGGGCTTGAGGTTGGTATGGTCAATGTATTTGTTGATGGGTTTCATAGCAATCTCCTTATATTTTATTGATCTCAGTATAGCATATTGTGCTTTATCTGTCAAGTTTGTTGTTGACAAAAAAAGGGGAATGTGTTATGATGGAAGAGTAAACCAAATACATTCGTGGAGGATTCTTATGAAAAGACAGCTTTCCCTGATTTTAGCGCTGGTTCTTTGCCTGTCTATGCTCGCAGCAATGGTTGCGTGCGATAACGGTCAGGATCCCGCTACCACCACCGAGGCGCAAACCGATGCTCCCACCGAGGCACAAACCGAAGCACCCACCACCGAAGCACAAACCGAGCCCGCAACCGAGTCCCAGCCCGAGGAGACCACGCAGGCCGCTGCAGATCAGCCCATTGAGGGCGCGATCAACATCGCAAGCGCAGAGGATCTGATCGCCTGGGCCAATACCATCCTCGTCGAGGGCGAAGAGTACTATGAGGTAACCGTAAACTTTATTGCGGACATTGACCTTGCAGGCCACAACTGGATTCCGATCGACGGTGCATACCTGGATTGCGTCACCTTCGAGGGCAACGGCCACACCATCAAGAATATGACCATCGAGGGCACGGATGAGCACACTCCCGACATCATGCATAATTTCCCCTACGGCTTTGGCTTTATCCAGAACGCCGAGTATGATCTGACCTTCAAGAATCTGACCTTTGATACCGTCAACATTACCGCATGGGAGCGCCACGTGGGCGTGTTCGTCGGTAACGTATACGGCAACGCCTGGCTGACCTTTGAAAACTGCCACGTCAACAACTTCAACCTGAACGGCTGGCTGGATTATAACAACCAGGATAAGGAAGCAGGCGGCCATCCCATTTCCTTCCGCGTTGCAGGCTTTGTTGGCGGCGTGTTTGCAGGCACCATGGAATTTATTGATTGCACGGTCAAGGAGGGCAAGATGTCCGGCTTCCATAACCTTGCAGGCTTTGTAGGCTACGATGCAACCGGCGGCGTGACTGCGGATTGCTTTACCAATTGCCACGTTGAGAACGTTGAGATGACCTTCTCCTACTGCCAGTCCGATTCCTACACCGCCGATATGCCCAGAAAGTTTGTCAGCGTATTCTTCAATGCGAATACATGGGTCGACAATATCGACGATTTCGATGAGACAGGAAATACCTTTAAGGGCATTTACTTCATCGATTACACCGATCCCGATGCCGTTTACGAGCCCACCAACTTCCGCAGCTGGAGCTACGATGAGTACCTTGAAGCGCAGGGTTGATCAAACAGTACAATAAAACGAAGGCGTTGTGCACAGCACAACGCCTTTGGTTTTTTATATGTCGGGATCAGTGAACGAATTCCTCGTAGATGGCCTGGATGGCGGGGATATACTCGTCGTCGGCAACGCCTACGATGATGTTGAGCTCGGAGGAGCCCTGGTCGATCATGCGGATGTTGATGCCCTTGGATGCCAGCGCGTCAAATACGCGTGCAGCAGTACCCTTGGCCTTGACCATACCGCGACCCACGACTGCAACCAGCGCCATATCGTCCTCGATGGTGACGCTGTCGGGAGAGACCGTGCGGCAGATGGCCTGCAGGATTCTTTCTCTCTTGCCTTCCAGAGATGCGGTGGAGGTGACCACCGACATGGTATCAATACCCGAGGGCAGATGCTCAAAGGAAATGCTGTTTTCCTCCAAGATCTCCAGCACCTTGCGGCCAAAGCCGACCTCTGCGTTCATCATATCCTTTTCAATGTTGATGACCGAGAATTCCTTTTTGCCCGCAATGCCCGTGATCACGCGCTCGGTGTCGTACTGCGTGGTGGAGGCCACGATCATGGTTCCGCGGTCCTCGGGGCGGTTGGTATTACGGATATTGATGGGAATGCCCGCAGAGCGAACGGGGAACACTGCGTCCTCGTGCAGCACGGTCGCACCCATGTAAGAGAGCTCGCGCAGCTCGCGGTAGGTAATGGTGTCAATGGTGCAGGGATCCTTGACGATGCGGGGGTCGGTCATTAAAAAGCCCGAAACGTCAGTCCAGTTTTCGTAAAGCGTAGCACCTGCTGCGCGCGCAACGATCGAGCCCGTGATATCCGAGCCGCCGCGCGAGAAGGTCTTGACCGTGCCGTTTGCGGCGCAGCCGTAAAAGCCGGGAATGACGGCGTGGCGGTAGTGCGCCAGCTCTGCAGACAGCACGCGATCGGTCTTTTCCTGGTCAAAGGTGCCGTTTTCCTTGAAGAAAATGACGTTCTCGGCATCGATAAAGGGGAAGCCGAGGTACTTTGCAAGGATCAGGCCGGACAGGTACTCGCCGCGGCTTGCCACGTAGTCTCTGCCGGGACGGTGCAGCATGGCGTTTTTGATGTATTCATATTCACCCGAAAGGTCAAAATCCAAGCCCAGATCGCGGATGATGCTGTTGTAGCGCTCGGTGATGTTTGCATAGTACGCATCCACCTCCTGCATACTCTTCTTCTCACGGATCATCTGGTAGCAGGTGTAGAGCATATCCGTGACCTTGACGTCATCGGAAAAGCGCTTGCCGGGAGCGCTGGGAACTACGTATCTGCGTGCGGGATCTGCCTTGACGATGGCAGCGACCTTTTTGAAGTGCTCGGCGTCTGCCAGGGACGAGCCGCCGAATTTAACAACTTTGATAGACATGGGGAAAACTCCTAAAATAAAAATAACAAGGGCAGACAAAAAGCGTCTGCCCTAATATTATATGAATTATTTGGCTCTCTGTCAAGTGCCTGCGACAAGGTTTTTGTCGCGCACGCACGAATTCTTGTCTTATACGGGCAAATCCTTGTCAAAATGCGGCGGTTTGTGGCCGTGCGGGGGCTGGGGCGGTGCATCGATTGCATCCTGTTCACTCAGGTAACGCTTGGTCTGGGTAGAGAACAGCTCAAAGTAGCGTCCCTTTTTGTCCATGAGCGCGCGGTGGTCGCCCTCTTCGATCACGCGTCCGTATTCCATGACCAAAATCTTGGTCGCAACGGTCGCGCTGGAGAGACGGTGCGAGACAAAGATGGTGGTCTTATCGGCGCGCAGGCGGTCAAACTGATTAAAGATCTCCTGCTCGGCCATGGGGTCAAGCGAGGCGGTGGGCTCGTCCAGGATCAGTACGTCGGATTCGCTGTAAAAGGCGCGGGCGATGGCCAGCTTTTGCCATTGACCGATCGAGAGCTCAGTGCCGTCAGGCTCAAAATAGCGCATCAGCGCGGTGTCGTAGCCGCCCTTGAGCTTGGAAATGTACTCGTCTGCATTGGATTTTTCGGCGGCCTCGCGGATCTTTTGCGCGTCGGGGGTCTTGTAAATGTCACCGAACGAAATGTTCTCCGAAACGCTGACCGCATATTTGCCGAAGTCCTGGAAAATGATGCCGAACATCCTGTAAAGGTCCTCTACGTCGTATTCGCGCAGATCGCGTCCGTCCAGCAGAATTCTGCCCTCGGTAGGATCGTAAAGGCGGGTCAGCAGCTTGATCAGCGTGGTCTTGCCCGCGCCGTTGAGGCCAACAAGCACCAGCGTCTCGCCCGGGCGGATGGTGACGCAAACGTCGTCCAGCACGCGGCGATCCGATCCCGGATAGCAAAAGCTGACGTGGTCGAATACAATGGTGTGTGCGCTGCCGTGGTTGACGCGTGCAGGCGCGGGATGCGGGGTTTGCTCGGTCGGCTCGGGCAGCACGGGAACAACGGTCTGCTTTTCCTTGATAAAGGCGATCAGGTTGTCGATAAACAGTGTGCCCTCGTAGATATGCGCCGAAATGGTGATCAGCGAGGCAATACAGCCGCTGACAGACATGAGCGAATTGGTGTAAAGGGAATAGTCACCGATCATCATCTGACCGAGGAATACGCGGTAAGCGATCAGCGCAAAGAACACGAAATACGCGCCGTTGGTGATTACGTTGATGATCAGATATCCCACGTTCTCGCGCAGAATCAGACTGCGAAGCCCCGCGAAATACTTATCAAACGTGGAGCGGTAGCGGCCGATAAAGGTGTCGGACAAATGGAACAGGCGCACCTCCTTGACAAGGTCCTTATTGACCATGAGGTCGGAGTAGTAATTCATTTGTCTGCGATCCTTGGAACGGCGGCGGATGTAGTCGAAATTCTTGCGTCTGTAATAGAAATTGACAATGGCGGTGGGAATGGCCAAAAGCGACATGACCAAGGCTGCGATCCACATATCGGGAATGATGACCAGCGTGATGATATACGAGATCAGCTGGATGATGGTGGTGATGACCGAGAAGGTGGAGGACAGGATCTGAATGGGTCTGTGGCCTGCCTCGCGGTTGGCGTTTTCCAGCTTTTCGTAAAACTCGGGCAGGTCAAAGGAGGCAAGATCCAATTCCTTTGCCTTTTCCATGATCATGATCTTGATCTGCTTGACCACCAGCTCGCCGCCGATGCGGGTCACCGCGTTGTTGACCAGAGAGATCACCGAGGAGACCACGCGCAGCACAAAGGAAAGCAGCACAAGGGAAAATACCAGGGAAGCAAGCAGAAAAGCGTCGTTGCTGCCCTCCACCACCGTGACGATGGCTTGCCAGGGCAGGATCTGCCAGAATCCCGAAACCTCGGCGCCAGAGACGGCAAGCGTATAGGCACTTTGCAGCGCGTTGAGAATGGCGCTGGAGACGTGCAGGCTCAGAATGGGCAGCACACCCTGCAAAAGTGCGATGGCTGACATGGCCAGCATGATCCAGGGGGCGGTTTTCCAGACGATGCCGAAGATATAGAAGAGTCTGCCAAAGAAGCCTCGTAACAGAGCAGTCAGGTAAGAGGGGATTTGCCGGATTGAGGTCGGCCTTGGCACACTCGGCTTTTTGCGATCGCCGGGGAACGCACCGGGAGGGGGACCCATCATACGTATCTCACTTCCTTCGCTTTGATTTGAATATATAGCCATTATATCATGAATCCCGCGCAATTTCAAGGAAAATACTCCCGTGAATGTAAACATTTTATACACGACTTGATTTATGGGCTAAAATGAGTTAAAATATATATAGAATATTTTGTGAGAGGTACATATATGAAATACAGCTTTTTTCCCGCAGACATTCTGCTGCCCGATTTTTCCGAGCACGAGGCTTACCTGTGGGCTGTGGTCGCATGCGATCAGTTTACCAGCGAGCCCGAATATTGGGAGGCCGTTGCAGGCAAGGTAGGCGATGCGCCCTCCACGCTGCATATGATCCTGCCCGAGGTATATCTTTCCGAGCAGGCGGAGCGCATCCCGCGCATCAACGCAGCCATGGAAAAGTGCCTTGCCGAGGTACTGCACGAGCATAAGGACTGCATGATCTACGTGCGCCGCCAGCAGTCGGACAGCACTATCCGACAGGGCATCGTGGGCCTGATCGACTTAGAGGAATACGACTATCATAAAGGCGCCGAGACGCTGATCCGCGCCACCGAGGGCACGGTGCTGGAGCGCATTCCGCCTCGCGTGGAGGTGCGCCGCAACGCATGTCTTGAAATGCCGCACGTCATGCTGCTGATCGACGACCCCGCGCATACCGTCATGCCGCTTGCGCACAGCCTTTGCGAGCAGGAGCCTGCGTACGCCTTCCGACTCATGATCGGCGGCGGTGAGATCTGCGGCTTCCGCATTCCCGCCTCTCGCTGCGAGAGCATTCAGAAGGCCATGCAGGAGCTGGTGACAGAGGAGCAGATGCAGGCGCGATACGGCAAGCAGGGGCTTGCGCCCTTACTGTTCGCAGTAGGCGACGGCAACCACTCTCTTGCCACCGCCAAGGCCTGCTACGAGGAGCTGAAGCAAAGGCTTGGCGACGAGGCACTTTCGCATCCCGCACGCTACGCGCTTTGCGAGGTGGTCAATCTGCATGACGAATCCCTGCATTTTGAACCCATTTACCGCATCATGTTCGGTGTGGATCCCGAGGCGGTGATGGGCGAATTTGAAGCGTACGCCAAGGGCCTGCTGGGAAATGCCGACGCGCAGAAGGTGACCTTCATCTGGGGCGAGAGCACCCGGGAGATCTGCATTGCGCACCCCGAAAAGCAGCTGACCGTGGGCACGGTGCAGGATTTTGCGGACGCGTATCTTGCCGCTCATCCCGAGGTGGAGATCGACTACATCCACGGCGAAAAGGCACTTTTCACGCTTTGCAAGCCCGAGCACACTTTGGGCTTTATGTTTGACGGCATGCACAAGGACGAATTGTTCCGCACCGTCATTTTCGACGGCGCGCTGCCCAGAAAGACCTTCTCCATGGGACACGCCAAGGATAAGAGATACTACCTGGAGGCAAGAAAAATCAGCAACTGAGGAGGACGTAAATGAAGCTTTTGCATTGTGCGGATATCCATCTGGATTCGGTTATGGAATCCAATCTTTCGCCCGAGCAAGCCAAGGAGCGCAAAAGGGAGCTGCTTGCGGGCTTTGCGGACATGGTGCGCTACGGAGCGGAGCATGACGTGCGCGGTGTGCTGATCGCGGGCGACTTGTTTGACGGTGCATCCTGTGCCAAGCGTACCAGAGCTTACGTGCTTGATCTGATGGCGCAGTATCCGCAAATTGAATTTTTCTATCTTTCGGGCAACCACGACGAGGGTGAGGTAGGCTTTACCGACACCAAAGCGCCGCTGCCCCAAAATCTGCACGTGTTTTCGGATACGTGGCAGGAATACAGAATAGACGGGGTCAGCATTTTCGGCTGCGTCGACCCTGCAAATAAGGAAACCTACGACGCGCTCTCGCCCGATCCCGATCGCGTCAATATCGCCGTGCTGCACGGGCAGATCTATGAATCGGACAACCGCTTTGATGCGGGCGTCAATCTGCGCGCGCTGGCAGGAAAGGGCTTGGATTATCTGGCACTTGGCCATATCCATACCTTCCGCATCGATACGCTGGATGCGCGCGGTACGTACTGCTATGCAGGCTGCCCCGAGGGCAGAGGCTTTGACGAATGCGGCAATAAGGGCTTTGTCATGCTGGATGTGAGCGAGGAGGGCAAGGTGGCCGTGCAGTTTGTCTCTTTGGCAAGACGCAAGTGCCACGTATTCGAGGCGGACGTGTCGGGCTGTGACAGCCTGCTCTCTCTTGAGCAGACCGTGATCGAGGCTTGTCGCACAGCCTCAACGCAGGATCTTGTCAAGCTGGAGCTTGTGGGCAGCGTTGCCCCCGATACCTGCCACGACGCATCCTACGCGGCAGGCGTGCTGTCGGATCGCTTTTACTTTGCCAAGGTGTACGATAAAACCAAGCTCAGTATCCGCGCCGAGGATTACCGCAACGATATTTCGCTCAAGGGCGAGTTTGTGCGCTTAGTGCTTGCCTCCGATCTTGACGAGCAGGTTAAGATGCGGGTCATTGAAAAGGGAATCCGCGCGCTGGGCGGTGAGGAGGTGGACGCATGAAGCTGATCCGACTCTACATTGCGGGATTTGGCAACCTGCAGGATTTTACTTATGAATTTTCCGATGGCGTCAACGTCATCGCAGCCCCCAACGGTTGGGGCAAGAGCACCTTTGCGGCCTTTTTGCGCAGCATGTTCTACGGCCTTGGAGATACCCGCGCGCGCAGCGTGGCAGAGAATCCCCGCAAGCGCTTCACGCCTTGGGCGGGCGGCAGCTTTGGTGGCAATTTGGAATTCGAGGCGGACGGAAAGCAGTACCGTATCGAGCGCTTCTTTGGTGCAAAGGAGAGCGAGGACACCTTTTCGCTGTACGCTCTGGACACGGGAAAGCTCAGCAACGATTACAGCGAGCAGATCGGGCAGGAGCTGTTCGGCATTGACGCGGATGGCTTTAGCCGCACGGTGTACATGGACGCCTCTGCGCATATCCACGGAAAGGTGGATAAATCCGCCAACAACAGCATCAATACCAAGCTCAATCATCTCCTGGAGGCGGAGAACGACCTTGGCAACTACGAGCAGGCCATTGACGTGCTGGTCAAGCGCAAGCGTTACTATAAAACCACGGGCGAGCGCGGAGAGATCTATGCGAACGAGCGCAGATCGCTTGAGCTGCAAAGACAGATCGAGGTGTGCGCCGCGCAAAAGTCACAGGCACAGCAGCTGGATCGCGAAATCGCAGAGCTCGGTCCCGTCGTGGCCGAGAGTGAGCAGCAGATGCAAAAGCTGCACCGCGAGCTGACGCGTGCGGTGGGGCAAAAGGAAAGACGCGCTACGCTGGAGACCTACAGCCGTATGCGCAGCGAGATCTCTGCCGCCAAGCGGGCAGCTGAGGCCATTGAGGGCGAATTTAAGGGAGAGCTTCCCACGCTTGCCGAGGCGGAAAAGCACCAGCTCCTGGCGGGGCAGCTGACCACGCTTGCGGGCAGAGCGCAGCAGATGCAGAGCGATACCGCCACCAAGGAGGCTATCGCGACTCTTGCACCCACGTTCCGAAACGGCGTGACGCCGATTGCCGAGATCAACGAGGCGCTTGGCGTGTGCGACGAGCTCAAAAATATCGAAAGCGAGATCCGTGCGCACAAGGCGCAGGCAGATTTTTTGCAGGATGAGGCCGATGCTATCGGCGATCCCACCCCGCCCAAGGCGGGCAAGCAGGGCAGAAGGGCCGCTGCGGGCAAGGTGTTTGGCGTGATTCTGGCTTGCTTGTCGGTCGCTTTGCTGATCGTGGCAGCCGTCATGCTGCTTAGCAGCCGCACAGCGCTTGGCATCATCAGCGGGATCGGCGGCGTGGCCATGCTGGGGCTTGCCGTGTTCGTTTTGTTGAGCGCGATCAATGCCGCTCAGCTTTCGGGCAGAAGCAAGCGCGCAGCAGATGCGGCACTCAAGATCGAGACCAAAAAGCAGCTGCTGGAAAAGCGCGATCGCGAGCTTGGTCTTGTGCAGGAATATAAGGAAAAGTACACAGATAAAGCCGCCCTGCCGGTCGCGCTTGCGCAAAAGCACGCGCTGGGGGTGGATGCGGGCTATATCTCCGCGCTCACCGCACTCAGGCATACCACCGAGCAATATCTGCGCCTTTGCGAGCAGCAAAAGGCCAAGGATGAGCTTTACGAGGGCATTTTAGCCGAGGCGGACGAGGCATGGGATGGCATCAGCACCTTCCTTGGTCGCTGGAACAGACCCTTTGACCGCGCGGATTGCGCGTTTGTGTTGGCTGAGATGCGTACCGTGCTCTCGGACGTACAAAGACGCAGACAGGAGATCGCGCAAAAAGAGGATGCAGCACGTAAGTTTGCGCTGGAAAACAACGTGCGCAGCCTTGCCGAGGCTGGGGGGCAGGACGAGCAGCCCGCCGATCCCGAGGCAATCTCGGCAGCCTGGGAGCAGAGCCGACAGAGATATCAGGAGCAGAGTGCACTGCTGAGCGCACTTGTGCAAAAGGCAGAGGCCTTGTACGAATCCGCCGATGCGTACGGCACACTTGTCGCCGAGCAGCAGGCGCTGCAGGACACCTTGGAGGTGCAAAACGCCAATTATCAGGCCATTGTACTGGCAGAGAAGTACATGACCCTTGCAAGAGAAAATCTTTCTTCGCGTTACCTCGATAAGATGCAGAACGCCTTTGTGGGCCGCATGCAGCAGCTGGGCGGCGATGGGCTGAAGTTCACCATGGATACCGACTTCGGCGTCATGCTCATGGAAAAGGGCAAGAGCCGCAGCATTGAGTATCTGAGCAGCGGCTGGAGAGACATGGTAGGCTTTTGCCTGCGGCTTTCCTTGGCGGACGGACTTTTCGAGCAGCAAAAGCCTTGCCTTGTGCTGGACGACCCGTTCGTGTATCTGGATGACGAGCGCGCCCGCGCCGCACGCAGGCTGCTTGACGCCCTTTCCGAGGAATATCAGATTATTTATCTGACCTGCAGGGAATAATTGTCTTTGAAATTACAGAAACGGAAACTATGATATGGCAAATATTCTCATTATAGGTGCAGGCGTTTCGGGGCTTACCGCAGGGATTTATGCGCAGCTGCACGGACACAGTGCAACCATTTACGAGCGGCATTTCAAGGCCGGCGGAAACCTGACCGGCTGGGATCGCCAAGGCTATCACATCGATAACTGCATCCATTGGCTCACGGGCACCAATCCGGTCACCGGCTTTTACAAAATGTGGGAAAAAGTCGGCGCACTCGGCGAGGATATCCCGGTGTATCAGCCCCAAACGCTGTATACCTACGAGCATCCGGATGGAACAAAGCTATCGCTTAGTAAAGACGTCGAGATCTTGGAGCGCGATATGCTGGCGATCTCACCGGCGGACAAAAAGGAGATCAAGGGCTTTGTCAAGGCTATGAGATCCTTGCAACGCCTGCAGGGGATGGGCGGTAAGGATTGCGAGCGCGCAAGCAATGCATGGGAAAAGCTGACCGCACTACCCGAGCTGCTCAAGTATTACAATTGCAGCGTCAAGGATCTGGCAGACCGCTTCAAGCATCCCGTGCTAAAGGAGTTTTTCCTTTCGTTTATGCTCGGACACTTCAGCTCTCTTGCCTTGATTATGGTGTTTGCGACCTTTACGGGCAAAAACGGCGGTATTCCGCAAGGCTCGTCCTGCGCTATGGCAGACCGTATGGTCGAGCGGTATCGCTCTTTGGGCGGCGCGCTGCAGCTCAAAAACGGCGTGCAGAGGATCAACACAAAGAGCGGCAGGGCAGAGTCCGTGCTGCTGGACGATGGCACGACCGTGCGCGCGGATTACGTGATCATTACAGCCGACCCGGACGTGGCTTTCGGTACGCTGCTGGATCGCTCGTATATGCCAAAAAAGCTGGCAGCGCAGTATCGGGATCCCAAGATGATCCGCTTTGCATGCCATCAGTGCGCGTTCGTCTTTGACGGTGAAAACGTACCCTTTGTGGGAGAAATGATCTACGAGATCCCCGAGCAGTACAGGAAATTGCTTTGCGGTGATTACGTTATGCTGCGCGAGTTTTCGCATGAGCCGAGCTTTTCTCCCGAGGGAAAGAGCCTTATGCAGACCATGATCTATTGCCTGGAGAACGACGCGAAAAAATCGGTAGAGCTGTATAGCGACAAAGCGGCATACGCGCAGAATAAGCAGCGCATGGTCGAGGCGGTGCAAGAGATCCTATGTGAGCGCATGCCCGCACTCAAGGGCAAAATTACCTGCATCGATTCCTGGACTCCCGCAACCTATCGTCGCTTCGTAGAGTCGCAGGTTGGCTCGTTTATGAGCTTTATCATGCCTGCGGGATCTCCTCCCATGCTGCTGTCGGGTGATGTTCCGGGCCTTGCTAACGTCATGCTTGCCACGCAATGGCTCATGGCCCCCGGCGGCTTGCCCATCGCCGCGATGTCCGGCATAGACGCGGTCAAGCTGATCGATAAAAGGGAAAAGAGAAAATAAAAAGACGAGCGAAGGGCTGTTTCTCATAAAGATGTTTATCTGATATACGGTAGGGGCGAACTGTGTTCGCCCGCGGGCGTTCGCAGAACGCCCCTACGAACAAGATAAAAACTGCTACGCAGAAGACAAAGAGTAACCCCGACAGATGCAAAATCTGTCGGGGCAGTTTTATAAAAAGTGTCGGGAATCGATGATACAAGACAATTACTGAATCCAAAGGTTATTGTAGGAGCCGCGATAATTGAAGTAGTGCTGTTGGTTTTCCTCCATCAGTCTTGCGGTCTTCAAAATCATCAGCGCATACATCACCCACTCGCCGCTGTCAAGCGAATACATGCGCACGGGCGAGTCCTCGTCCAGCATGACCTCTGTCGGGTGATCGACGTGGATCTCGGTCAAAAGCTCCAGCGCCATTGCCGCTTCCTCGGAAGTAATACCGCATTTTTTTGCTGCATAGGGAGCTGTAATGGGCTTGGAAATGTTTTCAGTCTGAAAAGCAAAGACCTTTTTTACGGCAGGCTTTGATAAGATCTCAAGCACCCGTCCGATCTCATCCGTTACAAGCTGCTCTGCATTCGCTTTTCCTCTGTGCAAAAGCCCGATCTCCGACGTGGCAATGATCGCCCCGCCTTCATTGGAAAACGTGACCGTTTTCACTTGACGGTTTTCATCCAGATAAGATCTCATTTTTTCTTTTTCCAGGGCAAGATCCTTGCCTTCCACGCTGTCCACCCAGCCGCGCTGCGTCAGCTCAATGATTGTGTCGTACAGCATCTCGGGAATCTCATCATAATTTACTGCCTTACGCTTTTCAGCCGACTTTCTGCTGCCGTAAAGCTCGTCAATCGTAATGTCAAAGCATCCTGCAATGACAGGAAGAAGCATGATATCGGGCATGGTGACCTCATTTTCCCATTTGGAAACCGCTTGAGGGGTCACGCCAAGCATTTCCGCAAGCTGCTCCTGCGTCATGCCGCTGCTTTTTCTCAGTTCAGCAATGTTTTTTCCTATCGTCATAAAAAATACTCCTTAATTTTTGATGTTCCGGATCCGTTGACACCATTATAGCAAAAAGAACGAGAGATTTCAACAACGGAAAGAGAGAGTATGTAGCCCAAACGGGGATAAGATTGCATATTTGGTGAAAGTTTGATCCGCAACGCGACGCTTGACAGGGCAGGAAACTTGCAGATATGACAAGCGTCTGTCGAAGTGTGCGAAAAAATCAGAAAAGAATCGAAAAGAATTTTTACTTTTTTCAAAAAAGGGGTTGACAAACGGGAAAACGGATGCTATAATATATGAGTCCTTTGAAAAGGCCATGCTTGAACGCCGGTGTGGCGGAACAGGCAGACGCCCGGGACTTAAAATCCCGTGATACGAGAGTATCGTACCGGTTCGACCCCGGTCACCGGCACCAAGCGGGAAAAATTCAATATCGCGGAGTAGAGCAGCCTGGTAGCTCGTCGGGCTCATAACCCGGAGGTCGTGAGGTTCAAATCCCACCTCCGCAACCAAACGAAAAAACCACCCATCAGGGTGGTTTTTTCGTTTGGTTGCGGAGGTGGGATTTGAACTCGCAATCTTCGATTGCGATTCGACGAGCGTAGCTCGTTGGGTTAGTTCTGTTTCAAACGATTGCATATCGTTTGAAACAGAACGGTCGAGCCAAAGCAAGGAGCCGAAGGAGCGAGTGTATCGAGCGACGCGCGGCGACTATGCGACGCGAGAGGGCGTAGGTTAGCACGACTTAGTAGGCACCCAACAGGGTGCCTTTTTTCTGTCCATTTTTCATTCGGTTTTAGACGGTTTTAGACCAATCTTTTTTGCCGGTTTCCCGTCGGGGAGCCACCGTAACCGCCCGGAAGACGAGAAAAACAGGGATACTAAAGCTTGGGGATGAAGGACGTAGAAAATTGGCGAATAAGCATCTCAAATGCCTTGAATTATTCACATTCTTGTGTTACAATAAGAGCAGTATGCAAGCAATGCAAGGGTAGGAGGACGTATATGAATATTTTGCATATGAAATACGCAGTCGAGGTTGCAAGACTTGGATCGCTCAATAAAGCAGCTGAAACACTGATGATCGCGCAACCAAATATCAGCCGATCCATCAAAGAGCTTGAAGCGGATCTGGGGATTACGATCTTTCAGAGAAGCGCAAAGGGCATGGTTTTGACGCCCGACGGCGAAGAGTTTATAGATTACGCGCGTGATATTTTGCACCGTATCGATAAGATCGAGCAGTCCTACCGTGACGGCTCGCATAAAAAACGTAAATTTTCCATCTCTGTTCCTCGTGCGTGCTATATCTCTGCTGCGATGGCAGAGTTTTCAAAAAACATCGGAGATACTCCCGTAGAAATATATTATAAGGAAACCAACTCCAAAAAGACCATAAAAAAGCTTCTTGAAAACGAATACAAGCTCGGTATTATTCGTTATTCGGACAATTATGATAAATACTACAAGGATATGCTTGAGGAAAAAGGGCTTTCTTATGAGCTTGTAGCT
>JAFVTI010000014.1 GCA_017503325.1 Clostridia bacterium | reverse complement strand
GTCCAAGAAGGTGTTCAGAAAGTTAGAGGCGCAGAACCCCATCTACGTGCGCAACAGCGTAGAGGAGCTTTGCAATTATCTTGACGAGCTGTTCGGCTACGACCGCATGAAGCTTTGCAAGGAGTATTTGCGCAGATTTGAAAGAGCGGCGTGATGCCAGAATAACCCGTAGGGCGGGGGCTTGCTCCCGCAGAAAACAATCGAAACATTTTACTATCAAGAAAGGATGTCCGAGATGAACAGAAAATCCTCGACAGTACTGATCGGCAGCGCGGTGCTTGGCATCGTGATGCTGCTGGCAATTTATATGGGTCTGATCGTCACGGGCGTGATCGATACAAGACCTTCTGCGCTTGTCGTGGTGGCAGGCAGTGCACAAAAGCAATTTGACGGAGAGGCTCTGGAGTGCCATGAATACAAGATCAAGAGCGGCAAGCTGCAAAAGGGGCACAGGATCGAGGCGGAATTTGATGCTTCGCTGACTGACGTGGGCAGCATGGAAAACGTGGTGCGCATTAAGATCGTAGACGAGATCGGTGCAGACGTGACCAATCATTACAAGCTGGAAACCCGCCCGGGCAAGCTGACCGTCTCTCCCTGCAAGCTGGTGCTCAGATCCGAGGACGCGCAAAAGGTGTACGACGGCGCATGGCTGACCAATGAGGATTGGCAGATCGTGACAGGCAAGCTCCCGAGCGGATATACGGCAGACGCCAAGTTCACGGGGAAGCAGACCGTGCCCGGTACTTCCAAAAATACCTTTGCCGTCTCGATCCGCAACAAAGAGGGGGCAGCTGACCGCAATTTCTCAATTTCCTATATTTACGGCACGCTGACCGTGCTCAAGCGCCCCATTACCGTTACCTCGTACGGCGCGTCCAAGTTCTACGACGGCACGCCATTGCGCTACGAATCCTACACGGTGGACGGGGAATTGATGGATAATCACTACCTGGACGTGACCTTCCCCGAAAGCGTTACCAACGTGGGCACGGTGACCAACAATATCTCTGTTCGCGTGCGCAACAAGTACTCGGACGGCTCCACGGGCGGTGACGTTGCGTCCTATTACGATATTACCGTGCGCGTGGGCACGCTGGAGGTCAAGCCGCGCCCCATTGAGATATCGGCAAGCCCGTGCATCAAGAATCATACGGGCGACGTGCTTCCCGAGGGCAAATGGTATATTACCAAGGGCTCGCTTGTCGAGGGGCACAATATGAGCGCGCGCGTGGATGCAGTCAAGAATGCCGAGGGTACGGTGGAGTTTATGCTGTACGACGTGCACGTCTTTGCCGAGCAGGGTGAGGTCTATGATCCCTTGATCGGCCCCGAGGACGTTACGTACAATTACGAGATCTCGCTCGTTCACGGCATTGACCGTGATGAAATGGAAAAGCTGACCATTTCCTCGGGCTCAAAATCCGCGCCCTATACGGGTGAGCCTTTGACCTGTGAGCAATATGCGCTGATGTCGGGCGTGTTGGAGGATGGGCATGTGATCTCTCCGTTCTTTACCGGCTCGCAGACCGAGATCGGCTTTTCGGATAACACCTTTTCGGTCATCATCATCGATGAGGCGACGGGCGAGGACGTGACCTACCGCTACGATATTGCATACGTGTTCGGCATTCTGGAGGTCTACGCATCCTCTCCTTTGACGGGTGGCGAGATCTCGGATGACGGCGGCCTTGATAACGACGTGCAGAATCAGGATGCCACCGCTGCCCGCGTGCGTGCGGACAGGAGCGGTCGGGTCTATTTGCGCTGGAAGAGCTACGGTGAGTATGCTTACCGCGAGAGCACGGGCAGCTGGGGCTGGGGAGAGGCTATGACCTATCCGTCGGCATCCTATAATATGCTGTACAGCACGGGTCGCGCGCTGGCCGCACACGGCAAAGTGGCCACGACCTATGATATTGAAATTTACGGAAGCCAGTATCTGCTTCCCGATTATACCGCCGAGGGTGCCGCGGGTGCAGTCAACGACGTCGTCACCGCGCCCTTTACCATGGCGTACGTGCTGGAGGCGTACAGCTGGGAGTATTCCTATGCCGAGGCCTTGCGCTACGCAGCGGCGGGACTTGACGATGACGACAAGGAGCTGCAGGCGTATGCCGAGTTTGTGTACGCGCAGTATCTGTCCGTGCCCTCATCTACCCGCGAAGCCCTTGCACAAATTGCAAAGAAAAACGGGCTTGAGGCAAACCGCTTGTCGATCATTGAGGACGTGGCGGACTTTGTGCGCTCGGCAGCCGTATATGATCTGAATTACCCCGATTGCCCCGCAGGAAAGGACGAGGTGGTTTATTTCCTGACCGAGTCGAAGAGCGGCGTGTGCCGCCACTTTGCAAGCGCGGCAACGCTCCTGTACCGCACGCTGGGCATCCCCGCGCGCTACGTGGTGGGATACAGCACGGATGCGGTCAGCGGCACGTGGACCGAGGTCAAGGGTGCAGATGCGCACGCATGGGTGGAGATCTTTATCCCGGGTCTTGGTTGGGTCAGGATCGATCCCACACCGGGCGTAAGCAGCGATACCCCCGCAGATGCGCTGGAGCTGACACCGGTCAAGCTGATCGGCTACTACAACGGCCTTGCTTACACCGTGCGTGCTGAGCACGTGGTCATCACAAGCGGCAGCCTGCAAGAGGGTCACGAGATCGTCTACGTTGAGGTCAGCGGCTCGCAGACCGAGGCAGGGCAGAGCGCGTCGGTGATCGGAAAGGTCATCATCGAGGATGAAACCGGCAAGGACGTCACCTCGCAGTACCATATCGTGCGCCGTGACGGCGTCATTGAGGTCAGACGGCCGACGCTGAGCGTCGTGGCAGCCTCGGGCAAAAAGGTTTACGACGGCGAGGTGTTGACGGCACAGACCTTTACCTATTCCTTCAAAAACGCAGATTTTGCAAGCACTTATGAGGTCAGCGCAAGCGTCAATGGCTCGCAGACCGAGGTAGGGCAGAGCGAGAACGTGGTTGAAAACGTGGTCGTGACCAACGCTGACGGCGTGGACGTGACGCACAATTTCGATATCAAGTGTATAAGCGGCACGCTCAAGGTGTACTTGTACGAGCTGGCAATGAGCACAGAGAGCCTTTCCAAAACGTACGATGCCATCCCGCTGCAGGGCACGCAGCTCGAATATGACGCCGACGCGCTGTATGCACGCGGACACGAGCTGATCTACACCCTGCCCGTGCTTGAAGGCGTTGGCAGCATTGCCAACCTGCCCGATTGGCACATTCTGGACGCGGACGGCATGGATATTTCCGATCAATATGACGTGCGCATTTCGGCAGGATCGCTGCGCATTCGGCCGATCGAGCTGACGCTGCAGACAAACAGCGCACAAAAGACGTATGACGGTCGCCCCCTGCGCGCGGACGGATACGAGCTTGTCAAGGGTGCGCTTGCCCCGGGTCAGGCGTTTGACTCGTATACTGTTACGGGCAGCCAGACCAACGTGGGAATTGGCGAGAGCATGGTGACCAAGATCCGTATCGTTGACAATTACGGTCGCGACGTGACCGCAAATTACCAGATTACCATTCTGCCCGGCACCTTGACCGTGCTGGCACCTTAAAAGAAACAAAAAACACTCCGGAGTAGATTTATGATGTACGAGGCATATGAGAAAAAGGTCAGAGGGTATCTCCCCGCGGCCAGAATATTCAAAATATGCGTCAAGTGCGCAATCGTGCTGCTGATCGTGGCAGCGGTTGCGTTGCTTGGCTATCTCTCGCTGCGCGGAATTTACTTCGGAGAGCTTTCCTTGCAGCAGGAGTACGTTGCGTTCGGCGATAAGCCGGAGTACGATTGCTTTGTGCTGTTTGGCACGTACGAGTGCGAGTATGCACGTGCGGGGAGCGATGTTTGGTCTTCCGAGCAGCCTGCAACTCCGGGCAGCTACCGCGTGCGCGCGGTCATCACCAAGGGATTTTTGGGCAAAAAGATCTATAGCGAGGAGAGCACGATCACGCTGTACCGCCGCGAGGTCAGGCTGACGCCCAGCGCAAAGTTCGGTGCCTCTGTGCCGTACGGTGAAAAACCCGAATACGGCAAGCATTGGGAAATCTCCTCGTCGCAGCTGGCCAAGGGGCACAAGGTGGACGTGGCGGCCGCTGCGTCTTATGAATATGACGGAAGCGGCGGCATGGTGCTGGTCATCGATGCATCATCCGTGGTCATCCGTGACCGTGGGGGCAACGACGTCACCTCGGGCTACTCGCTTTCGGGCGGGCGCGGCACCATCAGGGTCAAGAAAAGAGATCTGACGGTCGTTGTGGCCAATGAAATGAAAAACGGCAGACCCGTGGATATTACCAAGGTGTACGACGGCCTTGGCGGCAGCACCTCGCATTATTTCCAGACATCGGGCTCTTTGCTGCTTGGCGATACACTCAGCGTGGTGGCCACCAACAACCAAAGCGACGCAGGCAGATATAACAACTCAGCGCGTGTCAAGGTGTTCTCGCAGTCGGGGCAGGATCGCACCTCTTATTATGACATTAAGGTAGACGTTTGCAAGATCATCATCGAAAAGAGGCCTCTGCGTATCTCCACGCCCGACGTGACGCTGGAATACAGCGGTATCATGCAGCACACAAGCGAATATCGCATCGAGAGCGGCACGCTTTGCTCGGGGCAGTATATCAAGCTTGTGCACAGCGCAAAAACGGGCGTGACCGACGTCACAAGCCGCCCCGTGGACAACAAGGTGCAGGTGCAGGTCATGTGGGGCAATCAGGATACGACCAAAAACTATGATATTACGTACGATTTCGGTTCTTTGACCGTCAAGCCGCGCACGCTGTACGTGCGCACGGGCGACAGCTACGGACTTGTATATAACGGCAAGGCGCAAAGCTGGACGGATTACAGCGTGGTGCAGGGCAGTCTTGCGCGCGGGCATAAGCTCTCTCCCTCGAATGCCGCTACCTTGACCGAGCCGGGCAGCTGCGTCAACCGCGTGGATTACACGATCATGTCCACGGACGGCAAAAACGTGACCAAGAATTATGACTTCAAGGTGACGTACGGCACGCTGACCGTGGCAAAGGGCGCACCGTTGCGCCTGGAGCTTGAGCCTCTGTTCAAAACCTATGATGCCACACCTCTGGATCCCGCCGCGTATAGCGCGGATACGCTTTTCAACGTGGTGGGCGGCGCGCTGCTTGGTGACGATTATATTGAGATTGTCGGCACGCAGGGCTCGCAGACCGAGGCGGGCGAGAGCACCTACAGCGTGCAGTACCGCATCATGCATAAGCAAGGCATTGGTAAGACGGTGGACGCGACGGATTGGTATGCCGCGAGCCTTGCGGGAGAAGGCAAGCTGACGGTTGCAAAGCGCACCCTGGTCATCAAATTTGATCCCATTACCACGCAATATAACGGCCAGGTAGTCACCGTACCCCGGCCGGACGGATATAACCAGCTGATAGAGAATTACGAGGGCAAGGGGCATGTGGTCAGGTTTTCGCCGAACGTCATGGATGCCATCGTGTATGAAAGGAACGGACAGGTCGTGTCCGTGCCCGTGGACGTCGGTTCTTATACCTATACCATTCCCGAGGAGTATATTTCCGTTGTGGCCAAGAGCAGCGGAGCGGATCGCACCAAGAATTATAACTTCCGATTTGAGGGCAACACCATCAAGATCGAGGGCATCGGGCTTACGCTGACTGCGCCGAGTGCCTCCAAGCAGTACGACGGTACGCCGCTCTCGGCAGCAGATCTGCCAAATGACGGCGTGGGCGTAGAATGGGGAGTAAGCGGATATCACGTATCCTTCTCGCTGACCGGCTCGCAGACCGACGTGGGTACTTGCCCGGTCGGATTTACAGGAATCGTCATTACCGACACGCGCGGACGCGACGTCACCAAAAACTTTGACGTCAAGACCACGCAGGGCAAGCTGACCGTCACGCCCGTGTCGATCTCGGTGCGCTCGTCCAGCGGAAATAAGGTGTATGACGGCAAGCCCATGGATAACGCCACGCAAATGACGCTGATCTCGGGCAATCTGATCCCCGGCCACGTGCTGGGCGGTTCGGTCAACGCCGATTACGTCACCGACGTGGGCACGCACAAAAATGATAAGGTCGCGCCCAAGGTGTATACCGCCACGGGGCAGGATGTGACCCGCAATTATTTGATCACGCTCACCCCCGGACGCTATACCGTCAAGCAAGCGCCGCTGTATATCGGTGCACCCATTGTAGAGGGTGAGTATACCGCCAAGCCCTACTCCGGCACGTGTGATGCCACCGATTACGCCCAAGGCCTTGCGCAGGGGCAAAAGGTGCAGCTTGCCGTGGTTTCGGACGGCATCGAGCTTGGCGTGCACCCCATGCGCGTCACGGGCTGCAGCGTCACGGACGCGCGCGGACGTGACGTCAGCGGCAATTACGATATCACCTATACCGACGGTGAGGTAGAGATCGTCAGACGCAAGATCACGGTCACCACGGGCAGCAAGACTGTCAGATACGAGGATATCCCCGCCGTCAGCACCGAGATCAAGGTGGGCGGCTCGGGTCTGATCGACGGGCACGAGATCCTTGGTGTGTTTGCGTATTCCGAAGGACTTTACGAGATCGGCTCGGTGTCCAATACGCTGGAGTCGTTGCGCATCCGCAATGAGGGTGGCCGCGACGTGACCGATTATTATGATATTTCCTTCGTTTACGGTACTTTGGTGGTCCGACCCATTGAAATTACGTTGGAAACGGGCAGTGCATATCAGGAAACGTATGACGGCAACGTGATTTCCGCACCGTATTACGAGCGAACCAAGGGACAGATGCTCGAAGGAGACGTGCTGTACGTTTCGTACCAATATGCAAACGGCGTCAGCGACGTGGGCCAATGGAAAAATGCGCTTACAAGCATCCGTGTGCTGGACAAGGACGGCAACGACGTCAGCTACAAGTATGACTTCACGGTCATCGAGGGCACGCTGGAGATTGCCAATCCCTATCCTTTGTATATGCAGTCGTTTGACGCAGAAAAGGTTTACGACGGCTTACCCCTGCAAAACAGGGAATATGCCTGCTTGACCGAGCTGCTTGAAGGGCATCGCGTCAAGGGTGTCAACGCCGTTTCTCTGACGCGTACAGGCGAGAAGGAAAACAGAGTGACGCTGATCATCGCAGACCAAAACGGTCGCGAGGTCACGAATAATTATGAGTTTATTTACGACGAGGGCACGCTTGGCACGCTGAGAGTCACGCCAAGAGATTTGTTTGTTTCGGTGGGTCACACAGAGCCCGTCTATAACGGCAGCACGATCTTGACCGTGCCGCAGTCGCAGCTGAAGTATCAGGGACTTGTGCACGGCGAGAGCATCGTGCTTGAGGTCGGCGTGGATACCCCCGAGATCGGAGACAAGACCGATCCCACGTTTGCCTCTCCTCGCGTCTATAACGCAAACGGCGAGGACGTGACCGATTGCTACAATATTACGACCGAGGGCGAGAATCTGTCGGTGACGGTGCTGCCCGCCCCCTTGACGCTGTATCTGCCCGACCGCTATTCCAAGGAATACGACGGCTACGGCGTGGATTTGGAGCAGGCGGGATACGAGCCCATCGGCTTAGCCCCCGGGCATTACGTGGAGCTTGACGCCCCCGAAACCCCTGCCACCGACGGCGCGCATACGCTTCGAATCCGTCAGTACACGGTGTATGACCGAAACGGCGAGGACGTGACAGCCAACTATGAGGTTACCGCAAATAAGTGCACGGTTACCATTTATAAAAAGTATATCAAGCTGACCTCCGAGAGCGCGTCGCGCCATTATAACGGACAGGCGCTGGTCTGCCACGAGCTCAAAAAGTACACGATCAAGGGCGGATTTACCGTAGACGTGGTCTTTACAGGCTCGCAGACTGAGGTGGGCAAGAGCCAAAATACCTTTGACGTGATCGTTTACGATGCCCAGGGCAACGACGTCACCGCGTTTTGCAACGTGGTCAAGAGCTTTGGCACGCTGGAGGTCTGGGATCAGATCAAGCTGACGCTGACCTCGGGTGACGCACTCAAGATTTATGACGGCACACCGCTTGTCTGCCACGAGCTTTCGGACTACAAGCTGCCCGAGGGATACAGCTTGGAGGTCGTCTTTACGGGCGAGAGAGTGGAGCCGGGCGAGAGCGAGAATACCTTTGAGGTGTACGTTTTCTCCGAGGACGGCGAGGATGTGACCGATCGCTTTGCGATCACCAAGCAGTACGGTACGCTGCGTGTGCTGGAAAATGCCGCCGATTACGAGCTTGTCCTGCGCTCCGAGAGCGCGTCCAAGACGTACGACGGTGAGAAGTTGACCTGCCCCGAGCTTGCACCCTATGAGCTGCCCGAAGGATTTTTCCTGGAGGTTACCTTTACGGGCTCGCAGACTGAGGTGGGCGAGAGCGAAAACACCTTTGTCGCGCGTGCGTATAACGAGGCCGGCCAGGAGCTGACCATCGTATACGAATACGGCACGCTGGAGGTGTCCCTGGATATCACGGTTACGGCGTATGAAAAGACCTTTACCTACGACGGCACCGAGAAAAACTGCGAAAAGGACGATTTCTGGACGCAGGGCTTGCCGGAAGGATTTTCGGTGAGTGTGACGTTTGGTGCGGGGCTTACCGTGACGGGAAGTAAGGACGTGGAGATGCTTGACGTGCGCGTATTCGATCAGAATGGTCGCGATATCACGGCTATGTGCAACCTGACGGTCAACACAGCCAAGCTGACCGTGCTCCCGAGAACCCTGATCGTGTACGTCAACGGGCAGAGCGCGGAGAATATCGCGCCCGTGCAGGGTACGCTGGTTGGTGGGCACACCATGTTTGCCGAGTACGGCGAGGGTGGTGAGTGCTACATCGAGATCACGGATGCGAGCGGAGAGCTGGTTTACAGCAACCGCGGCGATTCGCCGGTCAAGTATACGCTGTACGACGTGATCATTCAAAAATAAAATACATCATGCACAAAGCAAAACGGCTCGGCGAAATGCCGAGCCGTATCTGCTTATTTCTTTTTCTTGGGCTTTGCCCAGCCGGCCTTGTAGGTCGGCTTTTTCTTTTCGGTCTTTGCCGCGGGTGCTGTGCTTGCTTTGGCTGTGGGTTTCGCCAAGGGCTTGCCACCTGCTTTCGCTCCGGGCTTTTTGCCCTGTGTGGGTTTGCCGCCCTGTGCCTTCCCGTTCGGCTTTGCGCCTTTTCCTGCCGCGCCGCCTGCGGGACGCACCAGGCACTCTGCCGAGTAGCCGATCAGATCCTCGCGGCCTGCCTTTTGCAGGGCTTCGCGCACCATGGGTGCATTTTCGGGGCGGTTGTATTGGAGCAGCGCGCGCTGCAGCTGCTTTTCGTGGTAATCGGTGGCCACGTAGACCTGCTTGCCGTCCAAGGGATTGATGCCCGTGTAGTACATGACGGTGGATGCCGTACCGGGGGTGGGATAATAATCCTGCACCTGCTCGGGCGCGTAGTGGTGACGCTTGAGGCAGAGTGCAAGCTCTACCGCGTCGTTAAGCGTCGAGCCCGGGTGGCTGGACATCAGATAGGGCACGAGATACTGCTCCTTGCCGACGGCCGCACAAAGATCAAAGTATTTGTCGCGGAACTGCTCGTAAACCGCAAAATCCGGCTTGCCCATGGCGCGAAGCACGGGCGAGGAGCAATGCTCGGGCGCAACCTTGAGCTGACCCGACACATGATCCTTGACCAGCTTTTTGAAGAAAGCGTCGTCCTTGTCCAAGAGCAGATAGTCGAATCGGATGCCCGAGCGGATAAAGACCTTTTTGACGCGGGGGAGAGCTTCGATGCGCGAGAGAAGCTCGATGTATTCGGTATGATCCACCTGCAGATTGGGGCAGGGCTTGGGCGCAAGACACTTCCTGCCGGGGCAAACGCCGTCGGTCAGCTGCTTTTGACAGGCGGGCGCGCGGAAGTTGGCGGTAGGCCCACCCACGTCGTGAATGTAGCCCTTGAAATCCGGCATTTCGGTAATCTTCTTGGCCTCTGCCACACAGCTTTCAATGCTGCGCGAGCGCACGGTGCGGCCTTGGTGAAAGGCCAGCGCGCAGAAGTTGCAGCTGCCAAAGCAGCCGCGGTTATGCGTGATCGAAAAACGAACCTCTTCAATACCGGGCACGCCGCCGTCTTTCTGATAGGACGGGTGATAAGTGCGGGTGTAGGGCAGGGCGTACACCGCGTCCAGCTCGTCTCTCTCCAGCGGCTGCATGGGCGGGTTTTGCACCAGCATCTTGCCGTCGTAAGTCTCGCAGATGGCCTTGCCGGTAATGCTGTCCTGGTTCTTGTATTGCACGCCAAAGGCACGCGCGTAGGCTGCCTTGTCGGTCTTGAGCTCGTTGTAATCAAAGGTCGCAGCGATGGGGAAATGCACCGTGTCCTCGGGCTTGCCCACCCATACCGTGCCGCGTACGTCGCGGATCTTTTTGACCGGAACGCCGCGATCCAGCAGCTGCGCGATGCGCACAAGGATCTTCTCGCCCATGCCGTAGGTCAGAATGTCGGCGCGGCTGTCCACCAGAACCGAGCGGCGCACGCGATCCTCCCAGTAATCGTAGTGGGCAAAGCGGCGCAGGGAGGCTTCCAGGCCGCCCAGAATGATCGGAATATCCCCGTAGGCCTCGCGGATACGGTTGGAATATACGATGGTCGCGCGGTCGGGGCGCAGACCCATCTTGCCGCCGGGGGAGTAGTAGTCGTACGTGCGCTTTTTCTTGGATACCGTGTAGTGCGCCACCATCGAGTCAATGTTGCCCGCCGTCACCAAAAAGCCGAGTCTGGGCTTGCCGAAGGTGCGGAAGGCGTCCGCGCTCTTGTAGTCGGGCTGCGAGAGGATGGCTACGCGAAAGCCTGCATCCTCCAGCACGCGCGAGATGATGGAAACGCCAAACGAGGGGTGATCCACGTAAGCGTCACCCGTGACGTACACGAAATCGGGCGCATCCCAGCCAAGCTCAGCCATTTCGGCCGCGTTCAGGGGCAAAAATCCGTTGTTTTTGAGTTCTTTTTGTGTCATTTATGTAGTCCTATCGATTTTTATTCTTGGTAAAAAAACGAATGATCGCGGAAATGAATCTGGGGGTTTTGAGCGTCATAACCTTCATACGCACCTCTCCTTTCGGTATTTTTTTACTAAAAGGATATGATGCGCAGGGCAAAAAGGTTACTGCTCGCGCGATTCTATGACGTAAAGCCCGCCCTTTTTGACCGAGACGAGGGCGCAGTTGCCCGTGATCTCGTTGGAAACGGCAAATTGCAGTCTGCGGTGCACGGGCTGATTTTTCAGCTCGTACTTACAGCCCTTGATCGAAACGCCCTTGCAGGTCTCGTCCACGGCGATCAGAGAGAGGTACTTGTATGCGCTGCGCGCTACAAGATGGCTGGTGGCCTTGATATAGTGTGCGCGGTTGTTTCCGTCGGTGATGTAACCGTGTATGTGGCGCGCGTGCAGGTCCTGCAAAACAGAGAGGTTGGCAAGCGTGTGGTCCAGCCTGCCCGAAAGGCCGCCTATGATGATGATCTCGTCAGCACCGCGTGAAATGGCGGTCTCCACGCAGACCTGCGAGTCGGTCAGATCCTTTTCTGCAGGCAGCTCAACAAGCTCAACGCCCTCGTCGATTTTTTGCTTGGCAAAGGAATCAAAGTCGCCCACCGCAATGTCGATGCGCTCGCCAAGGCGCTTGGCATTGGCGTAGCCGCCGTCGGCCGCGATGCGCAGATCCTCGCCCTTTGGGTGCTCGGTAATATTCTCGGGGTAAATGCTCCCGCCTACGTAAATAAAAGCGCGCATATTGATCTCTCCTTAAGTATCCCAATCGTGCTTGTTTTTGAGCACGTCGTAAATGGCCACAAAGCTGGCGTGGCGCGAGGGGGGAATGATCCCCGCCTTGACCGCCTCTAAAATTGCGCAGCCCTGCTCCTTGGTGTGCGAGCACTTGGTAAAGCGGCACTTTCCGAGGTAGGGCGCAAATTCGCGCATGGTCAGGGGCAGGTCCTCCTTGGAAAAGAAGTCAAAGCGGGCAAAATCCAGCATAGAAAAGCCGGGGGTGTCGGCAATGTAGCCGCTTTCTGTTTCGGGCATGCGGAAAAGCTCGACCGTGCGGGTGGTGTGCTTGCCGCGCTCGATCTTGCGGCTGATCTCGCCTGTGGAGAGCTCCAAAGAGGGGAAGAGCGCATTGAGCAGCGTGGATTTGCCCACGCCGGACGCGCCCGCAAAGGCCGAGATCCTGCCCTCGCAGTTGTCTTTGATGTAAGCCTTGATCTCGTCGATGCCGAAAGAATCCTTGCTGCTGGTCATAAAGGTGTCAAAGCCCGCCTTGCGATAGATCTCGTAAAGCTCCTTGGCGTAAGCAGGGTTGGCGTCCTGCTTGGTGATGACAACCACGGGGGTGATGTTATGGTGCTCCAAGATACAGATCAGTTTGTCCACCGTTTCCAGCACGGGTGCGGGCTTGGCCGCGGCAAAAGAGACGAACATGATGTCCAAATTAGCAAGCGGCGGACGGATCAGCGCGTTCTTGCGCGGAGCAATGTCCGAGATCAGCGCGATCGCATCGCGCGCGCCGGCTTCGGCCTGCTCAAACTCCAAGGAGACGATGTCACCCACCAGGGGGGTGATGTTCTCATGCCGAAAAGCCCCCTTGGCGCGGCAAGGGATGGGCGCTTGCGCGTCCTGACCCTCGGGCAGGGGAATATTGTCAAGCAGCTTTACTTGGTAAAGACCGCCAACGCCTTTGATAATTCTTCCGCAATGGATCAATTCCATATCGTAACCGTCCTTGAAAAAGTGAAAAACGAATGATTTAAGTCTTATTCTGCTCTGCGCGGCGCAGCTGACCGCAAGACGCATTGATATCCGCGCCCAGCTTACGGCGCACGGTGGCGCGAATGCCCTTTTTCTCAAGTGCTGCCGCAAATGCCTTGACGGCCTTGTCCTCGGAGCGGTCAAAGCCGGATTCCTCGACCGGGTTGACCGGAATGAGATTGACGTGAATGGGCATGGTCTCGCTGCGCGAGCGCAGGCGGGAGTTGAGCACGCTTGCCAGCTGCTCGGCCGAGGCGACCGAGTCGTTTTTGCCGCGAATCAGCGTGTATTCAAAGGAAATGCGACGCCCCGTGGCTGCAAAGTAGTCCTTGCAGGCCGAGAGCAGCGCATCCACACCCCATTTTTGGTTGATGGGCATGATCGAGGAACGCGTGGTGTCGTCGGGTGCGTGCAGGGAGATCGAGAGCGTGATGGGCAGGTCCTGCTTGGCAAGCTCGTAGATCTTGTCCACGATGCCGCAGGTAGAGAGCGAGATGTGGCGGTAGCCGATGCAAATGCCGTCCTCTGCGTTGACAAGCTTCAAGAATTTGATCACGTTGTCAAAGTTGTCCAGGGGCTCACCGATGCCCATCATGACAATGCCGCCGATGCGCGCGTCGGGGTCGTGCGCGCTCATGTCCTTTTGCGCGGCAATCACCTGGCCGATCAGCTCGGCGGGGGTCAGATCGCGCACGCGGCCGCCAATGGTGGAGGCGCAGAACTTGCAGCCCATGCGGCAGCCCACCTGCGACGAAATGCAGATGGTGGAGCCGTGCTTGTAGTGCATGACGACGGCCTCTACGCAGTTGCCGTCGGCAAGCTCAAATAAGTATTTGATGGTGCCGTCAATGGCAGAGACCAGGCGGCGGCGCGGCGTGGGCAGGTGGTAGGTGGTTACTTCCGAAAGCTTTGCCACCGTTTTTTTGCCCACGTTGGTAATCTCCTCGGGGGCAAGACCCTTGTGCAGTCCCGAAAAGAGCTGGCGCGCGCGGTATTTGGGCTCCCCGATCTGCGCCATTAGGGCCTCAAGCTCCTCGGGGAGCAGGGAGAGAATGTTTTCCATATTTTATCCTTATATGTGTTTTCAATCGTGTATGGCATACCCGCCGTAGGGGAGGTATTTTTACTGTATTTACGCCCGCTTGACCAGCTTGGCAATAAAGAACCCGTCCGTGCCGTGCGCGTCGGGGGTCAGCGTCAGCATGCCGCCCGTTGAGCAAATGCCGCCAAGGCTGAAATCCTCGGGGGAAAATTCGGGGTGAGATGCCAGAAATCTTGCCACGTTCTGCTCGTTTTCCTCGGGGAAGATGGTGCAGGTGGAATACACCAGCACGCCGCCGTCTTTGACGTAGCGGCAGCAGTTTTGCAAAATGGCAAGCTGAATGTCGGGCAGCGCGGCTGCGTCCGAGAGATCCTTGTAGCGGATCTCGGGCTTTTTGGCAAGCACGCCAAAGCCGGAGCAGGGCACGTCGCAAAGCACGCGGTCGGCAATTTCCCGCAGCTCGGGATCGTGCGATCTTGCGTCGCGCTCGCGCACCTCAATGATGTCAATGCCCAAGCGCGCAGCACCGCTTTCAATCAGCGAAAGCTTGCTCTTGTGCAGGTCGTAAGCAAGGATCTTGCCCTTGTTTTGCATGCGAATGGCCGTTCCGAAGGTTTTGGAGCCGGGGCAAGCGCAGGCGTCAATGACACAGTCTCCCGGCTGTGCACCCAGCACCTCCACGCAGATCTGCGAGGCGAGATCCTGCACAAAGGCCTGTCCCTCTTGCAGCTGCGGGGAGCCGGAGGGGATAAAATCGGGCGCGCGGAGTGCCGTGGGCAGTACGTCCGAGGCCTGCACGCGGTATCCCAGCTCGCAAAGCTCGCTGGCCATTTGCTCGGGAGAGGCTTTGAGTGTGTTGACGCGCAGCGTCACGGGCGGCGCGTGGCCAAAGGCTTCCATAACCGACTCTGCGCGCTCGCGGCCGAAAATGCCGACCAGCTTACGGCAAAGCGGAACGGGAAGGGAATAGGTAACCGACAGGTATCTGTCGGGGTCGGTTGTTTTGTCGGGGAAGGAGATGTCTTGCCCCCGACGGGTATATTCACGCAAAACGGCGTTGACAAAGCCGCGTGCGCGGCGGGGTGCAAGCGAGACCGTTTCGCTCACGGCTGCGTGAGCGGGAATGCGGTCAAGGTAGCAAAGCTGGTAAAGACCCATGCGCAAAAGATTGCGGACCGTGCCATCCAGGGCCTCCATGGGGCGCGAGGAAAGCGCGTCCGCAAGGTAGTCAAGCGTAATTCTGCGCTCGGTCACGCCGTATACGAGAATGGTCACAAGCGCCTTGTCGGGCGCGGAAAGGGAACTCTTTTTGAGCGCGGAGTCAAGTGCTAAGTTGGTGTACTGACCCGCCGAATCGGTGCGGTTGAGGATCTGCAGCGCAAGCGCGCGTGCAGGATTTTGCATCTGCTCCATCAGTCGCGCCCTCTTCTTCCGCTGAAAATCAGCACCAAGCGCAAAAGCGAGAGCAGGGAGGTGGCAAGTGCTGCCACGTAGGTCAAAGCAGCCGCGCTGAGTACGCTTTTGGCGGCCCTCTGCTCGCCCTCGGTCAGCGTGCCCCAGTCCTCAAGGATGGCCAAGGCCCGACGAGAGGCGTTGAATTCCACGGGCAGCGTGATCAGCTGAAACAGGGTAGAGAAGGAATAGAGCGCAATGCCCGAAACCATCAGAATCTCTGCGATTTGCGAGGGGGCTTGGAAATATACGTAAGAAAGCAGAATTCCGATCAGAAACAGGGGCATGGCCAAGGCAGAGCCAAAGCGGGTTATCGGAATGATGGCGGCGCGCAGACGAATGGGGAAATAATCGGTTGCATATTGCACCGCGTGCCCCGCCTCGTGCGCGGCAACACCCACCGCTGCAGCGCTTGTGCTGTCATAAACGCTTTCGGAAAGGCGGATAACGCCCTCCTTGGGGTCAAAGTGGTCGGTCAGATGGCCGCCTACGCGCTCGATGGAAATGTCGTAAAGGCCGTTGTCGTCCAAAATCTTGCGTGCGGCCTTTGCTCCCGTAATGCCGTGCGAGGTTTTGATCCTATTGCCCGCCTCAAACGCACTCTTGACGCGGATCTGCGCAAAAAAGGCGAAGATCAGCGCGGGGAGCAGAATGATATAGGTCCAGTCAAAGAAAGGGTAGTAAAAGAACATAAAAAAACTCCTTTAGGATAGCAAATCTCCCACGTTCAGCTTTCTGCCGCGGATGTAGTCGGCAGCCCCCATGCGCTTTTTGCCCTCGGGAATGACCGAGGTCAGGGCAAGCGTGCCCTTGCCGCAGGCAACCAGGATTTCGCCGTCAAGCCCGACAACCGTGCCGGGCGCTTTGTCGTGCACCTTGTCCTCGTCGTATACGCGTGCGGCGTATACCTTGAGCAAAGATCCGTTTGGCAGATGCGTAAAGGAAAGGGGAATGGGAGAGGTGCCGCGAATGTGGTTGTGCAGCGTGCGCGCGTCAAGCGAAAAGTCCAGGAGCAGATCGCTCTTCTGAATCTTTTCCGCATAATTTGCAAGCGAATCATCCTGCACCTCGGGCACGAGTGTGCCTTGACGCAAAGCGTCCAGCGTGTCAAGCATGGTTTGTGCGCCAAGCGCGCCAAGCTTATCGTGAATGGTCTCGAAGTTATCGGATTCCTCGATCGGCAAGGATGCCTTGAGCAGCATATCGCCCGTGTCCAGTCCCTCGGCCATGTACATGGTGGTAATGCCTGTTTCGGCACAGCCGTCCATGATGGCACGCTGCATGGGTGCCGCACCGCGGTAAGCGGGCAGCAGCGAGCCGTGCACGTTGATGCAGCCGTATTTGGGGTACTCCAGCACGTTGACGGGCAGAATTTTGCCAAAGGCCACCACTATGATCAGCTCGGGGTCGATCTCTGCAAGCAGAGAAGCAAACGCCTCGTCGCGCAGCGTCTTGGGCTGATAGACGGGGATGTTATGCTCCTGTGCATACACTTTTACAGGTGTGGGCAAAAGCTCGTAGCCGCGTCCGCGCGGCTTGTCTGTCTGCGTGACCACACCGATCACGTTCTCTCCGCGCTCAACCAGTGCTTTGAGTGTAAAGACGGCAAAATCGGGCGTACCCATGAATAAGATCTTCATAAAGTCACCTCCCGGGGGGAATTATTCTTCCACCACTTCCAGCGCCTCGTCAATAAAGAGCACGCCGTCCAAATGGTCGATCTCGTGGCAGAATGCGCGTGCCAGAAGGCCGCTGCCCGACGCCTCTACCACCTCACCGTCGCGGTTGGTGTAGCGCACCGTGACGTGCATGGGTCTGCGCGTCGTGCCCCACTTGCCGGGCAGGGAAAGGCAGCCCTCGGTCTCCTCCTGCGTGCCTGCGCGCGCAACAATCTTGGGGTTGATCATCTCGTACACCTCGCCGGGCTCAACCTCGACAACTGCAATGCGGCGCAGAATGCCCACCTGGGGCGCTGCAAGGCCGCAGCCATCGGCTGCACGCATGGTCTCCACCATGTCGTCAAGCAGAGTTTTGATGCGGGGGGTAACGGTATCTACGGGGCGACAGGTCTTGCGCAGTACCTCGTCGCCGTATTTTACAATTCTCAATTTAGCCATGAGTCAAACTCCTTATATTATAGTGATGATGGGTTGAAATCTATACCGAGGATCGGCTTTTTTGCGCCGTCCTTGCCAAAACGGATCAGAATTTTGGAGAAAAGCTCGCGAGAGCGCTTGTTCAGTCGGCATTTGATCACAAGTCTCATGCGGTATTTTTCCTCCACACGGTAAACGGGGGCTTCAAAAGGCCCGAAGATCAGCATGGGCACGTCGCAAAAATCCCCGGAGCCAAGTCTGTCCAGCTCCTCGCGCAGTCGCACGGCGTGGATCATCAGCTCCTTTTCGTCGGCTGCGGTCAGCGTCAGCAGTACAATGTCGCAATAGGGCGGGAAGGTGAGCAGGCGGCGCAGCTTGATCTCGCGCTCATAAAAGGTGTGGTAATCCTGCGCGCAGGCCAGCGTGATCACGTCGCTGTCGGGGTTGTTTGTCTGAATGATGGCGCGCCCTTGCACGTCGCCGCGTCCCGCACGTCCGATGACCTGCGTCAGCATGGCAAAGGTGCGCTCGGCAGCACGGTAGTCGTCCACGTAAAGCGAGGCGTCGGCCAACAGCACGCCCACAAGCGTGACGTCGGGGAAGTTGTGCCCCTTGGTCACCATCTGCGTGCCGATCATGACGTTGGCCTTGCCATCGCGGAACTCGCCAAGCAGCTTATCCATGGAGAATTTTGCCGAGGTGGTGTCCGCGTCCAGGCGCATGACGCGCGCGTCCGGCAAAAGCGTCTCCAGCTCCTCCTGCACGCGCTGCGTGCCAAAGCCGTTGTGCCGCAGGTGCGGGGAATCGCACGATGGGCATTTTGTGGGCACGGGCATACGTGTGCCGCACCAATGGCAGATCAGCTCGCCGTCGGTGTACGTGCCGTTTTTAACGTGATAGGTCATGGCCACCGAGCAATGCGGGCAGGTGATGGCCGTGCCGCAGGATGCGCAGGACACAAAGCGGTGATAGCCGCGACGGTTGAGAAACAGTACGGCCTGTCTTCCGTCCTTGACCGTGTTATCCAGCGCCTCGGTCAGCAAAGATCCCAGCGGAGAGGAAAAGCCGGCAGCCGCCTCTGTGCGCATGTCTGCCACCGTGACCTCGGGGAGATTGGTCTTGTTGTATCGTTCTGTCAAGGTCAGCAGGGTATAAGTCCCTGCCTGTGCCTTGGCGTAGCTTTCAAGTGAGGGCGTGGCCGATGCCAGCAGCAAAAGCGCCTTGTTGTGGGCGCAACGCCAGCGGGCTACGTCGCGTGCGTGGTATTTGGGGTCCTGGTCGGATTTGTACGTGTGCTCCTGCTCCTCGTCCATGATGATAAGGCCCAGATTGGGCACGGGAGCAAACACGGCCGAGCGCGTACCGATGACCAGTCGCGCCTTGCCCGAGCTGATGCGGGCGTAAGCGTCCTGTCGCTCGCCTGCAGAAAGGCCCGAATGAATCACAGCCACCGTGTTGCCGTATCTTGCGCAGAACAGAGCTACGGATTGTGGGGTCAGCGAGATTTCGGGCAGCATTAAGATCGCGCCCTTGCCGTCGGCTAAGATCTTGTCCAGCAGCTTTGCCATGACGTAGGTTTTGCCGCTGCCTGTCACGCCGAATAAGAGTGCCGCGCGGGCCTGGCCGCTGTCCGCCATTTCGCAAAGCGCACGCACAGCCTCGGCCTGCTCGTGGTTGAGCACGGGGTCGGGCATGGGGGTAAAGTCGTCGACAATGGCGTAAGGGTTGCGATAGACCTGCTTTTTCTCGGCTGTAAGCACGCCCTTGTCCACCAAGGCCTTGAGCTGTGCTGCTCCTGCATCGGTGCCGCGGCAGATCTCGTCCTTGTCAGCGGATCTCCCCAGCTCCAGCGCACGGGAAAGCAAGGCTTTTTGCTTTTGTGAGGTCAGGCGCACGGCTGCGGTCTTGTTGCCCGCGAGAATGCGCTCTGCCTCGTCTCTATCGATATTCAGCGAATAAAGCGTGGTGAAAACGCCGTCCGAGCCCTGCTTTTCCTCGGTGAACTTGTGCACAAAGCCCTTGTCGGTAAGGAAGGTGACGGTCTCTCCCACCCCTGCACCAAAGCGCGCGCGCAGCGCTTGCATGCTGACGCGCTCACGGGCAACTATGTAGTTGTATACCAACAGATGAGAGGCTTCCACGTGCCTGTCAAAGCTCTGCGGGTCCAGCCCGGGAACGGGACTGTAATAGTCCACCATATGGGACATGGAGGCAGAGGGCAGCACGCAGCGGATGGCCTCGCCCACGGTGCAAAGCGTTTGCTCGTGCAGCCAAAGGCAAAGGGACAGCATTTCAAAGGATAAGCAAATCCGTTCGGCGCACAGTCCCGCAATGCTCTTGATGCGCTTTGCCGAAGCGGTGCTGTGCACCGTGGCAACCACGCCGATCTGTTTGCGGTTTCCGTGTCCGAACGGCACAGTGACAAACACGCCCGGGGTGACCGAGGCGCGTATGTCTTGGGGGATATAGTAATCGTAGGAGGCATCGATACAGTAGGGGTTATCTAAGATATATACCCCTGCGTATTCGTTTGCGCCTTCGCAACGGTTCACGAAATTCACTCCTTTGTGTGGGTGAGTCAGTTGAGCTCCTGCTCGGGAGTCTCTCTTACGATCTTGTATTCGCCCTTGTGAATGCGGCCGATTGCGATCTTGACAGCCTTTTCATCGCGCACTTCCTTGTCGATCATGGTGTTCAGGGGCTTGTCGGTCTCCTTGTTACCGGTCATGGAAGCCTCAGCCTGCTCGCGCTGCTTGACGTATTCGCCGGTGATGATGCGTGCGCACTTTGCAGTCGCGATAGCCAGCTCGTAGCGGTTGAATTCGTTCTTGGTCAGTTGGTTGATGGTAGGATAAAGCATAGTTAATTCCTTTCAAAATCAATATGTAAGATAATTTTAATAACTTGGTTATTCTTCCTCTTCGGTGTCATCGTAATCCTGGTCGGTGGTCAGGCGGTTTGCAATGGTCTCTGCCTGCAGCGCCGAGAGGATGACGTGCTCGGAATCGGTAATGATGACCGCGCGGGTCTTTCTGCCGCAGGTCACGTCAATGACGCGTCCTGCATCCTTTGCGTCCTGGATCAGACGCTTAATGGGAGCGGAGTCGGGGGCAGCCAGCGTCACAATGCGCTCCACGGCTACCATATTTCCATAGCCTACGTTGATAAAGTTCATACTAACCTCCTAGTGTTGAAACTTCACCGTGGAGCTTTGCTCCGAAAATGGGTTGGGCCCCATTTTCAGGTGAAGTTTATGCGTGAACAGCAGACGAAACGGTCTGATAGAGTGAGCTTTCACGCTATTTATTCAATATTCTGGATCTGCTCGCGGATCTTTTCAAGCTCGGTCTTGACCTCGACCACCAGCTTTGCAATGGCGGCGTTGGAGCACTTGGAGCCCGTGGTGTTGATCTCGCGGTTGATCTCCTGCAACAGGAAATCAATGCTGCGGCCAACCGGCTGGTCGCTTTTCAAGTATTGCTCAAAGGCCACGAAATGCGAGCGCAGGCGAACCAGCTCCTCGTCGATGGCAACCTTGTCGGCATAGATGGCGCACTCTGTCAGAATGCGGTTTTCGTCCACCGTGACCACGGCATCTGCCAGTACCGCGCGGATCTTTTCTTCAAGTCTTTGGCGGTAGGTCACGATGTCGTCGCCCGAAAGCTGCTCAATGGTGTCCACACGGGTCATGATGTTGTGCATCTTGCCGCGCAGATCGGATTCGATGCGCGCGCCCTCACAGCGGCGAGCGTCCAGGAATCGGTCGGTCGCAACCGAAAGCACGGTAAGCAGTGCCTGCCAATCCTTTTCGGTGTCCTCCTCGGGCTTTTTGACCTTGAAGATCTCCTGGTTGCGCGCAACCGTCATGACGCTGATGTCGTCGGCAAGAGAGAACGTGTCGCGCAGCGCGTAAAGCGCGTCGAGGTAACCCTTGGCGTAGCCCTCGTCCAGCACGATCGAAACGCCCTGCGTATCCAGCACGTCGATCGAGATGTTGACGTCCACCTTACCGCGCGAAATCCCGCGGCTTTGCAGGTAGGGCTTGATCTTTTCCTCCAGGTACGAGAATGCGCGGGGCATGCGTACCGAGCAATCAAAAAATCTGTTGTTGACCGAGCGGATCTCCACGGTAATATCCTTGCCCGCAACGGTCTGCTTGTCGCGCCCAAAGGCGGTCATGCTGAAGATCAAAGTCACTTCCTCCGAATTCCGCCGTTTTCCCTTGCACGCAGCAGGGCAAAAAACGGCATATATAATTATTGTACCCGATTTTGGCGCGATTGTCAACACAGAAAACGAAAAAAGTACCGGCCATATTAAAAAAGTGGGTGCCTATATCCTGTGCACAGATCATTGGTTGATGAGTGTAGGGCGGGGGCTTGCTCCCGCAGCGTTTCCCCCGAGTGTCATTCTGAGCGGAGCAAAAATTCCAATCCGTCATCCTTGAGCAAGCGTTTGGGGCAAGATTCTTCGCTGCGCTCGAGAATGACGGCCCCAAACGCGCAGCGAAGGATCTTGATTGGGATTTTTGCGTAGTCGAAGTTTTGCTGCGCTCGGGACGTTCGCCGCTTGCGGCATGACGCTGTCCCCTGCAGGATGACACTCGGGGGATGGGTTTATCCCGCATTTTTTCTTTGATTTTTGGAAATATATAAGAAAATCTCGCATCTTGCGCAAAAAATGTGCAAAACCCTCTTGAAAAAGGCGCGGAATTGGTGTATAATAAAATGAACTGTATAATCAGACCAAAATATTCACGGTTAATATTGGAGGACAAACAAAATGGTAGTAGCTGGCGATTTTAAGAACGGCATCACTTTTGATATGGACGGTAACGTATTCCAGGTTATCGAATTCCAGCACGTAAAGCCCGGTAAGGGTGCTGCATTTGTGCGCACCAAGATCAAGAACGTCATTACCGGCACTGTTGTGGAAAGAACCTTCTCTCCCACAGATAAGTTCGAGAATGCATACATTGACAGAAAGGATATGCAGTATTCCTACGACGATGGCGACCTGTATCACTTCATGGATACCGAGACCTGGGAAGAGACCCTGGTTGCTCACGACAAGGTTGGCGATTCCTTCAAGTTCGTAAAGGAAGAAATGTTCTGCAAGATCATGTCCTACAAGGGCAACATCTTCGCAGTAGAGCCCCCCACATTCGTAGAGCTTGAGGTTACCGATACCGATCCCGGCTTTGCAGGCAACACCGCAACCAATACCCTCAAGCCCGCAACTCTGGAAACCGGCGCTGAGATCAAGGTTCCCCTGTTCATCAACGTAGGCGACGTGCTCAAGATCGACACCAGAACCGGCGAGTATCTGTCCAGAGCATAATTTTCCTGCGGCGAGGGCCGAAAATCAACAGAAAGGAAAAGAGTAATTATGACCATTACCGAAAAGGCTGCTTACCTGAAGGGTTTGGCAGAAGGCTTGAATTACGATAAGGAGAGCGCAGAGGGCAAGCTGCTGTCCGCGCTGATCGAGCTGACCTCTGATCTTGCTGACCTGGTTGACGAGCTCGACGAGGATCTGGCTGATCTGGAGGAATACGTAGATGAGATCGATACCGATCTTGGCGATGTTGAGGACTATCTCCTGGACGAGGGCGACTATGACTTCGACGAGGACGACGAGGACTGGGATGACGAGGATTGGGAAGAATGCGACGGCGACTGCGAAAGCTGCGGCCTGGAGTGCGACATCCCTTTTGACGATGACTTAGAGGATCTCGAGGACGAGTTCGAGGAGATCTTTGAGGTCGAGTGCCCCTCTTGCGGCGAGATCATTTGCTTTGAGGGCGATATCGACGAGGACAATCTGCGTTGCCCCGCATGCGGCGAAAAGTTCGCTTGCATCATCGACGAGGACGACGTTGAGGACCTCGAGGCTCTTGACGGCGACGAGGAGTAATTCCGAAAAAGAGAAGAATCCCAAAAGGGAAATATCCCAAAAGGGAACTCCCAAATATGATTCAGGGTGCTGCGAATGCAGCACCCTGAAATACCGAAATTGACATCACGGAATGTAGCGCAGATGGCAGTGCTCCCGGTTTGGGAGCATGCAGGCAGTTTCCTGCCGTGAGTTTTCTAAAACGCTGAAAATCCTTGAAAACACTCACTTTTTCGGGTGTTACCCTTTTCAAAAAAACACCGACAAAATGTTTTGACCACAGATTTGACCACTTACGGAAATTGACCTGAAAATCGAATATTTTTCACACTTCGGGGTGTGGCGCAGTTGGTAGCGCGCGACGTTTGGGAGCGTGTGACCGACGCAAAGTTCAACCGAGAGCGAAAACGCCGAAAGCCTTTGTAAACATTGACTTATTTGCACTTTCAAGCAAAACAAAAAACCCCTTAAAAAGAGGATTGACCACAGATTTGACCACTTACAGAAATTGACCAAAAATCGAATAAAAATCACACATCGGGGTGTGGCGCAGTTGGTAGCGCGCGACGTTTGGGACGTCGATGCCGCAGGTTCGAATCCTGTCACTCCGACCAATTCGGGTATTCATAAGGCGTTTGAATACCAAAAAATCGCGGTTTTGACCGCAGTTGAAGCCGCAGGGGAAACTCTGCGGCTGATTTTATTATTCCCATAAAACAAAAGGAGATCTACCTAAATGAAAGGCACTTTGAACGAAATCTTGTCTAAAGGTCCAAAGTTTGAAGAAAATATTTTGAAAGCTTTTGAAAATAGAAAGCTTGTTTTTTTCATTGGTGCTGGAGTATCTCGCATAATGGGAATTATGGGTTGGGACGATTTTTCTGCTTTTTTAGTTAGGAAAGCATTCCCTGATTTCAAAGATAATAATGCAATTCTAAGAGATGTTCCAAGTAGCAAAGAACGTATTACCGTTGCATACAAAAAGTTTGAGCAAGAAGGTCGGCTTAGCGACTTTTACAAGTATTTTGGCCAAGGAATGATTCCAAATCAAAAAGTGTTTGAATCCAAAGAAAACATATATGAAATTCTTAATCGTTTTGAGGCCATCTTCCTTACAACGAATGCCGACAACCTTTTTGAGGAGATTATAGGAAGCGCATTATGCCACGAGGATTATAATCTTACCATATTAAAAAGCGAAAGTCAGAGGCGTCAAAACCACTTGTTTTATTTGCACGGCCATTACACCGAGAATATTGATGAACACAACAACAACTTGGTTTTCACAGCCCCTCAATATGTTGAAAGATATAACGATCCAGACTTTATTGGTTTCTTGAGAACGATTTTCGAAGATGACAATACCATCGTTTTTGTTGGATATGGTTTAAATGAGTTCGAATTAATTGATTATGTAGTAACCAAATCCGGTCATACAGCCACCTCGCCCAGAAAAGTATATGTTCTGCATCCTTTTTGTCAAAATGATGATCTTCTGTTCGAAGTAAAAAAATCTTATTTTGAGGCACTCAACATCGAAATCATCCCTTATGATATTAGCAAAAACGGATACGATTCACTAATTGACGTGTTAAATGCTTTGTTTGATGATTACCAAAAAAGAACAATAGTTCCCATAACGGAAACAATATCTGAATCTATAGCCAATTTTAATGATGCAAACTATGCTACCATAAAGCGATTCCTGTTAGATCCCAGCTTGGCCCCTACTACCGAGGTGCAAATATCTCGCGAAATACAAGGAACTGGAAATAGCAATTGGATAGAGCACTTTTACAGGGATGGTCTATATTCACAAAAACAGATGGACATAAAAATCGCATATCGAGCATGGCCATTGTTGGAACTTTTTGTTGATTGGGTAAGATCAGACGACACTAATGCGCAAAAAGCAGCTTGTACGTTTTTAGATCAAATTTGCCCAGAACAAATCACAGCATTACGCGGGAATTACTCTTTTATCAATAAAAACATAATCCAGATTATTCTTGCTTTGGATAAGGATTCAATCCAAGACAAGCATTTGGATTTGTTAATGAGAATCGGTCGTAATAGTGATTTGTTTGGATTTGGTTTGCACAAAATTTCAACTTTACATCGCGTAACATCTTGGGATTGGACTTTCATAAGCAAGCTCTTTGATTGGTTATTTGAAGGCGTTGAAATAGATTCATTCCGTGACGAGAAAGCGTATATTATTGAATTGTTTTTCAAACAGTTTAATAATGAGATTACAAACGACTACATCTCGACAAATGTCTTTGAATATTTCAAACATCTGCTTATTATTGCGGCACCTTCGGACAAATATAATCTCTTCTTGTATACCCATGACTTAGATCATATTTATAAAAATCATAAAGACTATTGGAAAATTGTCTTAACTGAATTAACTCTTGCCTTTTCAAGATCAACATTAGAAATGCAAAAAAGATTGCTCAGCGATGCAATATCAAACGCTAACATAGCTGTAAAAAAATTGGGGTTGTATTTAGCGCGAAAACACAATCATAACGTTTCCGACCTTGTAATAAACAGTGAGTTATTCAATTATTACTCGTTATATCATGAATCTTATTTGCTTTTGGAAAATCAAATAAAAAATGAATATTTGGATGTGGAAGTTCAAGACCGATTACATGATATAGTAATGGAATCCAAGTTTGAAATAGATACCTACAAGTTATTTGATGATAAAGAGGTTCTCCGCTATAATAATTTGATATTGTCCAAAAGACTTGCCTTGTTGTTATTGTTTTCTAATCCTAAAAGCAAAGTTACAGTTGCCGGTTTGCTCGAACAGCAAATAAAACCATATCCTACTGTAGAAATGGCTCGAGATTGTGATTATGTCCATGGTGGAAAATGGGAAAGCAAAATTTCAATGAGCCGGGATCTCTTTGAAAATGTTCCTTATGAAAAGTGGATCAATAAGTTGAATGAACTCTGTAGCAAGACCGAGGATGATTTATCCGTGTCCGACTGCGGTGTGAAATTTGTTCAATTATTGCTGAGCTTAGAAGATGATGTAATTAATACAGTATTATCCACATTGAAAAATCTTTCTCCCTCTTTACGAAACTCCGTATTACATGAACTCAATATCAACAAAAACAAGCTCAACTCTCATACTGTGCTCGTTAGTTCTTACTTGGACATTCTTGGAGAAATTATCCAAGACGTATCGGTAAACAAGGAAATCTCCAAGACAATTTTTGCCCTTTTGTCTGATGTTGAAATTCAGGATAGCGAGCTTGTTCAAAAGGCGTTGAGTGCTATAAATCCATGGTTATATATATCAATTGATGGAGATCCCGCGTTTATTGGGGATGAGCATGTTTTAACCAATCTCATTAACTACGGTGATTTTGATAAATTTGGAGCTTTGCTAAACTGCTATGTTTCAAGGAAAACGCTACTTGGAGATGAATTAAAAGAATCAGAGTGCAATCTGTTACTTGATCTACTGGAGCATGATAATAATAACAAGACCTTTAAGTATACAATGTGTTATTATTATCAGCGTCTTAAGTATTTGTCTTCAAGTAAAGCTATGAAAATTTTCGATGCCATTGTTAACAAAGAGCCTTTTGATATGACTGCATTGGTTCTGTGCACGCTTAATTCCAGCTACCTTTTCAAAGAAATAACAGAAAAAATAGAATCGACATATTTGTCTGCATCTACCTATATCCCCGGCGAATGTAAGGATCGAATTCTTTCAGACCGCTTCTACAGTTATGTAATTTCTGCCCGTTATGAAGACTCTATATCTCAAGACTCCTTTGAAAAAGCATATTCAGATTCCGACTTCGTTGAATATTTCTTAAGATCATTGTCTATGTGGGCTCAAAAAGAAAAGTTTGATGCTGAAAAATGGTTAATCCCTTGCTGGAAGCACATAAAAACGAACTATCCCCCCGAAAAGTGTCAAGAATCTTCATATCTAATGCTTCATTCTGTAGATGATATTAACACTTATACAGAACCGCTGTTAAATATGTATCTTGATATTGTTTCATTATGTTCGCAAAAACGTTCTATTCATATCAAGCCTATCAAACTTCTTCCTTTTCTTGATGTTAACAAAGCAAAAGCTCATAAGCTTATTCAACATATTCTGTGCCATCATGGATTCATTGACACAAAAGATTTAGAAGTAATTATTTCTAATTACAAAGAAAATGAACTATCGCGTGAAGGAAGTGAACTTTTGAATATGCTTACCTCTAATGGAGAAATAAGCAACAAAGAAAAGGAAAGAATAGCGAAATTACTTGCCTAAACTCATTTCTCTTTGTCTACCGCATCTCAAATATTGAGGGGCGACCGCCATGGTCGCCCTCTTTCATCATGCACTCCCCGCCTGTTTTCTTCTCTCCTTCTCCGCTTTGATCTCGGCTTTCATTTCCACGATCAGCACTGCGAGCTTGGCTTCACATTCCTCTCTCGTTTGTGCGTAGATGTTCCGCGAGATACGCTTGCCATCGGCGTTGGTTGGCGTGAACCGTCCTTCGTAGAGGTGGTCGTTTATCATCGTCACGCAACCCGTGCCGGGCTTGCGGATCTTGCCCTTGTATGGCTCAAATTTCGGCTCTGCGGGGGCTTTCGGTGTCGGCTGCTCGCTTGCCTTTAGAGGCGTCGGTTCGGGCATCTGTGCGTCTGTACCGCCGATTTCGCGGTCAATCTTGACCGCCGCTTGAAGCTGCATGGTATCGGTGATATGGGAATATATGTTGAGCGTGGTCTCGGCGCTGACATGGCCGATCATGGCAGACAGCGTTTTGATATCCATGCCGTTCTCAATCGCCATGGTGGCGAAGGTATGGCGCAGGTCGTGGAAGCGCACCTTCTTGCACTTGGCTCGTTCAAGGATGGTCTGAAAGCGGTGGTAGAGGGCGCAAGGGTTGCGCGGTTGCCCCTCGTTGACGGGTGACGGGAACATCCACTCACCCTTGACCTCGGCTTTCAGCTCGGCAAGGATCTCGACCATATCGGGCGCGAGGATGACCGTGCGGATCGAGGATTTTGTCTTGGGCTGTGACACCACCGTTTCGCCCTTGACTCGAATGACCTGCCGTGCGATATGAAGCTCGCCTGTCGCGAGGTCGAGGTCACGCCATTTCAGCCCGATGATCTCGCCACGGCGCATGCCCGTGGTCAGTTCCAGAAGGAATATTTCGTAATAGCCTTCCTCCTTGGCTTGGGTGAGGAAGCGGATGATCTCGGCAGGTGTCAGCACCTGCATTTCTTTTGCCTTTTTCGGTGGTAGCTTGCATCCAACCGCAGGATTGATGCGGATCAGCCCTTCGGTCACCGCCTTTTCAAGTGCCGTCCTGCAGGTGGTGTGGCAGGAGCGCACCATGCGATCTGACAAGCCCTCACCGAATTTCTCCACGTGCTTCTTCCGTCCACACTTTTTCAGCCGTGCGTAGAATTGCTGAAGCTCGTTCTGTGTGAGCTTGCACAGCGGTATCTGCCCGATGCCGGGGATGATGTGGGTGTAGATACGCCCCTCATAGCATGCTTGCGTGGTGGGGCGGAGCTTGGGCTTGGAGAAGTTCTGATACCAGAAGTCGATCCAATCCCCGAACAGCATATCGGGCTTGATGCGCTCACTTCTGCGTCCGACTTCCTCACGGAGTTTTTTGAGTCGTTCCTCGCACTCGGTTTTTGTTTTTGCGGTCACGCTTTTGGTCTTGGCGTAGCCATTTTCCTTATATCCTACGACAAGTCTGCCTTCCCATCTGCCGTCCTTGCGCTGAAATACAGAGCCGTCGCCGTACTTTCTTTTTGCCATAATCAATCTCCAATCTTCATATTTTTCATCATGTTGCCGACCACGACCGAGGCTTTCTTCTGCATGTCGGTGGTCACGTGTGTGTAGGTGTCCAGCGTGAAGCTGGCGTTGGTATGTCCGAGGATGCCTGACAGGGTCTTGGGATCCACACCGCCGTCGGTCGCGTGGGTGGCGAAGGTGTGGCGCAGATCGTGGAAGCGAATCAGCGGAAGCCCAGCATTTTTGAGGATCACCTTCAGCTTTCGGTAGGCTGCATCGGGATTCATCGGTTCACAAGGGTTGGCGAATTTATAGAATATCCACTCGCTGAGTGCCTCCACTTTTCTGCGGAGCAGCATATCCTTGACGCTGGGCGGCAGAATAATAATGCGCTTACCCGTGTCCGTCTTGGTCTCACCGATCTGAATACCTCCGCCCTTTTTCACCGATACCGAACGCTCCACGCGGAGCTTACCCTCGCCAAAATCCACGTCACTCTAGCGCAGACCGCAGATCTCACCGCGCCTCAGTCCCGTCATGACCTCGGTGTAGAAGAAGTCCGTCCATTCGGGATAGGCTTTGATGGCTTCGAGGAAGGTGTTGAGCTGGCTGTCGCCAAGCACCTGCTTTTCGGGGTAATTGCACTTGGGGATGGTCGTACCATTGGTGGGATTCTTCACGATCAGTCGCTCCTTGACCGCCATGTCAAGAGCCTCGTGGAGCATCATGTGTACCCCTCTGACCATGCTGTCGGCAAGCGTTTTGCCGTGGATCGGATGCTCACGGACGCGACCATCCTTTTTGATCTTGTTATAGAATTTCTGCATCTCGGAGGTGGTCAAGGCAGAGAGAGGCTTGCTCCCGATGAAGGGCTTGACTTGGTTTTTCACCATACTCCGATAGGAATTCAGCGTGCTTTCTCGGATGGTGAATATCATATACTCGTCCAACCATTTGTCGAGCCATTCGCCCAGCGTCATGCGCGAGTCCTCGGTCAGGTCAACGTCGCGGTAGGTTTCGATGGCCGAGTGCAGGAGCTTTAAGGCTTGCTTCTGCGTTTTGCCGAAGACCGATTTGTACATCGGGCTGCCATCGTTCTTGTGACCGATAACGAGCCTTGCCTCCCATCGACCATCCTTGCGCTTGTGTATCGTACCATCACCTTGCGGTCTGCGTTTTGCCATAATTATTTCGTCCTTTCATAGTTTTTTCGTACCACAAAGATACCACAGGTTCAAGTGATTATCCAGCGGCAACGCCAAGAGTTATCAATTTGTTATCAATTAAAAACCCGACATGGTGATGCCCATACGCTTGGCTCTGTCTTCCTTCTTGACACGGATATCCACGCCATCCGAGTGGTCGTGGAAATAGTAATCATCACTGCGCTCGTCAAGAAGATTGGAGGCATAGTAGAACAGATCGCATATGCCGATGACAATGCGGGCATCCAGATTTTTCTCGATCGCTCGTATGGCTTCTGTTGCAGGGGCATAACCATCATCAGAGGCGGATCGAAGCAGCATCATACCTCGATCCCAATCGTCAAGTGAATAGCAGTAGAGTAGACCAAGTTGCGTCCGCGCCATGCTGTCACGCCGTCCTGCTTTTTCAAAATAGTAGAGCGCATCATCGATCTGATCTCGTTCGTAAAAGATCTTGCCGATGGCATATTCCGCTTGACCGCATCCATGATCGGCGGCTCTTTGGAGATACTCAAGCTTGACCTCCGGCGTGAGCTTGTCCTGCGTTTTCGCATATTCATACTCGGCAAAGCCGAATTTTTTATCTACCGCCATACGAAGATATTTGAGCTTGTCGGAAGAGTTCTCGGAAAATATCCCGTCGCGGTAGCCCTTGTATATCTGATACATAGCCAGCTCGTTGCCGTGATCTGCCGCCAGCTTCAGCCAATAGAGGGCATCGTCTGGATCGTACTCTTGCTCCAAGTAGTACCGACCGACACGGTACATGGCAACGTGATTGCCCATGTCCGAGATCATTTCAAGGTAGCTAAGGTCCTTGGCGCGATCCCTCAGCTCGCTGTAATCATAACCAACATCGTGGAAGGGAACGTCGGAAGGTGTACCAATATTTGCGGCAATTGTGATGACCTGATTGCGAATGGATTTGAATTCCTTGTTATCCTCCAGCGAAATCTTGTCGGGCGTGACATCGGTATAGGTTCGGAATGTCTCGCAACGAAGCTCGTGCCAGAGGTCATACATCTCCGCAATTCTTTTGTCGGTTGCAAGAATTTTTACGACATCATCCACCAAGGATTTTGTTTTTCTATCGAGATAAGCATAAGTTTTCTTGCCCTTATGCTCCGAAAGGTTCTGACACAGCAGAGAGAATTTTTGATAGAACTCGGGAGAAATTTCTCCGGGGCTTGTCTGTAGCTGCCGCGCCAGCTCGTGCAACCGCTGACGGAATTCTTCCTTCAGCCCGTCACGAATCTCAGTCTGCTTTTTGTAAACCGACATCATTTCGTAGCGAAAGATATCGCCGGCAATCTTCTGTTTGATGTTGTGAATACCCGTGGGCGAGAGGTAGGGTTCGGAGGGTCTATCTGACCAAACCAGCATGTGTACGTGAGGATTTTTCTCCTTGTTATGGTAGGCTGCGTACCATCGAAAGTTCATGGGATCGATGTTCATTTCCTTTGCGATATCATTGCGCCGTGAGCGCAAAAGATACATCCATTGCTCGGCGGTATTGTAGCCCAAACGCTCGGCATCCTCGCGCTTCAAAGAGAATATTAAAGTCCAAACGTTGCCGCGATGCTCATTGATCTCCTCGGAAAGCTCCTTCAGATTGATGGTCACATCCTTGTCGGAAAAGAGTCCGCAGGAGCCTTTTCGCATGCCGATATAGTCAACAAGACCTCCGCGCAACAGCTCAACACCCTCGCGAGTTGCCACGTATTCCAGCATCCCACCGCGCCCACGACCTTCCTCGGTTTTGTGTCCGGGCTTGTAGTAAGGAGCCTTCAGAATGAGCTTTGCCACGCTCAGCTACCTCGAATGATTTCGTCCACGCGGATCGTACCGTTGGTTTCCTGCACGTCACGAATGGCTTGCGCACGGAGCTCGTTCACCACTTCATCGGGAATATCGTAGGTGTATGCGATGATTCTTGCAAGGTGATTTTGCTCTACCGCCAGCCTGTAAAGGTTTCTGTTGATGCGTCCTTCGCTGTCACGGTTCTTGGCGTCAATGACAGACTCAAGGGCAGGAGTGAGGAACTTGGAGGAGCTTTTCGCATTGAGAAACTCGATATAAAAGTCCACGGCATCGCGGATGAAGTGCTTTTCCGAGGGCAGAGATAGCTTTTTAGCAAGTCGGTCACAGTCCTCCCATTGGTCTACACGGAGGCGAACGTTTTTCGCCGGCATTGCTTCTTGATTCTTTTTGTTATCTTCCATTGTAATGATCCTTTCGTTTGTGATGTTGTTTGAGCCTCGGAAAAAGCCTGAAACCCTTAGGGATTTTGGCATTATGAGGCTCGGATTTTGAAATATAGTGCCGTTTGAGGCTCATGCAACAAATGAGGCTTTTCTCGTAAACCTTGCAAAAAGGCTTGAAATAGCCATAAATCTCCACCGCAAGGCGTTGCCGGGCGATGTGATATGTCGAGGCGAGCCTCGGCTTTATCCTGTTTTCCAGCATACGCTGTGTGCGATGGGTGAAAATGTCTTTTCTTTGTTTCCTGTATCATGGTTTTTGGTGGGTGGTGGCAGATGGGAGGTCTGCTTCCACCTGCCATTTTCGGAGAACGTATTACTCCGTTTCACAGAGCGCGTTGGTCATCGGATCCGCGAGACCTTCGCATTTTGGGAAGAGTCTGAGCTTGTCCTTTTCCCATTCTTCTTCGTAGGAATGAAATCCAACATCAAGAAGTGCTTCGGGGAAAAGCGCGCTGACACAACCGTAACGGTCAGGCTCACTCACGATAAACATCACAGGCTCTTTTTTCTGTGCTGCCTTGAGACTTTCAATCAAGTCCTTATCGAAAGTGTCAATGTGTACGAGACCGTCTGCTTTGTTAAAGCGGATGACCGTGACCTGATCCTTGGGATCCAACTGATATTTTACGTCTACCATTATCTCACCTCCTTTCTGATCATTTCAAAATTCGTTTGCTCATCCAGCCACTCAAAGAGTGTATCTCTGGGAATGATGACACGTCCGGGTACGAGCTTCAGCTTTGGGAAGCCTTCTTCGGCGGCGAGCTCGTATGCGCTGGAACGTGAAATGCCGAGCAGGGCCGCCATGTCCATGACCGTTAGGAACATGGGGAGCTCGTCTTTGCTTTTGATGATTGATGGTTTCATTGACTCACCAGCCTTTCTTAAAATTTGGTATGTATGGCAGAAGAAAACTTCCGCGAAGCTTTTTCTTTGATTCCTGCGTGTCAAAATTTTCGCCCTCACCTATACCCATCAATAAGGGGGATTTACAGGGGGAATTGAAAATGATTTACGGTTTGTTTACAAAACTTGAGTCCACAGATATCCGTTTAAATGGTTCAGAAAAAACTCTCCTCACCTATATCCAAAAATACAGGGATTTGTGGGGGGGTGAGGAAAAGATTTACAGAAAAATATTTAGTCCCTCACCTATATCCATAAAAATGGCCTTTTGAATACCCTGTTTTGAAAAATGTTCACCGATTGTTTACAGACCCCCCTCACTTAATAGCCACAGGGAACCCCAAACCGCACCCCCTTCTGAAAAAATATCTCTCACCTATATGCACGAAAGAGTGGTTTTAGGGACCATGTTTCAATACGTATTTACATCATGTTTACAAATATCCCTCACTTATAAGGACAAAAAACAGCCGTTTTGTAAGGTAATTACGAATTTTTTTGTGATTGCAGATAAAGCCCCTTACTTAATAGCCACAGGAAAAGAAAAAGTTTAGGCTTTATCAAAAAACATTTCTCACCTATATGAATTTTTGTGGGGGTGTGGGCAACCTTTTTTAGGTGAATTTCAGAAAATATTTTTATGTTCTCACCTAATAGGACAAAAAAATTGCATATTTCAACCTTCGAGGCGGCGGATTTACAATCTATTTACAAAATTCAATAGTCCTCCCACTTATAAGGACAAAAATTCAGCAAAATACCCCCTTGTTAAAAACATTCCTCACCTATATTCATGAAATCGCGGTTTTGTACACCCATTTTCAAAAATATTTATAGTTTATTTACACCCGCAGGCAGTTTGAAAACGCCTTCGCTTAATAGCCATAGGAGAACAAAAAAATCAATCCTTTCTGGCCCCAAAAAATTGTCCCTCACCTATATGCAAAAAAATGGGGTTTTGGAAGGGTGTTTTGGAGAATGATTTACAGTTTGTTTACAGAAATCGCCCCTGCAAATAAAAATGTGCCTTTCAGCGCACATCAAAGAGGGGTGGGCACTTTATGCCCGCCCCATTGAATTATTGATTTTCGTCCTCGCCCAATGGCAGAAGGAAGGATTCAGCCATCAGCTGCACTCCGAGCCGGAAGCCGTAGGAGAAGGCATCGCGCTCGGTTATGCTGTGCATCTCGTTCATGCAGTCCTCGAACTTTTCGAGCGTTTCCTTCTGCTTGTCCGTGAGCGTGCCGTCCAATTCCTCGCGGTTCTGGGCGACGAGCTTAAGTAACTCCTTCAATCGCTTGTCGCCACGGGTGCATTGCTCGAAAGGGGAGATATTGCCGTACCATAGCTCGTCAAGTGTTTTCATCAGAACCTCCGGATATAGAAACGGTGACCGTATCTCCGAGTTCTCCCTCGGCAATACAGTCACCGTTCTTTTTCATTTTCACTACTGCAATCAAGGTCTGTCGGACAATTTCGAGCTCGCGGAACGTATGCGGTGCCGCAATAAATTCATCTTGTCGCGCAAACATCTGCTTGACCACCTCGCCCATGATGCCGTACTTGTCACCATAGAATAATTCTTCAATCGTAATCTTTGCCATGTATGTTACCTCCTTAGCTTTTGGTAACACACAATATATCACAGAAGGGAACGAAAGTCCAGCGAACGGCTGAAGAGTTATCAGTTAAGTAACATTTCTTTCTCATTTAGAAAATGCCGTTTGCGTCAAAAACTTATCTGGCATAAAGCGAATTCTCGAATATTTCTTTTGTTTTTGCCTTCACAATCGGAAGTTGCTCTTTCATGACAAGTAAAAGTTTATCAATTTCTACATTCCCAAGAAGAATTAAATTGGCATCAGCATGGACATGAGTCCATGCTGCAGTTGTATGTATTCTATAATCTCCCTTTTCTACTGTTTTTCTATAATCATCTTGTTTTCTTCCCTTATCAACAAGATAATCCAATCCATGTTCATTCATATCACGCAGATTTTTTATATCTTCAAGAGGAGCTACAAGTTCAATAGCATCGAGAACGGGTTGAAATGTGTTATCGTTTTTTCTCTGCAATTCTATGTTTAATTTTTGCAAATTCTCTATAGCATGGTGCAAAGCAGTAATTAAAAACATTCTTTCCGCTACGAACATGCCATTATCTTCACTCTCATCCCAAGGAGTTCCGCCATGATTAATTTCTAAAACCTCAAAAAAACGTTTTGCTTGAACAAACACGGCATTCCACCATTGACATGTTTGCATAGAAAGGATAAATAGTTGTGTACTGGTCATTTCAGATTCTTTTATGTTTTTTCGCACTTTTGCTTCTCCTATAGATACTTACCACCATGAGTTTCTTTTTTGCCATGGTGTCCTCCTGCCTTATAATTTGTCTGCTTTGGATATCAAATACCGTATCCGTTCTCCTTGCTCATAGTTGCATGACATGTGATCAAAATACTTGTTTTTGGTTGAACTTTTACGAATTAATTGCGTTAATAATTTGAGATTGTTCTTTTGTGTTTCATCAAACATCTCGAGTGCGGCATTTATTTCGCCAATATCATTCTCATTAACAAATGCGAGCAAGGCAGCGATCATCCCTGATACGAAATCGCAGATCTGTATCCATCTGTTTTCGGTCGAAACCAAAAAATCATAGGTTGGCTTTTTTATATCGCAAAAAGCGTTTGCAAGACAATCGATATTTTCTTCTGCTATACCGCATTTGTCAAAGTGTATTGTTGAACTTGGAAATTCACCAAGGCGAGAAGCGTAGATAGGAACAAAGTTTTCGATAAGCAGATTATCCCTGTTTTCTGTAAGGTAAAGCAAGTTGCCTGATTTTTTGGATGATTTTGTTCCTTGTCGTAAAAATTCCAAGCAGAATTCATCTTTATGTGATATGGGCTCTATTGAGTCAATCCAAGAGATAAACTCTGCACAAAAGTCCTTAACTTTTTCCTTCTTGATATTGGGATAGCTGTATATTGCGAGAAACTCCAAGAAATAGTCCAAATCTAATCTCACGTACTTATAAAGAACATTCTTAATTTCATTCAGCATATAAGGGATATCCATTACGGAGTCAACGATATCGACCAATGCAAAATACAATAAGCTTTGCGTTGACCAATGAATATATGTATTGCTATTCCATAATGTGTTTAGAAACAGATTTACCTTCTTGGATTTCAGTATATCAACAAAGCGATTAACATCATCTCCATTGTATTTTGCAATGTTTCCAAGCTTTGCATCAGTAACTGTTTTTTGCAATTTGAATGATGCAAACAGCTCATCAATGTCAAATGGGAGTGCATCACCCTCATAAGCAATACCGGCGAGAACAAAATCATTACGCCAATCAACGTTTAATTTGCCTGTTTCGTCTTTAAAGCGAAATTTGATAGCGTTGCTGCTTTCATCGCAATAGATGGTATAGGGACAAAAATACGCATCGATAAGCCACAGAAGCTCCTGATCTGTTTGCTCAGAAAAATCTTTAACAAACCAGAGGACAGCTTCATATGAAATATCTTTTTTTAATGCCCATTCCAAAAATTCGTTATCTATAATTCCATGATGATTATTATTGTATTTTGCAATTTGAAGGAAGCTTGTCCTATCAGTTATATGATCGGGAAATTGTTGTGAAAACAATGGACCATTTGCAAACATAAATTCATATTCCAATAACATAGGCGCCGCCTTTCATTGCTTGCGAAAATAAAACAATATATATATCGTATTTTTAATATAAAGTAATGCGGAGGATAATAAATTATAATTTATAGTAATCAATCCCTCTAAATATACGGTCTGATATTTGATCTGTTGCGCCTTCTGTATGTTGATCTACTCTGACCGGTTTCAATGAAATATGCTTTTCACGATTAACTTCGTCAATAGCTCTTCTTATTGCGTACTCATTTTCATTATATTTCTCGCTGAAACACCGAGAAAGGAAAATAGTTTGTTCGGTTGAGTCACGGTACTTATCATAAATTGTCCAGATGCATTTTGCGTTATATTGAATAATTTTATATCTGCCATTTGATTTTATCCCTTTTTTGTTATTTCGTTTGTCAAATAAACTTTGATTGCATCACGTATCATTATAAGTGCTTTTCGCTTCGGTTGATATGGCAATTGCTTGAACGGAATATTGCCAACCATCTTTGATGCGGCTTTCCCCGCGGCAATGAATGGTGCGTAATCTGTATTTTTCGAAATTCTATCGTACAACAAATCTGCTTGATGCCTAAACAAGCTCGAGTCCGATAATAAATCCTCTATCTTTTTGATATCGTCCTCGGCATCTTTTATTTTCTTTGTTTTATCGAGTTTTCGAACCAAATCGTCATTTTTAGCGTTATAAGATTCCTTCAATCTATCAATCGCCATTTCGGGACTCATAGTGTGGTACATCAGATAAACCACTTTCATCGTCTTGGCGGGAGCTTGTTTGTAGATCTCTCGGCTGTTCTCGCCGGTGTAGAAGTTCCAATAACGGTAAATGTAACCTGCCCAATAAAGTGTTTCTTTATCGTAGATCTCGCCATCTTTTGTGAGTTGATCTGCAAGCTCATCTTCCATGCGGGAGAGGATGTACGCCTTGCCAGCCCATTGAACGTGGTGGAACTCTTTATCCATATCTGCCGACACCTGAGAGGTCATAAACGCCTTGATAAAGGCTTCACTGCTATATCCGCGTTCTGCCGCAAGTTCAAACAGTTGACCTTGCGTATCGCACAATGTTAGTTGTAATGATTTGCACACAATAAATTACCTCCTCGTTTTGCAGTTGCGTGAGCAACTGACGCGCGAAATGACTGTAGTTAATATGAAAGCAAACTACACTTTCGCGCTATTCACCCTTCAATAT
>JAFVTI010000013.1 GCA_017503325.1 Clostridia bacterium | reverse complement strand
CAGATTATTATCTGGATGAAGGTCTTATGGGAAAATTATTGTCCATGTGGGAAGCACCTTCTAAAGATGAAATAGATGTTTGGCATACATTAGAAAGAAAATAAAATTGTTATATAGAGAACAACAAATTCCAATTTGTCGGGGAGTTTTACTTGAAAGAATATGCCACGGTTCGCCGTGGCTTTTTCTTTGTCTTCAGCAGGTCAGTATTTGGTTTTCGATAGTTCGGATCTGTCCAATGAAAGGAATGAGCTTTTTCGTATATACTGTTTGCAGCACTTTCATACCGATGTGGTGGTTCAAATCTATCCAAACGGAAAATCCATCTTTTTTGGATTGACATTGCTTTTGGCAGATGGAGTAGTGTGGTAGTTCAAATCTGTCCAAAATGCCGTTGCATCTACGGCTTTGTAAATAAATTTTGAACTGGTAGGCTTTTGGAAACTCTCCGCAAACTGTGTGGCGGTTCGAATCTATCCACAGTTTTGGTGCTGTGGGGAATCTATATCAAAAAATGCATTTCGCTGGTTCGAATCTGTCTACAGACCCGAAATTCCCGAAATGCATCTACAAAATTTCGAAAAACTTTAGAGTCGAAAAAAGCGGAGAAATCTCTCGAAATCTCCGCTTTTCTCGTTTTTTCGTGCCTGCATCTAAATCAGACACTCATCATGGCTGGGATGGCCGGATTTGAACCGACGAGTGCCAGAGTCAAAGTCTGGTGCCTTACCGCTTGGCGACATCCCAATAACTCGTATATTATATCACGCCTTGGGCTGTGAGTCAAGTCCTTTTTTGATAAACTTTTGAAATCTTGCCAAATTGTCAGACAAAATCGGACAAGTAATGCAAAATATCGGGGTTACACGGACCGTCGAGGACGCTGTCCACTGCAGGATGGCCCTCGGGGGGGAAGGATGACACTTTGTGGCAGCATTGGGTTGCATTTTTCAAAGCATCGTGCTATAATATAAAGCAGCACACCGAAAGAAGGACAGAGACTTTGGCGACCAAGACTTTAAGAAAAGATTTCACACAAGGCAATATAGCGCGGCAGCTGCTTTTATTCTCGCTGCCTTTTATGGCGTCCAACGCCATGCAGGTGCTGTACAGCACCATTGACATGATCATCGTGGGCGAATTTGTGGGCACGCCCGGCCTTTCCGCCGTGTCGCAATCCTCGCAGATCGTCAATTTTGCCACCATGGTCTGCCTTGGCTTTTCCAACGCGGGGCAGGTGCTGATCGCGCAGGCCTTGGGCGCGGGCAAGAAAAAGGAAATGAACGACATCATGGGCACGCTGTTCGGCTTTGTTCTGGCACTTTCCTTGGTGCTCTCTGGCATTATTCTCGTGTTCCGCCATCCCATTTTGCAGGCAATGAACATCCCCGACGAATCCTACGACATGGCCATGGATTATCTGGTCATTTGCGCGCTGGGTCTGATTTTTACAGCGGGGTATAACATGGTCTCGGCTGTGCTGCGCGGCATGGGCGATGCCAAGCGTCCTTTTCTGTTCATCGGCATTGCGTCGGCCGTCAACCTGGTGCTTGACCTCATTTTCACCGGCCTGCTGGGCTGGGGCGTTGCGGGCGCAGCGTTGGCAACCATTATCGGTCAGGGCGTTTCCTTCATTTTCTCGATTTTCTACCTGTACCGTCGCCGCGAATCCTTCGGCTTTGATTTCAAAAAGCAGAGCTTTATCCCCAATCTGAAATACGTGGGCATGATTGTCAAGCAGGGCACGCCCATGGCCATCCAGTCAGGCTTTATCAATCTGTCCATGCTGACCGTCAACGCGCTGATCAACGACATCAGCGTCGAGGCCTCGGCCACCTTTGGCGTGGGCGTGCGCATCGACGACATCGTCAACAAGATCTCGCAGGGCATTCAGTATGCCGCCATGCCCATGATCAGCCAGAATATCGGGGCAGGGCAGCAGGGGCGCGCCAAAAAGATCGTGCATTGGGCGTGGGTGTATTCGGTGGCCTTGACCGTGTTCTTCATGGTGCTGTACGTATGCTTTGGCAAGCAGCTGTTCATGGTATTCTCGGACGACCCCGCGGTACACCAAATGTCCTCCACCTTTATCTCGGCCATCTTGTGGATGTTCCCGGCCTTTGCCGTCATGCGCGGCAGCGGCGCGTTTATCCAAGGTCTTGGACACGCCAAGCTCTCCATGGTGCTGGCGCTCTTGGACGGCGTGGTGCTTCGTATCGGGCTTTCCTGGCTGTTTGGCATCGTGCTTGGCTGGGGCTTTTACGGCTTTGTGCTGGGCTATGGACTTGCTCCTTACGGCTATGCCATCCCGAGCCTTGTCTATTTCCTCTCGGGCGTGTGGAAAAAACGAAAGACCTTGGCAGAGGAGATGTAAAAAAATATGGGGCTGAGTCGCTTGATCTGACTCAGCCCCTTTTATCATGTGTTCTGTTTTCCAAATATGTAAAGGTAATAATCCTCCAGCGTGGGGGCGCAGCTCACAGCATTGGCGGTGGGTCGCGCATCTGACAGAATGCGCACAAGCGCCATGTCAACCTGCTTTTCGGCGGCTGCAATATTGGTCACGGCAAAGTTGTTTTGAAGTTGCGCAATTTGCTCCTGAGACACGCACACCTCCCACACCTTGCCCTCCAGCTGTTGCAAAAGCTCGGGGCAGGGGGCTTTTTGGAGGATCTCCCCCTTGCCAAGCAGCACGATCTCCTTGGCGATGAATTCCACGTCCGAGACCACGTGTGTGGCGATGATCACGATCTTACCCATGGCAATGCGCGAGATGTAGTTTCGCACCGCAATGCGCTGCTTGGGGTCAAGTCCCGCGGTGGGCTCATCAAGGATCAGGATTTTGGGATCACCCAGCACAGCCTGCGCAAGCGCAAGACGCTGCTTCATGCCGCCCGAGAAAGTGCCGATCCTACGGTGCGCTACGTCCGAAAGCTCCAATTCGTCTAAGATCTCGGTGATTTGTTTTTCGATTTGCGCGTCTCTTTCGCGCTTTTTTTGTTTTTCGCCCACACCCTTGAGTGCAGCAACGTATTGCAAGAATTGCTTTGCCGTAAAGTTCGGATACATGCCCGGATACTGCGGCATAAAGCCCAGCTTTTCACGAAAGCTTTCGCCCATGTCTCTGACGTTTTGCGGCTCTTGGTCCCCGTCGGCATACAAAACAACTCCCGTATCGGCACGCAGATTATCGGTCAGAATGTGCATCAGCGTGGTTTTGCCCGAGCCGTTGGGACCCAGCAGGGCGTAGATACCGGGCGTCAGCTCTGCGGAAAAATCCGAGAGCGCACGCACCGAGCCATATGATTTACTGATGTTTTGTAAGATCAGCTTCATGATTTTCCCCCATGATAATGAGATTTACAGAATCTGCGCCCTGCAAGCAAGGTCAGCAGTGCACTCAGCACGGCAAGCAGCATGACCGCGCCTAAAAGATAAGTGAAATCGCCCCCGGGCAGCTGCTTTTGCGCGGAAAGCACAGTGATGCTGAGCGGCGAGGAAAGCGATAGCACGCTGAATGCGGCAAGCTGTGGCAGCACTGTGCTTGCTAATACCTCAGGTAGCCCGATGGCAAGTAAGCCCATACTGATTGTAGCAAGCGGACGGCGGCAGATGCAAGAGATGGCGCAAACAATGACCGCAACCAGCACGCCCAGTACGACTTGCAAGCAAAGATCCAGCATCATATATTGTCCGATGGTGATATCCGAGCTTACGTCACAAAAGGCTTGAATGGAATACAGCGCGGTATCCAAATCGGGCAGCACGTAATTGCGGGACGCGATCCACAGCGTTGCGGTACGAAAGGCAATTGCAATTCCTGCACCAATTGCGCCCAAGGTCAGCATTTTGCAAGCAAAGGTGCGCCCTCTTCCGTGTTTTGTGGCTCGCAGAATCTGCGAAAAGCCGCCCATGGAGGATTGCGACCGATATTCTACGGCAAACGCCCCCACGCATAAGAGCATGAGCGCAGCGCACACAAACACGTCGGAGGGCAAGGAATAAAGCCGCTCGTAGCCGATGCTGTAGATGATTTTTGCCTCACCGCCTGTTTCGGCATTCTTGCGCTCGATATAACTTACGTAATTCTCCACGCGGGCAAACACGCCGTTGCGCGCCCTTGCGTCGGTCAGCTGCTCGCAGTAAGCGAAATATTCCTCTGCTGTCATTTTGTCATTGGAGAATGCGTTTCGATTGGATTCTGCGGCAAGCAAAATCGAATCAATGCGCTCGCGCTCTGCTGTCATGTAGGCGGTACGCTCGTCGCTTTCCATGGGTTGTATCGTGGTCACGTACTCGTAATAAATGGCTTGGTCATAGCTCTCCATCGTACCGACAGTCTTGTCCACGTACGCGCTCTTGATCGCCAAAAGCACGCATATTGCAGCCAACAGCAACAAAAAGCGGCTCTTTTTGAGCTCATACCAAGCAAAAGTGTGCACTTTTTCGTGCCATTTTCTTGCCACGGGAAGATTGGGAATAAGAATTTTGGGGATCTGAAAGCGTCTTTGCAGGCTCGGGACGCGCACGTTCTTGCAGAACAGAATTCCGCCCGCGACAAACAAAGCTGCCGTTGCCATGACTGCGATCAAGAGTGACGCTGCAAGATAAGGAATCGGCATGGTAAATAACGAAATATATCGGTCAAATCCCAGCAGCGCACAGGCTTCGATCATGGCAGCGGGATTTAGATAGCGCACTGCGGGCGTTGTGCCCATGTAAGTGCGGTTGCTGATGATCATACTGATCCCATACAACGCCACACCTCCGCCGATTGAAGCAATATAAGGCACCTTCAAGCAGGCAAGGCAAGAGGCAAAAGCAGCAATCAGCGCAAACGCCGCAAAGCGCACAAGCATCTGCAGCAGCATGTAGCCAAGGACAGACACCTCAAAAGGCACTTTAGCGAAGTCCTCGAAAACTTGAATGGGACTTAAAATATCCGAATATCCCTGCATGATACCGACCGCTGCAAAGGTGGTCAGTGAAAAGATCACCACGCAAAACAAGGTCGCGCTCAGCAACGCCAGCACCTTGGCTGCATACGTCCTGCCGCGTCCGTGCTTGACGCTGCGCAAGATGCTCTCAAAGCCCGAGGCGCGTTCGTCAAGGAACAGATAAGACGCAAAGACCAATACGCACAGCAGCACAAAGACCGAGACCGTGTTGTTTTGGATATAGGTATCGTAGCCGTGCGCGTACTTGCGCGGCAGCTGCACGTTGTCCCTCAGTGATCGATATCTTTCAAGGATGGCCTTTTGTTCCTTGATCTCATAGTCACCGTCGTCATAGTAAAAGCTGTACATATCGTCCATCTTGCGCTCGCTCATGGAAATGATGCTGTCAAGCTGCTTTGCATAACCGTTTTCGATATAATCCACACGCTGATATACAAGTCGCAGGATCAAAAAATCATCGTACTCGGGTGAACCGTAGTAGGAGTACGGAAAATTCGGATCTTCCTCTCGCCCGTTCAGGGATGCAAGCATCTGCAGCTCCTTATAATACTGCTCGGTCTGCTCGGGATGGGTCAGGTAATCCTCAAATGCCTTGCGTTTCGCATCCTCATGGGGTAACGGCTTGGCTGTGTAGAGTGTGAGTGCAAAATTGACAATCAGCAAAAGCAAGAACACAATGCATATTGTTCTTGAACTGCATAACTTTCGCAGCTCGGATCTGTATAGGTGCATCATTCTTTATCCGGCTTTTCGGCGTGCACGATGCGCCCTGTGTCAAAATTGACCGATCCGAAATATCCCGAGGAGGAGAAGTTGTGCTCCTGCTCATCATAGTCAAACAGCCAGCCGTACAGTGTGTTGTCAACTACGGTAAAGCGGAAGGAGAAGTCCAGCTTTTCGTTGGTGTAGACGATCTTGGCATCACTGCCGTCGTGCCCGCAAAAATAAATAGATTCCTCAAATAAACAATACTTTACCTCACGCGGATTCTGCTCGGGATTTTCCGGCACGTAAAGATAGCGCAGCTCAAAGGGTACGTAATAAATGCCCTGCTCGGTCACGGTAAAGTTTTCCACGGGTCCCTCCACCACGCGCTCAGCCTGTCCGCTTGCAAGGTCAATGCACATCAAGAAGGACATGCGCTGTTGTCCGCCCGTATACTGCTCGGTGGCATAGTTCTGGGCAAGCGCGGTGAAGTACATTTTCCCATCATAATATTGCGCGGTGGACATGGCGGATCTGTATCCGTTTTGCGTAAAATTGTAAAGCTCTTGCTTTTGCCCGGTCGCGACGTCAATCACGTACAGCTTATCCGCCAAGGCAGTGACCACCTTGCCGTCTGCTGCCATGAATACGTATTCGGCATCAGACAAAGCGCAGATGGTTTCATCCTTGGAACCGTCCAATGTAATCCTGCAAATATAAGGCTCGTAATCCGAGGGCTTTGTGGCGTCTCCCCCTTCTTTGAGCTGCATGCACTTGTAATACCACCAATCTGCATCAATAAAGGTCTGGTAGGACTTGGGGTCTGCGGCATCGCTCATGGTTTTCAGCACATGCGTCTCGCCCGTGACAACGTCCTGGCAAGCAAGCAGGGTAAGGTGCGTGAATTGCTGGTAAGCCGAAAAATACAGCTTTTGATCATGCACGCCCGCAAAGAAGCTCATCACGCAATCCACAGGGCATCTTCCATCACATTCGGGGTCGTTGCAGGCGGTATAGAAGGTCTCGGCCTTGCGGTTAAAGCGGTAAATTCTGCTCGATTCCGCCCAAACGAAGTTGCCATATTCGGCGAGGTCGTTTTTGACTACCTCTGTTTGGTGCAGCTCATTGATCTCGTGTTTATCCTTATCACTGCACGCAGATAAGGCCGCACACAGCGAGCAAGACAGCAGCAAGAGCGCAAGTATCACTGAAATTCTTTTTTTCATATTCGGATTCCTTTCCGTACGTATCATTCTTGATTTCCGTTCACGTAACTCTCATCAATCCACATCGCAGGACGGACGCCGTCTTTGCGGCCTACGTTGCTAAAAGCGCCGGGCAGAGTGGATGCCCCGCGCAGGTAGTACCAGGCAATGTCGTAGGTACCTCTGTCCTTGTGCATTGGGTTAAAAAAGATATTATATACCTCCAGCCCCTGATCCACAGCGTAGTCGGTGGCGATCCCCATAATCAAAAAGCCGTCGATCACAACCTCCTTAACGTCCTGTTTGGAAAGCAAAAACACGCGGTCGGTCACGCCCTCGGGCAGGGCGGTGGGCGTGATGAATTGCTTTTCCTGCTCGGTAAATGCCGTATCGTAAAACTCGCCGTTCAGATATTCGCGCATCAAGGATGTTTCCCATGTCCTGTCATAAAGGATCTCGCCATATTGACGATAGGTCAGCACGTATTTGCTGAGCAAGAAATATTTACCGTCCTTGTAATCCACCACGTACCATTCGATTTCCTCGGGGCCGTTTTGGGGGTCATTGTCCTGCTCAAAGTGACCAATTTTGACCGTCATACCCAGCGGATAGGTCACCCATTTGGCTTTGGCAAAGCATTCGCCGGGAAACACGAAAAGACCGTTGTCAGCAGCAAACTCACCGATAAACCACCCCGCAAAGGTATATCCCTCTCTTTTGGGTACAGGCAAGTCCAGGATCTCGTTGATGGAAGCCTTGTACTCGGTCATATCACACTCACCGCCGTTTGCATTCAGATGGATCGGATACGTGACACGCTCCCAGCGCGCGGTCAGCGTGATATCCTCGTAGACCTTGTCATTTTCAAAATCCCAAAGCCGCCAGCCGTCCTCATCCTTGTACCACCAGCCGGCAAAGATGTGGCCCGGGCGGTAAATTTCATCGGGCACGGGAACTGTGTCCTTTCGTTCCACCGTCTCGGTCTTGTCTCTACCGCCGTCATAGCCCGGGGAGAATTTGACTGTATATTCCGGAGTATCTGTGAAAATGAAAATCATGATGACCGCAAACAGCACGACCGGGATGCTGTACGGCACCCACCAGGGTAGCTTTTTCATGGTTCTTCTCCTATCTCGGGGCTTGTTCCGTTTACATAACTCTCATCGATCCACATCGCGGGGCGGATCGGAGCTTTACCCGAACCGCTGCCAAACCATTGACCGTCAACCGTTGTTTTTCCTCTCAGATAATACCAAGTCGTTTGATATATGGTTTCCGGATGCATTTCATCGTACTGTGTGTTGTGCACCTTAAGCCCTTGTGCGATCAGGTGATCGCTCGGCAGTCCGATGCACATATAAAAATCAATGATGATCTCTTCAATATCTTTTTTGCTTAGCAGAAAAATTCGGTCACTCACACTTTCCGATAAAAGCGTGGACGTAATGTACTGTCTTTCCTGTTCGGAAAATGCAGTTTCCAAAAATTCGCCGTTCAGATACGTGCGGACGAGCGAGGTCTCCCAAGCGGTGTTGTGAGCATTTTCGGCATATTGCATCTCTGTAAGCAGGTATTTACTGACCAAAAAGTATTTGCCATCCCTGTAATCCGCCACGTACCATTCAATTTCTTCCTCACCGTTTTCAAGATTGCCGTCCTGCTCAAAGTGCCCGATGCTGACCGTCATGCCCGGGGGATAGGTGGTCCACTTGGCTTTGACGTTGCAATCGCAATCCCATGGATAAGTACCCTTATCAAATTTGAATTCTCCGCAATACCACCCTGCAAAATAGTAGCCTTCTCTGGTCGGAGCAGGAAGCCTGAAGGATCCTTGGGCCGCTACCTGATATTCCGTGGTGTCGCACTCGCCGCCATTAGCATCCAAATGAATCGTATACGTGATTCGTTCCCACCTTGCAGTCAATGTGATATTCTCGTGCACCTTGTCATTTTCAAAATCCCATATCCGCCAGCCGTCCTCATCCTTGTACCACCAGCCCGCAAACGTGTAGCCGGGGCGATAGATATCATCGGGTACGGGAACCGTGTCCTTTCGTTCCACCGTCTCGGTCCTGTCTCTGCCGCCGTCATAGCCGGGAGAGAATCTGACCGTATATTCCGGCGTGTCAGCAATAATGAAGATCATAATGACCGCAAACAGCACGACCGGGATGCTGTACGGCACCCACCAAGGCAGCTTTTTCATGGTGTCTCTCCTATCTCGGGGTTTGTTCCGTTTACATAACTCTCATCGATCCACATAACCGGTCTTACCAGGGATGAGGGACTGTATTTACAGTAAGCCCATCCGTCTACTTCTACTTTGTCTCTCATGTAATACCAGGTTGTGCGATACACTTTTTCCTGATGCATGAGGTCACAACACCCATTTGATAACACAACACCTTGCTTGAGAAGGTAATCACTTGGAACCCCCATGCGCAGTAGGACATCGACTACAGTCTCCTTAATATCTTGTTCATTCAGTAAAAACACGCGATCAGTTACGCCTTCCGGCAAAGCAGTCGGAACGATATACTGCTGCTCCTGCTCGGTAAATGCCGTGTCAAGGAATTCGTCGTTCAGATACGCACGGATGAGCGAGGTCTCCCATGCTTTATCCTCATTGTTTTCTGCGTATCTCATTTCTGCCAGCAGGTATTTGCTGACCAAATAGTATTTGCCGTCCTTGTAATCCACCACGTACCATTCAATCTCCTCGGGGCCATTATCAAGGTCTCCATCCTGCTCGAATCTGCCGATCTTGACTGTCATGCCAAGCGGATACGTGACCCATCTTGCTTTGACAGGTACATCATCAATGTACGGATATATGCCTTTGGTCATGTTCTGACCGCCACAATACCAACCCGCAAAGGTATACCCTTTACGCGTAGGAGCAGGCATCTCATATGGCACTCCGCTCTGCACGGTGTATTCCGTAATATCGCACTCGCCGCCGTTGGCATCTAAGGTCATTGTATACGTAACGTGCTCCCAT
>JAFVTI010000012.1 GCA_017503325.1 Clostridia bacterium | reverse complement strand
GTTGTGATGAAAACTTTAAACGCGCTCAACCTTTATTCTTTACCCAACCATTACACTCGCGTGTGTTTGTTCATTCATTGTCGTTTGACGTAATGCTGTCAAAAAGATTCTTGTAACGGGGGACAAGTTCTCTGTTACATCATTCCCTCCCTCCACCGCTTCGGCGGCGGGGCGAGGCGGACAAGCTGATGCGGTTCCCTGTGCTCACAGGTACTTTCTCGTCAAGAAAACAGATGGAAATGGAATAAATAGTTATGAAAAAACTTACATTCAACATCACAAATAAACAAATTATTTCTAGTTGTTTGATTTCGTCTATTGCTCACGCAATTATGATGAATGAATACCCGGATCTATCCTATGAGCAATCTTGGGACGGGGAAAACTACTCCAAACAATTCGAGCGATATAGAATGACCATTTCGATCAAAGATGATTATTGTGTAGGGGTTATTCGAAACGATGAATTTCGAGGAGTTTCCGAGCAAGCAATCGATACTCTAATGAACGAAAGTGAATTTCCGACCAAAGCTATAGATCTGCTGAAATCAGAAACGTTGGAGTATGTTCTGATGGATAGCGAAGACGGGATGGTGGTACCCATTGTCACATCTCTGTTTTACTGTAGCACAGAGAGATCATTGATTATTTCCGATGATGAAGAATCGCTATCAGCGGATGTGGAAACCTTCGCTCTATTCATCGCGTCCATAGAGCAACAAGTTGAGTACTGGAAAAATTATTATGAAATGTCGGAAGAAAATGTTGTTCTATTATTAGATTTATTTAAAACAAAATCGGAATATTTCCATACCCCAATCTATTTAACGTATACTCAGCAAAAAATGCTCCCGGGTGAAGACATCAAGGAAGAATGTATTATATCATTTGCAGAAATGAATATTTTCATGTAGGCAAAAGACAGTTAGCATGAAAACCGGCCTCCGCATAATGACAAAACTGCGCAAAAACAAAGCCCAAACGTAACTGGGCGTGATGCGCGAAACAACAATTTTTTAAGCAAAATCAAACTGCACAGAGAACCATCCCCTGTGCTCGTGAATAATGAAAAATGCACTTGATCCATACGCAATAGTTAGAGAAATAAGATGAGGTATACTATGGATAAAAGAAAAATCGTTCCGTCATTTTGGTCGTTTTTCAAAGAACGTGGCTACAAAAAAAGAGGGACTTCTCAGTTTTATAAAATCGAGAATGACATTGCGTTCTGCTTCTTATTTGAACGCCCCAGCATTATTGTTTACCCGACATATTACATCTGGCCTTTGTATCTCCCCAAAGATTACGTGTCAATCGGTTATGGAAACAGATTGTCCGAAAATCTGCACGGAGCTTCGTCGTATTGCTCGTGGGATGGTGATGAAGCTTTCGCGCCATGGAGCGAAAAGGTAAAAGAATGTCTGGATACTACGATCTTTCCTTTTTACGAATCCATCAATTCTCCCGAAAAGTTGTGGCAGTTTATAAATCAAGAGGATTTTCATCCATTCCCGAAATACTTTATGACCCAACCACAATTTGTTACGGAACTGCAAATGTATACTGCGTGTTATATGGGCGATATGGAGAGTGCGCGAAAATATTATGATCTTCTTGTTGCCGAATCGAGTCATTACCCGTATTTCTTTCATGAAAGCCACAGCCAATGGGAAGAAATAATCAATATGTCCCAAGATGTTCGAGAGGCGTTCTTTAGAGATACGATTAAGAAAAATACGGAAGCATTTGGATTAGCGCGTAACAGGGGACGTTTAACGTGAAAACCGTCCCTGTGCAGAGTGACAAAACGGCGCATCACAAAGCCCAAACGTAACTGGGCGTGATGCGCGAAGCAACAATTTTTAAGCAAAATCAAACTGCACAGAGAACCATCCCCTGTGCTCCCTAGATGAACGGAGGAATGACAATATGAAATCATTTCTGAATTTACTAAAATGGCTGGGGATTTCAATACTTTTTTATCCATTGCTTTTGCTTCTTGCATTCCTTGAAAATAATGGAAACGTCGGCGGCCTGTTTTGGTTGGAAATTTTCATAATTGCCATGGTTGTTGGAGTATTGCTCTTTCTCTTTTGCGATTTTGAATTGGCAAAAAAAATCAAAAATGCAATAAAAAAAGCAAAAAATAAAAATGATCAATAGGCGTTGAAATCAAGTATAGCAAGGGCCTGTCCCCTGTTACTCGCACTTTCTAAAAGCCGAGAATTATGCCCAATATAAGCAGAAAATCCCCCTTGACCGAAGTATTGAAACATGATATAATACAAAGGACAACAACACCGAAAGGAAGGCAAATTTTATGGATCTGACCTACCATCTTTCCTACGACGTTCTGCACAAGGGGACCCTTTCTCCCCGTGCTTATTTTATTCCCTATCACTCTGCCGACGCGGCTGCACGCGATCTGCGCGCCCAAAGCCAGCACTTTGTCAGCTTGAACGGTGATTGGGACTTTTTGTTTTATTCGACCTGTCAAGAGCTCCCTGACATTACCGCTGCAGGATATCCCGACAAGACCCCCGACAAGATCGAGGTGCCCCGCTCCTGGCAGACCATGCTTGGCCGTGGCTACGACACCCCCAACTACACCAATGTGACCTATCCCTTCCCGATAGATCCCCCTCACATCCCCGAAAATAACCCCTGCGGCGTTTATATGCGCGATTTCTACGTGCACCCCGCCATGCTGCAAAAGACCGTATGCATCAATTTTGAGGGCGTGGACTCCTGCTTCTACCTCTTTGTCAACAATCAGTTTGCCGCCTACAGCCAGGTCAGCCACATGACAAGCGAGATCGATATCACCCCCTACCTGCAAAAGGGCACAAACACGCTCAAGGTGCTGGTTTACAAGTGGTGCGAGGCAAGCTATCTCGAGGATCAGGACAAGTTCCGCTGGTCGGGCATTTTCCGCGACGTCTATCTGCTTTTGCGCGATCCCGTGCATATCGTGGATATTTACAATCACCCCAAGGTGGCCGACGATTTTGCAAACGCAGAACTCTCTTGCGAGCTGACTCTTTCGGGCAAGGCGCAGCTGTCCTATTCCCTGTCCGCTCCCGACGGCGCAACCGTGGCCTCGGGCAGTCTGATGGCAGACGGCGAGGCTGAATTCAAGATCTCGATAGACGCGCCCGCGCTGTGGTGCGACGAGATTCCCAATCTCTACACCCTGCACCTGCACACGGGCAGCGAATATATTGACGTACCCGTAGGCTTCAAGCACGTGCGTATTGCCGACAGCGTGCTGTATATCAACGGGCAGAAAGTCAAGGCCAAGGGCGTCAACCGCCACGACAGCCATCCCGTGCTGGGCTCGACCACGCCCATGGATCACATGATCCGAGACCTTATGATCATGAAGCAGCACAATATCAATACCGTGCGCACCAGCCATTACCCCAACGATCCGAGATTCTTGACGCTTTGCGACCGCTACGGCTTTTACGTGGTGGACGAGGCAGATCTGGAGACCCACGGCATGGCCATGGTGGGCAGATGGGACGAGCTTTCCGACTCCCCCGACTGGACCGAGAGCTACGTGGATCGCGCACAGCGCATGATGGAGCGCGACAAGAACCACGCTTGCGTGCTGATGTGGTCGGTCGGCAACGAAATGGGCGTTGGCCGCAACCATGAGGCTATGGCAGACTACTACCACAGCCGTATGCCCGGCTGCCTTGTGCACTGGGAGGACAAATCCCGCCGCAATACCGATCATATCCGCACCATTTACAAGGATAAGACCGACGAGGAGATCCGCGAGCTTGTCAAGGATGATCATCTTGATATTGAGAGCCGCATGTACCCCGAGCTTGCCGAGATCAAGGACGTATATTTCGACCGAAAGCTGTTCTCCAAGCCCCTGTTCCTTTGCGAATACTCCCACGCCATGGGCAACGGCCCCGGATGCCTTGCCGATTACTGGGATCTGATCTACACGCACGACTCGTTCTTTGGCGGCTGCGTTTGGGAATTCATTGACCACGCGTGTGCCATTGGCGACGTTTACACCAACCCCAAATTCCGCTACGGCGGCGACTTTGGCGACACCCCGCACGACGCCAACTTCTGCACCGACGGTCTGGTCTATCCCGATCGCCGTCCGCACACCGGCCTTTTGGAATACAAGCAGGTCATCAAGCCCTTCCGTGCCGCTTTTGATCAAAGCACGGGCAAGCTGACGCTGACCAATCTGCGCTGCTTTACCTCGCTTTGTGACCTTGATCTGCATTGGCGGCTGGAATGCCGCGGCAAGGTTGTCGCTTGCGGCAATATCCCCGCGCCCGATGTTGCCCCCGGAACAAGCGCAGACTTCTTCATTGATATCGACACGCCCCTTTCGGATTGCGCGTACCTGACCGTCACCATGACCCAGAACACCGACAAGGTATGGGCGGCTGCCGGGTACGAGGTCGGCTTTGCGCAGTTTGAGATCGATACACCCGCTATGGAAAAAGCACCGCTTGGCGCAAATACCTCTCCTTACGCATTCGTCAAAGCGATGCAAAGCGGCGATGAGATCACCGTGACCACCGCGAAAACGGTCTACACCTTCAAGGACGGCCTGATCGCGGGCATTTGCGATCAGGGCAAGCAGCTGTTGACCTCGGCCATGACCCCCACCGTCTGGCGCGCGCCCACAGATAACGACAGAAACATCCGGGGCGAATGGCAGCGTCTGGGTCTGCATACAGCCACCGTGGCCTGCACGGGCTGCGAGATCGCGGAGCAGACCGATGCATTCGTCAAGATCACGGCAGACATGACGCTTGGCAACGAGGGCACCGAGCCGATCGCCAAGATGCACGCAACCTACACCGTGTACGCCGAGGAGGGCTTGGCTGTCGATATCGATACCGAAATTCGCGCGGACCTGCCTCACCTGCCCAGATTTGGCCTGCAGTTCACCATGCCCGAGGGCACAGAGAACCTGACCTACTTTGGCAGAGGCCCTGTGGAAGCCTATGCAGATAAGCACCACGCTTCGCATATGGGGCTGTTCCGCACCACCGCCACCGACAATCACGAGCCCTACGTTTTCCCACAGGAAAACGGCGCGCATGCAGACACCCGCTGGGCTTGCTTCTCTTCCCTGATTGGTCACGGCATTGCAGCGCTGTCCACTTCCCGCGCGTTCAGCTTTAACTGCTCGCACTTCACGCCCGCACAGCTGACCGAGACCGCGCACAACGACGAGCTCGTACCGCTAAAGGAAACGGTGATCAACCTCGATTACCGCCACGACGGCATTGGCTCTAACTCCTGCGGCCCTGCCCTTGCACCCAAGTGGCAGTTTGCAGAAAAGCACTTCACCTTTACGCTGCGCCTGCTGCCCGCATTCGTCGAGGACATTGATCTGTTTGACGAGATTGGCAGACAATAAAATTCAAAACTCCCGCCGAATACTCGGCGGGAGTTTTACTATGTTTACTGTTATCAATCCTTCTTTTTGCCAATCACAAGCGCACCAAGGCAAATGCAAGCGATCAAAGCTGCAGAAGCGGTCACGGATTTGCAGCCGCCCTCAGCTTCGGGCTCGGTCTCCTGCTCGCTCTCGGTTGCAGGGGCATCGGTCGACTCAACAGGCTCGGTGGTCTCCTCTTCGGTGGTGGGAGGCGCGGGCACTGCGTTCTGCTGCGTGCTGACGTAGCTGTACTTGAATCTTGCACCGGGAGCAACGTCACCCGAGATGTAGAAGTCCATGATATCACCCGAGAAGATGGAATAATCGCCCTCGTCGTGTACGTTGTCGGTCCAGGAGAAGTTGATGGTAAAATCGTTGCCCGAAAGGCCGAGATCACTCTTGGCCACCTTGACGGTCATATATCTGCCGTCCACGGTGTATGCGCAATCGGCAACCTTGGTGCTCTCATAGCCGTTGCCCGAGAACTTTTCAAGCACAACGGTATCTGCACTTGCGGCCGACTTATTGATCACGTACTCAAAGGTCTCCCAGCCCTGATTGGACTGGTCGCTGTCAATGTACAGCGTCATCCACAAGCTGTCGGTATAGGGCGTGATATCCTCAGCACACTCAACGTTGAAATACACGTACTCGTCGTCACGTGCAACCTGAGCACCGATCAGGTCGTTTCTGCCCGAAGTCTCGGTGTACTTGTAGTTGCCGTATCCGGAGCTCTTGCGGTCGCCCGTATTGTTGGCGTAAGCCTCGTAGTAGGGGGCTACGTCCTTCCACTGTGCCTGACCTGCGCCAAGATCGATGGTGGCAGCAAAGCTGGGCTCGGGAATGGGATTAACGCCCTTGTACTGACGGGCAAAGTTGACGAACTGGTAGTAATAGTGATCCTTCAGCTCACCCTTGGTGGGCTCCAGGTCACGGGAGTGCTCATTGTCAAACTGGTCGACCAATGCGTTATTGACCTGGGAATTTGCACCGCCCCAGGGATTGGGCTGACGCCATGCGTGCCACTCGTTCCAGCCGGTGACAAAGATGACCTCGGGATCCACCTCCAGCGCATAGTTAAACTGCTCTGCAAACTGGTATCCCCACAAGGATGCGTCGGGGCCTTCCTTTTCATATCTGTCCGGATAATCCGAGGTATAGGATCTGCCCATGACGTTTTCACCGTTCATGGCTGTGATCTCGTGTGTGACGTAGTTGTGGTTGACTGCCACACCTACCGACATCTGTTCGACCTCTCCCTTTTTCAGGCCCTTCGCACCTGTGGGCGAATACAATGCCTGCGGATAAGTGGAAAGCCAGCCCCATTGCTTGGCTGCCGTGCCTGCCACCAGATATTCCGGCTGACCTGCGCGCCAGGAGAAGAAGCTCTTGATCTCCTTGCCGATCTCACCGTCCGGGACAGCAGTTCGGATGCCCATCAGCATGGGCTTATCATCCCAATAGAACCACAGATCCTTATAAAGTCCGGGCTTATAGATATCGTGATAGATCACGTTGGCCTGCGAGATGGCACCGTCGTGCGCACCGAAGGGCAACAGGAAGGATACCTTGGGCACGTCCACACCGCCGCTCTTGAGTGCTTCCTCCCAGGTGGGATACAGCACAAGGTAGCTTTCCCTCCAGGTAAAGCCGCCGTTGGTGTTATCGGTAAAGACGGTATCTACGCCCGCATTGGCCAAAAGCTCGGCCTGGCGACGCAGCACCCAGGGGTCCTCGGTGGTATAAAAGCCGTAGATCGGCTCGTTCCAGAAGCAATAGTGTCCCTTTCCCTGCCAAGCTGCGTGATTATAATCATTCTTGGCGTCCGGATATTCCTTTAAGAGCTCGGTGGTATTGACCGCGCCCTTGGATGCCGTTTCCTTGGTATGCCAGGTCCAGTAGAACATGGCCAGGGTCTTATCCTCGCGGGGTGCACCAACGTCAGCATAGGTCAAGGAAACTCTGCCAAGGCCGTCGGTAAATACCCAGGTGTCGGGCATGACCGTGGTCTGATGGCTCAAGCTGTCCTCGGGAATGATCACGGGCTCGTCAGGCTCAACGATGGTCTGCGGCTCAAGCTGGAAAAAGGGCTGCTCGGGCTGCTCGGCAAACGTGACCTTCATATCCCAATCTCTTCTGCCCTCCGAGCCATTGGTATACACAAAGCTGCCGTTGTCCGAATAATTCTGTACCCAAACGCCGACCTGTCCGCGCACGTCGTGAATGCGCAGGAAATATTCTCCTGCAGGCAGCGCGTCGAAGGTCAGCTTGTTGTATGCATTGTCGCGCAAGGGATCAAATCGCTGTGTGACCAGCGGATCTGACATGATTGTCAGGTCGTAATTGGTATCCCATGCGTAAAGGCTGAGCGTAGCAGCCGAATCGGTCGTGCTCCACGTGGGCATGGAGACGGATACCTCGGTAAACGCGCCGTTGATACCAAGGCGGATACCGTAGTCTCCGCCGATGCTTTGCGCACTTCTGCCCGTGCCCGAGCTGCTGTTCACATTGACTACAACACCATCTGCAAATACGGTCTGCACGCCAACGGCGGCCAGCATGGACAGCGTTATAAGCAAGCAAAGCAGGCCGATGGCGGTTTTTCGATTGAATTTCATAATTACCTCCTTATAATGATTGGGGGGGTTGTTAGCCAAATTATACCATAAATCAGCACATGCGTCAATAGTGTTTCGCTGATTTGACCAAAAATATAGGCGGATGACGCATGGCGTGATACTCTTATCGGAGTATCACGCCATGCGTCATCTGCCTTGAATATTACCGAAAAATGCAAACGATCAGATAAATCAGCACCGAAAGGATCGCTCCCGGCGAGGCAAAGGCCAGGCCGATATTCCTTGTGATCATACTGCCCGAGAGCTTTTCTGCGGGCTTGTACGCATCCGTTGCGTTATGCTTGGCATAGGAGCGGTACAGTCTGCTGCATTCGCCGCAGAATACGGCCAGGCACAAAAGCAGGGCTGCGATCATCAGGATCAAAAAAAGCGTGGTTGCGCTCTGCGTCACGTAAAAATCCGCAAAGCCGCTCTGCCCGAACAGGCAAAACATGTTATACAGAAAATGCACGATCATGGTGCAGAAGATCGAGCGCGTGGCGTACATGGTCAAGGCCAATATCACGCCCGCAAACAGATATACGGGCATGGCAGGCAGGTTGAAATGCAGCATGGAGAACAAGATCGAGCTGACTGCCACGGCACAAGCTACGCCCCTGCCCTCAAATTCGGCACAAAGCATGCCGCGATAAATGGTCTCCTCGCAAACCGCGGGCAGGATCGCATAAGCCAGCACCAGATACAGCATACCCGCCATGGTGCCGTCATGCCTGGAGGTAAAGGTGTCGTAGAGCACAAAGCTCTGCCCCTCACTGACCTCTCCCATCAGAAGGCTGAGCAAAAAGCAGCCCGTGACCAAAGCGCCCGCCGCGCTTGCCACCAAAAAAATGTGATCCGGCCTGGGCGGCGCAATTCTCATGCGGCGCACGTACCCCTTGCCGCGGAAGCGGAAAAAGAGATAGCCGGGAATGATAAAGATCAGGATCTGCAACAGCACGACCGCCAGATATTCATTGCCGCGGTCCAGCAGCAGCGTATCGATCAGCCTGGAAAGCAAAAGCAGCACGAAATTGGACAGCACCAAAAGCAGCACAGGGTCGAAGGGCAGCTTGCCAAGCAGCGGGATCTGCTTCCATTTATACATAAACCGCTGCCAACGCAGATTATCGTCCGATTGGACCGCCTGCTCGGCAGCCTCGTCCGGCTCCCATGTGTCGTCGGTCTGCTCCCCGTAATCCTCATCAAGGATGGGAACGGCCTGCTCGTATGCAAAATCCCCGTCGTTGATCACGGTCTGCTCCGGATCGTCCAAAAATTCCTTGGGATCCTGTCCGTCCACGCGCCTCTCCCCCTTCCTTGTCATAATTAACTGTACAGGTATATCGTATTCTCCGTGCGGCAGATCGTCGGCAAGGCACGCGTCATACGCAGCGCACACCGTCACGCCGTCAAAGCCCGCTAAAAAGCGGTCGTAATAGCCCTTTCCGTAGCCGAGTCTGTGCCCTTTTACGTCCACCGCCAAAGCCGGCACGATGCAAAGTGCACGTCCGTCGCCCTGCCATGGGGGGCATGTGTCGTGTGGCTCAAGCAAGCCAAAGCTGCCCGGGGTCAGATCCGTGGGTGAATGTACCACGAAAAACGCCATACTCCCCGCCTTGTCAAGGCATCTCGGATAAGCCACGGCCTTGCCCTTCTGCCACGCATCCGCAGCAACGGCAGAGAGGTCAAGCTCGCTGCCGCTCGCGGCATACAAAAGCACGCAATCCGCCTCGGCATACGCATCCGAGCGCAGAATATTGGCACAGATCTGCGCTGACTGCTGCTCTCGCAGCGAGCTCTCCATGCCGTCACGCAGACGCGCATACTGCGCGCGCAGCGCCCTCTTTTGGGTATCGATCATTTCGCGAACACGGAAGCGCCAATCTGCTCTGCCTTTTCCTTGCCGCAAAGGGCTTCGACCAAAGCAAGGCCGAATTCCAGCGCCGCGCCCATCCCCTTGGAGGTGATGACCTTGCCGTCGCATTCCACGCGCGCATCGGTCACGGTCGCACCCTCAAGATACCCTTCAAATCCGGGATAGCAAACAGCCCTTCTGCCGGACAAATATCCGCGCTTGCCGAGCACCATGGGTGCTGCGCAAATGGCGCAGAGATAGGCATCATTACGCGCAGCCGCACGCAATGCCGCATCCACCACGCGGGAGTTGTCCAGATTTTCCGAGCCGGGCATGCCGCCGGGCAGAATGATCATATCGGGAGACGAATCGCGGTACATGGTGTCGGGAATGTCGGCCTGCACGCGGATGCCGTGCGCACCCATGATGCTGTCGCCGCCCACGCCGACCGTGGTGACGGACACACCTGCACGGCGCAGCACGTCCAGAGGCGTCAGCGCCTCGATCTCCTCAAAGCCGTTTGCCAAAAACAGATATACCATAATGCCCCTCCCCCGAAAATTTCAAAAATTATGCGAAAAGTGCGACCAGATCGTCGATCTTGACAGTCTGCTCTTCTCTTGTGACCAGATTCTTGACCTTGGCTTCGCCCGCAGCATACTCGCTGCCGCCAATAATGACCACGTGCGAGAACCCTTGACGCACGCCCCAATCCAGCTGCTTGCCGAACTTCTTCTTGCCGATATACAGAGTGGATGCCACGCCTGCGTCACGCAAGGACTCGACAAGGCAAGCGCAATGCTCGTAGGGCACGTCGTCAAATACCGTGACCAGCACCTTGGTGCCGCCCGTGTACAGATCGGGAATCAGGTTGTGGATGGTCAAAAAGTTCTCCAGCGTCACGTCGCCAAGGCCGTAGCCCACGCCGCTGATCTGATTCTTGACGAACAGGCCGACCAGATTGTCGTATCTGCCGCCGCCGAACATGGCGCGATTGTTCTCGGGGGCTAAGTCAAACACCTCGAAAACGGTACCGGTATAATAGTCAAGGCCGCGCACGATGCCGAAATCAAACGTGCAGTAGCGGTCAAGACCCATCTTGGAAAGCATATCAAACAGGCTTGCAAGCTCCTGCGCACCGCGGCTGTCGGGGCAGATGGCGCAAGCATCGGTCACACTCATGCCGTACAGAGAATCGATCTTTGCGATCTGCTCTGCACCAAGGCCCAGCTCGCCCATTTCCTTTTCGTAAACCTCGCGCGGGATCTTGTTCTTCTTGTCAACCACCTTGGAAACCTTGCGCGCGCGCTCCTCACCCTCGCCTGCAATGGCATCGATGACGTCGTTGAAGAAGCGGCGGTTGTTGACGTGCACGCGGAACATGGTCTCGTCCGCGCCAAAGGCACGCAGAATGCGGATGGCGCTGGTGATGGCCTCAAGATCTGCTTCATAGGTGTCGCAACCGAAAATATCTACGTTGACCTGCCAGAATTCGCGCAGTCTGCCTCTCTGCGGACGCTCGTATCGATAGCAGTTGGGCATGGAAAACCACTTGAGCGGGAAATTAAGCTCCCCGATCTTGGCAGAAACCATACGCGCGACGGTGGGGGTCATCTCGGGACGGATGGCCAGATGACGGTCACCTCTGTCGGTGAAGTGATAGGTCTGCTCGTTGGCGATCTCCTCGCCGCTCTTGGCAGCGTAAAGCTCCAAAGACTCCAGCATGGGGCCCGCATATTCGTCAAATGCGGCGTCCTCCAGCGTCTTGCGGATCTTGCCAAAGAACCAGTTGCGCAATACCATCTCGCGCGGGTAAAAATCTCTTGTACCCTTGTAGGGCTGTGTTGAAAGCTTTTCCATAATGATACTTCCTCGTTTTTTATATCAATCATAATATTATACCATAAGAAAGTGCGGTTTGTCAATCATAAAGGCGCAATCAGGCGCACCAATCCCAAACATTTTTTGCCCGTATTTTTGAGATTCTTTTCAAAAAGCTCTTGCTTTTTTGAAAAGGGTGTGGTATAATATTGCCTGTGCTTCAAAAAAGCACCCAATAGACGGAGAAGTACTCAAGTGGTCGAAGAGGCGTGACTCGAAATCTCGTAGGGCATTGACGTGTCGCGTGGGTTCAAATCCCACCTTCTCCGCCATACATAAACCGCAATTCCGATACAAAGGGACTGCGGTTTTTATGTTTTTGTATTCATTAAGGAGATATATTATGGAGTGTATAATTAAGGAAACAGTTCTCATTATTCCGGAAGGAACAAAAAAGATAGGCTTTACCGATATTTGCAACTATATTCATAACAATTTGATTGAGGAAATCCTACTGCCGTCAACACTTGAAACGATTGACACCAATACTTTCTTTGATTTTACAGAGTTGAAAAAAATAAACATACCGAAAAGTGTCATCGAAATTGGAACTCAAGCATTCTGGGGACTCGATCAAATGAGAGAGCTTATCATACCAAGTACGGTAAAACGAGTAGAAAAGCACGCGTTTTGCAACATGCCGCAATGTAAAGTGGTAATTGTCGGAGAAAAACAAGAAATTCCGAAAATATGGGATGCAGAATTTGCCGCAAATGTTAAAGAGATCTGTTTTGTATCAGAATTATAATCATTAGCCATAAAAGTAAAGGACAAGCATTGAGTTTGTCCTTTTTTGTTCTTAAAAAAATATGGAGAGATAGCTCGCCTGCGGCGAGTACCCCTCGCTTTCATTTTTTCACTTTATTAAATAGCAAGAGACCCCACCGCGCTGCGGTGGGGTCTCTTTATTCTTGTCAGGAAGATTGATCCTGAATAATCAGATAATACGGAACTGTCAATACAGCCGTGCTATCCTTGTCACGAATGACTACGGAAACACAGAAGATGCCTTCACCGAATGACTCTTTCAAGTTGGAAATCTCAAAAATATTTTCACCGGTAGTCAGATTTTTCGAATGTCCCGTCGAAGCATATACTCCGTCATCATTGTTCTTGCTCAAGAGCGTAACGGTTGCAGTATATCCTTCAGCAATCTTGGCTTCAATGTTCACCGTGATCGTATCATTCAGGTTGAAGACTTTCTTATTTTCATCAACCGTAATCTTGGCCGCGTTCTGCGCCTTGGATTGCGACTGCAAGGACAACTCCTTCGCAGCCACCAAAGGAATGCCGTTCATAGGGGCGTCTCCCTCGTACGCTGCATAAAGCTGCACGGCAAAATGATAGGTAGCAGCCCCGAACATCTGCGATTGCAGGATGATCTCCAGGCTTGTCGCGTCCGGATCAAGCGTAATTGCAAAATTGTCTTGATCATCGCGCGTCGCAGTTGTGGTCTTGGTTTGCGTGCCCACCGTTTCGATGACCTTGATCGAGGCATCGATCGGAAGAACGGTTTCCTCCTTCGGGCTCAGCACCAGGGTCGGCTCCCTGTCCTCCCATTTGGATGCATGCTGCGCGCCCTGTGCATACTGCAAGGGCACCGTTGCACTTGTTCCGGTCACCGTGAAATCATCCAGAGAATGGCTGACGGACTTCAAAGTCACACCCTTGCCGGTTGCCTGCAATTCGGGAGCGTACTCGTCTGACTTATCGGCAATCAGCTTGAGCGTAAGCTCTTGCAGATTGTGATCCGCCGTATCCGAGAAATCCACGATGAATTGGTATTTCAATTCCTTTGTTTGGTCAGTGATAGCAGGATTTCCTGTACCACCCATTTCGGTAAGATCGTTAACCTTAATCGAATCGGCAGCATTTTTTAGCACCGTGTACCAATAGCTTCCGCTCGCTTTGTCCACCATAATAATGGTCGTGTCCTTGGGGAGTGACTCGCCAAACGACAACGCAAGATCGCTATATACGTTGCTATCGTAATGCTCGACGTGGAAATACGTGGTAAACGCAGAATCCTTTGCAATTTCGGTCGTAATATCGCTGATCTCTCCAAAGTGCTCATTGGGCGCGACGCTTTGCGCTACCGTCGGCTTTTTCTTGGCGCCGGTGATCGTGATTTCGATTTTCCCTTTATATCCTGCCGGGAAAGCCGTTACCACATATGAAAAAACAGATTCACTGATCGATTTTTTAAAATACTGATTAAACGTATCGGAATTAGACATATCAAGCGGAGTAAGTTCTTGCTGATTTGCATCCTTACCGGTCAACGTTCCGGCCACACTGATCACACTATATTCGTTTGACAAATAATAATCGCTCCGGCTCTGGGTAATTAACGCAACTTTACCGGAATTATCCGTAAACTCTTGCGGTGTTGTAGAGGCAATACCTGTATCATTCACAATAACAATGCTGACACCGCCCTTGAAAATATAGGTCTGGTCAGAAACAATTATATCGGAATCCAGATAGTTGTTGTCCCCCGGGAAATACACCGATATATAGTACAAAGTCCAAGATGAATCAAAATTACTAAACTCTGCAGCGTCTTGCCACTCGGAAACATGTTGCCCTTGAGTGTCATTATAAACCAATCTGTATTTCACCTTTGTTTTTGCGCCACCTTGAGTTCCAAAGGCAGGTGTTGTTATTTGAAGGGTTTCCTTTTCGTCAACCTCAACCACCTTAAACTCCGGCTTATCCGGTGCCGTCTGCGTTGCCTGCGCGATCTTGTAAGTCACGGTAGCCATAACGGTTTCGCTAATCGCTACAGTTGCAGTATAGGTGCCGGCTTCGGTTATGTCTTGGGAGAACGCATGCCCGGAAACGAACGGATCGTACGCATAAGAAATCGAAAGTTCTTTAAATTTCTTGATCTTCGCTTCCGTAAAGCTATCGCCATTGTCGTTGCTGTACGAAATTCTTGCCGGGTGTGGCTTTCCATCGTACCGCGCGCCTGTCGGGGCGACGATGGTAGCCGTGACCACGTACGCGCACTCGCACGTGCAGGACATGGAGGAGTCGTCCACCTTTGCAAACACAAACTTGGTTTCATTTTCGTGATCGCAAATCTCCCAGACCGCGTAGAAGGTGATGATCTTACCAACCTCCTGTGTCAAAGCAACCGGGAGTGCAGCTTGGTCGAGATAATCAGCTTTTTTTGCATTCGCGGTCAACGCCCAGCCCACGAATTTGTAGCTGCGGTTGACAAACTGATTCTCGGGCAACGGTGCATTCTCTGCTGCGCAAAGGAAAGATATCTTGTTATCGTCCTCGCTCATTGAGCCGCTGAAGCTTTCTGTATTGGGGTCAAACTGAATCCAGTAGAAGTTGTCTGCCCAGATGGCGTACAGAGAAAGTGTGATGCCGTCAACAAGATCGGTTTCAAGGAAATGTTCTCCATATTTTATCACAGAAGAAACGCCAAATCCTTTTCCTATCTCATCATCTCCTCCGGGATCGGTATGCCAACCTACAATGGTCTTACCCGCATGGTTATAGATAACGCCCCAAACCGTGTGCGGCACGGATGTCGGTGTCTGATGCACCGTATACTGACCGGTCGCCTGCGCGTCCGATTCATTTTCCTTGTAATTCTCGAAATATCTTACAACGTAGTACTTCGTCTGCCCTTCTCTTTCATCGTTCACACGCTGGTCAGTATACGAGCCTCGCGCTACGCCGCCTTCGCCGACAACGTCAACTGTAATGGGAGCAAAAATTGCGGGGTTTGCCAGCGTGCCGCTGACGGTCAGATTACCGCCCGTGACGTGAACAGAGCTGTTGATCACACTGTTTCCGAAATAGATACCTTCACCTTTCTTTGCAGAAATCAGTACGTTACCGCCGTCAACCTTCAAAAAGTCGCTCAATCCGGTTTTTTCGCTGTTTGCTTCTCTGCCATCACCGCGGTTACCCAACTCGGTAATGCAGTAAATATTCAGATTGGTCTGATTGGTACCCGTGATGTAGATCGCGCCGCCCTCTTGGGCGCAAGTGTTATTCATGACGACAGGGCATGTGCCAAGTCCTTCAAGATCATCACCGTTATGATCACAGTCTTTCATAACACCGTTCGCATCGTAGTGCAATTCATTGACGCCGATCTGCACAGTAATGTCATAATTTGCATCTTGACCGTTTACACAGATCGCGCCACCGTTGCCGGTCGCGGTATTGCCGCTGATCTCACCGCTTTGTACGGTCACGTCCAATTCTGTATCACCCGTGACGTAGATCGCGCCACCGTTGCCGGCAAGGGCGTGGTTGTCCGTGATCTGACCGCCCAGCATGGTTACCGTACCACCCTCGACATAGATCGCACCGCCCTCATTGGCCGAGCAGCCGGTCAGCGTGCCGCCATTTACGTTGGCATCACCGCCCGATACGTACACCGCGCCGCCAAGCGCCGCAGACGAATTGTCAACGGAACCGCTGCCGCTGATGGTAAAGGAGCCATCCTCTACGCAAACTGCGCCGCCGTTTTCAGCTGCCGTACATTGAGACATCGTACCGCCGGTCATGATTGCGTCACCGCCTTGCACGTATGCCGCACCGCCGTTGCCGTTGATTGCCTTATTTTCGCTGAGCGTACCGTCTTCAATGGTCAACGTACCGCCGCCCAAATATGCAGCACCACCGTTAACGGTTGCTTGGTTGTTGCTCAGCGTACCGCCCGAAACGGTCACGGTTCCGCTTTCCAGATATGCCGCACCGCCGTTTTGTGCACTGTTTTGGGTCAGCGTGCCGCCCGAAACGGTCACGGTTCCACTTTCCAGATATGCCGCACCGCCGTTTTGCGCGGTGTTCTCTTCAATATTCGCAGTGCCGCCGATCTCCAGCGAACCGCCTGCAAGATATGCTGCACCGCCATTGTTAGTAGCTGTGTTTTGAATGAGCGTGCCGCCGGTAACAGTCATTGTACCGGTACCCGCCAGGTATGCAGCACCACCGTTTTGCGCGGTGTTTTGGGTGATTGTGCCACCGCTAACGGCTACGTTACCACCGGAAATGTATACAGCACCGCCGTTGGATGTGGCTTGGTTTTTCGTGACATTACCACCAGACATTGTAAAATCCATACTTGCATCGACTTTGCCGGTGTTAACGTAAATTGCACCACCATTGGGGGCCGTATTCCGTTCCAAAGTACCACCGCTCATGATAACGCCATCATTCTCGTTACAGTCACAATTAGTAGCACTACTCATCCAGACGGCACCGCCACTTTGAGTGGCTGTATTGTTTATAATCTGGCTATCTGCATTGATATAAATACCGGTTGTATAAGAGCGATCCTCATAATTGAGCCACATCGCAATACCACCGCCATATTTTGCATTATTTTCTGTAATGGTGGCACCATTGATCTGTAGCGTCATATTAAAAGACTCAATTTGAGTTCCGCCGTTTGCTTCACTACCAATTTGGCTTGCAAACGCATTAAAATACAGGCCTCCACCATAGTTAGCAGCAGTATTGCCCTGAATCACGGTCTCCTGATCAAGAGTCAGTGAGCCATTTAGATTCTGATAATCCATCTTATAATAACTGCTTGTATAGGGCGGCTCAACGGCAATTGCTCCGCCGCAACCTCGCCCTTCTGCAGCACCGGTAGCTTTATTCCCGGTAAATCTACACTTTTGAATTGTCATATCGCCTGTGTTATAAATCGCACCACCAACCTTAGTAGCAGAGTTGTTAATAAAGTCACAGTCAATTAAAACCGCACTACCCTCTGCAGATTTCCAGTAAATAGCCCCGCCTCCGCTGGATTGCCCTGTAGCCGTACAAGTATTTTCTTCAAAAGTACACTTTTTGACCTGCAGTTGGCATCGGTCAGCTGCATAAGAACGTATTGCACTTCCACCAATTGTAGCTCCGCCACTCGTAGAACATTTGTAAAAGTTACTATCGTGAATATACAAACTCGACTTACTGGCACGAGAATTATTCCCACCATATACAGAACAAAAAATGCCACCGGCCTCGGTCGCTTTCAAATCAGACAATTTTGAATTTACCATATACATATGGCGTTCATAGTTGCCAGATGGAAAGTATATTGCACTATTACCCGCAAAATCAATATCAGATATACTGCAATTACTCATATAAAGAGTTCCATTAGCTACAGTTATCAAATTTTTATCTTTTGTTGGTCCATATGATTCCACAAAATGCGTAATTTCAATTTGTTGAGTCTCACTACGCCCTTGAATAACAAGAGTTCCAGAAAAATCCTCAGAACCCACAACAAAACGGCCTGAGTCCGTTGTTTTCAAGGTTTCTGAGTCCTCTGCAAGAATGATCAATGTTCCGTATGCGCTGTGTGTCCAACCTAATTGAAAATAGCCACGACCATCTTTAGACAATTTGTAAATACCAATATCACCCGACTCAACAACGGTATTATCGAGGGTTTTTCCAGTAAGTTCAGTAGCATGTGTTAATAGTCTAACATATATTTTTTCATGAACCGCCCAATATCCGGAAACGGACTCGCCATTGAATTTTCCTGTTACTCGGTCAACGGAATCTTCATCTTCTGTTGAGTTACCTATAGCATTCCACTCGATCAACGCCAAATCCGCTGCGACCAAGGATTCAACATCCGAATCCGTAATCTCATACGTCGTCCCGTCGATTACGATATAATCCCCTGCGGGTTCATCCGCAGAAAAGGCGGGCAAAGTACAAGCAATACCGAACACCAGTACTGCCAGCAGAGCGCCTATGGAAAAAAGCAGCACTTTACTTTTCCGAGTTTTATTCTGATTATGCATATTCACTTGCCCTCCTTTCTATCAATTCGTTTCTTTCTCGGCCGTAGTTTCTCCGACCGTCACGGCAAAGTCATCTGCCGAATAATTCGCAGTATCCGTGTCAGAAATAAAAAATCTATAAGTCCTCGAAGAATAAGGCTGGACAAAGCTTTGATCATCGGAAAAGCTTTGGGCACCAGTGGTCACTTCTGCCAGGATCGGGTCGGTATTATCGGGGATCAGGCTTGCGGGCGGCTGAATGGTTGCCGTGCCCGTCACTTTCTGCGTCCAAACGGTCAGCAGCACGTAGTGCTCGGTCTGCTCCACGCGCTTAAATACCTGCGTCTCGGCCGCCTGCACGGTAAAGGTCGCGCTCAGCGTTCTGACAAAGCCGTTCCTGCCCGTCGCGGTGACCGTATAGGTCTTGCCGCTCTGCAGGCCGGAAATTTCAACCGTGTCAGTCTGCTTGCTGTTTGCCGCAAGCGTGCCGCCGGTCGTATCTGCAATGCCGTTAATTTTGATTGTTGCGCCATTGTCTACAGAAACCTCATAGGTCACTTCAAGCTCGCTGACGCGAAGCGCATCGGGGTAATTGCGCAGCTCAAAGGTCACGCTTTCGCCCGAGATGGTATACTCTGCCCCTTCCGCGCTCAGATAGTCACTCTCAAAATACATGACCTGCGAGGTGACAAGGCCCTGCTGCTTGTGCAGGGTTTTGACGTACTTTGCGTATACGCCCGAGAAGGTTGCCAAAATCGCCACCGATACCAAAATCAGCAACAGCGGCAGTATGATTCTTTTTCCCATGCCTTTTTTTGTTCCGACAGCCATTTTTACCTCCTTGTTCGTATTTTTGATCAATCCACCTGCTGCACGATCACGGTCAGCTCAACCATATCGATCATGTAGCCGTAGCTTGGGTCGGTTTTCGCGGAATCCCAGGTAAGATAGAATTTCACGTCACGCGTCTCCCCGGGCTGCAGCACCACAGCCTCGCCGCTGACCAGAATGGGCAGCTCTTCATAACGCGTGTCGCTTATCCTGCTTGTATCTGTGCTCGTATTTTTGATGGTATACTTGGTGTTTTGCACGGTCAGCGAAACCGCCACCTCGCTGTTGTTTTTCACGGTAAAGGTGTAGGTCGTGCTTACTCCGGGGCGCAACACGTCGCCTACGACAAAGGTGCTCTCCGTCGTTCCGTCCGCCTTTATGACCTGCAGCGTCTCGGTCACCTCAAACCTTGCCACGCGGGCAGAATCCTGTCCCGATGCCGAGGTGGTATATCTTGCGTACAGCCCCGAGGTCATGTGAATGCTGACCAGCGTCAGGCACGCAAGCAAAATTCCCACGTAGAACACGATGGGCGTTTTTTTATTCGATTTTTTCATACACCCACCGCCTTTCTGCAAAAATTACTTGTTTTCTTGTTGCTTTTTGAGCTTTTCGATCTCTTCCCTGATCTGTCTGAGCTGGTCCTGCTTTTCCCTTTTATCCTTGGAAAACGAGCGTTCCATCAGAAAAACGGCAAACGCAAGCACCAGCAAAATCCCGATCGGGGTTCGGATAAAGCTGATCACAAATCCGATCAGCGGCAGGGCGAACACAACCTCGCCCTTGACGCAGGAGATATCCATGGGATCATCCGCGCCTGTGTTGGCGTCGCCCATGGTGACGATACTGCTCCCGTCCTTTTGTATGATGCGGTGCACGACGGGCAGGCGTCCGCTCTGGAACACCACCACGTCACCGACCTCGTAGCTCTCGCGCTCGGCAATGATCAACAGGTCGCCCGCCGAAAGCGTGGGCTCCATACTACCCGTCAATACCACCGCCGCGCCTACACCGAACGGCATGGGAACGGCGTTGCCGCCAAGGCGAATGGCGTTCATCTGATACACCGCCACGCCAATCACCAAAGCAACAATGACCAGCAAAAGCGTTCTGACAATCGCCTTGACCTTACTTTTCATTCTTTTCTTCTCCAAATCACTTTTTCACAATACGGACCTCGCCGCCTGCCTTGAGCACCGCCCTCTTTGCCTCCGCGGAGATGCTGTGCGCTTCAACAATCAACGGCTTTTGCAGCTCGCAATTTGCGCGCGCAAGGATTTTGAGCGTTGTGGCTCTGGGATTCATCAGACCCTTTTGCTGCAGGGTTTCCAGGCTGACCACCTCACCTGCTTCATAGCTCGAAGCAAACTCCTCTACGCGAATGACGTTCATGTGGTCGGTCATAAACGTATCAAAGGTGAAGTTTTTCAGAACCGTCACGGGTGTGGGTACGGCTACCACCACGGGCGCGGGCTTGGTCTTTTTGCGCGCCAGGCGGATGATGAGCAGCACGATAGCCACGATCAGCAGCAGAATAAAGATCAGAATATAGATCACGTCCTTGGTCTGATAGCCAAACGGGCCGCCGTTCAGATCGGTATCGGTATTGGCAGATGCATGAATGGCAAAGGCCATGTTCGCGCCAACGCCGCTATCCAGCGTGCTGCTGCCAAGCCAGGTGTCATAGGCGTCGTCGCCCCATTCATAGGGCCATCTCCATTGGAAATGGTACTCGGTGCTCTCGCCCGCGAGCAGCGTTTCGCCGTATTCTATGCTGTTCAGCTCGGACATGGGCACCCACTCCGTAGCAGAGCCCACGATATATTCCAGATCCTGATTGATCAGGCGCACCTCGATGGGCAGCTCGACACCGGACAGAAAGCTGACCTGCGGCTTGAGCGCATAGTCAAGCGCGATCTTGTCGGTATTGCGGATGCGCACGGTGTACTCTACCGACGCACCGGGGGCCAGCACCTTTTCGCCGTCCGAGCCCTCGATGACGATCTCGCCCGCTGCGTTTTCATATTCCAGCGCAAAGACGTTGAGCGTCTTGCTCATGTTGGAGGAGAGCGAAACCTCGCGCTCGTCCACCTTGGCATATTCCAAAAGGCGGATGCACAAAAGCACCGAGCTGATGATCAGCAGCGTGATCAGAACGCCCAGCGCAATGCCAAGTAGCACCTCGCCCGAGCCTTTCTTTTTGGGCTTTCCCTGCTGCTCGGTGGGCTCTTGCAACGGCGTTTGCGTATTTAATTGTTGTTCCTTGGCGTCAATCGCCGTTTCAAGATGTTCGGACATCAAAAGCCTCCATGTTGGTTTTTGTTTTTTCAGCGACCCCAAGTCGCCTTGGAAGCACTGAAAGAGCAAAAACAAAAAGCGCGAAACGGGGGTAGATACCGCCCAAGCCACGATGGGCGGTATCTATTCGTTTCATTGTTGGGTTACGTGGTTTGGGTCAACTCAATGAGTTGGATTAGGGCTGAGCAGGGGTATTAACCTGGGTTGCGGTCAAAACAAGAGTATAACCAACATTCAGGCAATAGTCCGTGTTGGCTGTAAGATCTGCATTGTTTGTACCTTTAACCTTGCTTGCATCAGCAGCCAAATTGCCGAGAACAGTATCCGCAGCATCGTTTACGTTATTTGCGGACGAAAATGCCCAATCCCAAGCAATAGTAATCTCTACATCACAGGTTTGATTGGCAGCAAAATCGATCTTGGTTGCATCAATAGCAGCTGCAACCTGATCAAGATCATCATACTCGTTTTCACCAGCTTGAAGCCCACCATCAACAATTGAGCCATTAGAAGTAGACAATGTTACAGTCCACTGAATCGGGTTGTAGGCCGGATCATCATTCACAACATAGTTGTTAGTAGCACCATCCGAGCAGGTATAAGTGCCTTTGTTCAAGAACACATCATTTGTCTTATCAAAGTTGAAAGTCACTTGATATGCAGTCTCAGGTGTACCGGTCAGTATGTAAACTCCTTCATCACTTGCGCCGGGAGCGACAACATCGTCTTTAGGATTCTCACCAGACGCAATCATTCCATTGTCATAGGATGTAGAGAAGGTCTGAGTACCAGAAAGATCAGAACCGATGCCCCACTTTGCAACACGTGCAGAGTCACTGCCATTAACCGAAGTCACATACTTCGCAAAAGTGCTGCTGATGACGCAGGTGGAGAGGAGAACTGCCACCAAAAGAACGGAAGCAACTCTCATCATGGTATTTTTCTTCATAGTCTTTTCTCCTTTCGAGATATTTTGCCCTTTCGGGCGAGAAATTCTTCCCTTGTCGGGGAGTTGATTTTTGCCGGCAGTGCCGGTATGTTTGCGGCAGCTGCCGCGGCAATTTATATTCAATCCCCGGCGTGGCTTCCGAGGGAAGAACATACAAATGAAATGCGGGAACGGATTGAGGATACGCGATGAATATCCGTGTCAAATGAAGCGGGCGGGGCGTCTGCTCGGCCTTTGAGCTGTTTTTGAAGAATAAGACGGGACGTAGAGGGCGCCGTCCCCTGCAGGATGACACTCGGGGGAAATTCTATTAACGCTTACGATTGATCTTGCTCAGTATGACTCTCTTCTTGCAGAGGCTTTATTTTCTCGGTCTCTGCATTCTGCATTGCAGCTGCTTGGCGCAGCTGCTCCAATTCAGCGCGCAGCGCGTCGACGTCGTCAGCCTGGTTCTTTTCGCTCAGCTTTCTGCGCAGAATATCATAGCCGACAAGCAAAATGATGGGCACGACCACGCAAACGATCAAGCCGGGCGTGGTTTGCATGAACAGCGCGATCTTGCCGACTGCGGGCAGACGCAAGCCCGTATAGCGGCCAACCAGCTTATCCTCCGAAACGGGGATATCGTCGGGAGCGTTGTTGTTGATACCCTGGGTGCGGAATGCGCGCTTGCCGTTCTCATCAATGATCTCAATGACCTTATGCGTGACCACCGAGCTGCCGTTTCCCTGCGGGTCAAAGAACGAAATGACGTCGTCCTTTTGCACGTCCTCGGGGTCGATCTCGGTGCAAATGATCAGATCCCCGCTCTTGATGTCGGGATACATCGAGTCGGTCAGAACAATCATGGGCATCAAGCCGACAAACGTGGGCACCTCATCCTTGTTGACAAGGCTCTTGATGATCAACGTGCAGTTGACGATCAGCACGGGCACCAGAATCACGCACAGCACAATTCCGATTATCGTTAAGGTTTTATTCTGTTCGGATACTTTTTGGCTCTTCATCATCTCTTACCTTCCTCTTTTTTAATAGAAACGGGCGGCAACATAACGAGAGTTATGTGATAAAATCCTTCATTATTAGATAGTAATACAGTTTATTTTATCACAAAGGCAATAAAAAAGCAATACTTTTCTCAACATTTAATAAAAACTTAAGGAAAAACAGCATAGCAACAAAGCCTTTCGGTTCAAATTTGAAAACTTGACGAAAGGTTTTTTTGCTATGCTTTTTTCTTTTTTGCTTTGCAGGCAAGGCATTATTCTTGCAGATTACATAACTCTCGTTACGTTGATATACATCCCGGATTGCTCATTTTTTTATTGCTATGAAAGAATCAGCCGCATTTGCTGCATCTTGCGCTTATGCTCTTGGCCGGTGGTGATCATATAAATGCGCGTGGTATTGATACTCGCATGTCCAAGGATATCCGCAAGCTTTGCGATATCCTTTTCTATTGCATAAAAGGTGCGCGCAAACAAATGTCGCAGATTGTGCGGAAAGACCTTGCCCGGCAACACGTCGGCAGCGGCACACAGCAGCTTCATCTCCCTCCAGATCCGATGGCGGCTGATGGGCTTTCCCGTTTTTGTTACGAATACCGCGCCCAGGATGATCCGTTGCTCCTTGATATAGCGCAAAAGCTTTTTCTTGAGCTCGGGCACGATGAATATGCGTCGGTTCTTTCCCTTGCAGCGCACCATTGCCTCGCCCTGTTTGACCGCCTCTACCGTAACAAACTGCAGCTCGCTGACACGGATGCCCGTGGCGCAAATGGTTTGCAGGATCAAAGCAAGTCTTTGATCCTTTTTTTGATTTGCCGCACGGAGCAAACGGAAATATTCGGTACGGCTCAGCTCCCTTTCCTCCGAGCAATAAGCCTGCCTTTGCACCTTGAATTGCTTAATGCAAAGGTCATGCCATCCGCAGAAGCGTAAAAAGCAATTCAGCGCTGCGATCATGGAATTTGCACTTGTGATGGCGTAGCTTTGGGCAAGCTTACTTTTATATGCAAGAACTCGCTCTTTGGTGATTTCAGTGCCTTGGGCAAACGCAGCAAAGCATCTGACGTCACGCAGGTATTTTTCGATCGTTGCACCACTCCTTTCTTCCTCTCTCAAATATACCTCGAAGCCTTTCAGCTTTTTCGTTTCGAAATATCTCTTTTTCATAAGGCGTTCTCCCATCTTCAGATTTATGTAATTTTCCCCCGCTTTTTTTGCGAACAATCCATCAGACAGGCCTTTTATCCAAAGGTCTTACTTTCTCAAAGAGCTATCACGCCCATCATGCATTCATTATACCATATATCCCCGCATTCCTTCCACTTTTTTTCATCAACCACTTGCCAAGCCCCCAAATTTGTGCTACAATAGGTATGCTACACAAACTTAATATAGAAAAATAAGGCTAATGGGTGTACTATGCCCATTTTCAAGTAATACTTCATACAGCTGAATAGTGGTAAAACCGCAAATTCCCAGCTGTAGAGAAGTGGTCTGAAAATGCCCTTTGATATTAAGTTTGTGTAGCAACAAATCGGAGTTTGCGTTTTTCGGTGCGCCGGCTTCTCTTGATGTCCCATAACGAAGGTTTCAAAAATAACAAGTGGTAAAGACAATCGATACAGTATATCGCAAATAATAATTTGAATGGAGATACTGTGATGAAAACATTGTACGAACAACTTGGTGGAACCTATCGTGAAGAAAATGGGCGTCTTATTCCGGAAATAAAACTTCCCGAACAGACCAACTATCAGATCGGCAAATATGGACGGATGCACTTTGACTACATCAAGCAGCACCGTCGCGGAAGGTACACCACGCTCTTGACCGAAGGCAAGTTAAACACTCGGTTGCACGAGATAGACCTTGAAGCAAACCGAATGCTTAAAACCATCATCCCCCGACTCGCTACTGAAAGAGGTATCGACGAGAATTTGAAAGCTCACGATATGCTCCGTTGGGTAGCCGAGATGAACAACATCAAGGCGAGTGCGGAAGAGATCGTTTTGCGGAAGGTGGTGTTGGTATGAAGTCGATCATCAACGAGCTTTGGCACGGTAATGTTGTGCCGCAAGAGGATAGTCGCACCAACTCTCCAGAGATGAAAGAACTGCTCGGATATATGGCGCGTCACCACGAGGACTTAGAGAGAAGCTTTTCCGACGAGCAAAAGGAAACGTTTGAAAAGTTCCACGATTGCTGGAGCGAGTATATGAGCCTCGCCGAAGCGGCTATTTTTGAATACGCGTTCAAGCTCGGTATGCAGATTGCTATTGAAATCTTAACTGAATAACGCACAGCGGCGAGGGTTATCCTCGCCGCTGTGCGTTATTCACATTGTTTTCAATGCTATGCTACTATGATTATTATCAAAAAACTACAGCATCATCTTTATATGAATTCGCAAAGACATGCTCATAGTAAAATGGGTCGAACAACAAGAACAAAGACTCTTTGCTCAAGTCTCTGTAGGTGAAAGAATACTCTAACTCTCGAGTATAACTATTCACAAGATCTTCTCCGTGCTCGAAAAAGTCAGAATTGTACTCGGATAAAAGCGATACCACTATATGTAGAGCAATTTTTTCGTTTATACAAGAAACAATTCTCGCAATCTGCTCATCATCAGTTGGTAATGCCTCAACCCAAAAAGGATGGCGCTTTAAGAGCCAAAAAACCAACAATCCTGTGATTCTTTTATACTCATTAGGCTTCATTTCTTGATGAAAAACCGCAAAATATAAAATCCTCATATCGGTTCTTATAATAACATCTTCCAAAGCGGGAACATTAACTTTGATTCTTGAAAAATCAAAATCTGCAATGTCACAATATGTTTTTACAACATCTTCAATTTGCAACATAGCTTTCTTGATATACTCTTTGTCCGGCTTGGAATAAGGTATAATTTCGTTTTTCCATCGATTTTCGAAAGTCATACTTATCTCCTATAAATCTTTTTCATCATCTCTCGCTTTTTTTCATCTCTCAAAATCTTCTCTGCACCTCTAATACAGGGTTCCAAGTATTCATTCTCGTTAATGGGGGAGTTTTTATCACAGTGCAAGGGATGCATATCACATTGTCTTTCTATTTCCTCTATGCTAATCCCGAAAATTTTGTCGTTATTCATTAATTAGTTTCCTCTTCTCTCTTCAAAAAAATATACTTGGAACAAACTGTTTTCATGTCGATAAATTGATCTAACAATTTATAAATGGTCTCATTAATAACAAATTTTTTTGATTTATCGATACAATCGAAAAATTTATTATAGTCGCTAACAATTAGTATGTATCGAATTAATCTATCAAAAGTAATGGGAATATTTTTTTCCGCCAATTCTTGTATAAAACCACTGTCAACATGATAATCCAATTCTCGTATTGTTTTAATCCCAAATGCATCAAGTAAATTCTTAATTTGATCATAGGAATAAAACTTTTCGACTTTTCCTTGCATCAATAAGTTGCAATATTGGGTCAATGATTTCTCACAAATTGAATCATTTAAAAGTTGTTGATATGATTTTAAATCTAAATTTCCATTTTTACTATCGTAATAAACAACAATTTCATTAATTTGATTATCAATCAATTCAAGATTACCTGATAAAAGATTGATTTTTCTCTCTATGGCTTCATTAGTATCACTCTCGAGGGTTCCTTTATAAACCCTATCATGAAAAATTTGTGCCCAAGCATCTTGTAAAACTGTACGAATTTGAATTTCGCATTTTAAACCATTTAAGTGTTTGTGTTCTGGTTGTTCGGTATTGACCTCAATGACATAGTGGATAGATAGATAGCCAACTTTATCTTTCCCTAATCTATCTGCTTTGTTTTCACTATCATCTTTTCTAATATTGTTTACAAACAATTGCTCAACAGCATTACAAATCGCATCTATTTCCGAAGGCAAGTATACGACTATTCTTACGCCTGCAAAATCCATAATTTCATTTTTAGGATCAGAATATTTCAATTCATACCGATTGTCTACTTTAATCTGCTTCTTTGCTTTTTCATAAGCACTATCAATAGTTTTAGCCCTGCTACCATAATAAGCAACACTAACTTTTTGCGTCTTTAAATACTCCAAAATTCGATTCAAAACATATTTTGCAGCAGCTTCATAATTAGGCCGTGCGTTTTCATACCATAAGCGGAAATTTTCGATCCTTGTTTTGGTGTTGTCGCAATCCATATCTTCCCCTCCTTTACTTAATAATATGCGCATAGTAGATGTTTGTTTATACCTACACAAAGTATATTATATCATATTTGTCTATAAAAATCAATACTTTTCAAAATATTTTCAAAATGTTTTTTGCTTTTTTACATTGAATACAATTTAAATTGCATTGGACCTATCGAAGAACTACGATACAAAGTAGAATTGTACAAAGCGACTTGAAGTAACAAAATTTAATTATTCGCCTCTGCATCAATTGATATAATATTTAGCAGTAGCTATCATACTAAAAGTGATAACTACTGCTATATTTTTATATCAAAGGAAGTGTAAGAATGTTATACAAGGAATGGCTATCGGAATGGCTTGAAAACTATGTTAAAACATCGGTAAAGGAGCGAACATATGCGAAATATGCAGACATCATTAGAATAAGATTGATTCCCGCGCTTGGTGACTATGAGCTGGATGAACTCACACCGTTAATCGTTCAACGATATATGACAGAACTATTACACCACGGAAATCTGAATACGGGTGGAGGACTTTCAGCAAATACGGTCAATTTGATCATTGCTGTCTTGCAAAGCTCGATGGTAACGGCGTACTCAGTCGGACTTACGGATGAATACAAAATGGATAAAATAAAACGCCCGAGGGGGCAGGAAAAGCAGATTACCTGCTTTTCTCCCTTAGAGCAAAAAATGATAGAGCAAGCTGTGCTCACGGACAAACGCGAAAAAATGATAGGTATTCTGATATGCCTATATACCGGTTTGCGCGTGGGAGAACTGCTTGCACTTGAATGGGCTGATATTGATTTTTCTAAAAACGAATTGAAGGTTTCCAAAACCTGCTACGATAAGGGGAGATCGCGCATTACGACTGCACCTAAAACGAATTCATCTGTTCGGGTAATCCCTATCCCAAAGCAACTTGGTCCGGTCTTGAAGCAGCTCAAAAAGCAATGTAAAAGCCAATACGTCATATCCGAAAACGGCACGTACATTTCAATTCGTTCTTATCAACGGAGCTTTGAACTGCTATTAAAACGTCTTGGAATCCCGCACCAAGGCTTTCATTCTCTGCGTCATACCTTTGCTACAAGGGCGCTTGAATGCGGAATGGATGTTAAAACACTTTCGGAGATCCTCGGACATAAAAACGCGACGGTCACACTAAATCGCTATGCCCATTCATTGATGGATCACAAGCGAGATATGATGAACCGCCTCGGGAAATTGATATAAAAATACACCTAACATTATATTAGATGAACAAATAGATAATAAATTATATCACATAATACGCGTTTTTTCAATATGAATGAATAAAAATTTACATATTCTGCTTCGATAGATGAACAAAAACAAGAAATTTGTTCATGTAATATAATGTTACGTGAACAAAAATTAACTAAAAAATTCACCTATAAAATTCGTGATATAGAGGCATATTCTTGGAGAAAGCGGGACTCATTCATCATGCAGAAATACAACCTCACCACACCCCAACAAAACATTTACAACGAAACAAAATTCTACTCGGACACTGCTCTGGGCAACATTGGAGGTACGCTTGAGTTTTCTATGGAAGGACTCACTTCGGAGATCATCGAGAAAGCAATCAATCTGCTGATCGATGCTGCCGAGGGACTTCGTCTGCGCATTACAGAAAATGACGGCGAAGTGCATCAGTACATTTCCGAACACGTATATGAGTCGATTCCCGTAATTGATGCAACCGAGCTGAAACAAGAGCAGATCGACAAGCAAGTTAATGCTCTGATGAGAACACCCATCACCTACGATGGCAAGCTCTACCGTTTTGAGATCCTCCAAAAGGCTGATTCTTGGCTCATCGTTGCCGTAATGCATCACATCGTTTCGGATGCGTGGTCTATGACCATCATTGACGACTCGATCTTGCACGCTTGCGAAGTACTTATCAAGGGTGAAGAACCCGTGTTGAATATCGCTCCTTATACCGATTTTGTGGCAAAGGAGCAGGAATACTTTGCTTCCAAGAAGTATCAGAAGGACAAGGCATTTTGGTCGGAGATGTATGCCGAGCATCCCGAGTACGTGCGCCTCAAGTCCAACGCTATGACAAGCACATCCCCCTCTGCAAACCGTTTGTATGCAGAGGTTTCTCACGCGCTTTCCGCACAGATCAAGGCGTTTTGTGCCAAACATGAGTATTCACCCGCAACCGTATTTGAGGCGGCAATGCTCATCTATCTTGATCGCATCAACGGCGGCAATAAAACGCCGAGCCTTGGTCTTGCCGTCCTCAACCGCGACGGCGCAAAGGACAAGAGAACCCTTGGTATGTTCATTTCCACCATTCCGCTGAGCGCAAAGCCGAGCGAGGACAAGACTCTTGGCGAGCTTTGCGCCGAGATCAACGATCTGCACCTGCAGATCTTCCGCCATCAAAAGTATCCCTATTCCCATATTCTTTCGGATATTCACCAGCACCACGGCGACGTGGAAAAACTCTTTGACGTGATGATGAGCTATCAGAACGCGCAGATCGATGCCGAGAGCAACGTGCGCTCCAAGTGGTACACCAACGGTAACAGCGAGGTCGCTTTGGCGTTCCACATTGATGACCGCGACCACCTCGGTGTATATAAGCTTAACTTGGACTATCAAACCGAACAGTTCCCGGATGAAGCCGAGGTTGCTCTGCTCAAAGACCGCATTCTTTGCATCGTAGATCAGATCACAGCAAAGAGCAGCATGCCGGTCGGAGAAGTAGACATTCTTCCCGAAAACGAAAAGGATCTCATCATACATACATTCAACGACACCGCCGTGGACTATCCCTCCAACAAGTGCGTTCATCAGCTCTTTGAGGAGGTTGTCGCCAATATTCCCAACGAGATTGCCGCAGTATTTGAGGGGGCGTCCTATACCTATGCCGATATCAACCGTATGGCAAACTGTATCGCTCACGTTCTGCGCCGTGGCGGTATCGGCAGAAATGATATCGTTCCCATCATTGCCCACCGCAGTCACTTGGTACTTGCGGCGCAGCTCGGCGTACTGAAAGCAGGCGGCGCGTATCTGCCCATCGATCCCACCTTCCCCGCAGAGCGCATCACCTATATGCTGGACGATGCCTCTTGCAAGGCGGCTTTAATTCTTGATGCCGATGCACCCAACAATGTGGATTTTGTCATTGACCTTGCAGATGAAGTTCTGTATGCCGACGTTCCCAAAAATCTTGATAACATCAACGAGCCGAGCGACCTTTGCTATGTGATCTACACCTCGGGCTCAACGGGTAAGCCGAAAGGCACGATGCTGACACATCGAAACGTGGTCAACTACTCCGCAAGAAATGAATTTAACGTAGCAGGCAAGCTGATCGACGAGAACACGAAAAGAATTCTGTCTATCACAACCATCGGCTTTGACATCTACGTTACTGAATCGCTCTTGTCTCTGCTCAACGGCTTGACCGTCTACTACGCAAACGATGACGAAAGCAAGATGCAGAGCAAGCTCGCAAAACTCGTCGTTGAAAACGAAATTGAGATTATTCAGACCACGCCCACCAAGATGAAGATGTATATGCAGGATAAGAGCGACCTTGCGTGGCTCTCTCACCTTAAAGTCATCATTCTCGGCGGCGAGGTCTTCCCGGAAAGCCTTTATGAAGAACTCCGCTACTATACCGATGCGCGGATATGGAACATATACGGCCCCACCGAAACTACCGTGTGGTCAAGCGTAGACGAAGTGACCTCTCCCGTCATCACCATCGGTAATCCCATTGCCAATACGCAAATTCTAATCTGCAACGAAAAGGGCGCACTTTGCCCCGTGGGAATTGCGGGTGAGCTTTGCATTGCGGGTGACGGCGTTTGCCGTGGATATCTGAACCGTGAAGAACTGACCGCTGAAAAGTTCATTGACAATCCTTATGTTCCCGGCAAGCTTTACAAGACGGGCGACCTCGCCTCTTACCGCACAGACGGCAAGCTCCTTTGCTACGGTCGTATCGATTCGCAGGTTAAGATCAGAGGCTTGCGTGTGGAGCTTGGCGAGATTGAGAGCGTGATGAACAGCTTTGACGGCATCGTGCTTTCTGCCACCACCGTCAAAACGCACGGAGAGCATCAATACCTCGTCGGATACTACGTTGCCGAGGGCGATATTGACGAAAAGAAGCTCCGTGAGCATATCCTCGCGCAGCTTCCCAAATATATGTGTCCGCATTACTTCATGCGCCTTGAAAAGATTGCTTTCACCCCCAATGGCAAGATCGATCGCAAGAATCTGCCCGACATGGATTTTGAAAGCCGAGAGAACCACAACGAGATCACGCTCCCCGAAACGCCTATGCAGCAAGAGGTTTACGAGGTGCTTTGCGACTTCATCAAGGGTACGGCATTCGGCATCGACGAGGACTTCTTCGACCTCGGTATGGACTCGCTGACAGCGATCAATCTGACTTCGGCACTCTCCAAGAAGTACGCTTGCGAACTGTCGGTCAACGATGTGTATAAGTTCAATACCGTGGAAAAGATGGCGGAGCATCTGTCGCAGTTTGCTTCGCATACCCAAAACCATGATCTTGTGTTGATCAAGGACGGCGGCGACACCAATCTATTCCTTATTCACGGCGGCAATGGTGTTGTCGGTAACTTCGTTCAGCTTTCCACGCAGATCGAAACCAACTATAACTGGTACGGCGTGGATTATCCAATGAATGAAGAGTTCTATTATCCTCATGTAATCAGCATTCCCGAGCTTGCGGCGCAGTACGTGGAGCGCATTCGCGCGGTACAGCCTCACGGCCCCTATCATCTGTGCGGCTATTGCATCGGCGGTCAGATCGTGCTTGAAATGGCGTATTTGCTTGAACAGGCGGGCGAAAAGGTAGAAAACATCTATTTGATTGCCGCCTTGGTTAACGATATTTCTAATCTTACTTATCCGTGCATTGATGATGATGATGATGATGCGATCACCCGTGTTTTGTTTGGGGATAACGAACATAATATGTCTTTGATTGCCGACCGAACAAACGGCATTTGGAATGCGGTTTATAGCCATATAAACGACTTTGAATTGGATATGCCCCTATTCCGTCAAAAGGTTATTGCGTTGATGAATCCTATTGATATTGCTCGCGCCGTTCCCGATTATGATAGCGCAGATGCCAAGAAGATTCTGTACTTTGTCAATCTCATTCGTTCCTTAATCTACGGCGGCAGAGCCTATACGGATATGCGCACCGTCCATGCGCCGATCTATTTGTTCTCTCCCGATCACGACCCTATGCTTGGGGATAACGAGCAAAATGCCGCCTTGTGGCAGGGGCATACCACCGAAAAACTTATGAACTATATCTTTGATGGTGATCATTTCAGTTGGTTTGAAGAAGGTAGAAATGCGGAGTTTCTGCCCATATTTGAAAAGAGCCTCAAAGAGAATCTCGCCGATGTGGAAGCTCTTACCTTGCTGAAATCGGGTAATGACAAAAACATATTCTTCATCCACGGTGGCAACGGACTCGCAACTGCATTTGTCAGCCTTTGTAATAAAGTTGATATAGATGCCACTTGCTATGGGGTAGGATTGCCATTTGCAGATATAAACTATCAACCGCAACTTCGCACTATACACGAAATGGCAGAATGGTACATTGAACGAGTTAGAACGATTCAACCCCACGGCCCATATTCGTTCGGTGGTTATTGTATTGGAGCGGTTATTGGTCTTGAAATGGCGTACATTTTGGAGCAAGAGGGAGAAAAGGTTGATGTTCTTTATGGTGTTTCCACTTTGGCAAATGATATTGCCTGTCATGGCGAAGGAACAGATCTCAATAAAGAAAAAGATTATGTAGTCAATCTCTTTGCGGGTACAGCACAGAATTTATCTATCTTGAGTCATGCAACGAATGAGAACATTTGGGAAACTGTTTATTCTAATCTTTCGGTCCTTGACATTAATCCTTGCGCATTCAGAGAAAGAGCATTTAAGATTATGCAACCCGTAGATATCAAGCGAGGAATTCCTAACTTTGAAACGTGCGAAATCAAGGACATTTTGTATTACATCAATGTTATCCGCTCTTTGTGTCATGTCTCTACCACTTTGACAGAACATCGCGTAATCAATGCGCCGATCTATCTGTTCTCCGCAGACAAAGATACCATGGTGCCAGATGTAGAATTGAATGCGAAATGTTGGCAGAGCCACACCACAGCAGATTTTGAAAACATCATCTACGACGGAGATCATTTTAATATGTTCGAGTCGGAGAATAATGATGATTTTTGTGAGAAATTTGAAAAAGTAATATCTACGAAAGGACTATAAGACCATGAAAAACAAACCTTTCCCCTATTATGAAGTCCCTCAGTTCGCTACCATTTCCGAACTGCTTGAACTCACAAAAAACAAATACAGCGAGAAGATCATCTTCCGCACCAAAAAGAAAAAAGGCGACGAAGCCGTATCATACAACCGTCTCTATGACGATGTTATTAAGCTTGCCACACATTTTCATCAGACTTATGGCGAGCGCACCCGTATAGCTGTCATCGGTGAAAACAGCTATGAGTGGATCATTACGTATTTTGCCGTCGTTTGTAGCAACAACATTATCGTTCCCGTAGACAAAGAGCTGTCCTCATCCGATATCGCGGAACTGCTTAAGGATTGCGAAGCAACAGTCTTCGTTTACTCCAAGGATTACGACGATATTGCCGACGATCTCGGTGAGCTGATTTCTTCGCTTGCTTGCATCAACATGAAATCCTTAAAGAGCTACATAGAGGGCATTGCAGAAGTACAGAAGATCGACACTGACAAGGATTCTCCCGCCGCTATCATTTACACATCCGGTACAACCGGCAAGAGCAAAGGTGTTATCCTTTCGCAGAATAACATTTGTGCCGATTCGCGTCATTCTATGACATTTGTTTATCTGTACGGAAGAACGATTGCTCTCCTACCTTTTCATCATACTTTCGCGTTTACGGTAAGTGTTATGTGCAATATATGTAACGGCGTTGACACTTTGATCGCCCCCTCCCTCAAAAACGTGATGGAGCTGATCAACGATTTCAAGCCGACCTACCTTGCCGTTGTTCCCATGATCGTCGAAAAGGTGGACAAGGGTATCCTTCAAAAGATTGAAAAGAGCGGCAAAAAGAAACTGCTCGGCGTGCTTGATAAGGTCTGCAAGCCTTTCGATGCGCTCGGCATCGGTCTGCGAAACAAGTGCTTTTCTGCCATCCGCAATGGTCTTGGTGGTGAGCTTGACTTCATCATTTCGGGCGGCGCGCCCATCGATCAGCAGATCATCGACCGCTTTGATTCCTACGGCATCAAGATCATGAACGGCTACGGCATTTCCGAATGCTCGCCCGTGGTCAGCGTCAACCGCCGTTATCACTACCGCGTGGGTAGTATCGGTCAGGCTCTCCCCGAGGTCAAGGTCAAGATCGACAACCCCGCCGAGAACGGTGAAGGCGAGATCTGCGTGCAGGGTGATATCGTCATGCTCGGCTATTACAATATGCCCGAAGAAACCGAAAAGGCAATCGTTGACGGCTGGTTCCACACGGGCGACCTTGGTAAGATCGACAAGGACGGCTTCATCTACATCACGGGACGCATCAAGAATCTGATCATCTTGTCCAATGGCAAGAACGTATCTCCCGAAGAACTTGAAACGCTGATCGGACGCATCCCCGGCGTTGTCGAATGCCTCGTTTCCGAGGAAGATTACAAGCTCGTTGCCGAGATCTATCCCGATGAGGAATTCCGTGCAACACAGAGCGATATTCAAGCATATTTTAACGAGCAGATCGATCAACTCAACGATACGCTCCCGCCTTATAAGGCTATCGCAAAGGTCACCATCCGTGACACCGAATTTGTGAAAACTACCACCAAGAAAATCAAGAGAACATATAATAAGTGAGGACAAAACCATGTTAAATAAAGTGATTTCCATCATCAGCGAATATCAGGACATCCCTGCAGACACCATTCACGTCGACAGCCACCTTGTCAACGACCTCGGCTTCACCTCCTACGACGTGGTCAGCCTCGTCGGTAAATTCGAGGACGAGTTTGACATCGAAGTCCCCGACAGAAAGATCAAGCTCATGAAAACCGTGGACGATATCGTGAAGTTTATCGAGGCAGCGATGGAAGAATAATCCGCATGGTTTACATATTTGATCGTTTGGATCAATACACGAACGAATTGTACGAGAAGCATTTGTCCTCACTCCCCATATGGCGCAGAGAAAAGGCATTGCAATACAAAAAGCTCGATGACCGCAAGCGTTCGGTCTTGGCTTTCGTGCTATTGCAGCGCGCTCTGCGTGAGGAATACGGTATTACCGAGATTCCAGAATTTGTGTATAACGAGTTCGGGAAACCCTCGTTGCCGAATCTGCCCATCTATTTCAGTTTGAGCCATTGTAACGATGCCGTTGCCTGCGCCGTATCTGATCACAATATCGGTATCGACGTGGAAAGCATCGTGCCGTATAATCCCGACGTGGCGCGGAGAGTTTGCACAGCAGACGAGCTTAAAATGCTTGGGCAAAGCTCGAATAAGAATGTGGAATTCATCAAACTTTGGACGGCGAAAGAAGCAATCTCCAAGTATGAGGGAATGGGCTTGTCGTTGCCATTTGCGGAGATTGATGTAAGTAAGTATGCTGTACACACTAACATGTTTAAAAGCAAAAAACTTGTGTTAAGCATTGCTTCTGATCGAGATTCAAAAATATTTTCGCAAAACCTATTGACAAACTCGTTTGATTGTGATATAATGTAATACTCAATTTTCACATAGGCATACGTCCCCATTTTTAGTATTGCCGCCCAAATTGAGTTCTATACAACTGAATAATATATTTCGCGTGAATACTTGCGGTGGAGAACGAACCTCGTGCCGCTTGGCAAACAAGACAGAACGCGCGGCATCATTAGCCGCTGATCAGTAATCTATTTCACAAGAAATCCGTCGCCATCAGCCACTAAACTGGCATTGAATGCACTTGCATTCTCTTATCGAAACGAGCTTACAGACTCGTACTTATACATAGGCGCGGGACATTTTTTAGCGAACGTGCGCCGTTCGCTTTTTGGTGTTTCCCGTGATCCGTGTGTGTAAGTACGGGTCTTTTTTGTTTTGTCAAAGCCACTTTGGATGCTTTCTCGGAAGGTAAAACGGCGAGTCGGATGCGAGGGATTACCTCTATTTTATCACGGACTTGTAGTCCGTCAATTTTCTTGACAAGCACTGCATTTGTGGACACAAAATGCGAAAGGTGGGGAGAACCCCAGACCCCCGTACTTAGAAAGCTGCAACCGAATTTTGAAAAAATCAAGGAGGAGAATTCAAATGGAAGAAAAGCAAGTTAAAGAAACCGGCGGGCGCAAGCGCAAAAACCTCGTTAAGTTCTATTTGAACGACGAGGAATACAAGAAGCTGTGTGAAAACGCGGCGACCTTCGGGCGTGACAAGAGCAAGTATCTCCGCCTCGTCATTCAATGGATCGCTCCCATTGAACCGCCCTCGGTGGAGGTGAAAGAATTTACTCGTGAGCTAAGGCGTTTAGGTGTAAGTATGAATCAGATCGCAGCGAAGGCGCACTCGCTTGGATTTGTGGATGAGCTTGAATACAAACGCACCGCTGACGAGGTGATGAAGGTGCTTGGAGCAATCCAACAAGAGTATGCGAAGAAAGGAGTGAAGGTATTTGGCAACAACTAAAATTTGGGACGTAAGCGCACACGTCAGCAAGCTGCTCGCCTACGTGGCGAACAAGAACAAAACAACGATGGAATTGGAGAACAAAAATGTTGACGAAGCGGAACGACTTGCCGCCGAGATGCTTGGACTACCACCCGAACATTTCGCCACGGAAGAAAAGAAATTTGTCACGGGAATTAACTGCACACCCGAGAACGCGAACGAGGTGATGCTAACACTCTTGGAGGACACGGCCAAGGATGACATTCAAGCCTACCACGGCTACCAATCCTTCAAGCCCGGCGAGGTCACTCCCGACGTCGCCCACGCCATTGGTGTTCAGCTTGCCAACGAGCTATGGGGCGAGGACTTTCCCGTTGTGGTCGCCACCCATATAGATCGCGGACACGTACACAATCACTTCTGTCTATCAGCAACAGGTTTTTCGGGTAAGAGGTATCACGACTGCAAGGCAACCTACAAGCTGATGCGCGACACCTCGGACAGACTTTGTAGGGAGTATGGTCTATCGGTCATCGAGAAACCGAAGCAACAAGGAGCTAAGCATATAGCAGAGGTTCACGCCGAGAAGAAAGGCATTCCAACCATACGCGATCAGATTCGCGCGGACATTGATGCGGTTGCCAACTACGAGTATATCATCAAATACTTTTACAATCGTATGCGAACACTCGGATATACCTTTGAACGTAGAGGTCAATATCTACGCATCAAGCCGTATGGCTCTAACAAGTTCTTTCGCTTGGACAAGCTCGGCGCGGGATACACCGAAGCGGATATTGAAGCAAGGATAAAAAATAACGCAAGGGATATGCAATGGATACCGATACAGTATTACAAGCCAACCTTGCAGGAGAAGCCGACGGGATTACGCGTCCTATATCTTCACTATCTCTACTTGCTCGGTGCGATACCGAAGGTTATCCCTAAAAATCCCGAAGCCTATGCCGCCATCAAGGATGACATTCGTCGCGCCCGTATGTACTCTGAGCAAGCCAAGTTTCTCGGCAAGTACGGACTTGAAACGAAGGACGATCTTATTCAGCACGCTCTGAAGGTCGATACGCAAATCAAAGCCTTGTGTAAGGAACGTCGAGCCCTTTGGAACAAAATTCGTTGGATGAAGGATCCCAAACAAGTGCAACCGATACGCGATGATATATTTGCTATCTCTGACAAGATAAAAACTCTTCGTAAGGAGTTTGCGATGTGCAAAGACGTCTATGACCGAAGCGCATCGGTTGAGAGAACTGTAATGCTGATTGAGTTCCCGCAGCTATTGGAGCAAGAAAAGCAGAAATCCGCCCAGAAAAAGGACGGACGCGAGGGCAGATAAAAATCAAGTTATCAAATTGCTAACTTGATTTCAGAAGTAATGTGGGCTGGGTCGCAAAGACCCACCCCAAAACCAATGGGTCATTTTGACCCATTGGTTCCCCAAACGATCATCGGGTGGAAACTGCCCGATGAAATCAAGTGCTCAAAACGAACACTTGATCACAAAGGAGCAAAGGGTCATTTTGACACGTTGGATGCGGCGCTTCAAGTGGTCATTTTGACCACTTGAAAACATGAGATCAAAGGCTCATTTTGAACCTTTGATTTTAGGATGGACACCGCGTGTCCACCATACTTGGATCATTTAAGCAAACGGTCTTGACCGTACAAATTTGCTACCGCCCGCGAAAGCGGTTTTACGGTCTTGATCGAAGAAAAACGGCATTTTTCCATTTCTGATACCTCAAAACGTATCCCACACCACCAAGGCGTTTTCTATTGGAAAATCCGCATTTTTCCACGCTCTTGACCGTGCCTTTTTGTCCGAAAAACGCCTTACTTCAAAAACAAACCTAATTTAGGAGGACTTATGATAACAAATAAGAAAAAGAACGAAAAGACAACCGAAATCTATTTTGATGAAACACCCGCACCCGTCGTGATACGGACACACAACACCGCATTGAAGAAACGGCTACTCGCTTTTGCCGAAAAGTTTCCGACACTTTGCAGGCTAACCGACGATGACGAGCTTGGATACCTTTCCTTCGAAATTGATAAGGCGAGGCTCTCAATTCGTATCACCGAGCCGTACACAGAGGAACGCAAGGCAATGGCAAGAGCCAAGATGAACGATATCAATAACAAGGAGGACATTGGATGACACAAGAAAAGGAAAAGTATTTAGAAAAAAGATTAGCGGAGCTTCAAAAAGAGTGGGAAGAAAATCCAATATTGCCTACTCTACCTATCGTTGAAACGGGGAGAAAACCAATCTCGATACAATATGACACCCCTGCTTCCACGTTCGATTTCACAGCAGAGGAAGGTCATACAACCTACGAGGTGGTCGGACATTTCAATCCCGATGCTCCCGAAAATCTGTTTCAGAAAATTATGCGAAGAATGAAGGAGGAAAAAAGTTCACAATGAAATGCAGACTTTATCGTTGTAAAGTGTTGAAATCTTTTCAAAAATATGATATAATAAAGACAAGCGATAATACTGTATTGGTTGTCGGAAAGGAGCCTATTTGAACAGACAACTGAATGAAAACAGAATTACGGCTCTCTACTGCCGCCTATCGCAAGACGATGGACGTGAGGGTGAGAGCAACAGTATAGTCAACCAAAAAGCATTACTCAACGACTTCGCACGTAAAAACCGCTTCAAAAATCTGCAATTCTTTGTAGATGACGGATACTCGGGCACAAACTTTGACCGCCCCGATTTCCGTAGGATGGAGCAAATGATTGAGAACGGAGAGATTGGCACGGTTATCGTCAAGGATATGTCCCGTCTTGGCAGAAACTTTCTCCAAGTTGGATTATACACCGATATGCTGTTTCCCGACAATGACGTTCGATTCATAGCCATCAACGACGGAGTTGATTCCGCGGTACAGACCGACTTCGATATGACACCCATCCGCAACTTCTTCAATGAGCTTTTCGCAAGAGATACGGCGAAGAAGATTCGCGTAACTCTCAAAATGAAGGGTGAAAGCGGAAAGCCTCTATGCTCTAAGCCTCCTTACGGATATGTTAAGAGCGCGGAGAATAAGGATGTTTGGGAAATCGACGAGGTTGCCGCAGAGGTGGTTAGAAAAATCTTCAAGCTTTGTGTCGGCGGCTTTGGTCCCGCACAAATTGCAAAAGCACTAAAAGAAGAAAACATCCTAACTCCCGCTGCTTATGTTGCCGAAAAGGCAGGTAAACCCTACAAGGGCAACCCTTATAAGTGGGATCACGCGACAATCGGGCGTATCTTGGAGCGACTTGAATACCTCGGTCATACGGTCAACTTCCGAACGACAAACAAAAGTCCTAAAAGTAGCAAGCGTGTAAACAATCCCGTGGAGAAGCAGATGGTGTTCTTAAACACACATCCTGCCATCGTTGATGAGAACTCCTATGAGATCGTGCAGAAGATACGCGAAAACAAGCGCAGACCGACGGCAACGGGCAAGGTCAGCATCTTTTCCGGCAAGGTCTTTTGCGCGGATTGCGGCTCAAAGCTCTATTACTGCACGACCAAGTACTTCGACGATAGCCAAGACTTCTTTAATTGCTCTCAATACCGAAAGGATACAAGCTCGTGCACGGTGCATTATATCCGTCAGCAAACGCTGATGAACTTGGTGTTCAGGCATATCAAGAGTATGCTCTCGTATGTGCAGCAGTTTGAGGAAAGCTTTGTGCGTGAGGAAATTGAGAAAGCAGACAGAGTACGCGAACGCTCGATTGCAAATGCGAAGAAAGAAATCGTAAGCTTAAAGCAACGTGACCAAACCCTTGACCTCATATTCAAACGAACCTATGAGGATATGGCAACGGGAAGAATTACCGACGCGAAGTTTGACCTTCTTTCCTCGGAATACGAGAAGGAACAAGCGGAGGTAAAGCGCAGAATTGCCGAGCTTGAGGATATGATCGAGAACGGCGAGGAAGAACTGAAGGATCTCAAACAATTTCTTGCCAACGTTCGCAAGTACACCGATCCCGAGGAACTTACCGCAGAAATGCTTAACGATTTGGTTGATAAGATACTCGTCCACGCTCCCGATAAGAGCGACGGACACAGAAAACAAAAAATCGAGATTTACTACAATGCTGTCGGCATCATTAACCTGCCCACCGCCAAAGAGGACGATTGCATCGTGCTTCACGGCAGAACCAAGGGCAATAAAGAAGCCGTATAAAACAGCAAGAGGTATTGTGACCAAAATCGGTCACAATACCTCCTACATACAAAACTTCCTTATGGGGCGTCGACTTCGGTTGGCGCACTTTTTTATTTGGAGGAAGGGCTAATGAATCATTTTTACAATCCGATTTACCCGGAGGGCTTTACAAACGAGCAAAAATGCAAGCTGTGGATTGAATCGGGTTTGGCGGGCAAGCACCACTACGAGCTCCTTCTTGAGCTCATGGAGCAGCACAATCCGCAAAATGCCTCGGATAACCGCGTGGTTTTCTCAAAGCTGCTGTTTTTGAGCGGAGAAGTTACCGAGGAGGAATACGAGCAGCTTCTGCAATCTGCCTTTCCGGACGAAAAACAGGGCTGAACCTTTTGGTTCAGCCCTGTTTTGTTTTATTCTCCAAACACCTCATACAAATACGCTTCAATCACTCGGGTCTCTGCGACGTAGCCCTTTGCACTCAGGTGCACGGCGTCGATGATATATCCGTCAGCATTTCTCTGCCAATGCTCGGTATCGTTGACAGCGGCGTAATTATTCACCAAATAAACGCCCTCGTCTTCCCTGCCCGCAAGCACGGCGGTCTGCAGATCAAAATATGCGAACTGATTTGCGCGCTTTTGCGCGATATTGGTGCCCTTGGTGCTCAGCTCATAGCCGCTCTCGGGGCTTACGTATTCGGTCAGCACAAGCACGCGGGTTTTGCCGTCCGTGGCCGCCTTGATGGACGCGATCATGGCCTCCACAAAGTACACCGACTCCTCGGAATACACGTCGTTTGCGCCAAGGCAAATGACCGCGAAATCGGGAGCTTGGTAGCCGTTTTGCGCCAGATAGTATGCAAAATCAAAGTAGTGCGTCTTGCCGGTATGCGGCTCGATCTGCGCGTTTTCGGGGTTATAAAATGCGTTTTCGACGCCAAATGCGCTCGCAGAGGTCAGATAATTGGTGGTACTCCACGCGCCGCGTCCCTCGTGCGGCACGCCCTGTCCGCTCTGTCTTGTGCCAAGCAGCGAGAGGGAGTCCCCAAAGGTCTGCTTGAGTGTGTTTACGATGGTGCCGTCGCCAATGCGACTGTCACCGATCACCACGCCGCTAAGCGTCAATTCCTGCTTGTCAACTGCCACGATCTGCGCTGTTTTCTGATATGCGATGCTGTATTTGCCGTCGATGGTCTGTCCGACTGTGACCGTCAGCGTATACGTACCCGCTACGCTTGGGGTAATAGCAAAGCCCTCGTCGGTCATGACGCACTCGCCGCTGCCCGAAAAGCTGTACGACACCTGCGCGCCCACAGGCAAGGTGCAGGTCAGCTGGCTGCTGTAAAACCGGGCTTGCTCGCCCACGGTCAACACGTAGCGATCCGCCACGTTGGCCTTGATGCTCTCGGTCTGCGTCTGCACGTTCAGATATTTGGTCGAGGCGTAACACACCTGTCCTTGCCAGAGCACCTTGCTCCAGCCGCTCTGCTCGTCAATGCCCACGCGCGCAATGCTCTCCCCCGCCTTGAGCGTGGTCACCACGTTGCTCCAGTCGGATTTGACCTCGGGAGTAGATCTCAGGTTGAGATTACCGGTCGTGCTGACCCATTCATCCACGATCAGATATCCGTCCGCGTCCTTGCCAAGCACGGTCGAGCCACCCGGGGTGACCACCGTGCCAACGTAGCCCGCATCCACGTGCGAGCCATCTGCCTTGACTAAGATCAGGTGATAATTGTCATCGATAAACGCGCTGACGATGCGATCCTGCACGATCTTGTCCGAAAATTGCGCGGCCCATTCCTGCTCGGTGCCCTGGTAGCCGTACTGCACGGCAATCTCGTAAGCACTCTTGCCGTCAAGTCCGTCTTTTCCGTCCTGACCGGGCGCTCCGGGTGCACCGGGTGCACCATCTGCGCCGGGTGCGCCATCTGCGCCATCTTGGCCATTCACGCCGTCTTTTCCGTCGGTGCCGTCTTTGCCGGGTGCCCCCTGCGAACCAACTGCGCCATCCGCACCATCTTGCCCGCGCAGGCTGTCCAACCAGGCCTGCTCGTCGCCCACAAAGCCGTGCTCCACAGCGATCTCATACGCGCTTTTGCCGTTTTTGCCGTCCTGTGCAACGCTGCAAGCAGTCAACGCACAAGAGGCGACCAGCAAAAGTGCTGCAATTTCAAAAAGCTTTTTCATGCAAGAGCCTCTTACTGCGCGTTGACCACGTCAATAAAGCGCGCAAACGCTGCTCTGCCCTCGGGCGTGCAACGGTAAACGCCCGCGTCCTCCAGCACCGCCTCAAACACGCGGCCGATCTCGCGGCGCAGGATGTCGGCAGTATTCTGCTCGGTAAAGGTGTATTGCTTTTTCAGCTCCTCTGCCCATGCAGCGTGCTTTTCCAGCTCGGGCACGCTTGCGGGGTCGGTGCCGTTCAGAATGGCGGTCTTGAGCAGCTCCATCTCTGAAGAGAGTCTTGCGGGAAGAACTGCCAAGCCCATGACCTCGATCAGGCCGATATTTTCCTTCTTGATATGATGCTTTTCCTCGTGGGGATGGTAAAGTCCCAGGGGATGCTCGTCGGTAGTCAGATTGTTACGCAGCACCAGATCCAGCTCGTATCTCTTGCCGTCCTGCGCCATACGCGCGATGGGCGTGATGGTGTTATGCGGCTTGCCCTCTGTCTCGGCAAAGATCATGGCGTCCGCATCGGTATAGCTGCGCCAAGCAGTCAGAATCTTGTCGGCCAGCGCAACCAGGCGTGCCTTGCCCGTGCTGCGCAGGCGGATGGTGGTCAAGGGCCAGTGCAAAAGCTCTGCCTGAACATCCTCAAAGCCGCGGAACGAAAGGTCGCTTTCCTTGCCCACGCGTGCCATAGCAAAGGTGTAGTGGCCGCCCTGCATGTGGTCATGCGAGAGGATCGAGCCGCCCACGATGGGCAGATCGGCATTCGAGCCGATGAAGTAGTGCGGGAAGATCTCCACGAAGTCCAACAGCTTTTCAAACATGGCGCGGTCGATCTTCATGGGTTTGTGCTCGGCTGAGAGCGCAATGCAATGCTCGTTATAGTACACGTAGGGAGAATACTGCAGATACCACGCCTGCCCTGCCATGGTGATGGGGATCTGACGCAGAGTCTGACGCGCGGCGCGGCTGACCGTGCCCGCATAGCCCTCATTTTCATGGCACAAAGCGCACTTGGGATAGCCCGAGGGCGGCAGCAGACGCGCTGCGGCAATCGCCTTGGGGTCCTTTTCGGGCTTGGAGAGATTGACAGTGATATCCAACGTGCCGTATTTACCCTCGTACTGCCAGCAAAGGTTCTTGGCAATGCGGTCGGTGCGGATATAGTTGCAGTCGCGGCTGAGCTTATAGAAATAGTCGGTCGCAGCCTCGGGATCGTTCTTATACAGCGTGCGGAAGGTGCGGATGACCTCACCGGGTCTGGGGGTCACGGCGTTCATCAGCGCGGTGTCGTAAAGGTCGCGGTACACCACGGTATTGGATTCGATCAAGCCCTGCTCGTATGCATAGTCGCACATCTGGCCAAGAATCCGGTCAAGCGGCAGGCCTGTTACCTTCTCTTCGGGCTCGACGTACTCGGTCAATCCCAGCGTGGTCAGCAGCGAATTGATCATATAAGACTCGTCCTCGCGGCAAGCCAGCTCGCAGTCGATGGCGTAATCCACAAGGGCACGGATAAGGGTATGGATGTTCATGTCATTCTCCCTTCAAAAGCATATTTATCTAAGTTAATTATAGCACACAAGATGTCTGTTGTCAAACGGATTTGGCTTGAATTATCAGATATTTTTGGAATATTTATTGTCTTATAAGACATGTCTGTTTCGTAGGGGAGGATATCATCCTCCCGCACGTAAATAGTCTCTGATCGTGTCACCCAAACGCCAACCCGTTATGATCGCGTGCGGGAGGATGGATTTGCTTGCAAATATTCCTCCCCTACACAATCTACCTTTGGGTATGCAGCAAGCTCGAAGCAGCTTCGCGTTACCTGTCACCCGGGTGACAGGACTTGATTCTCGGCGCTGCGACGCAAAAGCCGCGTTTTGATGCGGTCTTTTGCTACGCGCCTCGGTCAGGCGCGGCTCTGACAGCCATTTAGGCTGTCATTCACTACCGCGCCCCTTCAAGTCCTGTGTACTATCCGTACCAAAAAGGAGAGAGGCCATCGTTGATGACCCCTCTCCTTTTTGGTACGGGTGACAGGACTTGAACCTGCACGATTACTCACCGGATCCTAAATCCGGCGCGTCTGCCAATTCCGCCACACCCGCGTGACCCCCATATTGTAGCACAGATGCGGGGGTTTGTCAAGAACGAAAATCAAAAACTACCTGTGGTGTTACGAAACATGAAATCAAATACATTGAGATAAGTCATTCCGTTCTTTTTGACGCAGCAGGCGCAAAGAAGAACATATTTGCTTCGCAAATGAAACGCCGGAATTATTTCGTGCTCTGCGGAGGCGACAAGGGCGCTGCCGGTTGCCTTTTGGATGCTGAATTTTTCAAAATTCAGCATCAGGTGGCGTCACTGACACTCGAAAGTATAACAACATTCACACGCCACAATGCCTTTCTTGAAAAAAGGCTCGATCCAAACTTTCATGAGTTGTTGGTGAAAGAAATTAAAAAACCGCCGCTCACAGAGCGGCGGTTTGACCTTTTTTGAATTTATCGTTCCTCGCGGAAGTAGGGTACGCCAAGCGACGCGGGAGGCTGATGCTCGCGCTTCTTGCGCACGCTGATCACAATCAGCACCACAATGGTGACTGCGTAAGGCAGCATCTGGAGCAACGGCGTTGCGCTCATGTCCAGCTGAATGCCCAACAGCGTGGGGATTCTTGAGCCTGCGATATAAAGCAGGCCGAACAGAAGCGAGCCGAGAATGCTGAGATTGGGTCTCCACAAAGTGAAGATAACCAATGCAACCGCCAACCAGCCCATGCCCTCAATGCTCTTGTAAGCCTCGTAAGAGCCTGCGTAGTCCATGATGTAGAACAGGCCGCCCAGAGCAGCGATACCGCTGCCGATTAAGGTTGCCACGTACTTATACTTGGTCACGTTGATGCCGACCGCATCCGCAGTCGCGGGGTTCTCGCCCACCGCGCGCAAATGCAGACCCACGCGCGTTTTATTAAGCACGAACGCTGCGATCAGTGCAATCGCGATGCCAAGGAACACCATAACGCCGCAATATTTCAGCGCGCTCTTGCTCTGCTGGAACGGAAAACGGAAATAATCGCAAGCATACAGGTACATCATACCGCCGCCCACGGCCATCTTGGACATAACGAACTTGGTCACGCCAACGCCGAACGTGGTCATGGCAAGACCGGTGACGTTCTGATTTGCCTTGAGCGTCACGGTCAAAAAGCTGTAGATCAGACCCATAAGCAGGCCGCCCGCAAAGGCTGCCAGAATGGCGATCGGAAGAATGACGAACCAAGGAAGGCCCGAATTTTTGAGGATCCTGAGTGCCATGCAGCCGCAGGTGCCGCCCACACACATAATACCGGGGATTCCCAGATTCAAGTGTCCTGCCTTCTCGGTCAGGATCTCGCCCACGCATCCGTACAAAAACGTGATACCGAGCGGAATTGCCGTAATCAGAAAATCAAGAAACGGATTCACGATGCGCGACCTCCTTTTTTCGGGAATTTGCGGAACTGGAGCTTATATCCGATAAAGAATTCGCAGCCAATGATAAAGAACAGCACAATACCCACGATGATATTGGGGAACGAGGGATCGACCGCAGAGCCGATCTCGGCACATCCCTGCTGCAAAAAGGTAATGAACAGGCTGGTTCCGACCATAATCAGCGGATTGAACTTGGCAAGCCAGGAAACCATGATGGCAGTAAAGCCAAGACCGCCGACAGAGGTGGTGGTAATGGAATGGTCCAGCGCGCCCACGATCAGAAATCCTGCCAGGCCGCAGATCGCGCCCGACACGATCATGGTACGGACGATGACCTTCCCGACGTTGATACCGATATAGCGTGCGGTATTTTCACTCTCACCCACAACGCTGATCTCGTATCCGTGCTTGGTATAATGCAGGTACACGTACACAATCGCGGTCAGCACCAGCGTCACCACGATCAAAAGGAAATACTCGTGCAGCACCACGGGCAGATGACCAAAATCCAGTCTGCCCAGCACGCTGCCGTTGCTGGGGCACCACAAAGCCAGGAAATAAGCAACCAGGCCGGTGGCCACGTAGTTCATCATGAGCGTAAACAAGGTCTCGTTGGTATTCCACTTCGCCTTGCACAGAGCGGGAAGGCCGCCCCAGACAGCACCTGCCGCCACGGATGCGACAAGCATCAGAACAAGCAGCAAAGGCTCAGGCATCTTACCGCCCAGGTAGTATGCCACGGCAACCGAAGCAAGCGCACCGACCAGGGTCTGTCCCTCTGCACCGATGTTCCAGAACTTCATACGGAACGCGGGCGTGACCGCCAGCGAGATGCAAAGCAGCACGGCGGTGTCCTTTGCCAGCTTCCAAAGACGTCTTTGCGAGCCGATCGCACCGTCAAAGAGCGTAGTGACAAACTTAATAGGGTCAACGTTCTCCAGCATGATCACGGAAAGAAGTGCGCACAGCAAAATTGCCGCAACGACCGCAATCACGCGGATCAGCATACCCTTCCAGACAGGAAGAGAATCGCGCTTGACAACGTGAAACAGCGGCTCGCGCGTGCGTTTTTCAATCGTTTTCATCGCTTATTCCTCCTTCTTGTCAGTTTCTGCATCCGAGGATTCGCGGTCACCCGTCATCAGAAGGCCGATCTCCTCTTTGGTAGCATTTCTTGCATCCAGCACACCGGTCACGCGGCCGGCGCAAATGACCAGAATGCGGTCGCAAAGCTCAAGCAGCACGTCCAGGTCCTCGCCCACGAATACAACCGCAACGCCTCTCTCCTTCTGCTCGGTCAGCAGATTATAGATGGTGTAGGAGGAGTTGATATCAAGTCCTCGCACAGGGTATGCCGCCATGAGCACGGTGGGTGCGGCTGCGATCTCACGGCCGACCAGCACCTTTTGCACGTTACCGCCCGACAGACGGCGTACGGGTGTGTGCGTGCTGGGGGTCACAACCTCCAGATCGTGCACGATGGTATGCGCCAGGTCGCCCGGCTTTTTGCGGTCCACGAACACGGACTGGCCACGGCGGTAGCTGCGCAGCATCATATTGTCAACGATATCCATATTGCCCACAAGGCCCATGCCGAGACGGTCCTCGGGAACGAACGAAAGGCGCACGCCAAGCTCACGGATCTGCAGAGGCGTTTTTTCACGCAGGTTGATGACCTCATCATCCTTGAACAATATCACTCCCGCCTCTACCTGTGCGCAAATGGTCTTTCTGGAAAGAGCCCTTCCCTGCTCGTCCTTGCCGGTAAACTCTCTGCCGTCAACGTAGCGGAGCATGCCCTCCCCAGCCAGCTCCATCACGCGCTCAAAGCTCTTGTGATAGAACGTAATGGGCTTATCCTTCTTGGGGTTATAGTATGTAATGCTGCCGTCCTGCAGGTGATGCAGACCTGCGATCGACTCAAGCAGCTCTCTCTGTCCGCTGCCTGCAATGCCCGCAATGCCCAGAATCTCTCCCGCCTTGGCCGTAAAGGTGATATCGTCTAAAATCCTGACGCCCTCGGCGTCGGTCATGGAAAGCCCCTTGATGACCAGGCGGTCACGCACGTCGTGCGGCAGGGGACGGTCGATATTCAGCGCCACCTTCTTGCCGACCATCATTTCGGTCAGCTCGGCGGGACTTGTCCGGGCAGTCTCCACCGTGGCAATATGCTCGCCCTTGCGAAGCACGGCCACGCGGTCGGAAATCGCCATGACCTCGTGCAGCTTATGCGTAATGATCAGAATGGATTTGCCGTCCTCGCGCATACGGCGCAGCACGTCGAACAGCTTATCCGTCTCCTGCGGCGTCAGCACTGCGCTGGGCTCGTCCAGGATCAGGATATCCGCACCGCGATACAGCACCTTGAGGATCTCAACCGTCTGCTTTTCGGAAACGGACATTTCATAAATCTTCTTTTTGGGGTCAACGTGGAAGCCATACTTCTCGGCGATCTTTGCAACGCGTGCATTGACCTCCTTGATATTGTACTTCTTTCCGTCGTCAACGCCAAGCACGATGTTTTCTGCCGCAGTAAACAGATCGACCAGCTTGAAATGCTGATGGATCATACCGATGCCGTGACGGAACGCATCCTTGGGCGAGCGGATGACGACCTCCTCGCCGTCCACGAGGATCGAGCCGCTGTCCGGATAGTAAATGCCCGCGATCATGTTCATCAGCGTGGTCTTTCCGCAACCGTTTTCACCGAGAATGGCAAGGATCTCACCGCGATGGACACAAAGGTCCACGTTGTTGTTTGCCACAACGCTTCCAAAGCGCTTGGTGACCCCTTTTGTTTGTAGTGCAATAGGTTTACTCATGAATTCCTCCGTACAAAGTGATCATTACAAGCCCTGAGCAAGCGGCTCAAGCACTTTTGAGCCGTTTGCTCACCACTTGTGAAAAACCGAGACAAGCGGAGCCGAAGCTCCGCCTGTCTATTGGTGTGATATTAACCGAAGTTGGTGTTGAGCAGCTTGATACCGTCGATCATGATATCGAAGTAAGGAGCTGCGCGGTACTCGGACTCGTGGAAGTAGCCGTCCTTGATCGCCTCGGTGTCCTTGGTGAAAGCAGCGTCGGTGTCAACGTCAGCCATGTAGGAATCCAACTTCTTGCCTTCAACGGTGAAGGTGTTGGTATCGAATACCTTGATCTCGCCGCTCTTGAGCTTAGCAGCAACCTCTTCCAGCTTTGCAAGAGTGCCCTTTGCAGCAGCATTCTCGTTGATGCCGGTCAGAACTACGGAGCCTTGCTCTGCACCGCCGCACCAGTCAGCTGCAATGGGAGTGCCCTGGCATACGCTCTTGATGATGTAGAGGTAGTAGGGAGACCAGTCGATTCTGGAGGAAACGATAAAGGTGTTGGGGCAAGACTCGTGGGTAGAGCCGTTGTAGGAAACGTTGGGAACGTTCTTTTCCTCGCAAACGGAGGGAGCGCCCATGGAGTCAGCGTGCTGGGAAATCAGAACGCAGCCGTTGTTGATCAGAGCAGTTGCAGCATCCTTTTCCTTGATCTCATCGTACCAGGAGCCGGTGAACTGAACTTCCATGGTAACGGAGGGGCAAACGGACTTTGCGCCCAGGTAGAAGGAGGTATAGCCGGAGATAACCTCAGCGAAAGTGAATGCGCCAACGTAGCCCATCTTAGCCTCTTCTGCGGTGATCTCGCCCTTTTCGATCATCTCGTTGAGCTTCAGACCTGCAGCAACGCCTGCAAGGTATCTGCCCTCGTAGATGGAAGCGAATGCATTGTGGAAGTTGTCAAGGCCTGCGGTGTGAGCCATGGTACCGGTAGCGTGGCAGAACTCGATCTCAGGATATTCCTGGGCTGCCTTGAGCAGGTGAGACTCGTGACCAAAGCTGTCAGCGAAGATGATGTCGCAGCCGGCGTCAGCCAGGTCGCATGCAGCCTCGTAGCAAGCGTTGGATTCGGGAATGCCCTTCTTGTACAGGATCTGGTCGTCGGAAAGACCCAGAGCAGCCTGTACCTTCTTCACTGCATTGATGAAGTTAAGGTCGTAGGTGGAAGCCTCGTCGTGCAGCAGGATGAAGCCGATCTTGAAATCAGCAGGAACGTCGAAGTCCTTCTTGAGCTCAACCTCAGGCAGAGGAGACTCAGTCATCTTTGCAGCGCCGCCGCCCATGTCGCAGGACGTCATAGCTACGCATGCAGCTGCTACCATGAAAACAGCCAGACACAGGGACAAAATTTTCTTGAACATTTTTTATGTTCCTCCTAAAATTTTCTTTATATAAAAGCCGCAGCCCTTATACTCTCATAAAATCAGAATATAACTAATTGTATCACATAAATTTCACAAAGTCAACAAAATCTTATCATTTTCGATTTCCCAAGCATGATAAATCCGCATATGTTTCCATGCAATTTTTTGTTGATTTTGCCCTTGCTTTGCACGTTTTTTTATGCTATAATGAAAAAAACACCGCGCAAAGGAGGCTCTGCATGGCACAAGACAATCGCTATCACAGCATTCGTCCGGGTCAGATCTGGCTGGACACCGAGGGCAAACGCATCCAGGCGCACGGCGGCTCTCTGATGTATCTGGACGGCTGTTATTATTGGTACGGAGAGAACAAGGAGCACACCGATCCCGCCAAGAATATCTGGCACTGGGGCATGCGCTGCTATCGCTCGACCGATCTTTACAACTGGGAGGATCTCGGTCTGATCATCCCGCCCAACGAAAACGATCCCTCCTCTTCCCTGCACCCTTCCTCGCTGATGGACCGTCCGCACATCATCTACTGCCAAAAGACCAAAAAGTTTGTCTGCTGGCTCAAGATCATGCACCGCGACGGCACGCAGGACGAGACCGTGCTGACCGCCGACGCGCTGACGGGTCCTTATACCATCGTGCGCGAGGGTCTGCGCCCCCTGAACATGAGCGCGGGCGATTTTGATCTGGTGGTCGCGCCCGACGGCAAGGCATACTACTATTTCGAGCGCGTGCATTCCGAGACCATCTGTGCCGATCTGACCGACGACTATTGCGACGTCACCGGCTACTATTCCACGCACTTCCCCCGCCCCTATCCGCCCTACGTGCGTGAGGCGACCGCGCATTTTCTGCGCAAGGGCAAGCACTACCTGATCACCTCGGGCACGACAAGCTACCTGCCCAACCCCTCCGAGCTGGCCATTGCCGACACCTGGCACGGCCCTTATACCGTGCTCGGCAACCCGCACCCCACCGACGAGAGCAACACCTCGTTCCATTCGCAGGTATCCAGCGTGTTCAAGGTGCCGGGCAAAAAAGATCTGTACATTGCTTGCGCAGACCGCTGGTTGCCGCACCGCATGCACCTGCCTTACGAACTGTATGAAAAGGCGTTTGCGGACGCATTCGGCTACGACGCAAGCCCCGAGGAGCGTGCCGCTGCGGGCGCGCTGATCCCCACGTTGGAGCAAGCCAACACCCGCGAGGCCGACTACGTCTGGCTGCCTTTCCGTTTCGACGGGGAGATGGCTTACCTTGACTGGCACGACGAGTGGAGAATTGAAGATTACGAGTAAAACCACTTTCCCAAAACAAGGAGACCCCACATGAGAATCATTCCCAACCAAGGCATTTGTGACCCTCACCTGCGCGTATACGAGGGCAAGGTCTACATGTATGCATCGCACGACCGCAGTCCCGAAAACACGGGCTATTATATGGACGATTGGCTGATCTTTTCCACGGACGATATGCTCAACTGGAAGCTTGAATACACCTTCCACCCCGAGGATACCTTTCTTGGTAAATGCAACGAATGCTACGCCACCGATTCCGCATACCGCAACGGAAAATACTATCTGTATTTCTCCTATCAGCAAAAATGCGTCGGCGTGGCGGTCAGCGATCACCCCGCAGGTCCTTACAAGGACGCGCTGGGCAAGCCCCTGCTGACCTATTGGATGGCAGACACCCCCAGCTATGACCCCTCTGTCTTTATTGATGACGACGAAGCACAGACCCCTTACCTCGTATGGGGCTTTACCTGTGAAGGTAAGCAATACTACAT
>JAFVTI010000011.1 GCA_017503325.1 Clostridia bacterium | reverse complement strand
TTTTTACCTATGGATAACAGAATATCATATTCTCTTCGAATATCCGAAGCCAAATCATCAGAAAAAATTGCTGTTCCCCATGCACTCATTCTTATCTCTCCATTAAATTTCTTAATTCACATCTTCTGTAACACCATTGATTATTTGCGTAACCGCACTCAAATAATTAGTGTAATTACTTAAATTGCCAACAGCGATTTCTCTTCTAGCATTATCCAGATAGCTTAATGTGTGTAACAGGGGACGGTTCTCTGTTACATTTCTTTTTTTGATCTATAATAGATTTTTCGTGTCGCGCGTAACGGGGGACAGGCCCTTGTTACACCGCGGTGGCGTTTTTTGTGTCGTGTTCGGTTGTGTCGCGGCGTAACAATGCTCCATCCCCGCCAAGACGCATTCCCGAACGCGTCTTGAAGTTGTTTGCTTTTTTTGTGTGATTGACTGCTTGCTTTTTTTCATTATAGCATAAACAAGAAAAGCCGTCAAGATTTGCCGCTTCGCACACTTGTACAAATCGGGCGGGCGTGATGTGTTCAAAATCATGAAAATGGAGCGGGAGACAAAAAAACAGTTTACAAAGCAAGGATTTTATGGTATAATATGTTGTTAGGAAATGGGAAGGAGAGGGCTATGAGACTGGATAAGATGATCTCTTCCACCGGGGTTGCGTCGCGCTCGCAGATTTCGTCTGCGGTCAGGAGCGGCAGGGTCACAGTGGACGGCGTGGTGGCACGCAAGGCGGATATGCAGGTCGATCCCGATGCTGTGCGCGTCGTGTACTGCGGCACGCCGGTTTGCTATCGCAAGTTTACCTATATCATGCTCAACAAGCCCGAGGGCTATGTCAGCGCAACCGAGGACGGAAAATCTCCAACCGTGATCGAGCTGCTCCCCGAGGAGCTGCAAAAGATCGGCCTTTTCCCCTGCGGTCGCCTTGATAAGAATACATTGGGGCTGATGCTGCTGACCAACGACGGCGACACCTCACATAGGCTGCTTGCGCCCAAGAGCCACGTGGCAAAAACCTACGCCTTTCGCGTCAAATTCCCGCTGTCCGAGGCGGACGTTGCCGCGCTTGAGAGCGGCGTGGACATCGGCGGCTACATCACCGCGCCCTGCACGGTCGTGTTTGACGGTGAGAGGGAAGGCAGGATCACGCTGACCGAGGGCAAATACCATCAGATCAAGCTGATGATGGAGGCGGTGCACAACCAGATCACGTACCTGGAGCGCGTCAGCTTTGGCCCTTTGACGCTCGACCCCGCGCTTGACCGCGGTCAATGGAGATATCTTGACGGCCGTGAGATCGCATTACTGCAAAAGAAATAAGGAGGATCGAAGATGCAATACCCGATTACTTACTGGTGTGGAATCACAAAAGAGTTTATCTATCGCAAGGATGGCAGCTTTGCCACCGAGGAGATCGACAGAGTCAAGGATGCGGGCTTTACCCTCATGCTTGCCGAATTTGACCCCGAGACCAACCTTTTGGTACTGGATGCCGCACACGAGCGCGGCATGAAGGTCATGGTATCGGACGGAGATATCTACCGTGCCATGAGCATCCCCGAAAAAAGACGCGAGTATCTGGCGGGCGTGGTAGAGAAGTACGGGGCTCACCCCGCGCTGCTTGGCTATCACATTGTGGACGAGCCGAATGCATCCGCATTTGACGCGCTGGCAGAGATCCGCGAAATGCTTGCAGAGCTTGATCCCGCGCACGAGGCATATATCAATCTGTTCCCCAACTACGCCTCTCCCCAGCAGCTGGGCAATCCCACCTACGAGGATCATCTGGCGGAATACACCGCTAAGGTCAAGCCGAGCATCATCAGCTACGACCACTATCATTTTCTCAAGGGTGCGAAAAAGCAGAAAAAGACCTTTGAAAACGCGCGTGAGCAGCAGATCTACGATTCCACCTTCGGCGGTGCATCCGAATACGAGAACGTGGACAGAGCAGGCTTCTTTACCAACATCGAGCAGATCAGAAACGAATCGCTCAAAACGGGCATTCCGTTTATGGTCATTATCCTGGTGGTGGAGCATGGCCCTTACCGCAATCTGACCGACGGTGAGATTCGCTGGGAGGTCTGGCAGTCGCTGGCGTACGGCTCGGTCCGTATTTCCTACTTTACCTACTGGACACCCGGCATGGCCAATACCGAGGATGATGAGTTCTGGCATTGGAAGAACGGCATGATTTCGCGAGCAGGCGAGACGCTGCCGCACTATTACATGATCGCGGACATCAACCGCGAGCTGCAGGCGGTGGGCTCTATTTTGAACGAGCAGCAGTCGCTGGGTGTGTATCACTTGGGCGAGATGCCGAATGAAAGATACGTGCAGTATCTGAGCGGCGCGGCAGGACCTGTGGACAGCGTACAAGGTGACAAGCTGACAATCGGCGTGTTCACGAACGGCTACGTGCTGTTTGCCAACCGCGATTACGAAAACGAAAACGATTTTTCCTTCCGCGCAGAGGGAGCTGTCTCGGTATTTGATTGCGAGGACGGTGAGTTCATCGCGCTGGAAAGCGAGGACGGCGTGTATCGCATGACGCTTGGCGAGGGCGATGCCATCCTTGTCAGAATTGAAAAGTAAATTACCCAAACAAAAAGGAAAAGACCCAAATGGATATTATTGCAACACTGAGCAAGGAGCTCAACATTGAAACACAAAAGCTGATCGACACCATCGCCCTGATGGACGAGGGAAACACCATTCCGTTTATTGCCCGTTACCGCAAAGAGGTGACAGGAAGCCTGGACGATACCACGCTGCGCGCCTTGGAGGACAGACTGACCTATTTGCGCAATATTGAAAAGAGAAAGCAGGAGGTCAAGGATCTGATTGCGGCGCAGGACAAGCTGACGCCCGAGATTGAGAAGGCAATCGAGAATGCCAAGACCATCACCGAGGTGGACGATATTTACCGCCCCTTCCGCCCGCACCGCAAAACGCGCGCAAGCGTGGCAAGAGAGAAGGGACTTGAGCCGTTGGCCGAGGCTATCATGGCACAGAAGGATTCTTACGATCCTGCGCTTGAGGTGTATGCCGAGAGCTTTATTTCGGAGGAAAAGGGCGTGGCGAGTGCCGAGGAGGCGCTGGCGGGTGCTTGCGATATCATTGCCGAGGACGTCTCGGACAATGCAGAGTACAGAAAGGCGCTGCGCCGTCAGACCTTTGACTTTGGCGAGCTTTTCTGCAAAAAGGCAAAGGAAGAGGACAGCGTTTACGCGCAGTACTATGAGTACAACGAGCCGCTCAAAAAGATCCCCGCGCACCGCATTCTCGCGATTAACCGCGGTGAGAAGGAGGAATACCTCAAGGTCACGCTGACCGTGGGCGCGGATATTGTGCTCAATTATCTGTTCCACTGCGTGGTCACCAACCCCGAAAGCCCTGCAAACAAGTATCTGTCCGCAGCCGTGATCGATTCTTATGAGCGTCTGATCGCTCCCTCGATCGAGCGCGAGATCAGAAACGACATGTTTGACACGGCCTGCGAGGGCGCGATCAAGCTGTTTGCGGATAACCTTTCGCACCTGCTCATGCAGGCTCCCCTGAAGGGCAAGACCGTGCTTGGCTTTGATCCCGGCTACGTCAACGGCTGCAAGACCGCCGTGGTGGACAAGACGGGCAAGGTGCTGGATACCGCCGTGGTGTACCCCACCACCAAGTCGCAGCATCGCATTGAAGAGGCAAAGCGCATCATCAAATATATGATCAAGAAGTACCACGTGGACGTGGTGGCCATCGGCAACGGCACGGCCTCCAAGGAAAGCGAGATCTTCATTGCGGGAATCTTGCGCGAGATGCCCGAGTCTGGTTGCAAGTATATCATCATCAACGAGGCGGGCGCGTCCATCTATTCCGCGTCCAAGCTGGCGGCCGAGGAGTTCCCGGATTTCGACGTCATGCAGCGTTCTGCGGTCTCGATCGCAAGAAGACTGCAGGACCCGCTGGCAGAGCTTGTCAAGATCGACCCCAAGGGCATTGGCGTGGGTCAGTATCAGCACGATATGAAGCAGGCAAGACTTGACCAGGCACTGGGCGGCGTGGTCGAGGATTGCGTCAACGCGGTCGGCGTGGACGTCAATACCGCATCCTATTCGCTCCTTTCTTATATTTCGGGTATCAATATCACAGCGGCCAAGAACATCGTCAAGTACCGCGAGGAGAACGGCGAGTTCAAGTCGCGTGCAGCCATTCTCAAGGTGCCGCGCATCGGTGCCAAGGCATACGAGCAGTGCGCAGGTTTCTTGCGCGTGCCCGAGAGCAAGGAGATTCTGGATAACACCGGCGTGCACCCCGAATCCTACGCAGCCGCCAAGCAACTGCTGGATATGTTTGGCTATACCGAGCAGGACGTGCGCGATAATCGCCTGGGTGGACTCTCCGCAACCGTCAACAAGCGCGGCAAGGCAAAGGTGGCGGCAGAGCTTGGCATCGGTGAGCCGACCCTGGACGACATGATCCGCGAGCTGGAAAAGCCGGGACGCGACGTGCGTGATTCCACCCCCGCGCCCGAGCTGCGCGAGGACGTCATGGGCATGGAGGACTTGAAGCCCGATATGATCCTGACAGGTACCGTGCGTAACGTCATTGACTTTGGTGCGTTCGTGGATATCGGTGTGCACCAGGACGGCCTTGTGCACATCTCGCAGATGTCGGACAAGTACGTCAAGCACCCCTCGCAGGTGGTCAGCCTTGGCGACGTGGTCAAGGTGCGCGTGCTTTCGGTCGATGTCAAGAAAAAGCGTATTTCCTTGTCCATGCTGCTCAAGTGATTTTAATATATTAAAATATTAAACGCCGAAAAGATGGCGAAAATTTTGCCGCACAGAAAACCATTGTGCAAAATATACAATGGCGAGGAGAAAATTTTGGAGAATTAGGCTCTTCCCATTTTGCTGTTTTTTTGGTACAATATAATACAGATTAGAATGTTCTGAGTGTCGGCAGTATGCGGCAGGGAACATGTATCACGAAAAAATAATAAAATGAAAAAATATTCGCAGGAGGAATTATTCCATGGCAAGTTTGTCCCTTCGTCACATTTACAAGAAGTATCCCGGCGGCGTAACCGCAGTATCCGACTTTAACCTTGAGGTTAAGGATAAGGAATTCCTGGTTCTGGTCGGCCCTTCCGGTTGCGGTAAGACCACCACTCTGCGTATGATCGCAGGCCTTGAGGAGATCTCCGAGGGCGAGCTGTTTATCGGCGACCAGCTGGTAAACGACGTAGCACCTAAGGACAGAAAGATCGCCATGGTGTTCCAGAACTACGCTCTGTATCCTCACATGTCCGTGTTTGAGAACATGGCATTCGGTCTGAAGCTCAACAAGACTCCCAAGGAAGAGATCAAGAGAAGAGTTGAAGAAGCTGCAAGAATTCTGGATATCACCCACCTGCTTGACAGAAAGCCCAAGGCTCTGTCCGGTGGTCAGAAGCAGAGAGTTGCGCTGGGTCGTGCAATCGTACGTAACCCCAAGGTCTTCTTGCTTGACGAGCCGCTTTCCAACCTGGACGCAAAGCTCCGTGCTGCAATGAGAACTGAGCTGACCAAGCTGCACAACAGAGTTGGTACCACTTTCGTATACGTAACCCACGACCAGGTCGAGGCTATGACCATGGCTACCAGAATCGTCGTTATGAAGGACGGTCTGATCCAGCAGGTTGATACTCCTCAGAACCTGTACGATTCTCCTTGCAACATCTTCGTTGCAGGCTTTATCGGCACTCCTCAGATGAACTTTATCAACGGTACTCTGGTTAAGAAGGGTGAAGACGTTTACTTCAACTTCGAAGAGCACTCCATCAAGGTTCCCGCAGACAAGGCTAACAACCCCGCTCTGAAGGATTACATCGGCCAGGAAGTTGTTGCAGGTATCCGTCCCGAGTGCATCAACGACCAGGAATCTGCTATCGCGGCTATGCCCGAGAGCACCATTGAGACCTTTGTTGACGTAACCGAGCTGATGGGCGCAGAGATCTACCTGTACCTGGTAACCGGTGAGACCCACCTGACCGCACGTGTATCCTCTCGCTCCACCTCCCGTGCAGGCGACACCATCAAGGTTGCATTCGATACTTCCAGAATGCACATCTTCGATAAGGACACCGAGCGTTGCATCGTTCACTAATTTCAAAAAATCAAGCGGCTGCGAATTTCGCAGCCGCTTTTTTTGTGGCGGGAGCAAGCCTCTGCCCTGCGGGGATACCGGTATCACGGGTTGTCGAGGTTGTATACTATCATACTGCACGATACAGCCCTCGAAGTCCCGCCCGGCGCAAAGAACTTTTCCGTAGCCCTTGCAAACCTTTTTTGGTTATGGTATAATGGTATCAATACATACAAAGGAGGTGCGCTGTGAGAGAATTGACTGTCATGCTCAAGCCCGCGTCGGGGCTTTGCCAGATGGCGTGTGACTATTGCTTTTATCACGATCTTGCAAAATTCGGCGCACCTGCAAACACGTGGATGAGCCGAAAAACTGCGCGGCAGCTGATCGCACGCGCAAAGGAAAGCGGGGCGCGGCGCGTGCATTTTGCCTTTCAGGGCGGGGAACCACTGCTCTGGGGGCAGGAGCATTTTGACGATTTCTTTGCCGACGTCAAGGACGCGGGGCTTGACGCGACCTATGCCGTGCAGACCAACGGCCTGTGCATTGACGAGGTGTACGCTGCCTTGTTTGCCGAGCATGACGTGCTGGTGGGCATTTCGCTTGACGGCGACCGCACTCTGCACGACACAGCACGCAAAACGCCCGACGGAAAGGGCACGTACGAGAGCGTGATGCGTGCGATCGATCTGCTCAAAAAGCATGGCGTGCGTTATAATCTGCTTACGGTCATCAGCGCAAACACCGCGCGACACCCCGCGCAGCTTTACAAGTTTTATAAAAAGATCGGGGCGACGCACGTGCAGCTGATCCCGTGTCTGCCACCTTTGGATAAGGACACGACCTGCAAATATGCCCCCACGCCCGAGGCGTTGGGGCAATTCTTGGTCGGCTTTTACAGGCTTTGGCGCGAGGACTTCAGGAACGGTCAGCCGCCGTTTTCGGTTCGCGAATTTGATCAGGCCCTTGCCACGCTGCGAGGCCGAGACGGCTTTTGCGGTGCACGCGGCTTTTGTTCGCCGCAGCTGATCGTGGAGGCTGATGGCTCGACCTATCCCTGCGATTTTTACGTGCTGCCCACGTATTGCACGGGCAACGTGCAAAAGCATTCTATTGAGCAAACGCTGCAAAGCGAGGGCATGACGAATTTTGTCAAGGATCACCCCGATGCCCCCGATCTGTGTCGCTCCTGCCGCTTTTTGCCCTTGTGCGGTGGCGGCTGCCGACGCATGCGCGATGTAATATTGTCAAAAAACGAATGCGCCATGATGCGCTTATATACCTATATGATCGAAAAGGAGAGAAGGACACCATGAGTCAAAACCCCAATATTCTTTGGATCTGCGTGGATCAACAGCGATGGGATTGCCTTGGCTATGCTGAAAAATATCCCGTCAAGACGCCCAATATCGACCGCCTTGCCAAGGGCGGTGTCAATCTGGCTGACAGCTATTGCCCCATTCCCGTGTGCTGTCCCTCTCGTCAGAGCATGCTGACAGGCAAGCGCGCAGAGAAGATCGGTGCGCTTTGGAATTACAATCAGAAGATCTATACCGGCATGCTGCCTGCGGACAGCGAATCCTGGGCAAGGCAGCTGCACGACGTGCTGGGCTACCATACCGGTTGGGTGGGCGCTTGGGAGGGCGGATACAACGCAACGCCGCAGTCGATGGGCTACGAGGTGTACGTGCCGCGTTCCGAGATCGTGCGCCCCATGGCAGAGAAGTACCCGCAGTGCGTGCCCACCAACGGCTTTTGGGGGCAGGTGTACGACATGGACAAGGAGTATGCGCCCACGCACCAAACGGCCGGGCAGGTTGTAAACCTGATGGAGGGCTGGCAGGACGAGCGTCCGTGGCTTGTACAAATGGAATTTTCCGAGCCGCATCTGCCGTGCACGCCCGTCAAGGAATTTGCGGACATGTACGATCCTGCGGACATCCCCGTGTGGGGTGGCTTTGAGGATACGTATGAAAACAAGCCGTATATCCAGCGTCAGCAGCGCATCAACTGGAACACAGAAGACAAGGGCTGGGAGTTTTTTGCGCCTGTGGTGGCAAGATATTACGCCTGGATCTCGCAGATCGACGATGCGATCGGCAGAGTGCTGGATTGGCTGGAGTCGCACGGCAAGTTGGACGATACCGTGATCATTTACACCTCCGATCATGGGGATTATTGCGGTGACCGCCGACAGATGGACAAGCACTACGCCATGTATGAGGAGATCACGCACATCCCGCACATCTGGCATTGCCCCGCAAGATTTGCCAAGGGGCTGACAAGCCACGCCTTGAATACAAACGCCTTGGACATCCCCGCCACCATCATGGATATCGTGGGCTTGCCTGCGGACGGCATGGTGGGCAAGAGCCTTTTGCCCGTGCTGACCGGTAAGACCGATGCGCACCGCGATGCGGTCATGGTGACCTATAACGGCCAGCAATTCGGCCTTTTCTCGCAGAGAATGCTGCGTATGGGGGATATCAAATATACTTGGAATCTGACCGATACCGACGAGCTGTACGACCTTGAAAAAGACCCTTACGAGCTTTGTAACCTGATCGGTGACCCTGCGTATGCCGAGATTTTGCGCACCATGCGCCACCGCCTGCTTGCCGAGCTGCAGGCTGAGGACGATTGCATGCTCAACGGCTGGACGATCAGGCAGCTGCGGGATGGGAGAAAGCTTTGATTGGCGGATACGAGGCTGTGAGCTCACAGCAGACTGTTTTTACAGAGGATTTCTATTTGTTTGATCTTAACCGCCCGTCCGATGCACCTCTTGCCTATCGCTGTGCGCGCGGCGGGGAGGAGCAGCCGGATCTTTTGCGCGTGCTGGGTGTTTCAGCGCGAGAATGGATGCGCTATGAGCGAAAGCTGTACGATTATCCGCTTTGCCTTGGCGAGGCGGGAGGTGCTTTGGTGTTGCCGCTGTTTGGCAGCCTTGGCAGGTTTGTCGTCGTGCTCAAGCCCGATATCCCGACGCCCGCACTTGCGTATCTGACAGCGAGCGCGAGATTCGGAGAGATCTGTGCGGCGGAGTCGATAGCGGATGTACCGCCTGCCGTGGCCGAGAAGGATCGGGAGACAGCGGAACGCTTTGCGCAAACGGTTGCGAGAATGCGTTTGCTGATCGATTGGTGCAGAACAACTAAGAGCGTTGGACAGGCCGAGGATTGCATCTCGCTTGCGGCCGAGCTGATGGGCGTAGAGCTGATGCCGGCGCAAACGGCTGAGTTTTGTGCAGAGCTGCAGACACCGACCTTGCCCGATATGGAATTTTCGGGGCAGGCGTTTGCCGTCTCTTTGCTGACGCTTTTGAGTACTGTGCGCAATGACGCACATGCACGCAGCGGATGGCTGTACGCTGTGGATCGCGGTAAGGGAATCGTGATCGAAGCGGCGTTCCGTACCGGATCGGACCGCGAACTTGCGTCGCTTGCACAGCTGCAGCTGCTTTTGGAAAACGGCGGCGTGATGCTTGGCACAAGAACGTACCAGGCCCCAATCAAGCCGCCCAAGCAATATGCGTATATGCATAAAAAGATTACCGATCCGCAGCATCCGTACTGCGCGCGCTGCGCATGCCTTGACAAGCGTTGCGCTGTCTGTACGGCGGTAGAGTGGGCGATTTTGCCATACGTTTGTGATGCGGCGTTGCTCGGGATCAAGAACTACTTCCGCTTTGAAGAATAAAAAAGCAGTAAGTGCGAAAGCACTTACTGCTTAAATTTTTGTATGGATTATTCTGCAGCCTCGGTAGTCTCTTCCTCGGTGGTGTCCTCAGCACCGATACCGGAGTCTACGATGTTGTCCACGTATTCCTTTACAGGACCCTCTGCAGGAGCAGTGATCACGCTCTGGAGCTTGGACCAGAAGATGTAGTCGCCCAGATCCACGGAGTTCTCAGCGGTTTGCATAGCGGACATGTCGATTGCGGTCAGATGATTGCACTTGTAGAATGCCATGTCACCGATCTCAACAACGGATGCAGGGAAGGTCAGCTCAGTCAGACCCTGGCAGCCGAAGAATGCGGCAGAGCCGATGGTGGTCAGCTTGGCGGGCAGCTCAATAGCGGTCAGCGCAGAGCAGCCGTAGAAAGCAAAACTGCCGATCGAGGTCAGAGATGCGGGCATATCGACAGAGGTCAGCTGATCGCAGCCGTGGAAAGCGCCTTCGCCGATCGATTGAACCGCGTCGGGAAGCTTGATGGATGTCAGACCCGTGCAGCCTGCAAATGCCCACTTGCCGATGGTCTCAATCGTGCCGGGAATCTCAACGGAGGTCATCGCGGTGCAGTAGTAGAATGCATTATCGGCAATGCCTACGATGGTTCTGACGTTATCCTCATCGTTGGTATCCTCGCCGTCAAGAGACGCGATGGTTACGGAGGAGGGAACGACAACGGCGTGAGGCTCAGCCTTGCCGACGTAGCCGGTGATCAGAGCGGTGTTACCGCCTGCTTCCTCAAAGGTGAAATAACCGGTGTCGGTAACATAGGTATAGTTGGGAGCAACGTAATCGTTGATGGACGTCAGGTCGCCCGAGGAGCCTTCACAAGCTACCAGAGCCACAAACATAGCAAGGACCATAGCCACAGCAAGAATCTTTTTCATATGGAACTCCTTTTGAACATAATAATTCATGATTAAATAAATTATACAACAGTTTGCCGAAATTGTCAATAGATTTCGCGGGTGAGATTGTAAATATTTTGCGTATGATTCAGCGCAAAAACGTGATCAGCATATCAATGCCGTACAGGATGACCAGATGCGCGGGGTAGAAGATATAGAAAAAGTACTTGAGCTTGTATTTGCCGGGCTGCCCGTTGTAAAGGGCAAGGGGTAGAATGGCCAGGAGTGACCAGGTGCGCGGGGTCATAGAGCCCTCGATATTGCAGGCAAGCAGCACGGTGGCTGCGCACGCACCCGCAAATTTGCCGAGCCGTGTGCTGCCGCCCAGATAGACAAGCACGGGGAAGAGAATGCCGCTCAGCTCATAATCTATCTCGACAAAGTGTGAAAGCACAATCACGCCCGCAAGCGCAGCGGCAAGGCAGAGCGCGCTGACGGTGACGGATAAGCCTTTGCCCGGAGCTTTTTTGCGCAGCTTGGTAAGCATCTTGGATATGGGATTCTCCTTGCCCCCGCAGGCACAGAGCAGCGCGTCCAGGAAAAAGAGCAGGATGATCGAGAGCGAGAAGGTGATCAGAATACCAAGGTACAGCTCGTCGGACACGAATACGTAGGCGATCTGGCAGATCGCACCCAAGGAGAAGATGCGCAGAAAGTATTTGAGACGGTTGCGCGTGTGCCGAAAGCCCTCGGCAATGCAAAGCGCGTAAAGCGGCAGCGCCAGACGGCCGATGATGCGCAGCCAGGTTACATCCGGAAACAGGATCATGCCCGCGTGGTCGGCAAGCATGCTGGCGGCTGCGATCATTTTGATCCAAAAAATCGACATACGGCACCTCCCCAAAATTTCATATATCCATTATAGCACATGGGTCGAATTTTGGCAAGTGAAAATCGCAAGGGATTGACGCGGGGACTTGACAAATGCAGGCGTTTTATGGTAAAATTCAACCAAGAAAACGCAGGAGCAGAGCAAAGAGAGTATGAGATTCAAGGAACTTTTGGACAGTAAAGAAAATCCGCACTCCGGTGCGCCCGTCATTGCCTTTTTGGGGGATAGCGTGACGCACGGTGCATTTGAATGCACCAAGGGCGGCAGCGGATGCATTTTTGATTTTGCGGCGGTGTATCACAACCGCCTCAGACTGATGATCGCACAGAGATATGATTGGATCCCGGTCAGCATCATCAACGCGGGCGTTTCGGGCGATTGCGCGGCGGGCGGATTGCAGAGGCTTGAGCGCGACGTGATCTCGCACAGACCCGATCTTTGCGTGGTGTGCTATGGTCTGAACGATGTAAACGGTGAGTTACAGGCGTATACCGACGCGCTGCGCGAGATTTTCAAAAGACTTGCGGATGCGGGGATCGAAACGCTGTTTATGACGCCCAATATGCTCAACACGCGCGTGGGGGACAACGTCATTGACGAGTTTACCGTATATGCCGAGGTCACGGCGGGCATGCAGAACGGAGGCAAGATGGACGCGTTTATGCAGGCTGCGCGCGACGTGGCGTTTGAATGCGGCGTGACGGTCGCGGACGGATACGCCTTGTGGAAGCAGATGCAGGCGAACGGCATGGATACCACCGAGCTCTTAGCCAACGGCATCAATCATCCTTGCCGCGAAATGCACGGCATGTTTGCCGAGCTGCTTTACGAGACCATTTTCGGCGCATCCTCCACCATGCCCGAGCCCGAGGATCAGCCGGGACCCGAGCCCGTCGAGGGCGAGGAGCTGACGCCTCTGGAATTTGAGACGGACGAAGAAGAATAACGTAGGGCGGGGGCTTGCTCCCGCAGAAAAAAAGGGCAGCCCCATAGGGCTGCCCTTTTTTCTTTAGTCAATCGCCAGCGGCTTGACGTCAAAGTGATTGCCGCCCAGCACGTAGAAGTAGCCGTCGACATAGACGCCGCGCATTTCGGACAGATCGTAATTCGCATCGGGGTAGGTCGCGCTCAGCACCTCGGAAATGCGCTCACCGTCAAAGTGCAGCACGATATATTCGTAGCGGTAATTGTCGTAGCTGTATGCGTGGTATTCCTCGTACAGGATCTTATCCCAGGTGTGAATACCAAGACCGACAAGGCCATTTTCGCGGTCGATATAGTAGCACTTGTATTCAGGATAGTAATCGCACAGGGGGCGCACGTACTGGCAATAGGATTCAACTATTTCCTCGCCCTCGGTATAGACCTCCAGCTTGAGCTCGTTGCCATTGGAGCCGCGACCGATGCCCAGTAAGAATCCGTCTCCGAAATCGACCAGACTGGTCGAAAATCCTGCGATCGTGCCGGTTTCCTTGTAGGTGATGTTGGTGGGATCGGAAAGGTCAAAGAAGAATACGGGGTCGGTCTGCTGCACGGCGGTGCAAACGTAAGCGACGTTGCCCTCAAAGCGTGCAGATCTGACCGTTTCGCGCTGGGGAGCAAACTGCTCAACCGAGGAAATGACATTCATCGAGTCAAGGTCAATGACGAACAGACTCGCGCTTGTGACAGGCGCGGGCATCAGCCCCCATTCATTGACCTGCTTGGTGCCGTGCTCGGTAGTGGTGAACACGCGCAGTGTGTTTTCATACTGATCCATGCTGTACTGATCCAATACATAGCCGTTCACCATGACAGAGCCGTGGTAAGCAAAGCCGTCTGCACCGTACTTCATGCAGGAAATTTCGCTGACAGTGTAATAATCCTGATAATCTCCGTCTGTCTGCTCGTATGCGGTTTCGCGTCTGGTGGCGTAAATGGCGTCGCGGGAAACGTAAACATCCTGGGAGTAGGAAAGGAAGGCCGCGCTGTCAATGACGCTTTGACCCGTGGCATCCATCATGAGCATGACGGTGTAGCTTGCGGTGCTCAGCTCGTCGGGGGCGATAATCTGATCGGCCGCCACGCTTTGCATCTCGCCGTTCATCTCCACCTGAGGCACAAAGGTGCGCTCGTCCGCGTAGTTGGGCTTGTTGCAGTACAGGGTGGTCATGAGCAAAAGTCCGTGCTCGGTCAGACGCGAGGAAAGGTAGTCGCCCGAGACGTCGATATTGGAAAGCTCGGTGACGTTTGCAGGGTCGCTGACGTCCAGCGTAATGACCTTGACGTAGGGGATGCGGGCATTGCCCGTTTTGTTTGTATAAGAGGAAATGACGGTCAGCGTGGTGCAATCGGCAGAGAGGAAGAATTCCCTTGCCGAAAAGATTTCCACACCATATTGCGCAAGATTGTATCTGCCCAACAGACGGCTGTCCTCACCCTCAATACTGTAAATGTGCAGTACGTTTTCCGAGAGATAATAGATGTGCTTGTCGCTGCGCTTGATCAGATCGGCCTCGATCACGCCCGCAACCTGGTTGTCGGTAACTTCCTGATAGCTGCCGTTTTGCATAGGGGCTTCGCTGCTTTCCACTTTACCGGGGGCGAGATCCTCAACCTGCTCCCAGGCAAGGGAGGGAAGATGGATCAGATAATCAAAGGTGTTTTTGAAGGTGGGGGGCTCGAAGTGGTAAGCGTTGAACTTCTGAATGATGCTGTAATACGGGCTGTTTGCGTAAGCTGCGACGCTTGGCGGCGTGGTGGGATAGGGGATAAAGAGTGCAAACGTGCCCGCCAGCAGTACGAAGGCAAGGCAAGCGGCCAGAATGCTGATCAGGCGGATGCTCTTGCCCGAACGCTTGCGTGCGGCAGCACCCGTGGGCGCGGCCTCGGCGACGTATTTGTCGTCCACGCCGTTCAAGGATTGTAACCATTGCTTCTTTTTCATATATGGATCTCCTCTTTCTCCAGGTATTCTTTGAAGGACCTGCGCGTGCGGTGCAAGATCACCTTGACGTTGGCAGGGGAGAGGCCTGTTTCGGCCGCGATCTGCTCAATCGGGCAGATATACCAATAACGCTGCAGGAAAACGATGCGCGTGCGCTCGGGCAAGGTGGAAAGAAAGCTGTTGATGGCCTGGTGCAAGGCGGTCTGATCGGCAAGCGAGGGCTCGCCGCTGGGCACGCATTGCCAGTATTCCTCGGCCACGTCATCGATCTCCGCACCGCGCTTTTGGGCGCGGTCGTGAGCGTAGCGGTCAAGGGCTAAGTTACGCGTGATCTTACCGAGAAACGCCTGCAGAACGGTCGGGCGTTCGGGCGGCATGGCATTCCATGCGCGCACCCAGGTATCGTTGACGCATTCCTCGTTATCCTCGTGATTGTGCAGGATATTGTCGGCGATACGGTAGCAATATTTTCCGTATTTTTGCTGCGAGTGCTCAATCGCTGCTTCGGCGCGCTCCCAGTACAGGGCAACGATTGTTTTGTCGTCCACGCGTAGCACCTCCTTGTGACTGTGTGTTTTGTCCTTCACCTGTAAAGACGGAAATTGGTGGCAGATGGTTACAAGAAAAAGAAAAAATTTCAAAAAAAGTCGCCCACACGGACGACCGTAATAGATGGAAAGTTTTTGATCGACCTCCACCCAAACGGATCACCTCCACAGGATGAAAGTTTTCGCCCGCCTTTTTCAAAAGGCGGCGGGGGCTTGGGGCAGAGCCCCAAGTCGCGCCCGCAGGCGCGAAATCTCCCCAACGCCGTTCTTTTTGGTACTTTTTCTTGCGGCTACATAGCCAAGAAAAAGTACGGAGAGAGTTTTCTCAATGTTACATGTCCTGATTTATTCCGTTCTTTCTTTGGAAAAGTAGGCCAAAGAAAGAACCAAAGAAAGGCCGTTGGAGAGATTTCGCGCCTGCGGGCGCGACGAGGGCTCTGCCCTCGACCCGCGACCTTTTTGAAAAAAGGTCGATCAAAAACTTTCCTCCTGCGTGGGGGATTTGTTTGGGTGAAGGCAGGCGCAAACTTTCATCAGGGGCGTGTCCGTGTGGTGGCGGTTATTTGTGGTAGGGTGTTCCTTTGATGATCGTGAACGCGCGGTAGGTGGCTTCCAACAGGATCACGCGCATCAGCTGATGCGGGAAGGTTAGCGCCGAGACCGACAGCCGCAAATCACACGCGCTCTTGACGCTTGGCGCAAGCCCGAACGAGGAGCCGATCACAAGACAGATCTCACCGTGCGTCTGGCTGATCTGCTCGATCTTCTGTGCAAGCTGCTCCGAGGACAATTGCTTACCCTCCACGCAAAGCGCGATCTTGTAAGCCCGCGGCGACATGGCCGCCAGGATCTGCTTTCCCTCAGCCTCCAGCGCTGCGTCGATCTCTTTCCCGGAAGGCTTGTCCGATAGCTTGACCTCGGATAAATTCACCTCGGTAAACTTGCAGTAAGCCCCCAGCCTTTTTTTGTATTCCTCAGCCGCTTCGCGTAAGTAAGACTCCTTGAGTGTGCCGATCGTGATGAGCTTTACGTTGAGCATACGTACTCCTTTTTCTTCGTAGGGGCGATCAGTGATCGCCCGCGGGCGCACACAGTGCGCCCCTACGGTGAATTGCAAAATTCAAGGCAACAGCCAGCTGACGTGTACGGGATCTGCCACGCGCAGATTGAAATCCTTGTCTGCAATGGCGCAAAATGTCTCGTGAAAGGCAAGGCGCGGAGTGTTATTCTGCTCCGAAAGATGCGCAAGCAGGATGTTTCTTGTGCCGCTTGCATACAGCTGTGCCGCAAGCGTGGCGCAATCCTCATTGGAAAGGTGACCCTTTTTGCCGCGGATACGTAGCTTGAGATCGTAAGGGTAAGGCCCGTCCATGAGCATGTCGGGATCGTGGTTGGATTCCAGCACGACCGATTCACAGCCGGTAAGGCTTTCCAAAATCTCGGGCGTGACGTAGCCGATATCGGTGGCGTACGCAATGGCGGTCGGCTGCTCGCCGTCAAGCACGATGCGATAGCCCACCGAGGCGCGGGAGTCGTGCGGGGTGCGGAAGGCCTGCACGGTCATATCTCCTACGCGCACGCAGCAGGACGCGGCATCGGGGTAGGGGTGCACCAGCCCTTCCAGATGCGGCGCACAGCCGATCAAACGCTGTGCGCTTGCATGCTGGATGTGAATGGGCAGGGGATATTTCTTGCAGAACACGGGCAGCGCGTCGATATGGTCGCGGTGCTCGTGCGTGATAAACACGGCGTCCAAAGTGCACGGATCAACCCCGATCCCGGTAAGCGCCGCGCAAACGGCTTTGCAGTTCTTGCCCATGTCGATCAGAATTTTCGCTTCGGGCGTTTCTATATAGGTGCAGTTGCCCTTAGAGCCCGAAAACAGGGTACAGATACGGTAATTTGTCATGTTAAGAACCTGCGGATTGTCCGAGCATGGAGGAGAGCAGCGTGGGGACCGCGACCAACACAATAAAATCGACTGCCAAGGGCAAGAACAGTGCAAAGATCACAATGATCATCCATTTGGATTTGCGCTTGCGGTCCTTGCCGCTTTGAATAAACTCGGCCTTTTGCTGCTCGCTCATGGTGTCGGGCAGCATGTCGGGCGTGATATTGTCGCGTGTGAATCCGCGGTTATAAATAATGTAAGTAAACAGGAAGGCAGCACCCGCCACGGCATAAAACACCATGACGCCGATCCCCATGACCTGCGCTGTGATCAGCGACTCCATATGCTTGGAAAGCTCAACCAAGGTAAAATAGATCAGCGTGGACACCGCAGAGCAGCCAAGCACCAGCCAAAAAAGCAGCTTATCCTGCTTGGTGGCCTTTTTGGGCTCGGGCTGCTTGCGCGGCGGCTGATTCGGCAGCATGGGGGATGAATTCTTTTGGAAAAAAGACATGCTCTCCCTCCGTTATGCGATCTTGCAAGCGCCAATCAGACGGATGTGCAAGGGTAGGCATGCGCCCGCGCCCAGCGCGCTGTCCATTGCGGCACGGAATTCTTCCACGTATTCTACGGGCACAAATGCCTGGATGGTGCCCGCAAAGCCGCCGCCGTGTACGCGCCATGCGGCTCTTTTTCCCGAAAGCACACGCTCGGCAAGGCAAAGAGCCAGAGAAAGACCCTGTTCGTCGGGGGCTTTGGTGGTATAAATGTTCTGCAGGTAGCAGAAGGAGGACTGGCCGGATGCACAAACGTGAGACAGGAATGCGTCCAGATCGTCCGAGAGCAGCGCGTCGGTCTGGGCAAGCACGCGCTTGTTTTCGGCAAAGAAGTGCAGCGCACGCAGAATGGCGCGGTCGCCAAGCTTTTCGCGCAGCGCAGGAATGGCTGCGATCACGTCAGATTCGTCCACCTCACGCAAGACCTTCTTGCCAAAGTATGCAGCCACAGCCTTCATCTCTGCGGGAATGGATGCGTAATCATCTGTCAGATCTGCGTGGTTGCCGCCCGTGTTGACAATACAAAGCGCATAGCCTGCGCCGGTGATGTCAAAGGGAACGCCGCGGATAACGGGGGCGGTGGGATCAGCAAAGTCAATGGCAACAATGCCGCCGTGCGCACAAGCCACCTGGTCCATCAGACCGCAGGGCTTGCCGAAGAACTGATTCTCAGCTTTTTGTGACATCTTGGCGATATCCACGTTGTCAACCTTGCCGTCATTATATAAATAGTTGAGAATGTTGCCGATCATATCCTCAAAGGCGGCCGAGGACGAAATGCCCGAGCCCTTGAGCACGTCCGAGGTGGTGTAAGCGTCAAAGCCGCCCGTGCAAAGGCCGGCTGTATCAAACTGTGCGCTCATGCCTGCGATGATGGATGCGGAGGTCGCAAACTTGTCGGGATCGGGCGTATTGTAGGTGGTGATATCCACCTCGTCCATAGAAAACCCTTCGCTCTTGACGCGGATGATGCCGTCGTTGTTTGCGGATGCGACCGCGATAATGTCCAAATTGATGGCGGCGGCTACCACGCAGCCGTGGTTGTGGTCGGTATGGTTGCCTGAAAGCTCACTTCTGCCCGAAACCGAGAACAGGGAAGCGTCGCGATCCTCTCCGTACAGCGCGGCAAAGGAGTCAATGGCCTTTGCATAGCGGATCTTCTGTGCGGCGACGGCCTCTTGGCCGTACACCTCTGCAAGGCGTGCGTCCAGTGCGCCGCCCGTCAATGCTTGCTTGATATCGGTAAGTTTCATAACAGTATTCCTTTCTTAGAGCTGAGTTTTGATTTTTTCCAGGCAATCCTCGCAGATGCGCTTGTTGTTGAAGTATACAATGCGGTCGGCATTGTTACAGAATACGCATGCGGGATGGTATTTTTGCAGGATGATGCGGTTTTCGTCAATAAAGATCTCAAGCGGATCCTTTTCCTTGATGTCCATGGTTTGACGGATGCTGATGGGCAGTACCACTCTGCCAAGCTCGTCCACCTTACGTACGACGCCTGTTGATTTCATAGATAATTCTCCTTTATATATTATGATTTGTTTTTCACACTACCATTATATAAAAAAGCAGGGTTCTTGTCAATAGAGAATTGGAAATAAATGGTGAATTTTCTGAAAAATTGGTATTCATGGATAAAATATGTCGTACAGACACGAATACTGCAATTTTGCCCGAAAACTGCAAATACAGCTGCAAATACGGCAATAATTCAAGCAGAAAACGTTTTTGGGGGAGGACGACATGCTAAAGGGTGCACAAAAGAAAATGTACGTAGTCAAAATGGGGGAGGATTCCTTGTTTGAGGAGGCATATTTCGTGCTCAAGCGGGACCCTGTTGCAGCGCAGGGCAAGGACATGGTCAGCGAGGCGACCAGGATTATTCGCCAGAGTACGGGCGGGCAGCAGACGCCGCAGCCTGCATCCAAAAAACTGCCATGGCAGACCTGGGTGGGCTTTGCCTGCGGGCTTTTGACGGGCGGCGGAATTGCGACTGCCGTTTGTCTGCTTTTGTAAGGCCTTGCGTCTGATCTTTTGCCCCTGTTGACAATTCGCGCAAGGTGTGCTATAATAGGCGTGACTTATGTGACCGTTTTGAAATGATTTCATTTCATCCATACAAATCAAACAAATGAGCTCTTATGTCCGGGCGGGGGCCGTGATACCGCCACGGAGAAGAGCTCGGCTTTTGTGCGCAATTTCAGAGAGGAGTTCCGCGCGCACACGGAAATAGGGATAAATTATGGCAAAACAAACCAACCGAAATGCCGGATCTGCCGGCACAAAGCAATCGGCAAGAAAAAAGAGCGAGGGCAAGAGCATCAGCGAAAAGATCATCAACGAGGCGCTTGAGGAGATCTACGCAAGCGTAACGGCAGAGCAGAAAAAGGCTCCCGCGCAAAAGCCCGAAAAGCAAAAGAGCAACCAGCCCGCAAAGCGCGGCAAAAAGACGGAGGAGGGCAAGGCTCCCGTAAAAAAGGAGTCCGAGAATACGGCTGAAAAGAAGCCGGAAAAGAGATCCGAAAAAAAGCCCGAAAAGAAGCCCGAAAAGAAGCCCAAGGCTCCCGAAAAAGCAGATGCAGCTCCCGCGCCCGCAGAGAAAAAGACCTCGGAGCGCAAGACGCACGTGCGCACGGGCAGACGTAAGACCGAGGCAGCGGCAAAGGTCGCGCCGACAATTGCAAAGAATCCCGATGCCAAGCTGCGCATCATTCCCCTTGGCGGCCTTTTGGAGGTCGGCAAGAATATGACGCTGCTTGAATGTGACGGAGAGATTCTGGTTGTGGACTGCGGCATCGGATTCCCCGACGAGGATATGCCGGGCATCGACCTGGTCATTCCCGATATGTCCTATCTGGAGAGCAATAAGGATAAGCTCAAGGGCGTCGTGCTGACGCACGGACACGAGGATCATATCGGTGCGCTTCCGTATTTTTTGCGCAGCTTCAACGTGCCCGTATACGGCACCAAGCTGACGCTGGGCATTCTCAAAAACAAGTTAGAGGAATTCAAGCTGCCCTGGCAGGCTGATCTGAGATGCGTGCAGGCAGGGGACACCGTAGGCCTTGGTAAGAGCTTTTCGGTGGAATTCATCCGCGTTAACCACTCGATTGCAGACGCCTGTGCGCTGGCCATCAGAACCCCCGTGGGTCTTGTGGTGCATTCGGGTGACTTCAAGCTGGATTTGACCCCCATTGAGGGCGAGGTCATGAACCTGACGCGCCTTGGTGAGCTGGGCAAGGAGGGCGTGCTGCTTCTGATGTGCGAATCCACCAATGCGGAAAGACCCGGCTATACCCCCTCCGAAAAAAAGGTGGGCGAATCGCTGGAGTATATTTTCTCGGTCAATCAGAATAAGAGAATTGTCATCGCCACCTTCTCGTCCAACGTGCACCGCGTGCAGCAGATCATTGATACCAGCGTGCGCCACGGCAGGCGCGTGGCCATCACGGGGCGCAGCATGCTCAATATCGTCAGCGCGGCAAGAGAGCTGGGATATATGAACGTGCCGGACGGCGTGATCGTGGATCTTGCCGATATCAAGCGTTATAAGCCCGAGGAGCTGACGCTGGTCACCACGGGCAGCCAGGGCGAGCCCATGTCGGCATTGTACCGCATGGCGTTCGGTGAGCACAATCAAGTGACTCTTGGTCCGCAGGACCTTGTCATTCTGTCGGCGAGTGCCATTCCGGGCAACGAGAATCTGATCAATCGCATCGTCAACGAGATTTCCAAGATGGGCGTCAAGGTGCTGCACGACTCGGTGGTCGAGGTGCACGTGTCCGGACACGCATGTCAGGAGGAGATCAAGCTGATGCAGGCGCTGACCAAGCCTACCTATTATATGCCCGTGCACGGTGAATATAAGCACCTGGCGGCAAACGGGGAGCTGGCGCGCAGCATGGGAGTACCTGCCGATCATATTTTCATTTCGGATATCGGTAAGGTGCTGGAGCTGAGCGCAACAGGTGCGAAATTTGCCGAGACCGTGCCCTCGGGCAAGGTACTGGTGGATGGCTCGGGTGTGGGTGACGTGGGCAATATCGTGCTGCGTGACCGCAAGCACCTGTCGCAGGACGGCTTGATCGTGGTGGTTGCCACGGTGGATATGCACGCTCGCTACGTGCTTTCGGGACCGGATATCGTTTCGCGCGGATTTGTGTACGTGCGTGAATCCGAGGATCTGATGGAGCAGATGCGCGAGATCGCCGCACAGGCCATGGATAAGAGTCTGTCGGGCAGGGATGCGGATTTCTATGCCATTAAGAACCGTGTCAAGGATGATCTTGGCAAGTTCATCTTCAGCAAGACCAAGCGCAGACCCATGATCCTGCCGGTCATTATGAACGTATAACGGAAATTTTGGTAAAAAAACGCAAAAAAACAGAAAAATTAAGTATTTGTTTACAAATCGATTATATTTGCATACCATAAATGCGCTATAATAGTGCGTGACTGTTTTGATGGGGGTATTTATGTCCGGATTTCGAGCGTGTGCTCTCATCGGTAACATAATCAAAAATAACAACATAGAGGTGAACCCTGACATGGGAAAAGGAAACAGAAGCAGAATTGAAAGAGCTATGGCCGACTCGAACACCGCAGTCCAGGCCAAGGCCAAGAAGAACAAGGTATCCGGCGCGGGTATCTTTGTCAGCATCGCGGCAGTTCTTGTCGTGGTTGCACTGCTGATCGGCTGCATCAGCATGATCAATGAAGGCGGTTGGTTTGCTCGCTCTCAGACTGTTGTCAAGACCGAGAATTACAAGGTAACCGGCACCATGATGAATTATTTCTTCATGACGCAGTTCAATAGCTATTATGAATACTACAACCAGATGTATCAGTCCTATTTCGGCAGCACCGGCACGGGCAGCGCGCTGGAGCTGATGGGCATCGACGGTACCAAGTCCTTCAAGGACCAGTACATGGAGAGCGGTGCTGAGGGCGCAGAGAAGGTAACCGTATTCGATTACTACATGAGCCTGACCGAGGACTACGTTACTCGCGTTCTGACCTACTGCGAGTATGCAGACGATCTGGGCATCGAGCTGACCGATGAGGACATCGAGGAGATCGAGCACTCCATCGAGCATCTCAAGGAGAACTACGAGTCCACCAAGGAGCTGTACACCCAGCTGGGCGCAGCTTACTATTCCTCTTTCTCCGCATACCTGTCCGCATCCTACGGCACGGGTGTCAACGAGAAGGATATGATCGAATGCATGAAGCTGACCACGCTGGCAGCAAAGGTTGAGGAAAAGATGACCGACGATATGAAGGCTGAGATTCGCGGCGAAGAGGGTCTTGCTTCTATCGAGCAGTTTGTCAAGGACAACCCCGCATCCTTCCTGATGGCTGACTACTACGCTTACAGCTTCTCTGTAAACAACAAGGGTCTGACCGACGCTGAATTCGAGGCTGAGAAGGCTGAGATCCTGGAGCAGGCTAAGGCTCTGGCAGCAGTTGAAGGCAAGGACGCTTACAAGGCAGCAGTGCTTGAGCTGCTCAAGGAGACCGAGCTCAAGTCTTACCGCGACAAGAACTGGGCTACCATTCTTGCCGAGAACGAGAACGACGAGGCTCTGGCTGAAGAGGCTCTGAACAAGAAGTTCAACGAGGAAGTATGGAATGAATCCATGCAGGAGCTCAAGTTCGGTGCAACTCTGACTACCGAATATAAGTATCCCGCAACTGCTACCGATCTGAGCAAGTGGGTCTTCGGATACACGCCCGGTGAGGATGCCAAGGAGGACGAAAAGGCTCAGGAGGCTGCAAAGCTGGGTGATACTACCTACATCGAGCTGAACACCGAGAAGGAAGAGACCGTTCTGGCTACCGGCACGACCGCAGAAAGCACCACCGATACCGGCAGCACTACTACCGAGAAGATCAAGGTAAAGACCTACACCGTTACCGTTTACCTGCTTGATAAGGAAAGCTACCGCGACACCACCGAGACCGAGAAGTTCGGTTACGCGCTGTTCACCACCAAGGCAGATGCTGAGACCTTCCTGGCCGCTCTGAAGGAGAAGGAGACCAAGGATCTGGACGCTCTGATCGAGACGCTCAACGATCTGCACGAGGAAGTGACCGTCAACAGCTACAACGCACTTGAGAACTACGTTCTGAACACACTCAAGAACGATCAGTCTATCGAAGGTGTTGACAGCTGGCTGGAGAGCGCAAAGGCCGGTGACGTATCCGAGGTGACCGAGGTTGTCAAGACCACGATCTCCAAGGATAAGGACGGTAAGGAGACCGAGACCAAGACTACCTACTATGCAGTCATGGTATACGAGGGTGAAGGCGACCAGGCTTGGCTCTACACCGCACTGATGGGTGCTACCAACGAGGCTCTGACCGAGTGGTACGAGGCAAACGGTCTGGATCTGACCTACAACGAAAAGGCTTACAAGTATATCAATATCTGATAATAGAGCAAAGTGGCATGGATGCGTCCGTGCCATTTTGTCCATTTACAGCATACTATAAGCAAAGATAGAAATCTTTTACGAAGGGGAAACGACATGATTATCAATCCCAAAGAAACAACAGTCGCCTATCGCTGCCCTGCTTGCGGTGCAGGCGTAATGAGTGCGGTGGGCATATTTGCGCTCAGCGCGGAAATGATCAAGCTCAAATGCACCTGCGGACAGAGCGAGATGAAGATCGTTTATAATAAGGACGATCAGATCAGACTCAGCGTGCCCTGCATGTTCTGTCCCTCTCCGCACAGCTTTTTGCTCAACAAATCGGTCTTTTTCGGCAAGGATCTGTTTTCCTTACAGTGCCCGTACTCGGATATCAATATCTGCTGCATCGGCGAGACCAATTTGGTCAAGGCTGAGCTTGCACGCACCGAGCTGGAGCTTTTGGATATGCTGGCTGAGAACGGTATTGAGGATATCAGTGCATTGCAGGGGGATGATGAGGAAACGCTGACCGACCCGCAGATCTTTGATATTATCATGTTCGTGATCAACGACCTGGATGCCGAGGGCAAAATCTATTGCAAGTGCCCGCCTAAGGCACCGCTGCCGGATGGCGTGCTGCCCGGGGAAGAGGAGGGCAGATACGAGGCGCAGGTACTCGACGGCGGCATTCTGATCTCCTGCAAGGATTGCGGAGCGTCGCGCGTGATCCCCACCGATTCGCTGCTCGGCGCACATGCGTTCCTCAACTGCGACAGCTTGAAGCTGGAATAATCGTGCAGAGTAAATTGAAATGAGATGTATGAAAAGCCGCTCAGAAGAGCGGCTTTTCTACCACAATTCTGCATTCTGCATTCTTAATTCTGCATTAGCAAAAGGGGCTGAGATCTCTCAGCCCCTTTGCTTTTCGTTTATCTGCAGCCGCCGCAGCCACCGCAACCGCCGCCGTTGCAGCAGTAGATCAGAATGATGGCCAGGATGATCAGCCAAACCCAGTTATCCTCAAACAGATTGCACAGACAGTTATTCATAGTAAACCTCCGAGAAAAATGATGAAGCATTGCGCTTCTCAATATCATTCTATGTCGAAGGCGCGGAAGTGTTCCGACAATTTGTCGGCAGATGGCGAAAAAACGGACAGAGACCGCGGTCTCTGTCCGTTCTCGATTTTTTAGTTGATCTTAACCGGCACGCCAAGTCTGTCAGACTCAAACGCAGCCTCCATGATCTTCATAACGAACATCATCTGCTCGTGGGTGACGATCTGCTGCTCCTCGCCGTCGATCGCCTTGACAAAATTGCGGTAGAAGTCGTGCACGTCAGCCATGGGCTGAGGGATCGACTTCTCGGTGATCGACTGCTCGTCGCGGGGAGCCATGGTCTTGGTCAGACCCGCAGCGGTCCGGATAGGCGTTGCATCCTTGACCGACCAGTCGTGGCAGTACACGATGCGGCAGGGCTGCAGCCAATCGGAGATGATGGCCGAGCCGTTGTTGCCCGACATATAGAAGCGGGGCATACTGATAAAGTTGGAGGTGCCGACCTCAACGTGGCAGGTCAGGTCGCCCTCGTAGAACATGTCCATCTTAAAGCCGTCGTCCACCTCGTCGTTGGTGATGTGGTCGCATCTGCACCAAACGCTCTCAAGCTTGCGGTCGTCCACGATATTGACGATCTGGTCGATCAGGTGCACGCCCCAGTCCAGCATCATGCCGCCGCCGTGCTCCTTCTTTCCTCTCCAGTCACCGGGGATGCCGCGAGAGCCGTGTACGCGGGATTCCATGGAATATACGCGGCCAAGGTCGCCGCTGTGGTAAACCTCACGCATGACCAGAAATTCGCCATCCCAACGGCGGTTCTGGTGTACGGTGAAGCGTCTGTCATATTTGTTGGATGCATCAATCATCTCCTGCAGGTCTGCAGAGGACAGCGTAACGGGCTTTTCCGAAATGACGTGCTTGCCTGCCGCCATGGCTGCAATTGCCAGGGGCTTGTGCATATCGTTGGGAACTGCGATGACCAGGAAGTCCACCTCAGGGTCTGCCAGCACTGCTTCAAAAGAGGGATATGCATAAATGCCCATCTCCTCGGCAGCCTGATTTCTCTCGGGCTTGATGTCGTAGACGCCCTTGAGATTGACCACGTCGTTGCTTCTCTGGAAGTGGCAATGCCAGCCACCCATACCGCCAAAACCGATTACTACTGCATTTTTCTTAGCCATAATGTTTCTCCTTTGCTACAAGAAAAATATCTGTATAATTGTATTATAAGACAAAAGATGCACATAAACAAGACAATATTGGGCGTCCATCGGAAATTAATTGCTGTATTTTGTGTTTTGCGAATATTTTTTGTGCACTGTGCAAGAAATTTTCAAAATACTCTTGTGAAAAACGCAAAAATCGGGTATAATAAGATGATTATTGATATTTTTGATACATTTTGTAATGAGGAAGTATATGGCAAATAACGAGAGAATGCAAAAGATCCGAAACTTCTCCATCATCGCACATATTGACCATGGTAAGAGCACGCTGGCTGACCGACTCCTGGAAGCGACCAGCACCGTCTCCAAAAGAGAGATGGAGGAGCAGCTGCTGGACAATATGGACCTGGAGCGCGAGCGCGGCATCACCATCAAGGCGCGTGCCGTCAAGCTGGAATACGACGCACCCGATGGGGAACGGTATATTTATAATCTGATCGACACGCCCGGTCACGTGGACTTCAACTACGAGGTCTCGCGCTCGCTCAACGCATGCGAGGGCGCACTTCTGATTGTGGACGCTACACAGGGCATCGAGGCGCAGACGCTGGCCAATGCATATCTGGCGGTTGACGCGGGACTTGAGATCGTGCCCGTCATCAACAAGATCGACCTGCCCAGTGCCAATATCGACCGCTGCGTGGAGGAGATCGAGGACATCATCGGCATTCCCGCCGAGGGCTGTCCCGCAGTTTCCGCAAAGACCGGTCTGAACATTGAGCAGGTGCTTGGTGCGATCGCAGAGCAGATCCCCGCGCCCGAGGGTGACGAAAGCGCACCCCTCAAGGCGTTGATCTTTGACTCCTACTACGACAGCTATCTCGGCGTTGTGGTTAACCTGCGCATCAAGGACGGCAGCCTGTCTGCAGGCGATCGCATCCGCATGATGAGCAACGGAAAGGAATTTGAGGTAGTCGAGGTGGGCACCATGGAGCCCTTCGGCCTTAGAAAATGCGAAAGACTTTCGGCAGGCGAGGTCGGATATCTGACCGCGTCCATCAAGTCGGTGGGAGATACCCGCGTGGGTGATACCGTAACGCTGGCGGACAATCCCGCATCCGAGCCTCTGCCCGGCTTTAAGGCAGCGCAGCCTATGGTATTCGCGGGTATTTATCCTGCGGACGGTGCGAGATATCAGGATCTGCGCGAGTCGCTGGAAAAGCTTCGTCTCAACGACGCGGCCCTGGAGTTTGAGCCCGAGACCTCGATCGCGCTTGGCTTTGGCTTCCGCTGCGGCTTCCTGGGGCTTTTGCACATGGAGATCATTGAGGAGAGACTGGAGAGAGAGTTCAATCTGGATCTGATCACCACCGCGCCCAGCGTTATCTACGAGCTGACGCTCAAGGATGGAAGCAAGGTGCGCATTGATAACCCCTCCAATTACCCCGCACCCGACGAGATCGCCGAGGCGCGCGAGCCCATCGTCAAGGCAAACATCATGACGCCTACCGAGTACGTGGGCAATCTGATGGATCTGTGCCAGGACAGACGCGGCACGTTTATTGATATGAAATACGTCGATCAGGACAGAGTCGAGCTGCACTACGAGCTGCCGCTCAACGAGATCATTTACGATTTCTTTGATGCACTCAAGTCGCGCTCGCGCGGTTATGCGTCGTTGGACTATGAGCTTGCGGGCTATGTACCAAGCAAGCTCTGCAAGCTGGATTTCTTGCTCAACGGCGAGCAGGTGGATGCGCTTTCCTTTATCGTACACGAGGAAAAGGTATACCCCAGAGCGCGTAAGATCGCGGAGAGACTCAAGGAAAACATTCCGCGCCAGCTGTTTGAGATCCCGATCCAGGCAGCCATCGGCTCCAAGATCATAGCAAGAGAGACGGTCAAGGCCATGCGTAAGGACGTGCTTGCCAAGTGCTACGGCGGTGACATCACCAGAAAGAAGAAGCTTTTGGAAAAGCAGAAGGAAGGCAAGAAGAGAATGCGTCAGCTGGGATCTGTTCAGATCTCGCCCGAGGCGTTCATGGCCGTGCTCAAGCTGGGTGACGACGACTAACATGAAAAAACTGGGAATTTATCTGCATATTCCGTTTTGCGGGAGCAAATGTCACTACTGTGACTTTTGCTCCTTTCCCAACCAATCGGAAAATACAAAACAAGCCTACTGTGACGCATTGTGCGCGCAGATGGAGAGATATGCGCCCTTGGCGGCCGATTACGAGGTGGATACCGTCTATTTCGGCGGCGGCACGCCCACGGCTCTGCCTGCAGAGATGCTTTGCGCTTTGCTGGATCAGGTCAAGCAGAATTATCGCGTGGCAAAGGATGCCGAGATCACGGCCGAGTGCAATCCCGCCACGGCCAACGCAGAATATTTTGCGGCCATGCGCAAGGCAGGCTTCAACCGCCTGAGCATTGGTGCGCAGAGCATGCACGATCATGAATTGCGCTTGCTGGGCCGTGCGCACACGGTGGACGATTTTCGCGCGACCGTGCAGCTTGCACGCGCTGCGGGCTTTGAGAATATCAGCGCGGATCTCATGTACGGCATTCCGGAGCAGACGCGGCAGAGCTTGGCCGAGTCGGTCAGGGCGCTTTGCGAGATGGGTGTGGAGCATATTTCCGCATACGGACTCAAGATCGAAGAGGGGACGCCCTTTTTCAAAAAAAAGGACACGCTCAATCTGCCCGATGACGACGAGGTGGCTGCCATGTATGAGGACACGGTGGCAAGCCTTGCCATGCACGGTCTTATGCGCTATGAGATCAGCAATTTTGCGCGCGCGGGGTATGAATCGCGCCATAATTTGAAATACTGGGAATGTGACGAGTATCTCGGATTTGGCGTGGCGGCGTATTCCTGCTTTGGCGGCAGAAGATTTGGCATATCGCGAGATTTTTCCGCATATCTTGATACAAGGGAAGTGTACGAGGAGAATGAAGCCATCAGTCAGTCCGAACAAATGACCGAGTACGTCATGCTTGGCCTGCGACTGGAAAAGGGCATTGACAAGCGCGCCTTTGCCTCTCGCTTCGGCGTGGAATTTGACGCGGTTTACGGTGCACGGCTTGCGCCGTATATCGGGAGCGGCTTTGTGCTGGACAGCGCAGAGTGCTGCCGTTTTACCACGTCGGGCTTCTTGGTTTCCAACTCCATTCTTTCCGAGGTGCTGGATTTTGCATAAAGGCATTGACAAACGGGGCAAAATAAGGTACAATAATAGCAGAGGACGAAAACGTCCGTACATATTGAAATATTGAACACGAAGAGGTATAAAATGGAAAACGAAAGAGAATTTTTCACGCTGACCGATGAGGACGGCAACGAGATCGAATTTGAGCTGATCGGCACGGTTGACGTGGAAGGCGTTACTTATCATGCTATGATCCCCGCAGATCAGCAGGGTGAGGAGCAGGGCTTTTACGAGTACGTGATCCTCAAGACCGAAGAGGACGAGGATGGCGAAGAGATGCTTGTCACCATCGACGACGATGCGGAGTTTGACAAGATCGCTGACATCTTTGACGACATGTTCTCCGAGGAGATCGATCTGGATCAGTAATTGATCAAAAAATGAATTTCATCCTGCCGTGTGCGTGATGACGCCATGATTGGGACCTACAAGATGATTAAAGGAGCCTGAACCAAAGTGGTTTGCAGACCTCCCGTGCAAGTTTACGGTTGACTTGTCCCGTGCTTGATGCGGATGTTGGGAGCAGTAAAGCGGAGATCAGAGGGCACCGCCCTGGACGGCAGGGTTCAAAAACGTGGGTCACACGGCTCGGCGGGAGCTGTTTTAGCTTGAAAAAATGACACATTGCTACGTTGTTCCTCGCGTGCGACTTGACGATCGTAAGATCGCCTGCGTCTTGCCCGCTCCGGTACGCCTTGCACTGTGCCATTTTTTCTTGCGCTCAAACAGCTCCCGCTCAACCGCTGCGGGGGACTTGGTACATATGGTGAAACTATATAACTGCGTTGCTCCTATGTGCGCACTGGTTCTGCGCAGTTTTTTTGTGCCAAATTCGCCTCCCGCTCAACCGCTGGGGGAAACTCTTTTTTATGGTAAATAACACATTGCATCGTTGTTCCATGTACGCACTTGCACTGTGCCATTTTTTCTTGCGCTCAAACAGCTCCCGCTCAACCGTTTCGGGGGACTTGGTACATATGGTGAAACTATATAACTGCGTTGCTCCTATGTGCGCACTGGTTCTGCGCAGTTTTTTTGTGCCAAATTCGCCTCCCGCTCAACCGCTGGGGGAAACTCTTTTTTATGG
>JAFVTI010000010.1 GCA_017503325.1 Clostridia bacterium | reverse complement strand
GTTGTGATGAAAACTTTAAACGCGCTCAACCTTTATTCTTTACCCAACCATTACACTCGCGTGTGTTTGTTCATTCATTGTCGTTTGACGTAATGCTGTCAAAAAGATTCTTGTAACGGGGGACAAGTTCTCTGTTACATCCTTCCCTCCCTCCACCGCTTCGGCGGCGGGGAGGGGCGGACAAGTTGATTCTATGCCCTGCCCGACTGTGCCTTGAAATCGGTCAAAAGCACCATGGGTGGCCGTGGGTACGAATATACCTATGACTCCAAGGGGCAAATGATCGGTTATGCCGAGTACGATACGAGTGCGCAAAAAACCTTGCTGCAAGCCACGTATCTGTATAACACCAAGCAGCAGCTTGATACGGCAGAGGTCGCGTTCTCCTACACCGCGGGCGGCACAGCGCAAAGCGACATGGTATACAGCTACTATGAATACAGGCCATACGTGGGTGGTATCAGCGCCGACGGTGGTGACATACTCAGCATAATGCATTTAGACGGCGCGGGCAACGATACCGAGGTCGAAATCACTTATGCACACGATGCCTTGTACCGCATGACCGAAAAGGTCAGGACGTGGAACGAAACGCTGACCATGCGCGAGTCGTACGATTTTGCGGATGATGACGGAAGCGTATATGCCTCCACACGCATTGACGAATTCACATCAACCGTTGGAGCAACGTCGAGCAGTTACACTTATGCGTATGATTCGTTCGGCAATATCCAAACAATCACCGACTCTGCAGGACTTGTCACAAGGTACTACTACGATGATCAGCAGCAGTTGATCCGAGAGAATAACCCCTACACCAATACAACTTACGTTTACACCTATGACCGCGGTGGCAACAGGACGAGCAAAACGACGTATACTTATACTACAGGCTCGCTTTCGGGTTTGACCGGCACGACCACCAATTACACATACGATGGCGACCGATTGACCGCGATCGGTTCAACTGCCATCACGTATGATGAGATCGGCAATCCGAGATTTGTCGGAACAACAGAGTTCACCTGGCAAAACGGCAGACAGCTTGCTTCGATCAACTATAACGGTGGTGACCCGGAATACTCATTCGAATACAACGATTCCGGTATCAGAACCAGTAAGACGGTCAACGGTATCAAGCACATTTATACTCTGAGTGGCTCTCAGATCGTGACCGAATCCTGGATACAAAACAACGTCGAGCACGTTATTGTGTATCTGTACGACGAATCGGGCGCGCCCATCGGCATGCAATACCGTACCTCCAATTACGCTTGGGGCGAATTTGACAACTTCTTCTTTGAAAAGAACTTATTTGGCGATATCGTTGCTGTTTACAATGAATCGGGCACTAAGGTGATTACCTACACGTACGATGCTTGGGGAAATCATGAGCCTGATGAGTTGAACGTAGTAGGTAGCAACGCTGCAGCAAGATATAATCCCTTCCGCTACAGAGGATACTACTACGATACCGACACCGGGCTGTATTATCTGCAAAGCAGATACTATAATCCCAATTGGGGTAGGTTTATTAATGCGGACCGATATGTTTCCACTGGAAAAGGATTATTAGGTTACAATATGTACGCATATTGTAATAACAACCCCATAATGTATACAGATGAAACCGGGCAGCTTGCTTTCCCAATCGTCGCAGCTCTGGTGATAATTGGATTTTGCGCTTTAGTCGGAGCTGTAGGCTTTGGAATTGCTTCAATTGATTCAGGTAATAATGCTTTAGAAGTTGTTGGAGATGTAGTGGCAGGCTTGGGTGTGGGCGCTGCTATAGGTGGCGCTGCAGTATGTCTTACTGCAATGGGCTTGGGTCTTGGTGGCATGCTTGCTCCCGAAATAGCCAGACAGGCTATCGCAATTGGTGCATTAGCGATAGACTTCTTTGCATTTGTCGTTGTTCCCCTTGAAACAGGAGAACAAGGCCAGGGAATAGAGTTGGCCCCCATAGATGTCCCAACCCCTCAGCCGCCTTCATCAATCCCACATCCAGCTATGAAATGATAATAGATCACAATAATCATTTTCAAAGGAGTGCTAACTATGATTGAATTTAAAGGTGAAATATCAAAAAAAACAAAAAAACTCATTCGACGAATGGATCTGCTTATGCTGTTGTTGATTCCTGATGTATTTGTTGGTTTTATAGGAATGCCTTTAGCACTATCACTCTATTTCGGAATTGACTACCTCATAAATAATTTTTGGGTTGCTCTTGTTTGTTTGGTAGTGTGTAATTTGTTGTTTGGAATCGGATATTTTTTGATTCCTATCACAGATATTATTCCTTTGTGCATCCAAATTGCTCCCGATGGAACAGTCACCACGCAAAACAATAAAAAGCAATACGCCCATGAAATGGATGACATCCTATACGTAGAAGATTTGGGAGAGCACTATTCCATCGTTGTCAGAGGGTATTTGATTGAAAAAGGCAGAACACTTTGCCAAAAGGATTTGCTGACACAAGGCACACTTGAGGAATTCGAAGAAATTTTCAAGGATAAAATCAGATGCAAATCTTGATGTTGTTACGAACAAGTAATGTAAGTGGAGACGGTTAGCGTGCATATAACAGGAAACGGTTCTCTGTTACATCCATTCCCCTTCCCCCCGCCGCTACGGCGGCGGGGAGGGGTGAACAAGCTGATGCTGTTCCCTGCTCATTACCCCATTTAACAAATCTATACACACCCAGCCCCGAGGCAAGCATCCGCTCGCCCCGGGGCCTTTTCATTTACACTTTTTCTTTCTCCGTCTGCTCCTTTCGTGGTCAAAAATCCCCATCCCCTCTTCATAATCTTCCATCCAAAAAATAATTTTCAAAAATTTTGTTGTTTTTTGTAATAATTCTGCAATTTTTGTCATTACATATTAGACTGTATTATTATTGTTTTGTCAGCGAACAATTTTTAAAGGAGATAATATCATGGTTATTAATGAACTATGGGGCCCGATTATTTTAGAATGTGTTTCGTGGGTCACAAAAAAACTGGGACCTTCAAAAAAGGAATTGAAGATTCAAATATCCGAGTTAGAAAAGCTAGTACAAACACTTTCTGTTGGTAACAAAGAATTAATTCATAATCAAAAATTAATTCTTCAAGCTATTCTTGACCAATTAACACATGAAAACGGCTGTAAAATAAGTGCTGACACTATTGTGTTTATTAAAGAGAATTCAGGATCCGTTGATATTACACAAAAAAGTAAATTTTCACAAGATATTACAGGAAAGAAGGTGGATTTTGATGTTTCAAAAATTTTCGAAGGCGTTAACGAAGAAATCTATCAATCCAGGGCAACAAAACCTAGTGACAGAAGGTAAGCATATGTATATCCCTAATAGATTTGCTAAAGTTATTGATACACACTTATTGGGTAATTTTCTCAACATAGACCGTTTCCCATTAATTTTAGCCATAATCGGCCAACCTGGAATGGGAAAAACATACCAACTGCGGAATTATTTAAAAGCTGTAGGAGTCACTATTTTGTCAGTTAATGCCGCAGATCTTGAGAGTGATTGTGCAGGAGAACCTGCTAAATTACTACAACAAAAGTATATTGAGGCCTCTTCTATTATTCGCACTGGACAGCCTGCAGTATTATTGATTGATGACATTGATACTACTTTAGGCGAATGGGAAAACTATACTGGCACAGTTAACCATCAAGATATATTAGCATTTCTAATGCATATCGCAGATAATCCGGAATTTATTGAAAATGTTGGCGAAACAACTAGAGTTCCAATATTTTTCACAGGAAATGATTTTGATCGTTTATACAAGCCACTTTTAAGAGAAGGTCGCGCAAACCGTTTTGACTGGGAACCAACGCGTGAAGAAAAAATCAACATTGTGTCATCAATTTTCTCTTTTAGTAATAGGGAAATCGCTGAAATGTTAGTAGATGCGTATCCAACAGAAAAAATATCCTATTTTTCAAACCTATTAGTAAATAAAGAAATGGAACTACTATCCGATCTCAGTAGCAATGTGGTTATTAAATATATACTCACAGATATTAACTACAAGGAAAAACTATTATCCCAATATCAAAAAATAACAAAAAAGATCAGATGGGATGTTATTGCTAAAGACGCAGTAGAAAATAGCAAAAATAGTAATGCGGAGCAACTTAATGCATGATATTTAGGAGGGATTTTTATTAAAACACACACTAATACATATACCTATACTAGAACCAGAATCAGTGTAATTGACGATCACTTTGAACTCTTTTTAGCTTGCGCCGGGAAGTCGCACGAGGATATTTCAAAATTTTTAGTAGCGGTAGAAAATAAGGAAATTACCTCCATCGGTATTTATATAGAAGACAACGGATATCGAGTCGCTGAAGTTGAATTCAAAATTGATTGGAATGAACATCAACGTATTATTGGAGAATGCGGAACCAAGTTTAATATTGATTTAGGAGGTTGGGATGAAAGTGTTTCCCCAGAAGCATATGTAGCAGCACAGCGCCTAGTTCTAGCTGCAAAACAAATGAAAAAAACTGTTCGCTCTTGGATAATAGTTTCTTCTTCTGTTAGTAAGGATCCAAAGAAGTTTAAAACCTTATGTGATACTCTTGGCTATTCATACGAAAGTACCGTAGCACCTTGGAAAGATGAACCTGTAACACAAACTCGTAACATTAATTATCTGCCCGAGGCTCAAGTGACACAGCGAGTCATAAAATAAAGGTGTTCAAAAGTAATAGTGTCACGGGGGGCGGTTCTCTGTTACATCATCCCCCCACCACGATGGGGGAGTACCAGTTGATGCTGTTCCCTGCTTATTGCCCTACTCTAACAAATCTATACACACCCAGCCCCGAGGCGAGCATCAACTCGCCCCGGGGCCTTTTCATTTACACTTTTTCTTTATCTATTTGCTATCTTCATGGTCAAAAATCCCCATCCCCTCTTCATAATCTTCCATCCAAAAAATAATTTTCAAAAATTTTGTTGTTTTTTGTAATAATTCCTCGAAAATGGTCATTATATATGTGATACTTTAAGATCTATTCAAAGGAGTTCAATTATGATTTTGTCAAAACAATACTTAAACGAATCAGTCCAAAAACGCGTCTTGAAAGAAAATTTTTATCAAGGTTCATATTTTGGAGTAAAAAGGCCCGATCGAGATCAGTATGATATTTTCATTTCCTACAGTTGGAACGATAGAACATTCGCGGACAAAGTGGTACAGCTGTTAGAGAACTGTGGTTATACAGTTTATATCGATTATAATGACAAAAGATTGGACAGGAACAATGTCACTGAAGAAACAGCCAAACACATACTTTCACAAATGAATAAATGCAAAGGGCTCCTGTACCTCTATTCACCAAGCTCATCAGTATCAAAATGGTGTCCTTGGGAGGTTGGTGTATTTTCCGGAATGAAGTCCTTTAGATGTGCTAATTTACCCATAACTCAAAACAAAGGCGACGATTTTAAAAAGCAGGAATACCTAGAAATATATCCGTACATTGATTATGAGTTAATAGCCAATAAAACATTATATGATTTTTGGGTTTGTGAAAACGACCAGAAGTATATAAGTTTAAGAGATTGGCTTAATGGAGCTAAACCATTCGTTCATTAATAAAGGAGGATACTTATGAAAAAAAGAATTTTTATTAGCTTTGCCAAAGAAGATATCCGATTGAGAGACTTCTTGGTTGGACAATCTCGTAATGATAATTGTCCGTTTGAGTTTATTGACATGTCCGTTAAGCAACCTTGGGATTCAGCTTGGGAAACTAATTGCAGAACAAAGATAAAAGGTTGTGATGGGGTTATTGCGTTCATCACTCGAAACACCCCGAATGCAGATGGTGAATTGTGGGAAATTAAATGTGCAAAGGAAGAAGGAATCCCCTGTATTGGCATTTGGGGGTACAACGATCATTACAGATCAGTTCCGCGCGAAATAATGCCTATACGTGTTATTGATTGGAATTGGGAAGATATCGCCAACTGGATAAAAGCTATATGAAACGGAGGATTTTATGAGAAAAGCATTGGTTGTAGGCTTGGATAATTATCCCAAATGCCCTCTGTCCGGATGTGTTAATGATGCGATTGCTGTAGCTAATATAGTTTCAAAAAATGAAGACGGTTCTCCGAACTTTGAGGTGAAGACAATTTTAGATATTGTGCCTCAGAGAACACTCATGAAAAATATTTACGAGTTGTTCGACGGTAACAGTGATGTTGAGTTGTTTTATTTCGCCGGACATGGCTTAGTCAACAACGGAGTTAGTTACGTTGTTACGACAGATTATGATGATTATAATTATGGAGTTAGGCTAGATGATATTTTGCAAGCAGCAAATGCATCAAAAGCCAAACACAAAATAATCATATTAGATTCGTGCTATTCCGGAGCAATGGGCACCCCCGGATTCTTTGGTAATGACCAGGCAATTATTGGAGACGGATTAACTATCCTCACATCCAGCATGTCAAATCAAACATCTGCTGAAGTTGATGGTCACGGTTTATTTACAGCTCTTCTTTTAGAAGCTCTGAAAGGAGGTGCTGCTGATGTTACAGGCAGCATCACTCCAGGTAGTATATATGCGTACATTGATAAAGCACTTGGACCTTGGGAACAACGACCGGTCTTTAAGACAAATGTATCATCTTTTCTGTCCATACGAAATGTACTGCCTTCTGTACCACTTAATTGTTTGCGTAATATCACCTCATATTTTTCTGATGCTACCGCTGAACTCAGCTTAAATCCTTCGTTTGAGTATACCAATCATCCTGATAATGTGCATGATATTGTTGAACCATATTCTGATGATTCTAATGTGGCAGTTTTCAAGGACTTGCAAAAGTTGGAAAGCGTTGGATTGGTTTATCCTGTCGGCGAAGAACATATGTATTACGCAGCGATGAATTCCAAATCATGCAAATTGACACCTTTGGGGCAGCACTATTGGAATCTTGTTAAGCGTGGCAAAATTTAACGCCCTATACTAATTCCACATTCTTATCGACTTTCCCTTGCCTCATGATATTTCAAAATTTCTATCAATAACTTCTTACATAAAAGTTCCAATATTTCTTTACGGACATAATTTGCTTCCATCTTGTCGGTCAAAATGACCACATGATTTTGTTCTTTCATAATTCGCCTCCTTTTTTCTTCAGCATAGCACATTTATGTCCGTTTAGTAATCAACTCTTCCCTATCACATTCAACATTTACCAATCATTCTGCCGAATAGAGCCAATATTCGGCAGAAATCCAGTCATAGTTTTTTTGTATCAGAAAACTCCGCAACCGTCAAGGCGGGAAAAGTATCGCTGAAAATTCATAGAGCCGATCTGTCAAGCAGATAACTGTTTGACAGATCGGCTTTTTGTTGTGAATCAGATGCAATACTTTTCCCTGTTCCCCTTGACAGTTGCGAATTTTTCTGATGGTTTTGAGGTGTTTGCATGGAGTAAGAAAGGTTATCGCAGTTGCCCTGTGTTGGAGTATGGGTTGGTCATTTGTTTGGGATTTTGGAAAAACAGTTGATGATCAGTTCCTTACCCACAAGGAAAAATTACGATAATCTAAAGAAAAACAAGGAGGTACAATATGAAAACAGCAGTCATCTACGCTCGCTATTCCAGCGACACCCAAACCGAACAGTCTATCGAAGGTCAGCTCCGCGTCTGTCAGGAGTACGCCCAGCGCAATCAGATCATCATTGTAGACACCTACATCGACAGAGCCATGTCCGGCACAAACGACAACCGAAAAGACTTCCAGCGCATGCTGCACGACAGTGATCGCAAGGCATGGGATTACGTGCTGGTCTACAAGCTTGATCGCTTTTCAAGAAATAAGTACGAAATGGCAATGCACAAAAAGACCTTGCGTGATAACGGTGTAAAAATCCTGTCTGCCATGGAGAACATTCCGGACACGCCCGAAGGCATCATCCTGGAATCGCTTTTGGAAGGTATGGCGGAATACTATTCTGCAGAGCTTTCGCAAAAGGTTCTGCGAGGGTTAAATGAAAGCTACATCAAAGGCAACTTTACGGGTGGTTACCTGCTCTATGGTTTTGACATCGTAGACAAGAAATGCAGGATCAATCCCGAGGAAGGTGCAGTCGTGTACGAAGTGTTCGTCGGATATGCCGACGGCTACACCGCTCCCCGCATTGCAGCCAGTCTAAAAGCCAGAGGGATCACCGACAAGCGCGGCAAGTACTTTACAGCAGCAGCAATTTATAAGATGCTCGGAAATTCCAAGTATAACGGAAAAGTAACCATACGCGGCATTGTTTACGACAATATTTATCCGCAGATCGTTCCAGATAAACTTTGGGGGATCGTACAAAGAAAGAGAGAGGAAAATAAGCGCGCACCCGGCAGGAAAAAGGAAATCTATGATTTTCTGCTCTCCGGCAAACTGATTTGCGGTGATTGCCACAAACTGATGGTTGGCGAAAGCGGCACGAGTCAGACCGGTGCAATCCATTATTACTACTCTTGCATATCCAGTCGCAGAAAGCGTGCAAAATGTACGATCAAAAAATCCGTGAAAAAACAGTACTTGGAGGATCTTGTGCTGCAAGCGGTTTGGAACGTCCTCTCCGATGCAGGTATTGTGCATATGATTGCTGAAACAATCGTAAAGCTACACGAAAAGGAATGCAAGGAAAATGCCACGCTAAAAGCTTTAGAGACCAAGAGAAACCATGCTGTCAAAGCCTCTAAAAACTTGATTACAGCCATCGAGCAAGGTATCATTACCGAACAGACCAAGATCCGCTTAAAGGAGCTTGAAACCGAAATATCCGAGCTCAGCGTAGCCATTGAGCAAGAAAAGCTTCATACATATACATATTTGACTGTTCCCATGATCGAAGAATTCTTACGTTCTGCAACCGTTGGCGATATCCAAGACATGAACGTGAGAAAGCATATTGTCAATACCTTTATTCGTGAGGTGATCTATTATCCCGATAAGATCATTATCACCTTGAATTTCACCGACAATTATGACAATCCTGAGTTAACTTCGGAACACATAGAAAACATTGAAAAGCAGTCCGAATCCGAGACTGCTTTTCCCCTCCCACAAAGTTCAAACAAATTCACTTCCTTCCCGCCAAATGAAAAGCCCTACCGCAACAGCGGTAGGGCTTTTCATTTGGCGAAGCGCCCACGATTTGAACCCTCGCCGCTCGGCGCAAAGCGCCGACCGGCTATGGCTTGCGCCGGTTGCCAGACCAAATTCAAACGACCGTTGGCGCAAGCATAGGGTTACAAATCCCCCGGCGCTTGGTTACTCTTCTTCTCTATTTGGTACAATATTCCAACATCTTGACAATATAACCAAAATATGTTACAATATAGACAACAATTCTGTACAATAGCGCAATGTAACAGAGAGCCATCCCCTGTTACACAATTGATTGAGGAGGTGTTATATATGAAAAAGATAATAATTTTTGCACTCATTGTCATAATAGTAACCGGTGGTTTTTCTGCATGTGGATTTAATGAAAAAATAGATTACTATTCCAATCGTGATAACTATATTGTTGCAACAGGTACTGTGGATTTTGTTAATTACACAAATAATGAAGAGGGTAATTTAGGCAATCGATTATATATAGGATTTTCTGATATGTCGGTTGATTTCGAGGATGATTGCTTTGTTATTGCCGGCCGCAATATGGACGTTGTATTAGCAAATGGAATTGAAACCAAGTTGAAAATTGGAGACAAAATAACCTTTGTAGTAGCGCCTAAAGTATTTGGAGATGGATATGTTATCCCTATTGTGTCAATAACAATTGCTGAAGAAGAACTATTAAAATTTGATGACGGATATCAAAACTTACTTGATTACTTAAAAAAGGGTCAGCCATAACTGAAAAACAAGCACTAAAGCAAGATAGTTGCACAGAGAGCCTCCCCTGTGCTCTATTATGATCTGGGTCATTGAATGAAAGAGAGGACTATATGAAACAATTTTTCATATTGGGATTAACAATAATCATTGCCTTAACAGTGTGCTCTTGTTCAGCACCTTGGCAAATGCCGCAATTCGGTGTCTATGAGGGAACACTGGCAAATGGAGACCAAATTTGCATTAACTCATGGCATAATTGCGATTATGTGCTTATTACATCTTCTGATGGGACGGAGCAACAAGCTTTCTTATCTTGGGGACAAGGTCGATTTGAAATCTCAACATGGCGAGATATCTATGATGTTGCGTATATGTCGGTTCTATACTCCGGTAAGTATTATGTCAACTATCCCTCATGTACAAAGCTTGTGTTGAACCTTGATTCTGGAGAAAAAATAGTTTTAACAAAAATCAAGGATGAACCTGAAACCCTAATAGCTTCTCCCATTTTTCCGAATGCCCATTTTTTTGTAGACAATTCAAAGGTTTACAGGCACTCAGCACAGGAGATTAACCAACTCAAGCAAAACTTCTCCTTACAAGAAATGACGTATTCACAATTTAATGACGAATATGTTGTGGAAGATATGATTTACAACCAAACGCACTACATCGTTCGCTTGATAGACGAGCAAGAAAATTTCACCTATGTCTTTATTGATAAAGAATCCTTAATCATTACCGATATTGCGGACAGTTATGAGCAAGTGAACGGTGAATAGTTCTTTGTCCCCCGGCGCTTTGCGGCTGGGCGGGGCGGACAAGCCGATACTGTTCCCTGCTTATTTGCCCAATCATAACAAATCTATACACACCCAGCCCCGAGGCGAGCATCCGCTCCCTCGGGGCCTTTTTTTGCTTTTATGCCATATTATTTTGTCACTTTTCATCGTCCGCCGCCTCTTAATAATCTTCCCTGCAAAAATATTATCTAAAATTTTTCGATTTTTGAAATAATCCGGCAAGTAATCCGCGCGCGTAACAGGTGGACGGAACCAAGTTACATTGCTGCGACCTTGGGTCGCCTCAACGTAACATGGATCCGTCCCCGCAGTTATTCGCTTACTTGTGCTGCGGGAGCAAGCCCCCGCCCTACGAAATCTTTCGCTTTCCAATCGTATTTTCTCCCCTATTCGGTTTGTTGATCTGCGGGACGTCGTGGGCGCCGTCCCCTGCAAACGGTCAATGATAAGCCGTCCCCCGTTACGCGCCAAGCTGCAATTTCATGCAAAACCAAAGTGCACAAAGTAAAATACTTTGCTTTTTTCTCTCCCCCTCCATATTTCCCGCCCAAATCTATTGAAATTCCCCGCTTTATATGTTATAATAAAAGGTAGCGTTTTGCTTTTGCAAAAATACACGAAAAACTTTTCAAAAAATTTTTCAAAAATTTCGCTCAAATTTGCAACCGCGGCCAAAAAAAGTTGTGTATATAGGTGTGGAGTTAATTTGAGCAGATGGGAGGAACCATGCAAGACAGTGAAATTGTAGAGCTGTATTGGCAACGGGATGAATCGGCAATCGATCACACGGCGCGCAGATACGGCAGCTACTGCCACAAGATTGCGCTTAACATCCTGGAGTCCCACGAGGACAGCGAAGAATGTGTCAACGACACGTATCTTGCCGCATGGAACTCTATCCCACCTGCTCGGCCGGAGGCCCTCGGGGCCTACCTGGGTCGTCTGACCCGAAACCTCGCCATCAACCGGCATAAGGCCAATCACGCTGCAAAGCGCGGTGGTGGTGAGTTCGTTCTTTCTCTTAACGAGCTGGATGAATACATACCCGACACCGTAGCCGAGCAACAAAGTGCCGAGGAGCTTGGTCGCCTGATCAGCGATTTCCTTCGCACCAAGCCGGCAGAGGCAAGACAGATGTTCGTTCGCCGTTATTTCTATAACGACTCCGTTGGCGACATTGCTGACGCCTTCGGAGCCACCCAATCAAAAGTGAAATCCGTATTGCACCGCACCCGCCAGAGTCTCAAAGAGTTTCTGGAAGAACGCGGCTACGATACGTAGTAAAGGAAGCATTCATGAAACAAGAAAAAATCGCCATGTCTATGTCCTATATAGACGATGATCTCATTATTGAGGCGGCGAAAGTCAGAAAGCCTGCGACCCGCTCGGTCAAGTGGCAAACGGTTGCCATCCGCTTAGGCGGTCTTGCTGCCTGCCTGGTGCTGGCAGTTGGCCTTACCTTCGGAGCACTGACCGGCAGCGTCAGCATGGACGGCACAAAGCTTGGCACACAGCCCACCCCCGTGGTCACTGCGCGCTCCGCTCAGCCCTTCAGCCAGGCATCTGAATCCCCTTGGGAAAATATTCCCGAGCTCAGTCTTGACTTTTCAAGATCCACCTCTCTTTCTTTCACGGAGGGCACCATTGCCATCGTGAATTCAGACGGCTCAACCGAGCCCATAGAACAAAACCAAAAGTTGCGCGGACAGGTCACCATCTTTGTGATGCCCGAAACTGCCGCCGACACCTACACCATTACCACCAATCGCGGCTTTGACATCGTATTGTCACTGATCGAGGGCGAGTGGTACGTTCACATTGAAAAATAAAAATAAAAATAACAAACACTATTTACAAGGAGAAACACAAAATGAAAAAGATTCTTGCAATCACTCTTGCACTTATGATGCTCGCTATGGCACTCGTTGCTTGCGATACCCAAGAGCCCTCTAATGAAAACACCACCGACGCAGAAGCGACCACCGAAGCAAAGACCGAGGCAGGCACCTCCGCTGAAACCGAAGCAGGCACCTCTGCTGAGACCGAGGCTGACAGCTCCACCACTACTGAGGAAACCACCACTGCTGCTCCCGCAGAGCTGGCTTACAAGTCTGCTGAAGAGCTGCTCAAGCTGCTCATGGATGCTTACAATGCAAATGCTACCGAGGATACCATGCTGTACGTTTGCGGCGGTAACCCCTACAACTTTGAGACCACCAATCCCGAGGGTCCCGCTAAGTTCGTTGCTCTTGAGGACGGCGACTACGATGCAAACCTTGGCTACCCCACCGCTGACATCTCCAAGCAGGACGATGCAGCTTCCATGTTCAACATGATGAACATCAACGTTTTCAACTGCTATGCAGTTCACTTCACCAACAGCGCAGACGTTGACGCTATGGCTACCGCTATCAAGGACAACATCCTGGCTCGTCAGTGGATCTGCGGTGCTCCCGAGAAGCTGGTCATCGCTAAGATGCCCGGTGACTACCTGGTAGTCGTTTGGGGTGCTGTTGAGTTTGGCGGCGTAGTTGATCCCTTCACCGCAAGCTTTGCTACCACCGTTGAGGGTTCTTCCATTGTTGTTGAGCACACCTTTGCTCAGTAATTGTTGATCAGATAAACAAATCGGGGCTGTTCCCATTCATGGAAGCAGCCCCTATATTTCAGATATTACAGGAGCGAAAAAGATGCTTTTCTCAAGTATATCCTTCTTATATTTCTTCATCCCCGCAATCATACTTCTGTATTTCATTGCGCCCAAGAAGCTGAAAAACGCAGTGCTTCTGCTGTTCAGCCTGTTCTTCTATGCATGGGGCGGCGTTAAGTATGCGGCAATGATGGTGCTGGCAATTGCGCTGGGTTACGTTTTCGGTCTTCTGATCGAGCGCTTCCGCGGCAAAAAAATCTCCAAGGTCTTTTTGTTCTTCGCCGTTGCTTCGATCATCTCCTTTATGCTGTACTTCAAGTACACCGACTTCTTTATTGAAAACTTCAACGCGATCACGGGCCTTTCGATCCCCCTGCTCAAGATCGTGCTCCCCATCGGTATCAGCTTCTACACCTTCCAGATCATCAGCTACGTCGTAGACGTGTACCGCGGTGAAAAGGCGCAGAAGAACCCCATCAACCTGGCTGCTTACATTGCCATGTTCCCCCAGCTGATCGCAGGTCCTATCGTTCGTTATTCCGACGTTGCCCGCGAGCTGGAGACCCGTACCCACAGCTTTACCATGGCGGGCGAGGGTACTCGCCGCTTCATTCTCGGTCTTGCCAAGAAGGTGCTGATCGCAAACTCGATGTACGATCTGAGCGAGCTGATCTATGCTGCCGAGGAAAAGACCGTGCTGATGTACTGGATCTACGGTATTTCCATTGCGCTTTATATCTACTTCGACTTCTCCGGCTATTCGGATATGGCCATCGGTCTTGGCAAGATCTTCGGCTTCCACTTTCTGGAGAACTTCAACTACCCCTTCATTTCCCGCAGCGCAACCGAATTCTGGCGCCGCTGGCATATGTCCCTGGGCTCTTGGTTCCGTGATTACCTCTACATTCCGCTTGGCGGTAACCGCGTTCCCAAGTGGCGTTGGTTGATCAATATTTTTGCAGTCTGGATGTTCACCGGCTTCTGGCATGGCGCATCCTGGAACTTCATCATCTGGGGCCTGTTCTTCGGCGTCCTGCTGGTGATCGAGAAGTTCTTCCTGCTCAAGTACCTGGAAAAGAGCCACGTGCTCAGCCGCGTTTATATTCTGTTTGCCGTAATCACCAGCTTTATCGTATTCCAGATCCCCACAATGGGTGAAGCATTCACCTACATCGGCGGTCTGTTCGGTGCGGGCGGCATTCCCTTCGCATCTGCAGAGACGCTCTACTTCCTGCGCAACTACGCAGTGCTGCTGATCCTTGCGCTGGTTGGTGCAACGCCTCTGGTAAAGAGCCTGGCAACCAAGCTCTCCACCTCTGCAAAGCTTGGCAAGGTGGTAAACGTGCTGGAGCCCATCATGCTGGTATGCCTGCTTGTGGTAGTCACCGCTTTCCTGGTCGACTCCTCCTCCAACCCCTTCCTCTACTTCAGATTCTAAACAAGGAGGTCAAGTAACATGAGTACAAAAATCAAAAATATTCTGAACTGTGCCGTCATGGCTATCATGGTATTCGGCTTCTGCGCACTTTTCCTTCTTCTTCCCAAAGCAGAATTTCTGGACAGCGAGCGCCGTGAGCCCGCAAAGTTCCCCGAGGTGACGCTGGAATCCATCATGAAGGACGGACTGGAATACGGCGAGAGCTTTATGAAGCAGTTCGACGACAACTACACCCCCGACAACTTCCCCTTCAGAGATTTCTTCCGTAACGTCAAGGCATGGGTCGGCTCCAACGTCTTTTTGCAGAAGGACAAGGACGGCGTTTACGTCGTAGACGGCATTGCAGGCGAGATGCAGGAGGAGATCGACGAGGAATCGATCGCACATGCAGCCGATCGTATCACCTTTATCTACAAGACTTATCTTGAAAAGAAGGGTATCACCCCCTATATCTCGATCATCCCCGACAAGGGCTACTTCCTTTCCGAGCAGAACGGATACCTCTCCATGGACTACAACGAGTTTATCGAAAAGATGCTTGGCAGCGTTGAATTTGCCGAGTACATCGATATTACCGGTGCCCTGGAGGCAAGCGACTACTACGCATCTGATACACACTGGAATCAGAAGTATCTGATCGACGTTGCAAAGCTGCTGGTAGACGGCATGGGCGGCAATCACAACAGCACTTACGTAGAAAACACGCTGGACGTTCCCTTCTACGGTGTTTACGCAGGCCGCGCACCCAAGCCGCTCAAGCCCGAGACCATCACCTACTACACCAATGAGAACATGGAGCACGTGACCGTGTTCAACTTCGAAAAGAACAAGCCCGGCTCTATCTACGATATGGAGAGAGCACACGGTAAGGACGCTTACGATATGTTCCTTGGCGGTGAGATCGCAAAGCTGGTCATCGAGAACCCCAATGCAAAGACCGATAAGGAGCTGGTCATCTTCCGTGACTCCTACGGCCGCAGCATCATCCCGCTGATGATCGACGACTACGCAAAGATCACGGTCATCGATACCCGTTATCAGATCCCTCAGCTGCTGCTCATGGGCGTCAACTTTGACAACGCAGACGTTCTGTTCCTGTACAGCACGCTGGTGCTCAACGCAAGCTCTGAGATGAAGTAAACTTACAAAAAGAGAGAGAACGTCGTTCTCTCTCTTTCTTTTTCTCAATTCCCTTGCATTTCCCTCTAAAGCATGCTATAATGAACTATCAAATACATACAGAGGTCAATTATGGTAACCAAACTCATCATTATCCTGACCGTGCTGCTCAGCACGGCTTACCGGATCGTACTCGGCATCGTGGAGATGCGCTCTGCAAACAATCCCACGCCCGCCAATCTTGCTGACGTCTACGACGCTGAAACCTATGAAAACTGGAAACGCTACAGCCGCGAGAAATCCCGCCTGTCGCTGATCTTCATCTGCATCAGCGCAGTCATTTCTCTTGTGCTGCTGGCCACCAACGCATATGCTTGGGCTGCCTCGCTCTTCCCTGTCGAAAACTGGTTTATGCAGCTGTTCTCGGTCATTGTCCTTGATCTGCTGGTCAATCTGATCCCCGGCATCGTGCGCAGCTATCTGTTCAACATGGTCATTGAGCAGAAATACGGCTTCAACCGTACCACAATCAAAACCTTTATCTTTGACCAGATCCGCTCCAACTCGCTGGAGCTGTTCCTCTCCCTCGCCCTTGCCATGCTGCTGCTCGGCATTCACCTCTGGCTTGGCGACTGGATGATCGTGGCCTTTGCCGCTGCTATGTTCCTCTTCTCGCTGTTCATTTCGTTCATGTACCCCATCTTCAGCCGCATCGGCAACAAGTTCACGCCCTTAGAGGACGGTGAGCTCAAGGACAGACTCATGGAGCTTTTGACCAAGCACGGCTACAAGGTCAAGGCGATCGAGGTCATGGACGCCTCCCGCCGCACCACCAAACTCAACGCCTACTTTACAGGCTTTGGCAAGATGAAGACCATCGTGCTCTACGACAACCTGGTCAACGCCATGACCCCCGACGAGATCTGCGCGGTATTTGCGCACGAGCTTGGCCACGGACTGCACAAGGACGTGCTCAAGGGGCAGATCCTGAACATCGGTAACCTTTTGCTGATGGGCGTGATGGTGTGGATCGCCGTCCGCGAGCCCATTTTGCACACCTCGTTCGGTTTTACCGAGGTCAACTACGGCTTTGCCTATATCCTGGTCGGTTGCGTGCTGGGCCTTGTGCAGCCGCTGACCGGTATGATCATGAACGCCCGCAGCCGCGCTGCCGAGTATAAGGCCGACGCGCAGGCGGTCAAGGAAGGCTACGGCCCTGCCATGATCACCGCGCTCAAAAAGCTGGCGCGCGAAAACTTCGCACACCTCGCTCCCGCCCGCCTGGATGTGCTGATGGACTACTCCCATCCCCCGCTCGCCGAAAGAATCGCCGCGGTGGAAAAGCAGCTGGAAAACAAAGATTAAAAACAGAGCGCCGTGACGGAATACCGTCACGGCGTTTTTTTAATACAGCTTATATTTGAGCCTCAGATTATCCGCAATCATGGCGATAAACTCTGAATTCGTGGGCTTTCCTCTGTTATTTTGAATGGTGTACCCAAAATAACTGTTCAGCGTATCCACGTCGCCTCTGTCCCACGCGACCTCGATGGCGTGGCGGATGGCGCGCTCGACGCGGCTGGTGGTGGTCTGATACTTCTTGGCCACGCTGGGATACAGCACCTTGGTGACCGAATTGATGATATCCGAGTCGTTGACTGTCAGCAGAATGGCAGTGCGCAGGTACTGATAGCCCTTGATATGCGCGGGTACGCCGATCTGATGAATGATCTTGGTCACCTGCGTCTCAATATCCGGCGTGCGGTCGTCGATCTCCCGAGGAGTTGCGGGCTGCGCCGGCACCTTTGCCGTGCCCCCTTCTCTGCTGCGATCCAGGTCGCGCAAGTGATCCGAAAGGCTGATGGGATTGATGGGCTTGATCAGACAGAGTGACGCGCCTGCCCCCATGGCCTGGATGAACAGATTCTGATTGGAGACGGGAGAGGTGATGATAAACGCGGGCGCGGAGTCGGGCGAGAGATCAAGCTGGCGACAGCTGCGAATCACGCCGATCCCGTCCAGCTTGGAAAGCCAAACGTCGATCAGCGCAACGTCGGGATGGTAGCGGTTGATCTTGGAAAGGGCCTCTTCCCCGTTGGAAGCCTCTTCAATATAGCGATAGCCCAGGCGCAAAAGCCCCTCCTTGAGCGTTGCGCGCTGTGCGGAATTTTCGTCGGCGATGAGTATTTTGGTAGATGTATCCATGAATTTTGGTGTCCTCCTGTTATTTCCTTTTATGTACATATTTTACCATAAATTGGTAATTATTGCAAGATCCAACCGCACGAAAAACCTACCAAACTTTGTCGCACGTAATTGTAAATTTTTACCAATTTGTATAATTCTTTTCCAATTCCGCGCAAAATGTTAGGAATTGCTGTCGGGAAATTGCCGCTTTGCGTGTCTTTCCTTTCCATGTCCCCGCTGTACAGGTATGTGAATTTTTCGAAAATCTTGAGAATTGTTGTCGTTTACTCTTGATTTCCTGCGCGTTTTGTGGTAGAATATATCCCCCGCTATAAAAGATTTATGCGCTTTTATATAGATAATCCACCAAAAAGGAGGTAAAAGTATGGCAAAAACGACTATTGGTATTCTTTACGATTTTGATAAAACACTCTGCACCACGGACATGCAGGAATATGATTTCATCAAGAGACTGGGCATGAGCTCGGAGGAATTCTGGGGCGAGGCAGGTCGCATCGCGCGCGAGAACGAAGCGGAGCGAATTCTCTCCTACATGCTGGTCATGATCCGAGAGTGCAAAAAAAGAGGCATTCCCCTGACTCGCGAATATCTGCGCTCTTGCGGCGACCACGTCGAGCTTTACAACGGCGTTGATACCTGGTTTGACCGCATCAATGCGTTTGGCAAGTCGCTTGGCGTGGAGATCGAGCACTATATCATCTCCTCGGGCACGCAAGAGATCATCGAAGGAACTCCGCTTGCAAAATACTTCAAAAAGGTGTTTGCCTGCAGATATTTATATGACGAAAACGGCGAGGCGATCTGGCCTGCGCTGGCCATCAACTACACGCTCAAAACGCAGTACATCTACCGCATTTCCAAGGGCATTTTGGACGTAACCGACGACGAGAGCGTCAACCGTGAGCAGGACGAGAGCCTGCGCCGCGTTGCGTATCAGAACATGATCTACGTGGGAGACGGTATGACCGATATTCCCTGTATGAAGATGGTCAAGGAGCGCGGCGGCAAATCCATCGCGGTCTACCCCGAGGGTAAGGGCGACACGGTCAAGCCTTTGGTGGACGACGACCGCATCAACTACGTCTGCGTGGCCGACTACTCCGAAAACTCGACCATGGAGCGCATCGTCAAGCTGATGATCGAGAACATGGCGATCGCCGAAAAGCTCAAGACCGAGGAGCGTCAGCAGCTCTCTCAGTATAAGAGAACCAGAAAAAAGGATAATTGACCCAAAAGCCCGAGGCGCACGCCTCGGGCTTTATTTCTTTCATTTTCAAAAAAACTTAAAAAAATTTGTCCAAAAATATTGAAATGCAGAGGCAATAGTGTTATAATATACTGTGGTCATTTATTTTTGCTTTGTACGCAAGTGCAAGGCCCCCAGAAGGAGATTTTATTATGAGTCGCATGATCGGCACCATTTCCCGCGGAGTTCGTGCTCCCATCATTCGCCAAGGAGACGACATTGTACAGATCGTTACCTCTTGTATTCTTGAAGCGTCCGAGGACGCAGGCTTTGCTTTCCACGACAGAGATATCGTGGCTATGACCGAGGCCATTGTTGCAAGAGCACAGGGTAACTACGCTTCTGTTGATAATATCGCCACAGACGTGCGCGCCAAGCTTGGCGGCGGCACCGTTGGCGTGATCTTCCCCATTCTCAGCCGCAACCGCTTTGCGATCTGCCTGCGCGGTATCGCTAAAGGTGCAAAGAAAATCGTGCTGATGCTCTCTTACCCCTCCGATGAGGTTGGTAACCACCTGATCAGCGTTGAACAGATGGACGAAAAGGGCGTTGACCCCTATCGCGACGTGCTCACTCTTGCACAGTACCGTGAGCTGTTCGGCTATGAAAAGCACACCTTTACCGGCGTGGACTACGTGGAATACTACGAGCAGCTGATCCGTGAATGTGGCGCTGACTGCGAGATCATTTTTGCAAACAATCCCAAGGCTATCCTGAATTATACCAAGAACGTGCTCTGCTGCGACATTCACACAAGAGCACGCACCAAGCGCATCCTCAAGGCTGCAGGCGCAGAGGTCGCGCTGGGTCTTGACGATATTCTGACCGAGAGCATTGACGGCAGCGGCTACAACGAGCACTACGGTCTGCTGGGCTCCAACAAGGCAACAGAGGATCAGGTCAAGCTGTTCCCCAGAGATTGTCAGGTAGTCGTGGACGCCATTCAGAAGCAGCTGTATGAAGCTACCGGCAAGGTCATCGAGGTCATGGTCTACGGTGACGGCGCATTCAAGGATCCCGTAGGCAAGATCTGGGAGCTGGCTGACCCGGTCGTTGCTCCTGCATACACCAAGGGTCTTGAGGGCACTCCCAACGAGCTCAAGCTCAAGTATCTGGCAGATAACGAGTTCTCCGCTCTTTCGGGCGACGCGCTCAAGGATGCCATCAAGCAGAAGATCACCGAAAAGGACAGCAACCTCGTCGGCCAGATGGCCTCCGAGGGTACGACTCCCAGAAGACTGACCGACCTGATCGGCTCGCTTTGCGACCTGACCTCGGGCTCGGGCGACAAGGGCACGCCTATCGTGTTCATCCAGGGCTACTTCGATAACTATACCACCGATTGATTCTGACAAAAATTCGGGCTGATGCATTGCATCAGCCCTTTTTTGTCTTGCAATTTGTCCGTCATTGTGATACAATGAACTTAAAGTCAACCGAAAGGGGTTTACCGCATGCACACTTTACCGCAAAGACAGGTTCATCTGGATTTTCACACCTCGGAGCACGTACCGGGCATCGGCTCCAAATTTGATCGCAAGCAGTTTCAGGCCTGCTTACAGAAGGGTCACGTGAATTCGATCACGGTATTCGCCAAGTGCCATCACGGCTGGGCATACTTCCCTTCCGAAACAAACACGATCCACCCGCATCTTGACTTTGACCTGCTTGGCGAGATGCTTGCGGCCTGCGCCGAGATCGGCGTGCAGGCACCTGTGTACATCTCCGCGGGTCTTGATGAAAAATATTTCTACGAGCATCCCGACCACTGCGTATTCCACACCCCCACCTGGGCAACGCCCAACGTCGTGGAGGAAAACGGTATGCATTACGTGCCCGAGCACGGCCCGGGATATCACATTCTTTGCATGAATTCCCCCTATTTTGACGTGCTGATCAGCCAGGTGGAGGAGGTCGTGCGCAAGTATGATCCCGTGGGCATTTTCCTTGATATTGTGGGCGAGATCGCATGCTTCTGCCCCTACTGCCGTGCCGAAATTGAAAAGCTTGGCTGGGATCCCGAAGATCACGCAAGCTACTACAAGCTGGCGGGCGTGACCTATAAGAAATATTATGAAGGAATCAACGCCGCAGCGCGCGCCATCAAGCCCGACGTGCGCATCTTCCACAACCAAGGGCACATCCCCTGCGGCAGACGCGATTTTGCCTCTGCCAACACCCACCAGGAGATCGAAAGCCTGCCCACGGGCGGCTGGGGATATGATCACTTTCCCAAATCTGCCAAGTATGCAGCCATGCTTGGCGACGAATACCTGGGTATGACAGGCAAATTTCACACCACGTGGGGCGAATTCGGCGGCTTCAAGCACCCCAATGCGCTGAAATATGAGATCGCACTCTCGCTGGCCAACGGGGCTTGCTGCTCGATCGGCGACCAGATGCACCCCGAGGGATTTCTGGACGAGGCGACCTACGAGCTGATCGGCATTGCCTATGCCGAAGCCGAAAAGGTGGAGCAATACTGCTACGACGTGCGGACCGTAGCCGATATCGGTCTGCTTTCGATCGAATCCATCATCGGAACGGCGCGCAATCACCCTGCGGATACAGGATCGGGGCGCATGCTGCTGGAGGGCAAGTACCTCTATGACGTGCTGGACACATACTGTGATTTGTCCAAATACAAGCTGCTCATCCTGCCCGACGCGGCCGTCATTACCGACGCTTCCCTGCTTGCAAAGCTCAAGGATTTTGTCAGAGGCGGCGGCAAGCTGCTCTGCTCCGGCACGTCCGGCACGGACGGCACCAAGCTGCTGTTTGACTTTGGTGCTGACTGGCAAGGCAAGGGGCAATATCAGCCCACCTACCTGCGCCCCACGTTCGAGGCGCTCGGACTTCCCGTGACAAGCTACGTCATGTACAGCCCCAATTACATGCTTGCAGCGGCGGACGCAGATGCAACCGTGCTGGGATATGCGCGCTACCCCTTCTTTAACCGCGAGCGCGGCTATTTCTGCTCGCATCAGCACACGCCCTTTGTCACAGAGGACGCTGCCCCTGCGGTGGTCATCGGCAAGGACGGCGGCTATATTGCCTGGGATATCTTCTCGGAATATGCCGATAAGGGCAGCATCATCCTCAAGGAAATCGTGCTGCGCACCATTGATACCATTCTGGGCGATGGCAAGACCTTGACCACCAATCTGCCAAGTGCCGGTGTGGTCACGCTCAACGAGCAGCCCGATCAGAGCCGCTACGTGCTGCACGCGCTGTACGCCGCTCCCGTCAAGCGCGGCAGCGGCATCGAGGTGATTGAGGATCTGGTGCCTATTCTGGATACCACCTTTGAGATCAAGACCGACAAGCAAATCACGCGCGTCACCGCGGTTCCGCAGAACAAGGAGATTCCCTTTACCTGCGAGGACGGCGTATGCAAATTCACGATTGATCAGTTCACCTGTGCGCAGATCGTGACGCTTCAATACTAATACCTGTTCGCGGGCGAGGATTTTGACAAAACCAAAATCCTCGCCCTTGTATCGTCACAGGAAACTTAAATGCCCATCTGTAGGGGCTGACGTCCTCGACAGCCCGGCTTGCATCAGCTACCTTTTTTCTATGAAATAATTTCTTTGCGCCTGCCCGGGTCGTCGAGGACGTCGCCCCCTACAGATGGACGGTTCGCTTTTCCGTTAATTGCGCGTATACATTTGGCCAAAATAAAAATCCCCAAAAGTGTTTACAATGCCCTCAAAATGTGCTATAATATACGTGCGACATAAACTGAACAAACCGACGGTTGCCAACCGAAGGCATACATTTTTTTACTTCTGTAAAAAATGTGTGCTCCCTTTTCGTATGCTTTTGGTTGGGAAAGGTTTGTTTATGTCGCAGTAAACGGAGCTACCATTTTTTAGTGCGTGGCTTCGGCTGCGCACTTTTTATTTCGGAGGCAAATATGACAGAAAAGCAAATGCGAGAATATGTGGATGCCGGCCTTGTCCAAGAGGCTGAATTCGATCTGCTCAAATCCCTTATGATAAACGTTGACTACGATAACATGCAAGCACGCAGGTTCGCCTATTGGACATTTTGCTACCATACGGGATATATTACGTGCGAGGAATACCAAAACGCAGAAATTTATCAAGATGCAAGAAAAAACGGCTGGGTCTGATCCAACCGTTTTTCATTTTATTCTGTAAACACAACCTCGTTGACCACTCTTGCAATTTCCGCAATCAGGGTCTCGTCCAGCTCCATAAACGGCATGGGCTCGACCTTTTTGCCCGTCAGCGTTGCCAGCCAGCAAAGCGCGACGGCAAAGCGGCCATACGTTTCCGACATATGGAATGAATCGCGGCACAAGGATTCGCCGCCGTTGGCGTAATTGAACGCGGGAACAGTCTCTCGCAGCGTCTGAATGACCGTGCCTGCGGGAATGACGGTTGCATCGATTGCACGGCAAGCCTCTACAGATGCTGCATAAAGTGCGTCGTACATCTTGCGCTGATTGCAGTCATAAAACGGGAAATGGCCGTGCGGGGAGTCAATTTCATACGCCCATGTGCGCTGGAAATACAGCTTTGCCTCGGGCTGCTTTTCGCGCACGTAGGCGGCAAGCTCGTTTAAGTAAGGCTGGTAGGTTTCGTACTGCCCCGAAAACCCGCTGACCTGCTGCAAGGTAACCGCATCGTACTTGCCTGCCTCGATGACCTCCTTGACCGTGACAGGATGCGCCACCCACGTGCCGTTGACGCCGTAAAGGTACTCTTTTTTATGTTCCGATACGTTTTCCCAATGTGTTTGCAGGCTGCAGCCTCCGATTGCCAAGTTTTCGCAGGTCAGATCGATGCCCCTCTGCTCAGCCAGCGCGTGCAGATACGCCTGCGCGTCCTCGGAAAAGCTGTTGCCGATAGATAAAATTTTCATTGTCATTCCCCTTTCTCGCTTGCCTGCAGGCCTGTCAAGGCTTCATACGCAGGCAATTCGTAGCCCGGGAAATACACGCCCCAGGTCTGACCGCCGATCTCGGCCTCTAAGATATGGTAGGGCTTGCAATAGATGCTTTCATACTGATTGACCGCCACGCGATACGGCTTGAACGACTTATCCGTAGGCGGCAGCTCCTTATTCCAGCCGTGGAACAAGGCGGTTTTCTTAACGGTCTGAATGCCCTTCAGACTCGTCATGGGCAGCGCGTAAACGCTCTCGGTATCGGCAAAGCAAAGATCTCCATCCTTGATGTAAGCGCGGACCTCTACGTTGATAAAATCGAAAAAGCCCATGCTGCGCACGCTGATCTTGCCGTCTTTTTCCTTATAGCGAAACACGAATGCATCCAGTCGCACGGCATCCTCGGGCACACCCAACTCCTCGTAGGCCGCGCCCACGACCTCTTGCACGTCGGCATCAAACTGCTGAACCTCGCCCGACGTCATCACAGCATGGTTACGGCGGTTGCCCCAGATCTTCAGCACGATATAGACGATCAGACAAGCGGCAAAGATCCAGATCAGCGCAGGGGCGTTTTCGAACGCCTGCTCGACTCCTACCTTGGCGGCACCGCGCATAAAGCCGATCGCCACGATCACGGCAGCAAGGCCGCAGACCCATTGAATGATCCTCCAGACCAGCGGCAAGGACGCCTTGGCCTCCAGATCCTCGGCGCGATCCTGCACCTCTTGGATATCGATCTTTTTTGCAACGGTGGCCACGATCAGCTCTCTGCCGTTGGCAATTTCGTTCTTTTTGTTTTGTGTTAGGTTGACTCCCCAAAGCGGTATCATATGCTTGCTCCCTTCAAGAGATAGATTCTTTATTTCAGTATATCACAAACGACATGATTATTCAAGAGGGTGATTGCCAAATAATTTCTCAAAATATATCTTTTTTAGGTTGACAACATCCTAATATTTATGTATAATATATGTATCACGTATGGAGGTGTATGTATGAACATCAATACGAAGCAGATCGTTTCGATTTCCGAGGCCAATCAGAATTTTTCTCGTGTTGCCCGTATGGCGGATAAGCACGGCGAGCTTTATATTTTCAAGAACAATAAACCGAAATACAAGCTGGTGGATATTGAGCATGACACCAGCATTGAAATGACCGACGATGAAAAGATCGACTTTGTGGCTGCCCGTATTCTCAAGCAATACCGCCAGGCGTTTGAGGAGTTGGCAAAATGATCAAGTTCAGTCAAGAAAAGGTCTTACTTTTACACAAGCTGATCACCGAAGAAACCGGTGGTGATCCGAACGTGCGGGATATTGCGCTATTGGACAGTGCCTTGGAATCTGCCTTTGCAACCTTTGATGGTCAGGAGTTATTCCATACCAAGCAGGAAAAGGGGGCGCGCCTGGGTTATGCGCTGATCTCCAACCATGCATTTGTGGACGGAAACAAGCGTATCGGCATGTACGTGCTGCTCACGTTTTTAGAAACCAACGGCATCAAAATCCGTCCTTCCAACCAAGAGGTTGCCCGCGTGGGTCTTGCCGTGGCCGCAGGTGAGATGAAATATCCCGAGCTGCTGGAATGGATACTGGAAAATGAAGCATAAACAAAAGACGATATCAAGTCCGTAAGGTCATGGATATCGTCTTTTCTTTATTCACTTTCACATCGCATAATTCTTATCGATCTGCTTGAGCTCGTTGAAGGTATCGATCTCCACGATATCCGAGAAGGAGCATTCGCGCACGCGCACGTTATAGGATTCGATGCAATAATCCAGCGCAACCTGATCCCAGTAGCGTTCCTTGCCGCCGGGGGTGTTGTAAACGCGCTCGATGTCCTTTTCGAGCTTTGCACCGTCCTCTTCATCCCAATAGGAAATGCCATACATGTGGAAGCAATCCGTGCCGCCGCACGCCATTTTCTTGATATAGCCCTGCGCGCCCGTGGTAAAGCACCAGTCCTCGGTGCGCTCGGTAGGCACGCCCAGGTAGTTGGTCTCGTACTGGTATTTGGTGATCAGCTTGGGGTTATAGAGCAGCAGATCCGACTCAAACACGTAGGCGTTCCTGAACAGGTGACGCGCGCAATATGCGGACGAGATATTGTTGGTCTCGTTGTACATGGGATTTTCGATAAAGGTAATGGTGGGATACTTTTTGAGCAGCTGATCAAACTGCTCGGACAGATATCCGCGTACCAGATAGATCTCCTCAATGCCTGCAGATACCACGGCGTCCAGCAAAGAATCAATGATCCTCTTGCCCTTGACGCGTACCAGGGGCTTGGGGGTATTGAGCGTGATGGGAACCAATCGCGAGCCAAAGCCTGCCGCCATGAATACGGCGCGCTTGACGCGATAGGGCTCAAGAGCTGCGATTCCTGCCTCGGTGATGACTCCGTCGCGGATCATTCCCTGCTCACTCAGCTCTGCCACCAGTTTATTGACAGTGCCCACAGAAAGATTGGAAGCGGCTGCAAGCTCGCGCTGCGATTTGCTCTTTCGGTCGGCCTCCAAGGTCACCAGAATGGAAAATTGTTTTTTGGTAAGCTTCATATTTTTCTCCAAAAGTTTATTTACGGCGGGCGGCAATCGACTTGACCTGCTCAACCGCGATCTTGACTGCAATGTTAACGATCAGAATGAGAATGGATACCACGGCCACGTATTCGTTGTTGTGCTCGTTGAACTGGCTGATCATCAGCGAGATGGGCTTATTCTGCGTATTTGCCAAGAAGGATACTGCAGAAATGGTCATCATGCTGTTGACAAACAGGTACGAGAACATCTCGGCCAGAGTTCCCACGCTTTGCGGCAAAAAGACACGCAACAGCATGCGCACGCGTCCGATGCCCAGCGTTTGTCCTACGGCCTCTAAGTTTTGGTTCATCTTGCCAAAGCTGTTATACATCATCAGATAGGGCGACGAGATAAAGTGGGCAGTGTTGACCATGACCAGGATGACCAGCGTGCCGTAAAGCGGTGTTGCCGCGAAGGTCATGACGTAGGAAATACCAAGCACCATACCGGGGATAGCCATCGAGCTGATAGCCAAAAGGTGCAATCCGCGCGAGAGCGGCGAGCGCATGCGGGCGGACAGGTAGGCCGTGATAAACCCGAGCGTTACGCCCACGCTTGCCGTGATCAACGCGATCAGCAAGGAATTGACCAGATAGGTTGCTCCCTGCCCCTTGAAGATATAGGCGAAGTTGTCGGCAGTCAAGGAAAGATCGATGGGATAACGCTTGACCAGCGACAAAAATGCAAACACGGCAATGGGCAGCAGCGCAAACAGCGACATCAGCGTGCAGAACGCGTACGCCAACACCTTGGAAAGGGGCTTTGCGCTCCCTTCGCGCGTTTTTTTGACGAACGAGCCCTCTCCGCGATCCTTGCCCAGCAGATCGACGACAAATGCGACGATGGCGGGTACAAGCAAAATAACGCCGTAGACCGCGCCGCGGCCGAATTTCTGCTGATCGATAGCGGCCTGGTACATCAGCGTGGAGACGGTATAATTATCCGTCCCCGATACCATGAGCGGCACACCGTAGTCTGTCACGATCATGGCAAAGGTGGAGAATGCGGCTGCGATCAGCGGCTTTTTCAGATACGGCAGCGAGATGCGCAAGAACGTGCGAGTCTTACCAAGACCCAGCACCTCTGCGGCCTCGTAGACCGACATATCCTCATAGCGCAGCACGTCGGCAAGCATGATATACGCCACAGGAAGCGCGTACATCACAGATCCCAGCACGATGCCCGTGCCGCCGTAAATGTCAAACGTCCAGCCGATCAGATTTTTGAGAATACCGTTCTGCCCAAACAGGATCAGAAGCCCCATACCGTGCGAGATCGAGGGGATCAGCATGGGCAGGATCAGAATGATATTGAGAATTTTTTTGCCCTTGATGTCCACGCGCGCGGTGCAAAGTGCCAATAAATATGCAAGCACCACCACAATCAGCGTGGCAATGGTGGTATAGCGCAGCGAGTTCCAGAGAGCACTGCCGAAATTCGGGCCGTTGACCACGTCCCGGATATCGCCCGGTGTGATCTGCACGAACATGGCCAGAATGGGCAGCACGACCACGCAAAAAAGCACCGCAGCCACCAAGGATTTAACCGCCCACGCGCTTTGCGGGCGTTTTTTTACAACAGCCGTCATACGCTCTTCCCCAATGCTCGGTTGAGCGAATCGATCTTGGTTTGCAAATTATCCACCACAAAGCTCTTGACGTAGTCGTTGGCGGGTGCGCTTACGATCTCTGACGGCGTGCCGATCTGACTGATCTTGGCGGTCTCCATGACCATAATGCGGTCGGACATGGCAAACGCCTCCTCCTGGTCGTGTGTGATATAGATCATGGTCGTGCCGAATTTGGCTTGAATGTCCTTGATCACGGTGCGCAGCTGCAGTCTTGTCGCCACGTCCAGAGCAGACGCGGGCTCGTCAAACAGCATGATATCGGGATTCAAGATCAGCGTGCGTGCAATGGCTACGCGCTGCATCTGCCCACCCGAAAGAGCGGCGGGATATTTCTTGGCGTAATCGGCAATGCCCAGCTCTCTGAGCAGCTCCATGGCGCGCGCGGTGATCTCTTCCTTGGTCGCGCTCTTTTCGCGCTTTGCCTTGAGATAGGCCGCGTATGTCACGTTTTCCAGCACCGTCATGTTCTCAAACAGCGCATAATTCTGAAACACGATGCCAAGAGACCGCTTTGCGGGCGGCGCGTCGGTAATGTCCTTGCCGTCCAAGAGCAGCTTTCCGCTATCGGGCTGCAAAAGGCCTGCGATGATGCGCAAAAGCGTGGTCTTGCCGCAGCCCGAGGGGCCGAGGATGGAAAGAAACTCCCCTTCCATCACGTCCACGCTGACATTGTCCAGCGCGATCGCCTTATTGTTTTTATATTGTTTGTTGATTCCTTGAATCGAAAGCTTACAGTTGCTCATGCTCAGTGTGTCCATTTCGAAAGCAGTTGTTCCTTGTATGCAGACGCGTTTTCTACCTGCATGTCGGCATATTTGATACCCTTGGGGAAGTTTTCAAGCTCGTAATCCTTGTCCTTGAAAATCTTTTCGGGATAGTAGTTTGCGCAAAGCTCCTCGTTGAGCGTGGTGGTCAGGAATGCGAACACCTCTCTGACGGCTTGTCTTTCCTGCTTACCCTCAATGATGGTCTGGCCGTACAGAGAGTAAGGCGAGCCCTCTTCAAAGAACAAAATTTCCAAGGGGAAGCCTTCACCGATCTTGGTAGCGGCATTGGGCGTCATGCCAAGGCCAATGGCAACCTCACCAAGCACCAGCGAGTTGACGGGGCCCGAGCCGGACGAGGTAAAGGACAGCACGTTTTCGGAAAGCTTGTCAAAATAGTCAAGTGCCTCCTCTTCTCCCCATGCGTTGACCAGCGAGAGTAAGAACATATAGCCCGTGCCGGACGAAGCGGGGTTGGGCATGGAGATCTGACCCTTGTACTGCGGGTCAAGCAGATCCTGATAAGAGGTAGGCTTGTCCAGGCCAAGCGCTTCAAGACGCTCGGTATTGATGATGATACAGCCGCCGTTACGGATCTCGGGAGCGTAGTACTTGCTCTGCACGGTATCCTCTGCGTAAACGCTCCAGTCTATAAGATCGGAGAGGTCTGCCAGCACGCCCTGTGCTGCCAGCTGCTCAGCATACGCATACTCCAAATCGTGCGAAATATCGCACTCGGCGTTCTTACCTGCGGCCTGCAGGGTGGCTGCGTGGTTGCCGCTGGTCTTATATTCAATGATGATGTTATACTGCGGGAACTGCTCGTTCAGTCTTTTCTGCATGTGCTCAATGCGATAATCCTCTGCAGAGCTGTAGATGATGACGGTCTCCTTCCCTGCATTGCAGGCGGCGAAGGACAAGGTGGACACGGCCAGCATGGCGATCAGCATCACAAAAGCAAGACTTCTTTTGAACTTCATAATAGATCCTTTCCTCGGAAATGTGTTCAATTTTCCGATATAACAATAAATTTCTGAACGGAGCTGTCAAAAAATTGAATGAAAAATCAGCAAATTGTGCCTTCTGTTCATAAACAGAAGGCAAATTTGCATTTTTGAACCAAATGATTATTGATTGTTCTCGTCCTTGATCACGAGCTCTTCCTCGACCTCTTTGTTGGCGTTTTCGTCGATGTGCAGCGTTGCTGCAACCTTTTTCTTTGCCTTGCGCCACAGAATGACTGCGGTTGCGCCGACAGCGATGGCGATCGCGCTGATTGAGGTAATGACGATGGTCACGCTCGAGGGATCGATATATGCAACTGTTACGGGAATCATGATACTTTCTCCTTTATGTTCGGATGTACCATTATTCTATCACACTTCGTGCGCTCTGTCAAGACTTTTTACGCTTTTCGACCAGAGACTGCAGCAGGTAGTTGGCACCAATCTCGCCTGCCTTGCCCTGATTGTAGATATGATTTGCCAGCACCTCGGAGATCTTTTTCTCATATTCCTCAGCGCGATCAAACAGCTCTTTTGCCACAGCACGGCACTCGGGCACCTGATCCTTATCCACCGAGACACCCACCACGTCACGCAGCGTGATCTCAACGGGAGTCAATCCGATTCTTTCCCAATTGGGGTTCATGCATTTGATCTTGGTATTGATAAACATGGCGGGGCGCAGCGTCGCAAAGCAATATTCCAGCGCAATGCCCGACCAATCGGTGATCAGCATATCCGCAGAGTAGATCGAGCGGTTGACCGTAAAGTCAAGCTCAAACGAAAGTCCGTCTCCAACCAGGTGCTGATATTTGTCCACGATCGCCTGCATGCGCGCACCGTAACGCTTGACGTATTCGGGGTGCGGACGCACGGTCAGATGGTATTCGTCACAGTAAAGAGCACCGATCAGATCGTCAATGACAGAATCGAGCAGGTTGTCCTCCTGCCAGGAGGGGGCGATCAGAATCTCCTTGCGCTCGCGCGGGACGTGGTTGGCTCTTTCCTGCTTCCCTGCCTCGATCAGCTTGTCCGCCAGCGGGTAGCCGAATTCCACAAGCTTCTTTTCGGGCAGGCCGTACTCTCGCTCGGTGGCTCTGACCTCGTCTTTTACGTGAGGGCCGACGCAGAAAATGGTGTCAAACGCGTCCAGAGCGCCCTCGCGGAAGCCCATATGCACGCTCATCATGTCGTGCGGCACGTACACGTATTCCATATCCTTTTTCATGATCGATCGCTTGATATAGTACTTATCAAGGTCGGGCGTGGTCATGACCATAATATCCGCCTCGCAGCGCATCATCAAGGGGATCATCTTTTTCAGACCAATATAGTAAGGCTTGATGCGCGGCTGCTTCTCGGCCAGTGCGAAGATCGCATCGTCGGGGTCGTTGGTCACGTAGTGAATGGTAATGTTGGACTTTTGCAGCAGCTGCTCGATGATCGCCTCAAAATACTTATAAAATCCGCTCTTTTCGGAGTAGATGACCAGGTGCTTGTTGACGATCTTGAAAAATCGCTTGTAGTCCTTCTTTTCTCTTGCGCGGTTGATCTTGTAGTTGGGATCCTTTTTCTTGTCCTCCAGTGCCTCCACCTCGGCCAAGGCGACGCGGCTCTTTTCCAGCGCGTCGTAATCCACGTACTTTTTGGGATTGATCAGCGCGTTGAGCGCGTACATCTGCAGAATCGAGAACACGTTGCTGGCCACCCAGTACCAGGCAATGCCCGCAGGCACGCCAAGGCCGAGATACAGCGAAATGCCGACAGACAGAATGGTCATGCCGTGCTGGGAAAGCTTACCCTGCTCGTGCTGCAGCACGTTGGAAAGGTTCTGCGTCCAGCACATCAGCCAAGCAGAGACGCCTGCGATGATGGGCATGAGAATATAAATACCCCAAGCCTTTGTGGGAATGACCGAAAGGTTAAAGCCAAGGAAGTTGCCGCGGAATGCGCGAACGGCATCCAGGTTGACGCCCTCAAAGACGTAATCGGCATTCTGCTTGATCAGCTCGATCAGCTGCAGCTGATAAGAGGATTCCTCGACGTTGAGCCCCCAATGCTCTGCCATGGCGGCAATGGCCGCGGGATCAATGGCAAACAGGTAATCCAGCGGGTGGTAAATGATCTGCACCACGCCAAGCAGCAGCACGATCTGCGCGGCAAGCGGGATCAGCGAGAGCATGGGATGATAGTTATGCTTCTTGTAAAGCTCAGCCTGCTTGTCCGCAATGGTGTCGCCGTCGCCGTAGTGATTGACCTTGAGCATATTCAGCTCGGGCTGGATCTTGACCATCTGAATAGAGTTTTTATGGATCCAGATCGAAAGCGGCAGCAGCACCAGCTTTGTCGCAAGCGTAAACAGGATGATGGCCACACCGTAGTTACCTACCAGCTGCCAGCAGAGTTTCATCAGATATCCCAGCGGGATACAGATATAATACAGAATTGCGTCCATAATCTACCCCTTAATCATAAATGCTCTTACCGAGCTCGGTTCTGCCAACCACGGTCCAGTTGTCAAAATTCTTGCCGTTTCCGCGGATCTCGTATTCGATATTCTCGTATACGGTCTTGCCGGTCTCGTTCTTATAGGAGCGCTGGAACATCAGCGTGCGTACCTGATCCTCGCCCTCGGGCACTTCAAATACGGTAGGCTCGTCGGTTGCAATTCCCGCTGCCTCTTTGATGGTGGCAAGCACGTTGTCCACGTCAAGCTGTGCGTAGTTGTTTCGGATCTCTCCCTCAGACACGCCTGCGGGCTTGACCAAAAGTGCGGTCACGTAAGCAGCATTGGGCTCTTTTGTATCCGAACGGATATTGGCGTGGTCGCCCGTGATGATAATGGTTGCATTCTCGTAAACGCCCAGTCTCTTCATCTCTGCAAGGTAGCGGGAGATGATCTTGAAGCTCTGACGCATGACGTTTTCGGTGCTCCAGCCAAGGTTTTTGGGGTCATCCTCGGGCAAGAGGTTGAAATCGGAATCGTAAATGGTGGATTTGTGGCAGCCGTCCACGTGCACAAAGGAATATCCCTTGTCACTATCGCGCAGAGTAAAGTCATCCTCGGTCATAAGACCGTACACTTGGCTCATATCCGTGGAGTACAGGTCGTAGATCATATCGTATTCCACGTACTTGTCAAAGGTGGGCGTGCTGATTTGTCCGACCATGCCCTGCATGCAAAACGGCAGATAGCGGTAGAGCGAGAGACGGATCATATCAATCGCCAGCGAAGAGCTTTGCACAATGCGGTAGGATACGTTGCCCGAAAGATTCTCGGCATACGCACTCATGTCCCCTGCGTCCTCATAGCAGTAGTAATCGTCGGTGTAAATATTGAGATCAAAGCCCTGCTGCTTGATGGCCTGCAGATGCTCGGACTTCTTGTAAGCCTTGGTCATATACTCGTCGTGCGAGAGCGAAAAATCAGTCTCCACGCCGGTCAGCACGTGCAATGCACCCGGGAAGGTTCTGGGATATTTGGTCACGTAGTCTGCAAAGTAGGTAAAGCCGTCCAGTTCCTCAAAGATCTCGGGGCAGCTTTGCATGGCAACGTCGTAGTATTCGTAATCAAAGCGGTCAACGATGAATACGATCACGTTCTCATCCGCAGCAAAGGTGTCAAGGTTTTTGACGGTCAGCACCTGATCGCCGTCGGATGCCAGCGTCATGCTCTTGCCTGCAAACACGTCGGTAGTCAGCGACAGCGTGGCAAACGAGATAACCGAAGAGCCCAGCACCGCCAGCAGCACCACGATCGAGATCAATCTGACCGTATCGCGGTATTTATCAAGCAACAGCATCACGGCAATGCTTCCGCCGATGACGACTACCCAGATGGCAGCGTTGAGCAGGATTTTGCCCATACCCAGCTCCCCTTCGGCAGCGCCGTCGCCCGAGAGCGAGGTCATGCCCATGGAAAGGAAATTTCCTTGCAGGAAAAGCATGAGCGAGATGCCGAACATAACACCGTACGCCACGTCAAACGCGCGTCCGCGTAACAGCATCAGCGCGGTGCCGATGACTGCTGCAATGCCTGCAGAGAGCAGGATGCAGACCAGCCAGAAATCACCCAGGGCGAACTTGAACTGGTCAATATTATTTCCGAAAATCTCAAAGGGCCCGAAAAAGCACACCATAAAGGGCGCGATCAGCGAAAGCATGATCACAGGCAGGATCTTTTCTTTTGTGGTAAAGCCCTTATATGCGGACTTTGTCTTGGCTGTATTTTGATTGCTCATCATATTTTCACATCCGTTTCAGCGTTGATTATTTATCTATATTTTTATTATTGGCCATACATAGATTTATGATATCACAAATCCGTCTTTTTGTCAACTCAAATGCGCATAAAACAAGTCAAGGGACAGAGGTGCTTTCCTCTGTCCCTTATTTATACGATGAAATTGTCAAAATGTTCCGCAAAGGGAAATTATTTTTGAAAACGAGAATCATATTTTTTCCGTTCTTTTTTGAGCAAGGAGCCGCAAAAAAGAACCAAAAAACGGCATAAAAGATTTCGCTCGTTGCGACGAGCACTTGGGGCTCTGCCCCAAGCCCCCGCGACCTTTTTGAGAAAAGGTCGATCAAAAACTTTTCAAGAGAGGTTATCTAAATCATGAAGTTATCCCCTTGTGACAACGTTGACAAAGACAAACTCGTCGTCCAGTGCCCTGACCTCGCGCGGCAGGCTGAGTGTGTATGTGTATCCTGCGGGCAGACTGCCGTTTAAGACAAAGCTCTCACCGTCGTATTTCCACTCCAGCGCAACAAGGCCGTCGGGCGTTTCGTGCGTGCCGCGTGCCCAACGCAATCCGCAGATATGCGGTGCGATCTCAATGGTCTTGTCCCCTTCTCCGCGCTCGTCAAACGCAGGGATACCAAGACCCAGCACGTCACGCAGCAGGTGCACGCCCACGTGTGCGGAAAAGCCGTGACAGCGTGAAGAGGTATCGATCATCTGATTTTCCCAGAGCGTCCCGGGGCCCTCGCGCAGCTGCGGCAGATAGATGGCTAACATATCCTCGTACATCTTGTCGTATGCGCCCAGTCTCGTCAGCATATCCAGCCTGATACAAAGCCCGATAAACAGATTGCTCACGCCTACCATGGGATCCTTGGCATATACGGGCGCAGGACCCATTTTTTGGACCAACGATCTTTCAAGCAAAGGCGTCTCGCCCTTTTGGAACAAACCGCTCCACACAGCCGTATACATAGCCGCTTCACTGTAGTAGCCCTTGGCGCGCAAAGCACCGTCCTCGGTCACGTCAAAGCTGTCGGGGATATATTTGACGTCGGAGACTTCCCCACCGTCCGCAATGGCAGCACGCAGAATATTGCGCACGCGCACGCCCATATCGATCCAATCCTGTCTGTCATAGGTGCGCCCCAACGCACACAGCATATAAGCATACAGCGCGTTTGCGGCGGTGGACACGGGCTGATTGTTCTCCCCTCTGTTGGACTGCGACCAGTCGATAAACAGCCAAGGCAGATTTTCAAGCAGACCGCTCTTGCCCACAAAGTCGCGCGTGCCGTTGATAAAGGCCTCCACTCTGGGCGCATACTCGTCACGGAATGCGATATCGCCCGTGCGACGGATATACTCCGCGATCTCGCAGCCAAGCCAGAGCGACCAAGTGGTGATGCCGGTCATTTCGCGGTAGGAATACTTCTCGGCGGGATACACCTCGGGGAAAAAGCCGTGGAACATGCCGTCCGCGGGTGTCAGCAGGAAGTTTTCCAAAAATTCGCGCTCGACTCTGGGATCGGACAGCATCAGCGCTGCTGCTCTGCCCGTCCAGAGAGAGTCGCAAAGCCAGCCGCCGCGCTCACGCTCGGGGCAATCCATGAAAATATCCAAGGTGTTGAGGATCAGCGTCTTTTTGGCCGCCGCGTAAAGGCGGTTGATCCCGTCATCGGAGCAGGAAAAGCTGGTGCGATGCTCGTCGGGATAAGCAAAGTCCAGCACCGAAAGGCTGTGTACGGTCACCGCCCCCGTGCCTCGGCAATACAGCTTGACGTATCTGACAAGGCTTGGCTCAAAGGCAATAAACTCGGTAAGCCCTGCCGGCAGATGCAAACGCGCGACCACGTTGTGATAGTACGGAATGCTGCCGTCGGTATCCAGCAGCTCGCTGTGCACCACGTCGATGATGCCCGCCCTCTCGCAGCTGACCACTAAGCGGATAAAGCCCACGCGGCTCTCACCGCCGTCAAAGGTTGCGTACATGCTCTCGTCGCCCCAAAGCGTCAAGCCCTCGTCGCCGTACTCGGCGCAGGTGCCGCCAAATGCGGTCTCCAGCGTTCTGCGGCAATCAGCAGTCGGGTGCTCGGGGAGCGCCTCGTAGGCGGGATTGTTCTCGAAAAACAGCGTCTCTATCTTTTTGTCGGGATCAATACGACAAGAGCCAAAGCCCACAAGATCGTCAAAAAAGCATTCCTCCAAGGTAGGCTGCAGTGCCTCATGCGCAAGATACGTGGGCTCGCAATCGACGGGAGCAGCGGGCACAAACGCGCTCTGCCCCACCTTCCAAAGGTAATATTGATCGTCCATGCAATAGATCTCGGTGCATTCACGGCTGTGTGAAATTCTTTCGGATACGGGCATACGCGCCTGCACGCGGCAAGCCTGCCAATCCTGGCAACCGGTGGCGCAAAGCACCTTGCCGTCACACATAAGCTCGGCGATCAGCATGCCGTCCTCCATGGTGCAATCGTTGGAATAACGGTTATAGAGGGGGTGCTCGTTGCCGTACGCCACCACCTCGACGGCGATATGATTGATCCCCGGCTCAAGATACCAGGTCACGTCGATCTCGTCCACGCGGGCATATCCGTGCGCGGTGCGCGCAGGGCCGTGCATGATCATCTCACCGTTGATGTAAAGTCTGTAAAAATTGCGTGCAGTCAGGCGCGCCGTGATGCCCGAGAGCATCAGCTCGCCGTCCTCGCTGCAGTATTCGGAAAGGTCCAGCGCACAGTAAAAGCCGTACTGACCGACCGTCTGCTCACGCATAACGCGCGCGTATTCCTCTTTGGTATAAGGATAAAAGATCGCCTTTGCGGCGTCGAATCTGATAAGGTTCATAAAAGTTCTCCTTTCGGATGTTGCGTTCACCAATATTTTACCATAAAACAGTGCACTTTGCAAGAGCGACAGTAAAAAAGTAAGGGGGCTCGGATATCAAGCCCCCAAATATTCACCGCATGCCCCAAAGCCCAAGGGGTACGCCCTGATAGGTGATGTATGCCTTTCCGTCAATGATCGCAATCCTGCATTGCTTGACCGTATAGCCCGCTATCTTTCCGTCCTTGTATTCGGGATGCTTATGCTCAATGCAAAGCCCCATGCCATCGTGCGAGAAATAAAGCTGCCCATGCTCCGTCTGATGCAGGGTCTGATACTTGATCGCTCCGTCCTCAAAGCCCCAAAGGTAAAAGGTGAACACGCCGGACGTCGGTCCGTAGGCAAACGTCCAGAATTCATTCTGACCGTTGCCGTCAAGGTCCGCTATGGCAAAGCAGGTAAAGCCGATCGGCAGGGCGTATTCATCCGTAACAAAATAAAGATCGTATGGCATGTACATGGCAGTGGCAAAGCCGTTCTCATCCGTTTGTGCCTCCCGCTCATAGGGAGGAATATAAAAGATTTGACCGCCTACGGCATCGTATACCCCCTCGGGCGTAACGTCGATCAGCGTGTACGGACAATCCGTGCCGATCCTCTGCTTGGCTGCATCCGCCCCAAGCCCTCCATCGGGAGCATCGCCGCTCTTGGTATACCACCACAGCTGCACCTCTCCTGTGGAAAGATCCTTGGTGTAAGACGTGCCGACAAAGCAGGTATCGGAATAAAAATACGTATGATATTCGGTTTCGACCAGCGAAAATCCCGCATTTTTCATTTGAGCACGGTACGCGGACATTTGCAGGGGCGTCACGTTCTGATAGGTCAGGGCTATCCCGTAGCGCGAGCTCTCGGATGATTGCACCTCAAAATCCGGCAGCAAGACCCCTTCCTGATCAAAGGCTTGTATACCGTTACAATAAAACACGTCCTCACCTGCATAGGCAGTCGGCTGTTCGGGATCGAGCGCAGGCGGCTCGTACCGATCACAGCTAACCAAGCACAGCGCGAAAGCAGTAACGCAAAGCACCGTCAGCAAACGTTTCATCATATCCGATCCTCCTTTTTGTCCTTTCACTATTATAGTCGTAAATTTTTGCAAAAAGTTTAGAATAAATTGAAAAAATCGAAAAATTTTTTAGCTCCGTTTTTTTGCAAATCACGCAAATTCACCCTTGCGCCAACGGTATTGTTATGTTATAATGAAATCATCACAAACACGGAGGTGTTATATGAAAAAGCTTGCACTCTTATTCTGCGCCATCATGTTGTTTGGCGCGCTTGCCCTTCCGACTTACGCCGAGGAGAGCGAGGGCTACGAGCTGCTCTCGAACGGTGACTTTGAAGACGTGACTCTTGATTGGGAAAAATACTATAAAGCCACGGTGGATTATACGACCGAGGCACATTCCGGAAACGGTGCTTTCAGCATCACCAGGCGCGAGCATTCGACCGACATTGCAAGACAGTATATCACCAAGCCCCTTTCACACTACGGCCACGGTGAATACCAACTCTCTGCTTGGGTGCGTCTGGCAGATGCAAATGCCAAGCCCATAGAGATGCAGATCGCGCTGGGTCTTTACAGCAAAAGCGGTGCGCAGCACTGGGTCACCACGCAATGGGTGACCGTGACGCAGGAATGGACGCACATCCAAGGCACGGTATACGTTTCCTGGCAGGATGAATTGGATATTGCCGAGTTTTATTTGGTCACGCCCATGAACGGCGATGAGGACACGACAAAGAATTTCCGTAATCTGATCCTTGACGACTGCTCCATGAAGACAGTCTCTTACACGGGCGAGCCCTACGAGATTCCCACGACTGAGGCACCCACCACCGAAGCTCCTTCCACCGAGGCGCCAACCACCGAAGCTCCCACCACCGAAGCGCCTACGACCGAAGCACCCATAACCGAAGCCGATACCAATGAGCCAAAGGAAACCGAGACCGCTATTGCTGATCAGACAAGCACGGGCATAAGCACGCAAACCCTGATCTTCACCTGCACCATGATCGCAGTCGGCGTCATCCTGCTTGGCTGCGGAATTGCCTTGACCGTATCCTATGTAAGGGGGAAACGCAATGAAGCAAGCAAATAAGCTGATCCTTGCGGTGACCTGCTATGCCCTGGCCGCCGTGCTGGTGCTGGGCGGCTCGCTCTACGCGCTGGCCGATCCTGCCCTTTCGGGTCAGACCCCGGACACGCCCGACGACCCGAATCACTCCGCAAGCAATCCAACCACCGAAGAGGAGATCATTACAAGACCTCCCCTGACTGCAGAAATACAGAATACTATGCTGATTGAAAATAACGCCTTTACAACTCCCGAAAACAAATACCGCGCGCTGCGCATTGAGCACTCCTTCCAAAACATTCGCGGTGAGTCCTCTGCAGATAAGGTCAAGACCTTTGCCGAATTCGGCTTTGGCGGTCTTGCGACCAACGCCGTATGGGATGACAATTATCTCGGGTCTCCGCTTGCTCTGGCGCAATTCAACGACTTCGTGCAGGCTATGCACGACGAGGGCTTCCGCGTCTGGCTGTACGACGAAAAGGGCTACCCCAGCGGCTCGGCAGGAGACCTGACTTGCAAGGATCACCCCGAATACGCAGCCGTGCGACTGGTGGAGCTGGAATTTGCAGGCAGCGGCAAGACAAAAAAGACCTCTGCCCTGCCCGATGGCTTTATCAAGATCGAATACGCGCTGATGCAAACCGGCGATACCTACACGACCTTTGAGCCCAAGATTGAGGGCAACAACGTCGTGGTGGAAGGAACAGACGGAGACTGGCGCGCATACGTCTACTGCGTGGCCAACTACAGCTACCATTTTGAGTGGAACTCCTCTTATCCCAACATTCTCAACCGCGATGCAGTCGCGCGCTTTATCGAGGTCACCTTTGATACCTACGAGGGCGCGATCGAGGATTTCCCCGAGGTCATCGAGGCTGTCTTTGACGACGAGGCGCAGCTGCTGGCAGGACACCACATCATGCCCGGCCACCTCAACGACCCCGTTATTCCCTATGATTACGATATTTTTGATACCTTTGAAGCCAAATACGGCTACGATCCCCGCCCGCTTCTGCCGCTGATCTATAGCGGCGACAGCGCCGAGGCACAGAGAGTGCGCGCGCAATTCTATGCGCACGTGGGCGACCTGGTCTCCGAAAACTTCTTCGGTCAGATCCAGGAGTGGTGCAAGGCACACGGCACGCAGCTCTCGGGACATTTGCTGCTTGAGGAGCAGATGTTCTATCACGTACCCGTATACGGCGACTATATCAAGTGCTCGCAGAGCATGGGATATCCCGGCTTTGACATTCTGGACGTTCGTCCCACACAGTATCTCAACGATATGTCCACAGGCGGCAAGTACGCCTCCTCCCCCGCATGGCTTGCGGGCAAGGAGCGCGTAATGATCGAGATCTGCCCCGCGGCAAACCCCGATGAATTTGCCAAGGACCATTTGAACTATGCACTTGGTACCATGACCTTTGCATACTTTGACGGCGGCAATCAGATCACGTCCTACTATTCCCAGGCAAATAACGATCCCGCCACCGCGCAGGTATTCAACACCTACGTCGGCCGCCTTGGCTCTATGACCGTGGGTGCGCAGAATCTCTCGCAGGTTGCCGTGTATTATCCCATTAACGCAGCAGCCGCAACCTATGAAGCCCCCTCCTCGCAAAATCTTTACGATGCCAAGGGCTGGGCAAAGACCAATGATAAGTTAGTAAACCAGATCACCGAGGGCATTCGCAGAGAGGGCCTTGATTACGTATTCCTGGACGATGCCTCCATGCAGGGCGGCCGCGTGACTTCGAGCGGCCTTTTGGTGGGCAACTTCCTCTTTACCACCGTCATCGTGCCGAGCGCAACCGTGATGGATATTGCAAGCATGCGCGTGCTGGACGCTTTGATCGAAAAGGGCGTTAACGTGGTATTCGTTGGCGAGATGCCCACGATCGCATTCCGCGAGGCCGATCAGGCAGAGCTGGAAGCTTTGAGCGCAAAGCATACAGGCCTGCTTTGTCAGAAGTACACCGAAGTAGTCTCTGCCGTGACCACCGTGCCTGAGCTGCGTGTAAGCACCTCGGCAAGATACGTCTACGTCTCGCCCTATGAAAAGGACGGCGTCAGATTCTTCTTCCTTGCCAACACCTTCAAGAGGGATGCAGAGGTCAAGCTCTCCTTCGAGGGTGCTGTGGGCTACCGCATCTATGATCCCGTCAGCGGTGAGATCTACGAGGTCGAGGATACGGCCACCGTGCAATCCTGCCGCGCACTGTTCGTGCAGCCCTTGCTGGGGGAATAAAAAATTCGGCTGAGCGGAATTGGCGTGATACTCTTATCGGAGAAATCACAAAATCTTCTCCTGATACATGGTAGGGGCGAACTGCGTTCGCCCGCGGGAGACCGCAGTGTATAGTGTAGTATCATAGTTTACAGAATGTGAAGGGACATAGTTTACAGTTTTATGGTAAAATAGAGGCATCAAGGTCTATGGAGGGCGAAAAGATGCCGTGGGAAGAAAAAGGACTGGAAACTATGAGGAAAGAATTT
>JAFVTI010000009.1 GCA_017503325.1 Clostridia bacterium | reverse complement strand
TGTAAGGGGTTTACGATATAAAACCCAAAACAAAAACACTTGTAGGGGCGATCATTGATCGCCAGCACCTGCTGCAACTACATATTTATTTGTTTGAGCACATGGCTACCTCTCAAGAAGCAGTCATGCGCTCATTTTCTCCGCTAATTCATCAGCCCGATGAACTGCTTTTGTTATTTTATCAAATTCTCATAATACGCAAACGGCACGGCAAGCGTTCCCTTTCCCACGCCGACCTTGATATCCGGCTTATTGGTGCCGTGGTAATCACTGCCACCGCTGGGAGTAAGGCCATACTCGTCTGCTAACGCGTGCGCCAGAGCCGTGGTTGCCTCGTCAAAGGTGGAATAATCGGTCTCCATGCCGACAAGTCCCGCATCCTTTGCCAGGGGCAAAAACGTGCGCAGCTGCGCCTCATCCAGACTCAAAAACGGATGCGCTAAGATCGGGATCGCGCCAAACTCACGCAATTTTCCGATGACTTCAAGGGCGTCCGGCTTTTGTGGCTCGTGATAGTACCCGCCCTTTTTGGAAAGCAGCGTGGCAAACGCGGCCTTGATGCTCTCCACGTAACCGCAGCGCAAAAGCTCCGCCGCGATCAACGCGCGGTTGACCACACCGTCCGGCGTGGCGGCCTTGACCTTTTCGTACGAGATCTCATATCCTGCAGCGCAGAGATTGTTGCAAAGATCGACGTTGCTCTGCTCTTTTCTTACAAGATAGGCGCGCACGTAATCCTCTACCTCGTCGAGGTGGTCATGCGTCCTGAAAAGTCCCACGATATGCAGCTCGTTGCCAAGATAATCCGACGAGACCTCGATGCCGGGCACGGCAAGCACCTCGCTCCCCTCGGCCGCGCGCAAAAAATGCGGGATTCCCGACACGGTATTGTGATCGGTCAGCGCAATGGCGCAAAGTCCCACCTCCCCGGCAAGCCTGATCAACTCGTCGGGCGTGGACGTGCCGTCCGAATAGATGGAATGTGTATGTAAATCACAAAGCTTCATGCAATCTCCTTTACGCGCTTTTGACGCAAGACTCGCTCAATCAGATAAGCTACCGCGCATGCAGCCGCCACGGCTGCACATGCAACCAAGAACATATAGAACATGGCGTCCCAGCCGTAATTTTGCGCAATCAGCGCAAGGCCGTACTGCGAAAACGTGCTGCCCACGTAGCAGCAGCCGTTAAGAATGCCCGCAATCAGACCCGAATTACCGCGATCGCGCAGCTCCAGCGGCATCATACTGTTGACAATATTGTTCGCGCCGCTCATCAAAAGCGCAAGCAGCGCAAAGACGGCAAGCACCAGATACCAATAAGGCGTTGCAAACAGGCCGGTCACCGCCGCCACCAAGACAGCGGACAGGCCGAACATCACACTCATCAGGAGTGTGTGGCGTTCGATTTTTTTATGCAGGTTGATCACGAACGCGGTGCCGAACAAGCCAAGCACGGGCAACAGCAGCGTGACAAAGATGGAAAGGCTGGGCGCGAGGGTGTATTTTTCGTACAAAATGGTGGGAACCCAGGAGAACAGGCCGTCCTTGACCAGGTTGATGATTACCGCTACCGCGCCAAACAGGACCAGCGTGGGAACAAGACCGCCGCGGGTCTTTCCGACACTCGCCTTTTTCTGCTCCCCTGTCTGCGCCTCGGGCTCTTGCAGTTGCAGCTCGCCTTGGGTCATGCGGTCGTAGCAAATGATCCACAGCACGCTCGTCACGCCCATGCAGATCGCGCTGATCAAAAAGGAATAACGGAATCCGTTCCAAATGGCAAGCAAGGCGCTCAGCCCATAGGAAAGCAGCGTGCCCGCGCCCGAGGTGGTGCTCATGGCGACAATGGCCTTGCCGATGCTCTCCTTGGAAACGTGCGCGGAAAGCGCGCGCATCATGCCCGCCCAAAGCACCGATTGCACGATGCCGTTGATCAGCCAAAGATACCTGATATAGACAAACGGAATGCCCAAAAACACCGACAGATTGATCACAGCCGAGATCATCACGGCGATGCTGAGCACGTATTTGGTATTGAAATATTTGCAGAGAATGCCGTTTACGATCTGCCCTGCACCGTACGCGAAAAAGAAGAACGTGGTGGCAAGCGCGACCTGATCCTGCGGCTCGCCGTAGTACAGCGAAAGCGGCAAAAGATTGGTATTATAGCTGTATCTGCCAAGGTATGCACTGACGTACATGACCCAGCACATGACGATCAGCATCTGATCCTGTTTTCGTTTCATAAAAACGTCCTTAGAAAATGCCCTTGTTATATTTGATCATGCCCCAAAAGCTGAGTACAAGACCTATGACGATGCACACAAGCAAAACCGCTGTGGCAATCCAGACAAGCGCCTCGGCCTCGGTGGCATGATAGATCATCATCAGCACCGAAAACACGATCACTCCCACGCCCACAGTCAGCGTACCGCCGCCCACCATGCGTCCAAACGGGAGTCTGTCCTCCTCTTTGACGCGGTGACGGTGATAGGAATGCAACGAATTGATATTCCCCGTCATGTTGATCACGCCCATGACTGCGATCAGAAGTCCTAAGAGTAAAAGGGGAATTTGTGCGATCATGCCTTAATTCTCCTTGGAAAAAGCAAATTCCTGCACGATTGCAGTCTCAAATTTGCCGTACCATGAAAGCGTCAGCGTATGCTTGCCCGTGATCGCAGGGATCTTTACGGTCTTGGTCATGCTCTGCTCGCTTGCGGGCAGCTTGAAGTCCGCATGATACGCACCGTCCAGGTACAGCTCCACGCGGCAATTCGCATCCGCTCTCATACGGATGGTGAAGGTATCCTCACCGTCAAAATCCAGGTAACGGTAAGTCGCGCTGTCGCCATTTGCGATCTCGGCAAGCACCAGGTCGTACGCGTCTTCGGGGTCGCCCGCAATGCGTACGCGACCACGCAGCTGGCAGGCAAGGCTTGCGTGAATGCGCTCGGTTGCCTTGATGGCAGCACCAACGCCCGAGCTGGTCTGCTTGACCTCGTGGATCTTGCCGTCCTCGTCAATGTAAATGGGCTCGATGCACACGTGGCGAGAATAGTCCGCTCCGTACGTGGAGCGGTGGTAGAACACGTACCATTGGCCGTTGAACTGCTCCATGGAGCCGTGGTTATTCCACACACCGGGATCGCAGCCGAAGTTATCGATGATCACGCCGCAGTACTTAAAGCCGTGCATGGGGTGATCGGATACTGCATAGCCAAGGCAGGAGGGTCTGCCGTCGGGAGTGTCGGGGTTACCGTGGCGGTGTGTATCCGCAAACAGATAGTAATATTTTCCGTTGATTTTCTTGACCGAGCTGCCCTCATGGAATTCGTGCTCCTCCACGGTCAGGGGCGTACAGATGGTATCCTGCTCGATCTCAACCATGTTTTCCTTGAGCTTGGCTGCGTGACACCAGGTCAGCTGTCCCCAATACAGGTAAGCCTGACCGTCATCATCGATGAGCACGGCAGGGTCAATGCCCCACACGCCCTCGATCTGCCCCACGTCCACAAAAGGCCCTGTGGGAGACTGGGATTTTGCCACGCCGCAGCGACCGTCCGGAACGCAGTAATAGAGGTAGTACCAGCCGTCACGGTACGCGCAATCGGGCGCATACAGCGCACCGCAATCCTTTGCCCAGGTGGAATCCTCCAGCGAAAATACCACGCCGTGATCGACCCAGTGGATCAGATCATCCGAGGAATACACGTGATGTACGGGGCTGCAAAAGCTCATTTGCCCCTTGATATCCAAAGAGCCGTACAGATAGATGCGGCCATCGTTCCAGACGTGTGCCTCCACGTCGGGAATGAAGATATGTTCAGGTAAGATCGGATTGTGTGCAAAGTTCATGATTGGTTCTCCTTGAGTTTTTTCTTATCTTGTTTACGGAAATGTGCGTATACGAAAATGGCGCAGAGCGGGAACAGCGTACCGATCAGAATGCCCATGCGCATGCCAAGCTGCTCGGGCGCAAGACCCAGCGTGCTTGCAAAATTGCTGACTGCGGGATTGAGAATGGCAAAGTCGGTGATCATACCCACCAGCTGAGGGCCGACCGACGCGCCCATGTCACCTCCTGCGGCCATGAGTGCAAAGATCAGCACGCCGCCCGTGGGAAAGCGGTCGGACGCCACCAAAAGGCTGCCCGGCCACATCATGGACACGCAAAAGCCGGTAAAGGCACAGCCCAAAAGGCCAACTATTGCAAAGGGAGAGAGCGCAGCGATCAGATAGCAGGCCGTCGCCCCAAAAGCTCCCAACAAAATCGCGCGGGAGGGGTATTTGCCGATCTTGGAAAACAGGCTTCTGCCAAAGCCCAGCGCAACCGCGAAAAGAGCCACGCCAAGCAAATCACCAAGCACTTTAGGAAGTCCGAGTGCCTGTTCGAGATAGCCCGATGCCCATTGCGCCATGGTGCACTCGGCAGCACCGCCCAAAAAGATGGCCAAAATGCAAAGCCAAACCGTCTTGTCCTTTAAGAACTTGACCGCACCCGAGGTCTTTTCGGGTGTCTGCATGGGCGGAATGGGTGCGCCTGCAAACAGAATAGCCGCCATGATGGGCACAAGCGTCATCAAAAGCGTCAGCCATTGCCAATGCTCGCTGCCCACAAGCAGCAAAAACGCGGTGGAAACCACCACCATGCCCACGACGCCCCAAGCGTACACCGAGTGCAGCTTGCTCATTTCGTGATCAGGGTTCTCGGCAGGGATCGCCGCGATGACCGGGCTGATCAGCACCTCGCAAAGCCCCGAGGCAGCACAGGAGACAACCGTGCCAAGCACCAAGCCCAGATACACGGCGTTCGGAAACAGCACGGGAGCTGCCGCTGTCAGCAAAAGGCCGACGATCGCGATCACGGGCGTCAGACGTACGGTCAGCGGAATGTTGAACTTATGGGAAAAGAATGAAAAGATCAAATCTACGGTCAGCTGGGTAAAGAAATTGATCAGTACCAGTGTGCCAAGCAGCGAGTACGAGATGCCGTACATCTCATGGAAGGTCAGAAACAAAAGCGGCGGCAGGTTGCCGATCACACTCATGGTCACGTTTACGCTGTAGCAGGCCGCAACCGTGCGGCGGTAGGATCTTTGCATGATAGGGTCTTCCTTTCGGGTCAATACACAGTCGAGGAAATTATAACATAATTGCGTAAGGGAGTCAATGGAAAAAGGAAAAAAATCAAACAAAGACAATCTTTCGCAAAAGTCCGGCAAAAAAGGCTGCCTCGGGCAGCCTTTCAAATTATGATAATTCAATTCCCAAATAGCTTGGATAAATCTGTGCCGTGCCGTCATATCGCCAACCAACGCATCTGCCATTGTCTGTAAAAAGCAGCGCGGTTTTTTCGGGCGCACTCAAAAGAGCCTGCTCCAGCGAGGGCATGCCGTCAAAGCCGAAAGGCAATCCCCTTTGCAAAAGTGCGAACTTGAGCAAGAGATCAATCTCATGCCGCCACGCAAAGGTTGCGGGCTTGACGGTCAACGCGCTCGCGGGCTGATAGTACGCATCGCAAAACGCCTCAAAATCATCGTGGCTGTCACCGATCGGCATATAGGAGGGGCCGTAATCCGCGCCCTTTACAATGGGGCGCATGCCGTATGCCTCGTACATGCGTGCGGCACGGGGTGCTGAGGTGCAAAACAGCGCAAGCGGCTTGTCGTCGCGCGCTTGCAGATCGGCATACCACTCTTCCAGAAGCCACGTGCCGATCCCCTGCCCCCGATATTGCTCCAGAGTCAGAAAATTGCCGAAATTGCCGATCGCGCCTTTGTGTTTGCCCCAACCGTTCCAAAGACGGCTGACGCACACGTCACCGTCCAGCGCTAAAAAATACGTGTCGGTGCACGCATCGGTCAATGCCCCCGCCACACGAAGGCGCATGACGTCGGCATAGGATTTCCCCGGGGATTCATCCGCGAGCATGCGGGCAAGGGCCTTTCCTCCCTCGGTCATGCCCTCTTCGGGGCGGTAAATGTGATATGTGAGCATGGCATCTTCCTTTCGGGAAATTTTACTGTTATTTTTTTTGTAGGGGCTGACGTCCTCGACAGCCTCAACCTCTCACCTCATAGCTATCGTTATACAAAACAGCCGCGTTCTTGACTTGCGCATTGACCTCTTCGCGGAACTGATCAAAATTCTGAATGCCGCCAAACGCGTGCTTGGCAGGCAGCTTTATATCGTTGACGTCATAGCCCTTCTCGGCATACTCCACCAAAACATCCTGCTCTTCTGCAAAGTCAACCTTGGCCTGTCCATAAAAGACCGCTCGCCCCACGTTCCGCTTTTTTTCAAGCGCATTCTGCTGCAGCTCTACCCTTTGCAGCTCTGCAACCGTCAGTGTGGCGCGTACCGTTTTTCCGTATTTCTCTCCCGCCCAACGCTTAATGGTGAATGTGGTACGGTAGTGCAGCTTGCCATCGGTCAGCGCAAACGCATTCGGACCGCTGATAAAGATTGCCGCTACGATGAACAGCACATATGCCACAATGATCGGGATAGCAAAATACCTGCCACTTACAACGGGTCCGATTGACAGCAAGCAGCAAAGAGGAATGAGCAAAACGAGCACGACGATAAACTTTTTTTGCAAAAGCTTACCGATTGCACTGCATCTAAACTCCATCACAGCACCTCTGCAAGTGCGGCAAGGTCCTGGCGTGTCGTGCCCCAGCTGGTGGCAAGACGAATGACGGTATGCTGCTCATCGGGTCTTTCCCATTCCGAGAAGCGCACATGCTTTGAGAGCTCTGCGCACTTGTCGTTCTCCAACACAAAGAACTGCTGATTGGTGGGAGAGTCAAGATAGGTTTTGTATCCTTTGGCGGCGCAAATGGATTTCAGCTCCTCGGCCATCTCGATGGCGTTCTGCCCCAGCTTGAAATAAAGGTCGTCGGTAAAGAGCGCGTCAAACTGCGCACCGATCAATCTGCCCTTGGCAAGCAGCGCACCGTTTTGCTTGATAAAGGTAAAGAAATGCGCGGGGGTATTGCTATGCGTAAACACCACAGCCTCACCGCAAAGCGCACCGACCTTGGTGCCGCCTATGTAAAACACGTCGCAAAGGTCGCAAAGATCGCCAAGCGTGACGTCTGTTTGCTTGCTCATCAGTCCGTAGCCAAGGCGTGCACCGTCCACGAACAGCGGGATCTTGTAGGCGCGGCAGACCTCTGAAAGCGCGGTCAGCTCGGCCTTGGTGTACAGCGTGCCGTATTCGGTGGGGTGCGAGATATACAGCATACCCGGGAAAACCATGTGCGTATAGCTTGCGTCCTTGTAAAAGGCCTTGATCAGCGCCTCGACCTCGTCGGCCTGCACCTTGCCGTCATGCCCGGGGACGCACAGCACCTTGTGCCCCGATGCTTCGATCGCACCCGCCTCGTGCGCAGCCACGTGTCCGGTTGTGGCGGCAATCACCCCTTGGACGGGATGCAGCATGGAATCAATGACGATGCGGTTGGTCTGCGTGCCGCCCGCCAGGAAATGCACGTCAAGCCCTTCTCTGCCGCAGGCGGCCTTGATCTTTTGCTTTGCCGACGCGGTGTATTCGTCCTCACCGTAGCCCGGCTGTGGGCACATATTGGTCTCGATCAGCTTTTGCAGCACCAGAGGGTGCGCACCGATATTATAATCACATTCAAAGGAAAGCATAGTTCTCTACCTCGGTTTCTTTCACGGTTTTGATGCATTCATTATATCACATTCCCATCCCGAATGCAACAAAGGATTTTGCCCTTCACCCGTATAGTCGCAAATAATTGAAAAAAGTTCGGGCGCAATGGCAAAATTTCCATAATTTTATAAAACAGTTCAGCCTTTATTCACAATTGGTTCTTATAATATGTAAGGTTAATATTTATAATATTTAGTACTGTTCTCCGTTTTATAAGGGAGTAGTCGGCACGAGAGTGTGATGAAGTCAACAGCAAGGATTTTCCTGGCTTCATCTTAAATGACGAGACTTATCTGTTTATTTTGCAGATAGGTCTCTTTTTTTCGGGTAAAATAATAAAATATATAATAACAAAATTTCAGGAGGAAATGCAATGAAGTTTTATTGCACAGACAAAGAGGCGGTCCTTGACGAGCTTGGTGCAAAGGCTGAGGGCTTGACCTCGGCAGAAGCGCAAAAGCGACTTGAGGCAAACGGCAAGAACAAGCTTGCCGCCGCTAAGGGCAAATCCATCATCCGCAGATTCTTGGAGCAGCTGGCCGATCCCATGATCATTATCCTGTTGGTTGCTGCAGCCATCTCCGGCGTGCTGGCATTTGTTGAGAACGAAGGCTTTACCGACGTGATCATCATCCTTGCAGTCGTGATCATCAATGCTGTTCTCGGTGTTTATCAGGAAAGCAAGGCTGAAAAGGCAATTGAAGCCTTGCAGGAAATGTCCGCCGCTACCTCTAAGGTGCTGCGTGACGGCAAGGTGCAGATCATCCACAGCGAGGATCTGGTCGTGGGCGATATCATTCTGCTTGAAGCGGGCGACGCTGTTCCCGCAGACGCAAGAATCCTTGAAAACGCGTCTTTGAAGGTGGAAGAGGCTGCCTTGACCGGTGAGTCTGTTCCCGTTACCAAGTTTATTGACACCATTTATCTCAAAGAAAATGAAAAGGACGTGCCTCTGGGCGACCGCAAGAACATGCTGTACATGGGCTCGACTGTGGTTTACGGCCGCGGCACCGCAGTTGTGACTGCTACCGGCATGGAGACCGAGATGGGTAAGATCGCAGGCGCGCTCTCCGAGGCTGAAGAGGGTCAGACTCCCCTGCAGCGCAAGCTCGCTCAGCTTTCCAAGATCCTGACCTGGCTGGTGCTTGGCATCTGCGTAGTCGTCTTCGGTGTGCAGCTGATCCGTGCAGGCAACTTCAGCTTTGCAGACACCATTCTCCCCTCCTTCATGGTTGCCGTTTCTCTGGCGGTTGCCGCAATTCCCGAGGGTCTTGCAGCAGTTGTGACTGTCGTGCTTTCGATCGGTGTCACCAATATGTCCAAGCGTAACGCCATCATCCGCCGCCTGACCGCCGTTGAGACGCTGGGCTGCGCGCAGATCATCTGCTCGGATAAGACCGGTACGCTGACGCAGAACAAGATGACCGTTGTTGACCACTTTGGCGACAACGAGCAGTATATTGCCAAGGCGATGGCACTCTGCTGCGACGCAGAGCTTGACCGTGACGGCAACGTGACCGGTGAGCCTACCGAGGCCGCTTTAGTCGTTTGGGCCGACAAGCTTGGCATGAAGAAATACGACCTCAAGGCAAGCGCGCCCAGATGCGGTGAAGCTCCCTTTGACTCGGGCAGAAAGATGATGTCCACCGTGCATACTGAGGACGGCAAGACCGTTCAGTACACCAAGGGCGCGCCCGACGTGGTCATTGGCAAGTGCACGCACTACCTCAAGGACGGCGTTGCCGTTCCCATGACCGAGCAGTACAAGAGCTCCATTCTCGCAGCAAACAAGGCAATGGCAGACAAGGCGCTGCGCGTGCTGGCTTGCTCCGAGCGCGTATGGAACGCACAGCCCGACAATTTCGAGGCTGATTACCTTGAAACCGACCTTTGCTTCGTTGGCCTTTGCGGTATGATCGACCCCGTTCGTCCCGAGGTCAAGGACGCCATCGTACAGTGCCGCGGCGCGGGCATCCGTCCCATCATGATCACGGGTGACCACGTTGACACCGCAGTGGCAATCGCCAAGGAGCTGGGCATTATCACCGAGGAGACCTACGCGATCACCGGCGCACAGCTCAACGACATGGACGACGCGGAATTTGAGTCCAAGTTCATGAACATCAGCGTTTATGCACGCGTTCAGCCCGAGCACAAGACCAGAATCGTCAACGCTTGGCGCAAGGCAGGCTACGTCACGGCTATGACCGGTGACGGCGTTAACGATGCTCCCAGTATCAAGTCCGCAGACATCGGCGTTGGTATGGGTATTACCGGTACCGACGTAACCAAGAACGTAGCTGACATGGTGCTGACCGACGACAACTTTGCCACCATCGTAGGTGCCGTTGAGGAAGGCCGCCGTATTTACGACAATATCCGTAAGGCAATCCAGTTCCTCTTGGGCTCCAACATGAGTGAGGTCATTTCGATCTTCACCGCAACCCTCTTGGGCTTTACCATTCTCGAACCCGTACACCTCTTGTGGATCAACCTTGTCACCGACTGCTTCCCTGCTCTGGCACTCGGTATGGAAAAGGCAGAGCCCGACATCATGAACCGTAAGCCCAGAGACGCAAAGGCAGGCGTATTTGCAGGCGGTATGGGCGTGGATATCCTGTATCAGGGTATTCTGGTTTCGATCCTGACCCTTGCATCCTACTTCATCGGTCACGCAATCGCAGGCGATGCCGCAAACGGTGACCACGGCATGACCATGGCATTTTTGACCATGTCCATGGCTGAGATCTTCCACAGCTTCAACATGCGTTCTCAGCGCGGCAGCATCTTCAAGCTGCCCTCTCAGAACTGGGTACTGTGGCTGGCAGGTGCAGGCGCGCTGCTTGCAACCACGCTGGTTTGCGAGATTCCCTTCCTGGCAAACGCATTCGGCTTTGCATCCGTTGGTATCGTGGAATACGCAATCGCAATCGGCCTTGGCCTGACTATGATCCCCGTAGTCGAGCTCGTCAAGCTGATCCAGAGAGCCGTTGCAAAGAGAAAAGACAAGTAAACCAATATAAAAAAGCGACCGTCCTTGCCCAACTTCTCATAAGGAAGTTGGGCAGTTTTATTCGCCTTGGGCGAGTATATTTCGCCAAAGGCGAAATTTTTGCTTACGCAGTGGTATTCGGCCCCGGCCGAGTGTTTCTCTCGCCGCAGGCGAGCTATTTGCTTCGCAAGTTAAAGGGGCGAATAAAATATCACTGTGAGGCGAAGCCGAACAATATCACTACACGGCGGAGCCGTATAATATCACTCCGACGGAGTCGGAATATCACTCTTGCTTTCTCTGCTAATCTATGATATAATATATTCGGTATTGTAGGGGTATGGGCTTTGCCCGATGCATTTGTAATACAAATGCGAAACTCGCGTTAAATAAAAAGATAGACAAGAATGACAGGGGGAACAAAGGTTGATTTTATCTCAAGCGAAAGAGTTGTTAATCGCTAATTCTGTTTTGTTTCAAGAATGCGAATTTGCAAACGAAGCGGATTTTCTTAATCATATATCACAATTCCCTTGCACAAAAAAATCCAAAAAGCAAAAATTTTATGCCTTGATAATTCCGAGCAAGAATGGTAAAAAACATATTGTACTGGAATTTGAAGAAAACAACGGCGAGTTTGTATTTTGGGACTTGTGGTTTGGAGATTTTTGTTTTGAATATTTTTCTGGTGATGCTGATGAGGATTGTTCATATTTGATAGAAGAAATTCAAGAAATAATGAAAGGATACCATACTGTTATAAATGTTACAAATCCAGTAACAAAACGTTGGATTGCCGATGCACAATTTGACCGCAATGATACCGATGATGAGTTTGGCGAAATAGGTTTCCAAAAAGCCATGAAACGAATTCGAAAAAGGAAGACTTTTTTTGATTGCTTGTTCGGATTTAATCGAAAATATGAAATCTATGATTGGAATACATACGAGTGTATAATCAAATAATTCAAAAATCCAATCTCGTCCGCTACGAAAAATGCCACGACAGACCTTAGAATCTGTCGTGGCTAATTCTTTGTTTACTGCGGAGCTTTTTTATCCGTAGGGGAGACCTGCGGTCTCCCGCGGGCGAACGCAGTTCGCCCCTACCGTGTATTAGTGAAAGATTTTGCGATTTCCCCGCTAATTTTGCACGTCCTTGGGACGGTCGCTTTTTTCAATGAAAACAAACGTAGGGGAGGATGAATTTGCTTGCAAATATTCCTCCCCTACGACAAATCAAAGATTCCAATCTGCAATCTGTGCACAGGATATCACCTTTTCTGCCAGCATTCCCTTATTGTAATAATAATGATTCGCCGCCTCGTAGCCGATGCGGGGATTTTTTTGCATCAGGACGTACAAGTCAAGCGCGTTTTGCTGCTCTTTGACTGCGATCTTGCGCATGGTTTCGGTATCTCCCTGCTCCCGCGCTATGATAAAGCGCACTTGGGCATAACATGAGGCAAAGATGGCGTCAGCCGCCTCGGCCATTTGCAAATATTCGCAATCGGGCATGCCTTCAAGCAAGGCAACTCCCGCGCTCCAGCCCTCGCTGAGCATGCGCCATTGCTCGGCATACACCTCGCGCGGATAGATCGCACGCCAGGAGTCCAGCGCGTCGTAGGAGTAGCAGGTCATGGTCACGGGAAAGTTGCTCGGGCTTGCATAAAGCAGATTGGAGGGGCCTGCGTTCTGCGGGCCGTAGTAAAGGCTGCGCACATCAAACGGAAAGGCAGAAAAAGCCTCGGAGAAGGCCCGGGAGGCCTTGCTCACGGTATCTGCCCACTCGCCAAACTCATGCGTCAGAAGCGAAAAATACGCTTGCTTGGAAGGATCTTTCAGACACTCGGATGCGATTTTGAGGCTGATCGAGGGATATCCCCCAAGCGTCCAGGAAAGCATCAGATGCTCCACGCCTGCCAAGCGGAGCCCCATCATATGCTCGCGGATCAAGTCAAACACGGGCAAGTACGGCAAGGTGCTGCACTCCCAGCTGGAATTGACCTGCACCTTAGCCGATACTTGGTGGCCGCGCGCTTTTGCATACTCCCACACGCTCTTTGCAAGCGGTGCGGGACCGGGGATTGAAATGCTGTAATCGCGCACGCATCCATGCACGCCGCCGCGCTCAAATTCCAGCATGGCCTCGCTGTTGCTCTGTATGATGATCTCGGGCGGCAGCATATCAATGCACGCGTGCATCTGCTGCTCGGTCATAAAGTCATCCCACGCCCATGTCCATGCGATGGTACGGATTTCGGGATCAACCGCTCTCGATTCCTCGGAGATCGCACAAAGCACCTCGGCAACCAAACGCTCGATGGGCACGTCGCGGCACACGGGACATTCCTCGCCGCTCATGCGCGACTTGCAATGCGTCAGATTTTCCGAGCAGGTGATGGCGAAAAATCCGCCGAGTCCAGGCGCGCTCTCGCACAGCGTGCGCACGGCAGAGCGCAGGTATGCCATGACCGCAGGATTCTGCGTGCAAAGCGCGCTGTACTCCGCGTCTCTCTTACCAAGCAACTCGGGATGCGCCTCAAAGAACGCATTGGGCATGCATCTTGGCTCATTGAGGTACAGATAGACCTTGATATCGTAGGCCGCCGCACGCGCGATCAGCTCGCGCAAGCGCGCTTGACGCATCTGCCAACCTTCGGAATACGACTCGTCAAACGGGAAAGGCACAAGCTGATACAGCAGAGCAGGCAGCCACACGGCGTTGACACCCAGCTCGCGGTACATAGACAGCATTTCATCGGGGTAAGAGAGCGAAATATCCGCATCAAGTGCCGTTGCGTAAAGCCCACAATAGGAATAGATCAGGCGCAGTCTGTCCGTGCTCTGCACATCGCTCCCCTGCTTGCCCCCTTCAAAAAACGCAAACGGAGGCTTGCCATCAAAAATGCCCGAAAAGTGCTGCTTGACAATCGCCTTGATGCGAGAAAGCTGCGCCTTTTGCGTCTTGGTAAGCACGGGCAGTTCGATCTTCTCGCAATAAGGCTTGTAGCCGCCCAGCTTTTCACCGAAAAAGTCGTCCTCCTTGAGCGCACTTGCCAGTCTTTCCTCGCTCCAATCAAGCAAAAGCAGTAAGTTTTCATAAGGCAGGAGATGCCAAGCATTTCGGATGGTGGTGATATAGCCGCGCGTCTGCCATGCGGGGTTGACCTTTTGTGCGGGCAGCCCCATCTCGTCAGCCGCTTGTAAAACGGCAGAGATCGGCAGCTCCAGCGCAAGCGCGATGCGCTCTGCGGGTACGGCCTCCCACAAACGGAACACAGCCGCATGAAAGCGGCTTGGGAAATGCGGGAACTCCATGTGCGCCTCGGGGCGCACGGGCGGCAATTTCGGATAAGACATAAGCACCTCCGTCAACATTATGCCACCATTATAGCATAAGCCCATACTCTTTGCAAGGTAATCGAATGCAGAAATTGCTTTATCTTGCTAAAATCTCTTGCAAAATCATGCTTCCTATGCTACAATAAGATATCACCCATATGGAGGTATTTTATGGAATTCAGCGTCAATCATCCCATAATCTTTATCATGGTGGGTGCCATTATCGCGCTGGTATTGGCACAGTCGGTCTTTTTCTTAGTGCGTGCGGTCAAACGAGCCAAAGCGCTCGGCATCGCCAAGAGCACCGTGACCAAGACCATCACCTCGGCAGCGCTTTTCACCATCGCACCCGCTGTTGCCATCTTAGTCGGCGTGGTCGCACTCTCCAAGAGCCTTGGCTTGGCTCTGCCCTGGCTGCGACTTTCGGTCATCGGCTCGATCACCTACGAGACCGTTGCCGCAGGCAACGCCATCGAGGCTGCAGGCCAGACCATGAGCGAGCTTGTGTCCGATCCTTCCATTTTTATCACCATTGCCTGGGTCATGACCGTGGGCATTGCGGCGGGTCTTGTATTTGTTCCCTTTGTTACCAAAAAGCTGCAGAGCGGCATGTCCAAGATCGGTATGAAGGACAAAAAATGGGGCGAGATCTTTAATAACGCCATGTTCCTTGGTATGATCTCGGCGTTCCTTGGCTACGTCTTCTGTGACGTCGGTCTGATCGTCAAGGGCGACACCTCGGGTCTGATTCCCGTTTGCGTCATGGCGGTCGCTGCCGTTGTCATGGCGGTGCTTGGCTTGATTGCCACCAAGACCAAGATCCGCTGGCTGACCGACTACGCGCTACCTGTCAGCCTGATTGCAGGCATGGCCAGCGCCATTCCCTTTACTGCATTACTTGGATGAGGTGAATTATGAAGAAAACAATGTCTTATATGGATAGCGTCCACCATTACGGACGCATTTGGGGCATTATTGTGGGCGTAGTCCTGCTGTTTTTCCCCGTCGCGCTTTCCCTGATCTTCGGCGTGCTCCCCAACTGGAGCGTGCTGCTCAAGGGCGTCATCGCCACCGCTCCCATGTATTGGGCGGTGGGTATCGTCGAGATCTTTACCTACGTGCCCATGCTGGGTGCGGGCGGCACGTACCTTTCCTTTGTCACCGGTAACATCTCCAATCTGAAGCTGCCCTGCGCCATTGACGCCATGGAGCGCGCAGGTGTCAAGGCAAGCGACGAGGAGGGCGAGGTCATTTCCACCATCGCCATCGCTGCATCCAGTATCGTGACCACGCTGATCATCATCCTGGGCGTGATCTGCATCGTGCCGCTGACCCCCGTGCTGGAAGCTCCCCTGCTCGCGCCCGCGTTTGATATGATCCTGCCCGCGCTGTTCGGCGGCCTGGCCGTAGTATTCATCTCCAAGAATCTCAAGCTTTCCATCGCGCCCGTCATCCTCATGCTGGTGCTGTTCATCTTCATCCCCGCGCTCAACGCAGGCACGGTGGGTATTATGGTGCCCGTGGGCGTGATCGTGACCGTCATCTACGCAAGAATCCTTTACAAGAAAGGAGCACTTTGATCTATGTGGGCCATTCCGATCGTTGCAGTCATCGTCATTTTTCTTGCAATCATTCTGATCCGTGCGCTTGCTTTCAAGCCAAAGGCGCAGCCGCCCGTGGACGAGACCCCCGTGGAATTTGACCGCGAGCGCGCCACCGAATCGCTTCGCACGCTTGTGCGCTGCAAGACGGTCTCCTACCGCGATCCCTCGCTTGAGGACGACGCGGAATTTGAAAAGCTGATCGACTCTCTTCCCTCACTTTATCCAAGCGTTTTTGCCACCTGCACCATGCAGCGCATGCCCGACCGCGGCCTGCTGTTTCATTGGAAGGGCAAGAGTGACGGCAATCCCGCCGTGCTCATGGCGCACTACGACGTCGTGCCCGTCAATGAGGACGCATGGGACGTGCCCGCGTTTGAGGCCATCTTAAAGGACGGCTGCGTTTGGGGACGTGGTACGCTTGATACCAAGGTCACCTTTAACGGCATCCTGTTTGCGGCAGACACGCTGATCTCGCAGGGCTTCACCCCCGAATGCGACGTGTATTTTGCATTCTCGGGCGGCGAGGAGGTCAACGGCAAGGGCGCTGTGCATATTGTAGATTACTTTGAGCAGAACAAGATCGAGCCCGCGTTCGTGCTGGACGAGGGCGGCGCCGTGGTCGAGAACGTATTCCCCGGTGTCAAAGCCCCCTGCGGCATGATCGGCATTGCCGAAAAAGGCATGATGGACGTCAAATATACCGTCAAGTCGGGTGGCGGTCACGCCTCCGCGCCCAAGCCGGGCGCGCCCGTTGACAGACTGAGCAAGGCTTGTGTGCGTATGGTCGGCCATCCCTTCAAGGCAAAGCTGACACCTCCCGCGGCCAAGATGTTTGATACGCTGGGCCGTCATTCCTCCTTTGTTTACAAGGTCATCTTCGCCAATATCCGCCTGTTCTTGCCCGTGCTGGACATGATCTGCAAAAAGGGCGGTGGCGAGCTCAATGCGCTCATGCGCACCACGGTGGCCTTTACCCAGATGCAAGGCTCGTCGGCCTCCAACGTCATTCCGCCAGAGGCGTCGCTGGTGTCCAATATCCGCCTCAATCCCGCGGATGACATGGACTCGGCACTTGCCTATATCAAGAAAACGGTCAAGGACGAAAACGTCGAGGTTACCTGCCTGCACGGCATGAACCCCAGCCGCATCTCGCGCACCGATTGCGCGGGCTGGGATAAGGTGGCAAGCGCGGTGGCGTCCACCTGGAAGGGCTGCATCGTCTCGCCTTATCTCATGGTACAGTGCTCGGACTGCCGCCATTGGGGCCGCATCTCCGACCGCGTCTATCGTTTCTCGGCCATGGATCTGACAAGCGCAGAGCGCGCTACCATCCACGGCAATAACGAAAAGATCAGACTTGAAACCCTTGCCCACTCGGTCGAGTTTTTCATGAGATTGATCAAGAAGTGCTGATTATCACAACAAAAAGAGGCTGCCTTTCATGACAGCCTCTTTTTGCATAACTTAATTAAGATGTGAAAGAGTGTCCGTAGGATGCATCTCACCCACCGCAATCGCTCCACTCTTTTTGGCTCGTGCCTTACCAAAACTCGCTCCGCTGCGGTCCCCCCTCTCCCGCGGAGAGGGCTGATCGTGACGGTCTTTTTCATGGAAAATATAGTAAGACGGATGCCCCCAAGAGCCCTCTCCGCGGGAGAGGGGGGACCGCAGCGGAGATTGAAACAAGTTGCACGAGTTTCAACGACGCGGTTGCGGTGGGTGAGATGTATCCTACGGACGCTCCTTCACATCTTAAAAAAACATCAGGGCTTTATACACATGTGAACAAAGCCCTGATGCTCTGCAGTTAATTAGTGTATCGATATGATGGTACTTTCTTTTTCGTTACCCAATTATTGAGAATTACCATTTATTCTCTTGTAAATACGTACCAATACGCTCTGCCATTACCAAAGCAATAATCACCCGTTTTCCATTCCTTGAAAAGGTACTCTTTGCCGTTGATTACCTTAATCTCGTACGCAGATGCTGTCTTTTCTCGCTTGTTCAGTACAAGCCCCTTTGTCCAAGTTGAGGTAACACTGTTTACAAAATTCTTGGTAGTTGAAATATATACGCCGTTCGGCTTGAATTCAGCTTTCAAAACAAATAGATTCTTTTTCTCCCAATTTTGCTTATCGGGTTCAAAATCTTCTTTGTTTATCACGAAATCACGTACTACCCATTCTCCTGTCACCGCTTCATCGTTCACAAACGGATAGTCAATATAATCACACCTTCTGAATTCTTCCTGTGAAGTATAGTGCATATCTTCCACTTGCTCATATACCCAAATCTCGGGTTTATTAAACGTTCCTACTGCACCTCCGTCACAGTAATCATACATTTCAAGAAACAACAGCTTTCTCTGTCCGTCATTCTCGATTGTATACTTATTCAAAAATGTTGATCCATGTTCGGAACCATACGTAAACAAATAGCCCTTGGTCCAACCGGCTACAGCCCAATAACTACGACCGCCATCAATGAAATATATCTCATCCAACCAAGCAAGATGGCTGCATTTAGGCTTGCCATAAACAAAATGCTCTCTGGTTGGCAGAATATCAAGCATCTTCCATTTTCCGCAAGCGTCCGGATCATCCACAAACGGCATATCTATCTTATCAGACTGATATATTGCCTCTTTGGTTTTTTCAATCACGGGAACCTTCAATTCCACCGTTCCATCATTGTAATAGATTTCATAATATGCACCGCAGACCTTATAGTCACAATCATCAAGATGCTTGATCATAGCCTTGTAAGCATCATCAAGCTCGTCTGTCTTACAAACCAAAGATGCAACGTGAGAATCGAGTGAAATTAACCTTTCGGCATAACCTGTATCCGTGGGCAGCTTACCGACAATCTCAATACAGGCTGCAAGGTCAAAGTTCTCTTCCTTATACTCTGTCTCATAATTGATGATTACTCTTCTTTTACCGAGTATTGCCCGAGGCAACTCACTCTTGATTCTTTCTATATCATCAAGCGCATCGGATTTGGACAAATACTCTTTTCGAATGAAGGCAACGCGCAATTCGTCTGTTGCACGGATAATAACGTTGAACATTTTTGACTCTCCCTTTGTCAGATTGCTTTTAATGGATTCAATTCTTCTTAACTGTGTCTGTGTGGTTTCAATCAGTGCTCGCAATTCTACAAGCTTGGTATTTAATGCTTGGGCGATTTTCTCGTCATCATCAGCCGTAAGCTGTGCTCTTATTTCTTCAAGAGAAAAGCCCAACTCTTTCAGCGCAATAATGCGATAACACTCTTCAAGCTTTGATGCAGAATAATACCGGTATTTGGTATATTTGTCGATTTTATCAGGAATCAACAGCCCTTCCGCTTCATAATATCGCAAGGTTTTGACCGAGATATTGCACAGCTTGGATAGTTCACCAATTTTATACATGAGTCTGTCCTTTCATCGAAAATTTGTACAAGCAGTAACGGCGCCATTTCTGCCTTGCAAGTCAAGTATATCACTACAGTTAAGGGGAGAGTCAATAGGTTTATGAAATTTTTCTGTGTGAATTATCACACCACCGCCAAGAAGTACTGCGCGACGGTCTGCGGCGTTTGCTTCATACCGTGGCTGACCCACCAGCGGACGGTTTCCACAAACGTGGCGATCACGTGGTTGACCCAAAAGTCGTCGGGCAGCTGCGCTGGCTTACAAAGCCCAAGCTGTGCCTGCTCCCTTTGGATCAGCTCGCGCAAGCCATCCTTGAAATAGCGCAGAAACAGCTCGTCCTTGGTCTCGAAATGCGCGTAAAAGGTGGCTCTGCTCACGTCTGCCCCGTCAATGATCTCACCAACCGTGATATGATCAAAGCTTTTCTTTGCAAGCAGCGCAATAAACGCGCCAAAAATCGCTTCTCTGGTTTTTCTCTGTCTTCTGTCCATATAAACTCCATACATTTTTGCCGTTTTGTTCGGTATTGAACGACCGGGCGCATACATCTGTTGCATTTCCCGTCCGACGTCCATATAATACTATCGAACGGCATGTTCGGTATTGAATATATGATATGCGAAATGACAAAATTTGTCAACGGAGGACATATGAAAAGCGACAGAAAAATTCTCTTGGCCTTTGCGCTCAATTTAGGGTTTTCTATTTTCGAATTCTTCGGCGGCATGCTCAGCGGCAGCGTGGCCATTTCATCCGACGCGGTACACGATCTCGGCGACGCGCTCAGCATCGGCCTTGCCTATTTTTTAGAGCGAAAAAGCAAGAAAAAGCCGGACGAGACCTATACCTACGGCTACGTCGGCTACTCGGTTTTGGGTGGGCTGATCACCTCGTGCGTACTGCTGATCGGTTCGCTTATCATGATCGCAAGCTCGGTGCACAAGCTGTTTTATCCCACCGAAATCCATTACAACGGCATGATCCTGTTTGCCATCATCGGTGTTCTGATCAATTTGCTTGCCGCACTTCTGACACACCACGGAGACTCTCTTAACCAAAAGGCGGTCAATCTGCATATGCTGGAGGACGTGCTTGGCTGGATCGTGGTGCTGATCGGTGCGGTGGTCATGCGCTTTACCAATTTTTATTGGTTGGATCCCCTGCTCTCGATCGGCGTGGCGGTCTTTATTCTGATCCAGGCTTGTAAGGGCTTACAGCAAATCCTTGCCCTGCTTTTGCACAAGGTGCCGAGCGGGGTTTCGGTGGAGGAGATTGTCGAGCACGTGCAGCATGTGCCCGGTGTGCTTGGCGTTCACCACGTGCACGTGCATTCTTTGGACGGCGTGACCTGCACGGCATCTATGCACGTGGTCACCGATGGGGATCCCGCCACCATCAAACACCTGATTCGTCAAGAGCTTTGCGAGCACGGGATCGCACACGCCACGCTGGAGCTGGAGAGATCGGACGAGGTTTGCTGCAGGCAGGAATGCGGAATTCACGAGAGCATCAAGCAGGTGCATACGCATCATCACCATCATCACAAAAGAAAGAGGTTGTCAAAGTGACAACCTCTTTTTTCAATGGCGTCTTGGCACAATGTCCGAGATCATTCCTGTTTTTTTATAGCGTACGATCAAAAAGATGATCAGTCCCCAGGAAATACAACTCATGATCAGCGTCACGATTACACCTACGCCATCGTTTCTCTCGTGCTCTGCCACGTATTCCTCATAAGTCAGCACGTATTCGCCCTGATGCTCCAAAGAGCTCAGATTCCGTTTTTTGTCAAAAAGAACTGTGATCTGATCGCCCTCTTCCAGACCGTTCAGCACGCGTTGGCTGACCAGATCAGATACGATCTGACCTATTTTCAATGGCTTCTCATATTCCTGCACATATATATAATATACTTCCGAATCAGAGCCTCTGTGCTCATATACCTTAAGCTCATACTCCGAAAACGTGCAAACTTGCTCTGTAAAGCGATCCATGGAATAGGATGAAGTAGTCGTGGCAATAAAGCCTGCGGTAAAAAGCATGGCAAATAATGAGAGAAACACGCAAAGGACGATCAGACCAATCTTTTCGGAATTCACTGCTCCTCACCGCCCTTTTGCATCTCTTCCCATACCTCGCGCAAGCCGCGCACGCAGGCGCCGTCCTTGCCCGTGGTGGTCTTTGCATGCCACGGCGCGCTGACAATGGCTTCCTCCACGGCCTCGGCCGTCATATCAAAGATGGGATCAATAAAGTTATCATGCAGCGCGTCAAAATTCTGCACGGCATTCTCGGTTACGTGCGGCACGCGATTGGCCGTGGTAAACGCAATTGCCACGTCACCGCTGCCGTTGCCCATATAAGAGCCTGTGCGCGAAAGGCCGACACCCGCGCGCTTGGCCACACGCCTGAGCTGACGCTCCGAGAGCGGCGCGTCGGTGGCGACGATCATAATGATCGAGCCCTTGTCCGCAGCGTTGTCTCGCTCGGCAATTTCGCGGCCAATCTGTCTGCCGTCGATCATCAGCCTTCCCCTGCCGCCAAAATTGGTCAGCACCAGCGCGCCCACCGTATAATTCAGCCCGTCAATGCTCAAAATTCTTGAAGCCGAGCCGATGCCGCCCTTAAAGCCAAGGCAGCACATGCCCGTACCCGCACCGACCGCGCCTTCCTCAAAGGTGTCCGCGCATGCGTCAATGGCTTCTCGCACGTGTGCCTCGGTTACGTGCAGACCGCGGATATCATTCAGCGTGCCGTCGTTGCACTCGGCCACGAGCGCATTGACCGTGCCCGCGCTGCCGCCGATATCGGGATTTTGCTCCATCATATATCTGACCGTGGCGGTCATGGCCGTACCAACGCTGAGCGTATTGGTCAGAATGATCGGCGTCTCAATCGTGCCAAGCTCGTCCACCTGCACAAGTCCCGCCGTTTTGCCGTAGCCGTTAAACACAAACGACGCCGCCATGACCTTATCCGCAAACAAATTGCCGCCATGGGGCTTGATGCAGGTCACGCCCGTGCGGATATTGTCGCCCTTGTGCAGAGTTACGTGCCCGACCAGCACGCCCGGCACGTCGGTGATCAGATTTTTCTCTCCGCGCTGCCCGCGGCCGATGGTAAAGGGTGAATACTCAAGTCCCATATTGCCCTCCTCAGGAGTTCTATGCTTTTATTATAGCCGATATCCTGCAGGAAATCAAGAGAAAACGCCAAAAAGGGCTACCTCAAAAAGAGATAGCCCCAAATTCATACATATAAATGTGCACCGATGGTCTTGCTGACCTTGTCCGCAGACTGCAGATAGTCCATTTGCAGTGCCTGCTGCATGACGTAGCCACGCGCAAAATATCCGGATTCCACAGCGGTGTTGATCTGATGCGTGTTATCCGCGAACACTGCAGGCAAATCGGCCTTGACGAGCTCATAGATCTTGTCATACAAATCCTTGAGCTTGATGCGTGCCGCCTCGGCAAGCACCTCGAGTGTTTCAAGCTCTTTGCAGTCCAATGCCTTGACCTGCTTTTTGATCTCCTCCCAATCAAGCACCAGAATGGTGGGTACATATGCGCCATTCTCTTCTCGCAAATAACCAAACTCTGCCAGCTGTGCCGCGAGCTGCTCGGAATTTGCAGGAATCTCGCCCGTGACGTATCCGCGCAGCACGCTTGCCTGCTCCTCGCTCAGATAAGGGGGCGTTTGATCGCAGATGCCGTCAAACTCATAGCGGAACTGCTGAAAGCCGTATCCGCTGCCATGATTGCCCACAAAGCAGGGCTCGCTTGCTTCACGGCATAATTCATAGCCGATCATATCCCAAAAGCCGCCCTCGGGGCGCTCGGTAAAATGGGGATACACGCGAGCTGCATGATGCATAAACGAATCGTACGCCAGCATCAAAAGCGACCATTTCGCGCTTTCATAATCGGAATACGTGCCGTAATATGCATAACCCCGCGTAGTCAAGGCTTTGTTCAAGTACTCGGTAAAATCAATGAGCGCCTTGGTGATCTCGGGTGCGGCACTCAGCTGCGCGGCGTGTACCTTGAGCTGCGTCGCTGCGCTGATGATGGGAAAAGCAGTCTGATATTTGCCGTCCTGCTTGGTCAAAAAGGTCTCGCGTGTGAGATACTCCAGCTCGTCCTCCATATAAGGCAGCGCCACACCAAGCTCCAATGCCAGCGCCTCTGCTGTGCTGGGGTTGGCGTAAGCCTCCAATGCGATGTTCTGATACATTCTGTGCGCATACCAGTTGATACTGTAGGGCTGATTGTTCGCTCCGGGCTTGGAAACGTTGAACGAATACGCGATTTTCTCGGGCCTGTAGCTTCTGACTCCAAATTCTCTTGCCATATTCATACCTTCCTTCAATATTTTTCGGGCGCGCTGCAGCCGCTTTTTGACGGCCTCGCACGAGAGAGAATTCGCAAGAGCAATGTCCTTGATGCTCTTATTTTGCATGTAGTACGCCACGACGATATTGCGATACTCGCTTTTGATAAACGCAAGCTCTCTGCGCAAAATCGCAAGCTGCTCGGCTTTGATGGTTTGCGCAAGCAAATTTTCGCTCTCGTCCTCGATCTCAAAATCGGAAACGTCGGCACCGGTCACCGACTCACGCTCTATACGCTTGGCGTCCGCCCATGCAGCATAACGGTTTTTGGCGATTTGCCAGACCCATGCGGAAAAATGCTCGGGAACGGTGCCCGCGTGCAACGCCAACATCACCTGCAGTGCAATGTCCTGCGTCAGATCCTGTGCACGGCTTTCCTCTCCCGTCTTTCTCAGACAGAAATAAAACACCTTTTCCATGTAGTTCTCGCAAAAATTGCTCATCAATTGCTCATGCATGCTTTGCATCCTCTCGCCTCCCTTCACCCATATAGTGTGGATTTGCCCGATTTGGGGACAAGTCTTCCAAAAAGTTTTTCAAAAAGAAAGCCTCGATCGAAATCGGGGCTTGTCTTAGTCAAATTCCTCTCTGTGCTCCATAAAGAAATCAAAGTATTTGCGCACGTTGGGCAGGTCGGTCCATTTGCTGACCGAGGCGGGATAGGCGTCCAGGTCGTAGATTTTCGCACCCTGCATGGATAAAAAGACGGGCGAGTGCGTGGCGATAATAAACTGGCAATTTCCTGCCCGTGCCGTGGCCGCAACGTAGGCTGCAAGCTCGATCTGATACTCGATCGAAAGGCTGTTTTCGGGCTCGTCCAGCAGATACACCGCATCCTCTTCAATGCGGTCAAGAAAATACCGCATGGCGGTCTCGCCGTTGGAGCAGAGGTCAATATCCTGCGCCACGCGTTTTTTGACATAAGACGACTGAGTCTTTTTTGGCGAGAGGATCTCTCGCACCTCGCGCCACCGCTCGTAGTCGTCAAGTCCGTGCAGCCTGCTCACCTCGGGATCCCCTTGCATCACCTGTCCATGCACCGATACGTACTTGTCAAGCAGCTGATTGCGTTTGTCGTCGATGCCCTCGTTGACGGCGCGTGCACTGAGCGCATAATCAAACACGTCGTCACTGGTCAGCACGAAGGACGCGCGCGGCCGCTTGGCGTATTCAAGGTAGCACATATCCGCAAAGGTATCGAAAAAGGGCGCGTCGTTGAATTCGGAATAACGCACCGCCCCCATTTTGCGCGCAATGAGATTGAGCAGCGTACTCTTTCCCGATCCGTTTCCTCCGTAAAACATGGTGATGGTGTCAAAGCTAACCTCGCGCAAGCCCTTGTCGGGAAAAATCTTGAAGGGGTAGAAGGTATGGAAGCAGGTGCGCTTTTCCAGCTTGATAAATTCTATCTCGGCAAGCTCGCTTGGCAGCATGAGCTTTCTTGCGTAAATCATAACCTCACTCCCCTTTCTTTGGTCTATTATAGCATGGATCTCCCGGTTTGTCAATCAACCGCCGGGAGATGGGGAAACAATCGCGGGTTGCACAAGCAAAAAGGATAGCTCTATGGGGCTGATGAATTAGCGGAGAAATGGGGATGAATCATACCCGTTTCTGTCAAAACAATAAACTGAGATACGCAAAAAAACAGCTGTAGGGGGCGACGTCCCCGACGCCCCATCCTACATAAACAAATCTTTTCGCAATGCAATAAGTTCCATGTGCCTA
>JAFVTI010000008.1 GCA_017503325.1 Clostridia bacterium | reverse complement strand
TAGGCACATGGAACTTATTGCATTGCGAAAAGATTTGTTTATGTAGGATGGGGCGTCGGGGACGTCGCCCCCTACAGCTGTTTTTTTGCGTATCTCAGTTTATTGTTTTGACAGAAACGGGTATGATTCATCCCCATTTCTTCGCCAATTCATCAGCCCCATACGGCTGTTTTTTTATTCCGCGGTCAACGTCACGGTCAATTCAAATGCATCACCGAAATGATACTCCTCGGAATCCTTGGCAAAGCCCTCGGGCACGCCCACGATGGTGATATGGAAATTGCTTTTTGCCTCGGTCAGGGTGACAACGCCCTCGGAATTCGTGGTCATGGGCATGCGGCAGCCGTTATCGTCGCAGAACTGAATGCCAACGCCGGGCACGGGGGCACCGTCGGGATCCAGCACGGTGACGGTATAGGTGACGTTGCCGTCGGCATTTTGCTCTGTACCATCTCCCTCGGGCGCGGGAGAATCGCAGCCGATCAGCAAAAGGGAGAGAGAAAGCAGCAAGGAAAGCGCGAGCAGCGCGGATTTTGTGATGGGTTTCATATTCAAATATTTCATATATATTTCCTCTTTTCGGTCAAATGGATGATGGAATGATTATAACATAACGACGCGGAGTTGTCAAGCAGAGAGAGGTCGCCTCCACAGGATGAATTAGGATATGTGACATTGAGAAAACCCTCTCCGTTCTTTTTGAGCAAAGAGGCCCAAAGAAGAACATATTTGCTTCGCAAATTAAACGCCGAAAAAGCTTCGCCTCTGCGGAGGCGACGAGGGCGCTGCCGGTTGACTTTTGGATGCTGAATTTTGATGAAATTCAGCATCGGGTGGCGTCACTTACACTCGAAAGTATAACGACATTCACACGCCACCATGCTTTTCTGAAAAAGTTTGATCAAAACTTTCATCCTGTGGGAGTAATCCGTTTGGGCAATGGCGATCCAAACTTCATCCTGTTGGAGTGAACCAACAGAAAAACACCGCCGAGCGGTGTTTTTCTTACATAATCAATAAATCTGCTCGACCTTGATCAGGCTCGTCTTGCCCGATACGCCCGTAGTGTCGCCGCCCGTGATGACGATGCTATCCCCCTTCTGCATGGGCAAAAGCTTGGGTGCCATCTTGGTCGCGGTATAGAACAGCACGTCGGTCGAGGGGTACTTCTCGCACAGCGCGGGAGTCACGCCCCAGGAGAGCGCCAGCTTACGGTAGGTGCTCTCGTCGGTGGTCAGACCGATGATATCCACGGGGCAGCGGAAGCGCGAAACCATGCGCGCGGTCATGCCCGAAAGCGAGCAAGCCACGATGGCCTTTGCGCCAATGTCGATCGCCACCGCGCAGGTTGCGTGCGAAATCGCGTCCACCGTGTTCTTGATTCTGAACTCGGTGCCATAGAAAATGTCGGTATAATCAATGTTATTCTCGGTGGTCTCCGCGATCTTGGACATGACCTGTACGGTCTGCACGGGGTACTTGCCCATAGCGGTCTCGCCCGAAAGCATAATGGCACTTGTGCCGTCGTAAACCGCATTCGCAACGTCCGAAATCTCGGCTCTGGTGGGTCTGGGATTGTAGATCATGCTCTCAAGCATTTCGGTTGCGGTAATGACTCGCTTGCCAAGCATTCTGCACTTGGTGATCAAGGTTTTCTGCATCGCGGGCAGCTGCTCAAACGGCACTTCCACGCCCATATCGCCGCGCGCGACCATGATACCGTCGCACACCTCGCAGATCTCCTCAATGTGGTCGTATCCCGACTGGTTTTCGATCTTTGCGATCAGGTCCACCTTGCCCTCGCCGCCGATCTCGGCAAGAAAATTGTGCACGTCGATCAGATCCTGCTTGCAGGAAACGAAGGAGCAGGCAATGAAATCCACACCGTTCTTAATGCCGAATGCAATATCCGCCTTATCCTGATCGGACAGGTACTTTTGCTTCATGACCTTGCCGGGGAAGCTCATGCTCTTGCGGTTGGAAAGCTCGCCGCCGCAAACCACGCGGCAATGGATATTCTTGCCCTCGATCTCCTCCACGCGGAAGATAAGCAGGCCGTTGTTGAGCAGGATGGTGTCACCGGGCACAAGCTCGTGCACCAGCTCCGAGTAGCTGACAGACACGATGCTGTCGTTGCCCTCTATCTCTTCGGTGGTAAAGGTGAATTTCTGATCCTCTGCCAGCGTCACGCTGCCATTTTCAAAGGTCTTGATACGGTACTCGGGGCCCTTGGTGTCCAGCATAATGGCAATGGGCATGTCCAGCTCGGCTCTTACCTTTTTGATGCTGTCAATCCTTTGCTGATGATCCTCGTGCGTATTATGAGAAAAGTTGAGACGTGCTACGTTCATACCGGCCTTGCAAAGGCCCTTTAAGGTATCCTCGTCTTGCGTCGCAGGCCCGATGGTACAAATGATTTTCGTTTTGCGCATATTGTGCTCCTCTTTATATTTCTGACTTTATATTCTGTCTTTATTTTTCCGATTTTATTATAACACACGCCATACGCCAATGCAAGGGCAAATTCCATCTTTTTACCGAATTTTAACACCTCCCTGCATGGGGCAAATTGTCGAATTTCTGTATATACTGCAATATAAAGCACGGGCGACTAAACGCGCGCATGTGCGGCAACAATGAAAGTACATCACATTCACATATATACAGGAGGCATGACCATGATGACCGTAAAACGCGGTGATATTTATTACGCAGATCTCTCGCCCGTGGTGGGCTCGGAGCAAGGGGGCTTGCGCCCCGTGCTGATCATACAAAACGACGTGGGCAACAAATACAGCCCCACCGTCATCGCGGCGGCGATCACCTCGCGCATGGGCAAGACAAGACTGCCCACGCACATTGACATATACGCGGACAAGGCCGGACTTGCCAAGGACTCGATCATTCTGCTTGAGCAGATCCGCACGCTTGACAAACGCAGACTCAAGGAAAAGATGGGACATCTGGACGAGGACGCCATGCTGCGCGTGGACAACGCCATCGCAGTCAGCTTTGGGCTTGGCACAGGCACGCAGAGCGGTGCCGTTGCTGCCAAGGATCCGTCCGAAGGGCAGCCAATCGGTTAAAAATTTATGAAAATCCTGATTTGCTATTGATTTTATGCATATTTTATGATAGAATAACGGTAGAATTTTTTACCGGAGGAATCCAAAATGGCACTTGTTACAACCACAGAAATGTTTAAGAAGGCTTATCGCGGCGGCTACGCGATCGGTGCTTTCAACATCAACAACATGGAAATTATCCAGGCGATCACCGAGGCTGCTAAGGAAGAGCAGTCCCCCGTCATCCTGCAGGTATCCGCAGGCGCACGTAAGTACGCAAAGCACGAATACCTCATGGCTCTGGCACAGGCGGCGATCCGCGATACCGATATCGACCTGGCCCTTCACCTTGACCACGGCGCAGATTTCGAGATCTGCAAGGCTTGCATCGACGGCGGCTTTACTTCGGTCATGATCGACGGCTCTCACCATTCCTTTGAGGACAACATCGCACTGACCCGCAAGGTCGTGGAATATGCTCACGCACACGGCGTTGTGGTAGAGGGCGAGCTTGGCAAGCTGGCAGGCATTGAGGACGACGTAAAGGTCAAGGCCGAGGACGCTATGTTCACCAACCCCGACGAGGTAGAGGAATTCGTCACCCGCACCGGCGTTGACTCCCTGGCAATCGCCATCGGTACCAGCCACGGCGCATATAAGTTCAAGCCCGGCACCAAGCCTCAGCTCCGCTTTGACGTGCTGGAGGAGATCTCCAAGAGACTGCCCGAGTTCCCCATCGTTCTGCACGGCGCATCCTCCGTGCCCCAGGAATACGTGCGTGAGATCAACGCCCTTGGCGGCAAGATGCCCGACGCGATCGGCATCCCCGAGGAAATGCTGCGCCAGGCTGCTTCCATGGCAGTTTGCAAGATCAACATCGACTCGGATATCCGTCTTGCCATGACCGCAGGCGTTCGCCGCGTGCTCGTAGAGCAGCCCGACGTCTTTGACCCCCGCAGCTACCTGACCGTCGCACGCAGCGAGGTCAAGAAGATGGTTCAGCACAAGATCAAGAACGTGCTGGGCTCTTCGGGCACCCTTTAATCTGACCACACCGGAGCTGTCTTTCTCTGTAAGGCAGCTCCTTTTTGGAGGTATCCATGAAACATACCGAGCATTTTTTAACCAAATGGCATGATTGCGACCCCGATCTGATCATCCGCCCCTCGCAGGTGCTGATGTATATGCAGGAGTGTGCCAACAGGCAGTGCCGCGCGATCGACCTGGATCTGGACGAGATCCATCAGCGTGACGGCATCGGCTTTATCATGAGCCGCATTCAGGTCAGCATCGACGCGCCCCTCCCCCCCTACATCCGCATTTGGGTCAATACCTGGTGTCCGCCCTCGCGAGGCTACGCCTATAACCGTTGCTTCGAGATCGAATACGACGGCAAGGTCTACGCCCGCGCGTCGTCCGAATGGGCCTTGGTCAACCTCAAGGACCGCACCTTTATCAAAGCCGAGGAGTTTCCCGCAGCCGCCCTGTTTCCCGAGGATGAGATGATCGACAAGGGTGAGCTGCCCCGCCGCGTGCGCATCACCTCCTCGACGACCCTGACCGAGGTTGGCAAGCGCGAGATCCGCTACTCGGATCTGGACTACAACATGCACATGAACAACACCAAGTACCCCGACATGCTGTGCGATTACGTGCCGGATATGCTTGGCAAGTTTGTCAGCGGCTTTTCGCTCTCCTACCTGCACGAGGCCGCCTACGGCGACGTGCTGACCGTCTACCGCGCAGAGAGCGAGAACGGATATTACTTCCGCTTGGTCAACCAGGATGGCAAAACCTGCATGGAGGCGGAATTGTATTTGAAGAATATGGAGTAAAGAACATGGAATCATGTAGGGGAGGAGTATTTGCAAGCAAATTCATCCTCCCGCCCGAAAGCAATTCCATATCGCGATACCCTTGTAGCAATACGTGCGGGAGGATGAATTTGCTTGCAAATACTCCTCCCCTACACAATTTGGTGAAGATGGCATAGCATGTTTTTTTACTTTAAGCAACATAAAACCAACCCCTTTGGTACCGTTTGATACCAAAGGGGTTTTCATGTAAATATTGTTTTTTATTCTTTCTTATCAAGCACGATCTGCGTTTGCTCGTCCTCGTACTGGCGGGTATAGAGGCGGTAATAATACCCCTTTGCCGCCATCAGCTCGGCGTGGCTGCCGCGCTCGATGATCTTGCCGTCCTTGACGGCCAGGATGATATCGGCTTGGCGGATGGTGGAGAGTCTGTGCGCGATGACAAAGCAGGTACGGCCCTCGCTGACGCGCTCGGTGGCACGCTGGATCAGCTGCTCGGTGTGGCTGTCCACCGACGAGGTGGCCTCATCCAGCACCAAAATCGAAGGATTGGCCAGCATGACGCGCGCAAACGACATCAGCTGCTTTTCGCCCGTGGACAAAAGGTCACCGCCCTCGCCCACGTCGCTCTCCAGTCCCTTACCCATGCGCTCCACGATTCTCCACGCGTCGATCTCGCGCAGTGCGGCCTCCATCTCTGCCTCGGTAGCATTCGGATTGCCGTAGCGCAGATTCTCCGCGATCGAGCCCGAGAACAGATGCGGGGTTTGCAGCACGTAGCCAAGCGAGGAGTGCAGCCACAGCTGGCTTCTCTCTCTTGCATCTCTGCCATCGATCAGCACGCGGCCCTTGGTGGGGTCGTAGAATCGGCAGACCAGGTTGACCAGCGTGGATTTTCCCGCGCCCGTCTCGCCCACAATAGCCACGTTCGTGCCCTTCGGCACGTGCAGATCAAAGTTTTCCAGCACCCATTCGTTGCCGTCCGGATACATGAACGACACGTCCTCAAAGGTAATGTCACCCTGCAAGGGCTCCCAATTCTCTTTTTTGGGATGGAAGGTGTCGCCGTACTTTTCCACAACCTCTGCGCTGTCCGGCACGTCGGATTCTGTTTCCAGAATCTTGGAAACGCGCTCCATGTTGACACGCACGAAAATCATATCGGCCATGGCGTTGACCACCCATTGCACCTGCTCCATGACGTTCATGGCGTAGGTCATAAAGACCGAAAGCTTTGCAATAAACTCCAGATTCTCCTGCGCGATCAGGCCGCCGCGCCACAGCACCAGTGCCAACGCCATGGAGGTGGAGAACGAGATCAGGCAGATAAAGCTTGCACGCACGCGTGCGGTCAGCACGGCGGTCTTGTTCATCTTGCCGGTCAGCGCAAAAAATCCCTTGCGCATCTTTTCCTCTGCGCCCAGCACGCGCACGGTGCGCGAGCCTGTGATGCTTTCGTTGAACTTGCCCGAGATCTGCGAATTGAGCTCTCTGACCTCACCGTTGAGCGTGCGCAATCTGCGCTCAAACAGTGCCGCGCTCAGCGCGATGACCGGCACGATGACCATGACGCACAAGGCCAGCTTCCAATCCTTGATAAACATGATAACGGCAGCGCCGATCAGATACGACAAATTCCACACACCGCTCATGAAATCCCAAGCGACCACGCCGCCAATACGGCTGGTGTCACTCATAATACGTGAGTGCAAGTATCCGACGCTGTTCTGGTTAAAGAACGAGAAGGACAGCGTTTGCAAATGCTTGAAGCACGCGCCGCGCATATCCTTGGCGATCAGCACCTCAATGCGTCCGGTCTGATAGGACGAAATAAAATCGGCCACGATACGCGAAAGCAAAAACAGCGCGTAAAACAGGCAAAACAGCCCAAGCCCCGACACCGTGCCGGGCACGATGAAATTGGCGATGGCGTATTCCTGGAACAAAGGCAGGCAGATATCCACCACGCCGCTGTAAATACCCAAGAACAAAATGACACCAAACACCCACAAATAGGGCTTGAAAAAAGCGATTACCTTGGGGTACGGCAGCTTAAAGCAGCTCTTTTTCTTTGTTTCCTTCGCTCTCATGCCGTCACCTCCCCTTCGGATTGCACTTCATCTCTGCCCTGCATGCTGCAAACGCGGCTGTAAATGCCGCCCTTGGCCACGAGCTCCTCGTGCGTGCCCATTTCGGCCACGCGGCCCTCGTCCAGCACCACGATTTTGTCCGCATGCGAGAGCGTGGTGATGCGGTGCGAGATCAGAATGACCGTACAATTCTCAAACTCGCGACGCAGCGCGCGGCGAATGGTTGCATCGGTCTCGCTGTCCACGGCAGACAGAGAATCGTCAAAAATCATAATATCGGGGCGCATTGCCAGCATTCTGGCAATCGAGCACCTCTGCTTCTGGCCGCCCGACAGCGTTACGCCGCGCTCGCCCACAAAGGTCTCGTACCCTTCCTTGAATTCGGACACCGCGCCGTCAAAGCAGGCAACGCCCGCGGCATGCTTGACCTCGTCCATATCCATGCCGTCCGTGCCCATGCAGATATTCTCGGCAATGGTGCCCGAAAACAGATACGTATCCTGCAGCACGTATCCCACGCGGCGGTGCAGCTCTGCGCGGTCGATCTGACCGATCGGCACGCCGCCAATGGTGATAGAGCCATCCTCCAGCTCGTAAAGTCGGTCCAAAAGCCCCATCAGCGTGCTCTTGCCCGAGCCCGTGCCGCCCATGATACCGATCACGCTGCCGCCCTTTACCGAGAAGGAAACGTCCTCTAAGATCTGCGCGCCCTCCGCCTCGTAACGGAAGCTGACGTGATCGAACACGATATCGCCCTTGAAATCGGGCTCTTTGACCTCTTGGGTCTGCAGCTCGGGATCGGTGTTGAGAATGTCGTTGATTCTGCCCAGCGCCACGCCCGCCTTACTCATCTCGGACACGATTCGGCCAAGAGAGCGCACAGGCCACAGCATCATGGCGTTATAAGACACGAACGCAAGCAGGTCGCCAAGCTCCATGCCGTGCGCGACGCACATATACGTGCCCACGCCCAGCACCGCCAGCACCTGCATGCCGGAGAAAAAGTCACCCACGATCCAGAACCAGGTAAACAGCCAGGTCAGGCGCACGTTGCGGTCGCCGTATTCCTTATTTTTTCTGTCAAATTTCTCAATCTCGCTTCTCTCGCGGCCAAAAGCGCGTACCACGCGCACGCCGGTCAGATTTTCCTGCGTAATCGAGGAAAGCTCTGCCTCGCAGATATCGCAAGCCTCAAAATGCTTGCTGATCTGTGCGCGGAACACCAGCGAATAGGTCAGCACGATGGGCACAAAGCAAAGAGGCACCAGCGCAAGCAGCGGATTCATCATAAACATAACGGTCAGAGACACGGCCAGCAGAATGATGACGCGGAACAAGGGCACCAACTGCTCTGCCACGAAATTCTTGACCATTTCCACGTCCGAGGTGGAGCGTTGGATCAAATCTCCCGTCTTGTTCTGCGAATAAAAGCTCTGCGGCAGGCGGCCAATGTGCGAAAACAGGTCGTCGCGAATGGTTTTGACCATGCTCTCGCCGCCCTTATTGTTAAAATACATGTTGCCAAAGCGGCACAGCACCGAGGCAGCACCTGTGACGATGACGGCAATGGCCACCAGCCATAATTTATCCTGCAGGTACGCAATCAGCGCGGGCGCGTCCACAAGCCCTGCAAGCCACGCGGGCAGCACGAGCTCCTCGCCCGAGAGCAGATTGTCCACGGTGAAGTTGACGATCTGCGGTGCGACCATTTCAAGCGCGGTCATGGCAACGGCACACAGAATGCCCAACGCAAACCAAAGGCGGCTCTTTCTCAAGAAACGCCAAAGTCGTGCGGCCTTGCCGTACACCTTATGTTGTGTTTCCATAGGATCACATCCTTTCTGTTTCATTCTTTTGTAGGGGAGGAATATTTGCAAGCAAATTCATCCCCTACAAGCGCTCATTCAGTTTCCTGCCTGCGCAAACGGACAAATATCCCCAAGCGGGCACCGATCGCACTTGGGTGCTCTTGCTGTGCAATAATCGCGGCCGAACTGTACGGCGCGATGGCAAAAATCGCTTTGATCCGCGGGCTCAACGTACAAATCCAAGATCTTTTCCACCTTATGCGGATCCTTCATTTCCACAGGATACGCGCCGAGTCTGCCACCGATGCAGATCAGGTGCGTGTCGGCCACGATGCCGGGGATGCCGTAAATATCGCCCAACAAAAGATTGGCGATCTTGCGCCCCACACCCGGGAAGGTCAGCAGCACCTCACGGTCAGCGGGCACTCTGCCGCCGTATTCGTTGACCAAAAGTGCGCACGAATCCTTGATGTTACTTGCCTTCGCGCGGTAAAAGCCGCAGGAATGCACCAGTCTCTCAAGATCCTCGATGGGCGCCCCGGCCACCGCCTCGACAGTTGGGTACGCGGCAAACAGATCACGGCACACGATATTGACCCTGGCATCGGTGCATTGCGCCGACAGCCTGCCCATGATCAAAAGTCGCCAGCCGTCGTCCGCAGGATCGGGCGCATCGGTCCTCCACTCCAGCGCACACTCCGCGCCGGGGTAAATTTCGGCAAGTCTTCTCGAAACCTCGGCAAATCTTGCCCTCGTTTCCTTATACTGCTTTGTTCTTTTGATATTTTTCATATTCTCCGTTCAATAAAGCATGGGAAAACCGACCCTGTCTTACAAAGGTCGATTTTCCCCACTCTTTTATGTAGTTTTCAAAGGATCAATCCTCAATGGGATACTTTTCCTTGTATTCCTGGAATCTGCGGTCAAACTCGGGGCTGCCGTGCTTGACGTCGTACAGGTATTTATGCATATCAAGTGCCTTATCCTGCGAAAGCTCCAGCATGCAGCCCGCGATATTGGAGCAATGGTCTGCAACGCGTTCGCAGTTGGTCAGCAGGTCGGAGAGAATGAAGCCCATTTCCATGGTGCATTCGTTGTTCTGCAGACGCACGATGTGGTGCAGCTTGATAGCGTCACGAAGATCGTCAATGACCTCCTCCAGCGGTTCAACCGAGGCAGCCATTTCGAAATCGTCGTTGATAAAGCCCTCGCGTGCGTTCCAAAGCACCTCGCGCACAGCGGCGACCATGGTGCTGATCTCCTTTTGCGCTGCGGGAGAGAATTGAATCTGCTTATCTCTCATTTCCTCAGCCGACTCGGCAATGTTGACTGCGTGGTCCGAAATACGCTCAAAGTCACCGATCAGGTGGAGCAGCTTGGTGATCTCGCGCGAGCCCTCGCCCGAGCTGTTCTTTGCAGCCAGCTTGACAAGGTACGAGCCGATCTTATCCTCCATCTTGTCCACGTCGTCCTCGCACTTGCGCACAAGATCGGCGGACTTGGAATCATAATTGGATAGCAGCATCAGCGCGCGGTCCATCGCGTCGCAGGACGCCACCGCCATCTTTCGTGCAGCAACCTCTGCCTGCTCTACTGCAACGGCAGGGGTGATAAACAGTCTCTCGTCCAGCACAAGACCGTCTTCGTCCTTCTTTTTCTTGGAGGTCTCGGGAACGGATACGGTTGCCAGCTTGACCAGCAGATTGGTGAACGGGAACATAATAATGACTGCGATGATCTTGAATACTGTGTGGATAATCGCAATATCCCACATGTTCGCTGTAACGCTGTTAAGCCCAAATCCAATCATCGCGTCCAAAATGTAGTAGCCGCTGAGCACAACGACGACCGAAATAATGTTAAAGTACAGGTGCACCAGTGCTGCACGCTTACCGTTCTTGGACGAGCCCATAGAGGACAGCATTGCAGTGACACAAGTACCGATATTCTGACCCATGACGATCGGGATGGCGATACCGTAAGAGATCGCGCCCGACGCGGTCAACGCCTGCAAAATACCGACGGATGCAGAGGAGGACTGTACAATTGCGGTCAGCACGGTACCTGCAAGAATGCCCAAGAAGGGATTTTCAAACATCACAAGTAAATTACCGAACTCGGGAATCTCCTTGAACACGGCAACCGCATCCGACATGATATTCATACCCGTCATCAGCACGCCAAAGCCCAAAAGAATAAAGCCGACCTGCTTATATCTGTTCTTCTTGGCAAACATGCAGAACACGATACCCACAATGGCAAGGATGGGCATCCAGAAATCCGGCTTGAAATACTGCAAAATACTCATAGCTCCCTCAGCACCTGCAACCTCCATGCCGGTCATCGCGGTCAGCCATGCGGTCACCGCAGTGCCCACATTAGCGCCAAGAATCACACCGACAGCCTGTGCAAGCGTCATGGTTGCGGAGTTGACAAAGCCCACTACCATGACCGTGGTAGCCGAGGACGATTGAATGATGGCAGTGACACCCAAGCCCAGCAAAAAGCCCTTGAATTTGTTGGAGGTCAGCTTGCCAAGAATAATCTTGAGCCTGTTCCCCGCACTCTTTTTAAGAGCATCACCCATGACGTCCATACCGAACAAGAACAGTGCAAGGCCGAGCAACAGATTGAGAACCATGAAGACGTCAACGCTCTCGTGGGTAAATACCGCCTGCAGATTGTTCAACAAATTTTGCATTTTCGAGTCCTTTCCGATCCTTTGTAAATCAGATCAACATTTGTCCGTTTATATTTAACTTAAACTGAAGGCCAAGCATATCCGCAGCCTTGCGGCACATGACCATTCTGCCAAGAAAAATCTCAAAATACGACATGACCGATGCAACGCTCGTATCGATATCCAACGTCAGCGTCACGGTTCTCCGCTCCTTATCCAGCGTCAGGCGCGACATCTCCACCGAATAATTGACGCGGTCGTGAATATCAAAGGTGGCAAAGTCCTCGTTTCTGACGCGACTTCTTCTTACGTCCGACTTGTCTGCCAGGATCAAAGCAGCTGCCACGCCGTTGACAGGCACGCCGGTGCCCTCGTCGTGGTTGCCGATGGCGGTGACCACGGTGGCAATATCCTCGGGGGGCATGTCCATATGATCAAGCAAACGGAAGGCCATAACCGCACCGCTCTGCGAGTGCTCCACGCGGTTGACCAAGTTGCCGATGTCGTGCAGGTAGCCGGCGATTTTGGCAAGCTCAATCTCGTGCTCGCCGTATCCAAGCTCGCTAAGGATATATGCTGCCGTTTCGGACACGCGCGTGACGTGCGCAAAGCTGTGCTCGGTAAAGCCAAGCGCGCGCAAGGATTCGTCCGCCTTCTGAATATAGGTTCTGATTTCCGGGCTGTGCCGCAGTTGATCGTACGTGATCATCCATTTCCTCCGTAAAAACGCCTATTTGATTTTATTTTATCATATTATAGTACATTTGTCAATAATATTTTCAGTTGATCCCCTGCAAAGCCAAGTAAGCAAGCGTATCTTTGAAAAAAGAAAATCCGCTCGTCCGAGCGGATTTCCAACCATAATTCTGCATTTTGCATTATGTTTTATGCAACGGGCTCCATTTGCCTTTCTTGTAATAGATCGAGAACATGAAAAACAGCGCAAGGTTGTGCGCGATCATGCACGCCCAGGCAGCCACAAGCGTGGGGTTGGGCAAAAGCATAAGGCACAAAAACGTACCGAAGATGCGCATGCCCCACATGCCGATGACGTTGAAAACAAACGGCGTTCTGGTATTGCCCACGCCCTGCATCATGCCCTCGGTGATGATGGTGACACCGTAGAAGGGCTCGGACAGCGCCACCATGCGCAAAACGGTGGTGCCAAGCGAGATGACCAGCGGGTCTTTGGAGAAGATGCGCAGCATATACGGCGCAAGCAAAAATAGCAGTCCGCCCGAAACAATCATGAGCAGCACCTCGCAGACCAGCATCAGCCTGCCGAGATCCTTGAGCTTTCCCTTATCCTTGGCACCCACGCAGTTGCCCGCCAGCGTAGCGGCAGCGGCCTGCATACCGTATCCGGGAATGTAGAACGCGGACTCCACCGTGTTGGCAAAGCCGTGCGCAGCGGTGGAAACGTCGCCAAGCGAATTGATCATGGAGGCAAACACCACGTAGCCAAGCGAGGTGGCAAATCTCTGCGCCATGTTGGGCATGGCCACCTTTAAGCAGGGGCGCAGGATCTCGCGATCGGGCCAAAGTCTTTGTCCGCGCGGAGAAACCAGCGGATGTCTCCACACGGCAATCGTGATCACGATGCCGCCAACCACGAACGAAATCGCGCTGGCAACCGCCGCGCCCACCACCTCAAGCCCCGCGCCGGGGATGGTCAGCGGCAAAACGGTGTCCGAGAACCAGGGCAATTCCACAATTCTTGTGGGGTAGATCAGGAAAAAGTTGAGCGCGACGTTGACGATATTGACGATAATGCCCGCCTTCATGGGCGTTTTGGTATCCCCCGCCCCGCGCAACACGGCACCGAAAATGATAGACGCCGCGCGGAACAGCATGGGGGTATACAAAATAAAGAAATAGATGGTGGCCGTATCACGGATATCGGGGTCGACCTGCATGATCACGGGCACAAAGGGCGAGAGCGCGAGCGTCAGCACCGTAAACAGAATGCCGGACACAAGCACAAGCAGCACCGCCTGCGAGGACGCGCGGCGGCACATATCCTTATCCCCCGCACCCATGGAGCGCGCAATATAGGACAAAAAGCCGACGCCAAGTGCCGAGAGCGTGCTGCCGACCAGCCAGCCCACCGTGCTGGTGGCACCCACGGCGGCGGAGGCCTGCGTTCCAAGCGAGCCGACCATGGCGGTATCCACGTACTGCACCACCGTGTGCATCAGCTGCTCAAGCATGGTGGGCAAGGCCAGCGCGACCACGGTTGGCAACAGCCCCCACTGTATATTTCTGAAAAATCCTTTTTTCATATATCTCTCCAAAATCCAATCTGCTCCCATTATAGCACAGTTTTACCAAAGAGGAAAGAGTCCGCAGCAAAAAAATAAAAAATTCCCGACAACCTATTGATTTTTGAAGTCAAAAAAAGTATAATGAAAGTATCCAAATAAGCAATCCAATCAAATAAAGGAGACACGCTATGGCAAAAATTACATTTATGGGTGCGGGCAGCACCGTTTTTGCAAAGAACGTACTGGGCGACGCGATGCTGACCCCCTGTCTGCACGACGCCGAGATCGCGCTTTACGACATTGACGCTGACAGATTGGACGAATCCTATCTGATGATCACCAAGCTCAATGAGAACATCAACGAAAATCGCGCAACGATCAACAAGTATCTGGGCGTGGAAAATCGCAAGGACGCGCTGCGCGGCGCTGATTTCGTGGTTGACGCGATCCAGGTCGGTCTGTACGATCCCTGCACCATCATCGACTTCGAGATCCCCAAGAAGTACGGTCTGCGCCAGACCATCGGCGACACGTTAGGCATTGGCGGTATCTTCCGCGCACTGCGTACCATCGCAGTCCTCAAGGATTTCGCTGCCGACATGGAAGAGGTTTGCCCCGATGCGTGGTTCCTCAACTATACCAACCCCATGGCTATGCTGTCCGGCTACATGCAGAGATACACCAAGATCAAGACGGTCGGCCTTTGCCACAGCGTTCAGGTCTGCTCCGAGGGTCTTTTGCATCGCCTTGGCATGCAGGACAAGCTGGAGGGCAGACGCGAAAAGATCGCGGGCATCAACCACATGGCATGGCTGCTTGAGATCGAGGACAAGGACGGCAACGACCTCTATCCCGAGATCAAGAGAAGAGCCAAGGAAAAGAATGCAAACGAAAAGCACGACGACATGGTCCGCTTTGACTACATTGACAAGCTTGGCTACTACTGCACCGAATCCAGTGAGCACAACGCTGAATACAACTACCTTTACATCAAGGAAAACCGTCCCGAGCTGATTGAAAAGTTCAACATTCCGCTGGACGAATATCCCAGACGCTGCGTAGCCCAGATCGCAAACTGGAAGCGTCAAAAGGAAGAGCTGATGGCGGGCGGAGAGATCTCCCACACCCGTTCCCGCGAGTACGCTTCCCATATTATGGAGGCAATTCTGACCGACGTGCCTTACCGCATCGGCGGCAACGTGCTCAACAACGGTATGATCCCCAACCTGCCCGACGAGGCGTGTGTTGAGGTTTCCTGCATGGTTGACCGCAAGGGCGTACATCCCACCTATGCAGGCCGCCTGCCCGTACAGCTGGCAGCTATGAACATGACCAACATCAACGTTCAGCTGCTGACCATTGAGGCAGCCGTGACCGGCAACATGGAGCACGTATACCAGGCAGCAATGCTGGATCCCCACACGGGCAGCCAGCTCTCGACCGACGAGATCGTTGCTATGTGTGACGAGCTGCGCGCTGCACACGAAGCTGCGGGCTATCCCATTTTCTAAGCCAAATCACATCAAAAGCCCTTGCGTTGCAAGGGCTTTTTTTGCAAAAACTCTCAATCACCGCCACCCAAACGGACCCCTCCCCCAGGATGAAAGTTTTTGATCGACCTTTTTTCAAAAAGGTCGCGGGTCGAGGGCGGCGCCCTCGTCGCGCCCGCAGGCGCGAAATATTCTCGGCGTTTCTTTTTTGTGAACTTTTTTCTTTGCGCCAGCGGTGTCAAAGAAAAAAGTGGGTGATGAATCAGGATGCGTAACATTGAGAAAAACCTCTCCGTTCTGCCCCTACAAAATGGGTTTTTTCGCTTTTTTACATTGAGAAAATTCTCTCCGTTCTTTTTTGACGGAGTAGCCGCAAAAAAGAACCAAAAAACGGCGTAAAAGACATTTCGCCTCTGCGGAGGCGAGGAGGGCTTCGCGCCCTCCACCCGCGCGAGCCTTTGAAAAGGCTCGACCCAAACTTTCATCCTGTGGAGGTGGATCGTTGGGGTGACGGTGGCCCAAACTCACGCAAAAAGCCCGCGCTTATGCGCGGGCTTTTTCGTTATTTCGTTACACGTACAAGCTCTCGGTGATGTCCTCGGGCGTTTTTTTCTTCTCTCTGTACGCAGGCTGAAGCGTAAAAAAGCTTGCGATCAGCATGGTGATCGGGTGAATGCTCAATACCACCGTTACCACGAATACCACAATATTGACCGTGGGCGGATAGAACTCGCGGAACGCCTTCCATACGCAAATGTACACAAATACCGTAAACGCCAAGGACAGCGCCGTCTGCAGCAGCGAAAGCAGCGCAGGGCCAAGAATGGGAACAATGAACTGCACAATTCCGCTCATACCCGACAGTACCACGTAAACTACGTAATAACCAATATGTGCAAACAGCAAAATCTTTGCCCAGGGCTTGACCTCCTTGCCCTGTCTCTCGTCGCATCTCTCGGCCACTCTGCCCAAAGCATAGCTCTGCGCGATCGGGATCCAGGCAAGCCACGGACGCTCAACGTACAGCTTTTGGGACATGCGCATAATGGCCAACGCCTGCAATACGTAAGCCACAAGCACGGTCAAAATACCAACCACAAGCGCAATCAGCGCGACAACGATCATCACAATCGCCAGAAGTTCAAATCTCTCGGCATCCACCGTGCCCTGCAACCCAAATGCTTCCATTATTTGCTGCATCAATTCTTCATTTGTCATAAATCACTCGTCTCCTTTCGAAAATATCACTCCGCCTCCACGACGGCAACGATCTCATCCTCTTTCTTGGCAGACTCTTGCGCGGGACGCAGCTTGAAAAATGCCACGATGAACAGGAAGATTCCTTCCAACAAGCCCATTACCGCTGCGCACACCGCCATGACGATGCCGCCCGTCTTTCCCAGAAATTCCTTGAAGATCAGGTACAGACAATACCCCGTCAGTCCCATCAGGATCAGCGAGGAGCACTCGAGAATTACATTGATCACAAAGGAAAGCATGGGGAGCACCATCAGCACGATGCTGACGGCGAGCTGTACGATGGGCCGTCCTACCGTCAGACCCAGCGTGACGAACAGCAATATCAAGCCCCATTTCCAAGGCTTTTTCCCGTTTCTGCGTTCTCCCTGTTCGGCGCATGCACCCAGCAAATAGGCATTGGCAAACGGGATCCACGCCATCCACCTGTGCTTGACGCCCAGCTTTTTGGCAATACGCATAAGGCCAATGGAATGTAAGATATAAAACAGCAGCCAAACCAAAAAAACAACCACGGCAACCACGGCAACCACGGCCACGACGACCGCGACGACCGCCCAGGTCACCGCACTCGTGATCAATCCCGCAAGCGTCAGCAGCACCGCATACATGGCGTTGAATGAAAAATCGGAGATCAGATCGCTCAGCACGTCCATCAGCCCCGTTTCGATCAGCCATTCAATGATCGGTTCAATTCCGGTAAAGGTAAATTCGAATTCCATTCAGACAGTCGTCCTTTCTCGTCGGTTTTGGCATATAGCGGATGAGTTCATTATAGCATCCCCTCTCCCCTTTGTCAAGCAAAAACTTTACACCTTGGCTATTGCAAGAAGCCGCAAGCTGTGATATAATAGAAATAAGTATAGGGTTTTTACCCCGGAAAAGAGAGTTTTTTCTATGTTTTTGGATTATTTGAGTCATATCATCCCCGGACTGCCCCAGCTCTTTATCGCGCTGGGCCTTGCCGAGGTGCACGTTATCGAGGGCGTGGACACCTTCCACCCCGTCAACACGGGTGCGCAGGCACTCTACCTTGCCTGCCTGATCCTGGGCTTTGCCATCCTCCCCTACCTGATAGGCTCGATCCAGATCCCCCGCCTTTACTGCCGCCGCGTCAAGAAAATTGACCTTTGCAGGCTTGGCTCCGGGCAGGGTGAGATCGGTGACGTCTGGAGAGGTGTGGGCAGATGGCACGGCATTGCAACCCTTGCGCTGGAGCTTGGCAAGGTCATCTTGTGCATGGCGCTGGGCTTTCTGTGCCGCGGCGCGGACGGTGCAAGTATTGCCGCATTCTTCTGCGTGCTGGGTGAGATCATGCCCATCTGGAACAAGATGCGCGGCACGCGCGGCTTTGAGACCGCTGCACTCTGTGCCCTTGTGCTCTCCCCGCTTGTTTTCGCCATCTTGCTTTTGATTTTCGTCATCGTGCTTGTGGGCATGCGCTTCCGCACCGCAGCGCGCATCTTCCCCACGCTGCTCTACCCCTTAATCGCATCCGCCTTTTTGATGAGACCCAATCCCACCGCCGTGCTGCTCTCGGTTGGCGTGGTGGTCCTGATGATGTTCTCGCATTGGAAGAATATCCGTGCAATGATGGACCGCGAGGAGCCCCGACTCGACTCCCTTTTCAAAAAGAAGCAAAAGGAGGAGGACGCATGAGCGAATACAACGCACAGCTGCAGACCGCGGCACAGCTGATTACGCTGGCTGCAAAGAACAATTTTCTCAAAAAGGCCATCCTCTCCCGTCACACCGAGGGGGATGCGACCAAGACCACGCTGACCGTGCGGGTCATTGGCGGCCGCCCCTGTCTGCAGGCTGAATCCTTACACACCGACAACAAGGCCAAGCATAAGAATCTGGAGCTTGGCAACACCGATGCCCTGCTCTCTCTGCTTGCCACGGCAGGCCAGATCAATATTCTGACCACGCTTGGCCAGAGCGAATACCGCACCGGCAAATCCGGTAAGGTGACGCTGCTCGGCGGTGACGCACTTTTGCGCAAGCTGAACGGTGCAGCACCTGCCGCGCCCACCGTGCAAGCGCTTTTCAACAATCGCGAAAAGCAATATATCCTGAACGGAAACGAGCCGTTTCTGATCAAGCTGGAGGTCAGCGACAAAAACGGCCGCGTGCACGACAAAAAGCGCGCAAAATTCCGTCAGATCAACCGCTTTTTGGAGCTTGTGCGCGACGTAGAGGATAAGCTGCCCGCAACAGGCACGCTGCGCATCTGCGATCTCTGCTGCGGCAAAAGCTACCTTTCCTTTGCCGTTTATCACTATTTTGCCATCATCAAAGGGCGAGACGTGCACATGACCGGCGTGGATCTCAAGCCGGACGTGATTGAATTCTGCTCCTCGACAGCCAAGGACCTTGGCTTTGACGGCCTTGAATTCTTATGCGGCGACGTGGGCAAATATCACACCGACGACCACGTGCACCTGATCATCTCGCTGCACGCCTGCGACATTGCAACCGACCTGGTGCTCTCCCGCGCGCTGGCCTTCTCGGCAGACGTCATTCTTTCGACCCCCTGCTGCCACCACGCCATGAGCCCCGCACTTGCCTGCCCCGAGCTTGACTTTATTGCAAAGCATTCCATCCTGCGCCAAAAGCTTTGCGACGCTGCGACCGACGCGCTGCGTCTCAAGATTTTGGAGGCACACGGATATACGACCGCAGCCCTTGAGTTGATCGACCCCGAGGAAACGCCCAAAAACGTGCTTTTGCGCGGCGTGCGCAAAAAGAACCCCGACCCTGCCTCCATGCAGGCAGCGCGCACCGAGGCAGAGCGCATCCGCGCATTTCTGCTTGGTGACGCAAGCCCTTGGTGGTCGGACGTCAACACTTATCAGAAAGGAAACGAATCATGAAAAAAACAGGCCTTACCCTTTTACTGATCACCGCTCTGTCGCTGACCGTGGCGGCAGCCCTTTTTGCCTGCCCCTCCATGGCGGCGGACGACGCTTACGTTGCGCCCGCATTTCTGGTCGACTTCAACGACAAGGCAAACATCGCCGCCTGCTTTGACGTGCTTGGCTGCGTCGGAACGCACAACACTCAGGAGCAGGCCATGCAGATCCTGTTCGCGGACAATCACGACGGATTTTGCTTTGACCCTTACATGAATCTTGCCCTGCCCGCAGGCTCGGTGGATATTGCCAAGTACCACTACATGGCACTCCTGGTCAAGACCAACGACGTAACGCGCGGCGGACAGATGCGCATGCGCACGTCGGTCACCGCAGATCAGTACCCCTTCTTCAACTTCAAATACAAGAACACCGCCGACTGGCAGGTGGTGATCGTTGACCTGACCGACCGTTCCAACGTGGGCGCATATCCGCACACCATGGAGCTTGGCGGTACGCTGACCAACCTGCGCCTTGATATGTTTGACAACTTCTGTGACCCCGGCGTGCAATATTACTTCAAGGCCTACGGCCTTTACGAAACGCGCGAGGACGCGGAAACCTTTATCCATTTTGAAAGCGAGGTATCAAACGAGCCCGTGTTACCCGAGATCGATTACAGCTCCTTCTGGAGAGGGCAGAGCTTTGCTTCTCCTGCCAACGCGCACCGCATGAACTGGGTCGCCTACGGCTTTAACAACACCTACCCCGCCCAGGTAGAATCCCTTTTGGGACAAGGATACGGCGGCATCGTTTCCAACGTCAACTTCAACCAACAATACCTCAAGGATGAGAGCGAATTCACCCTTCTGCGCGACACTTACCTGTACGGCAAGCAGAACGACATGACGCTCTGGATCTACGACGAATACCAGTGGCCCAGCGGACTTGCATACGGCCAGGTGCTGGATACCGACGCCTCCTGGCGCGCTACGGGTATTGAGCACTTCCAACTGGCTCTTGACAAGGCAAAATACACCTACACCCCCAGAGAGGGCATTGACCTTGAGATCAAGCTTGCAACCGTCAGGTCTGCAGGCAAGACCTGGACACCCGAAGCAAACGGCGCTTCCCTTTCCTTTGACCTGACAGGCGAGATCAGCGGCGAGTGCCTGCTGGACATTTACGTCCTGCGATACACCGACGACCACGAGCAGGACCGTACCGATTTCACCACGCTCCATCACGTAGACCTGCTGCGTCCCGAGGCGGTTGCACGCTTTATCGAGCTGACGCACAAGCATTATAAGGACTCCTTTGGCGAGGACTTCTCCATGGTGGAGGCCTTCTTTACCGACGAGCCCGGACTTGGCAACCGCGATATGGAAAATTATATCGTCTGGACCGAGGGCTTGGAGACCAAATTCAAGCAAGAATACGGCTACGAGCTGCAGCTTCCCCTGCTCTTTGAAGGCCGAGACGAGGACGCGCAGCGCATGCGCATCCACTACTATTCCCTTGTTGCCGATCTGTTCAAGACCTCTTACATCGACCAGATCTCGGCTTGGTGCGAGGCAAACGGCACCGCATCCTCGGGACATTTGCTCTTTGAAGAAAACATGAACGACCACGTGGAGATCTACGGCGGTGATTTCATGCAGATCATCGGCGGCATGACCATCCCGGGTGCAGACACCCTGTGGGTACACCCCAACCAGCTGCTTTCGGAATGCAATATCGGCAACCACTTAGGCATCCGCTTTGTGGCAAGCGCTGCTCGCAACGCCGGCAAGCAAGACGTTATGCTGGAATATAATCCCTCTGCCGCACCCACGGATGACTTCCGAAACGACAAGATGGGTGCCTCGATTGGCGGCGCAACGCTGACCCGCCTGTTCGGCTCTACCATTTATAACGTCATCAATCCTCAATACGACTACACCTACGATCAGATCAATCAGCTCAACACCTACGTCGGCCGTATGAATACCATTCTGGACGGCACTGTCGAGGCGGGCGACCTGGCTATCTTCTACCCCATCGCAACCATTCAGGCGCTGCACAATGCAGACGACGTGCATTCCTCCGCACAGGGTGAGAACACGGCTGCGGTTGAGCTCAACCGCAACTACTCTCAGCTCTGTCTGGACCTTTTGCAAAGACAGGTGCTTTACACCATCATTGACGATCAGAGCATTTGCGCCGCAACCGTGACCGATGACGGCAGACTGGCTATTGGCAACGGCTCTTACCGCACGCTGGTGCTGGCATACGGCGAATACATCTCTGCAGGTGCTGCCGAAAAGCTGGCGCAGTTCAAACAGGCGGGCGGCAACGTGGTATTCGTGGTCACCGGCTACGAGGACTACAAGGCCATTGACACCGATGAAAACCAGCGCGTGAGCGCAGCGATGGAGCAGCTTTCGGATTGCGATCAGTTCAAGCAAAGCGTTGCATCCACCCGCATCTCCAAGATGGCACACAACGCAATGAAGCTGACCGCGCTGGATACGCTGAATACCAAAAACGTCCTGTACGGTGACTTTATCGACGCAGAGCACGACATTGCCTTTGTTGCAAACAGTACCGCGCTTGACGGCAAGGCAACGCTGGCCTTTACCGACGGCTACGACGGTGCATACACCGTATATTACCCCTACTCCGGCCTGATCGTAAGCGGCAGCGGCAACGAGGTAGACGTTGATCTGCCCGCATATTGCGCAGTCCTGATCGTGCGCGAGGACAAGAATGAGATAGAAAACGTGCCCGCGCAGACCGAGCCCGCAGAAACCACGCCTCCCGAGACCGATCCTGCCGAGCAGACCACCCCCGAGAGCGGTGAGCAGACCACCGAGGACGCTGCAAATGAGGGCGGATGCAAATCCGCGATCGGGGCAATCCCCGTCATTGCGGCAGCGGCAGCTTGCGCGGTCGTTGTAAGCAAGAAAAAGAGAAAGTAGCGTGAAAGTTCACGTTATATTCCTTTATACGCAACCATTCACGCATAAACTTCACCTAAAAATGGGTCCCAACCCATTTTTGGAGCAAAGCTCCGCGGTGAAGTTTCCATCACTATTTGCGCCGCCCAAGGCGGCATGGAGATTAAAATGAAAAGAGGTCGGACAAAAGTCCGACCTCTTATTTTTTATCATATCCGATACGCACGGAAGATCTTTTCCCTTCGGGGATACAACGCGGTAAACAGCACAAGGCCGAGCAGCCAGGCCGACAAGAGCTCGCCAATCCCCACCGTCAGGAAGAAATACCACACGTTGCCGGGCAGCATGTAGGCGAATTTGAGCACGGGGGGCATAATCAGAGTGTTGGCCAGCACCGCGGGAATGCCCGCAACAAGGCCGCAAAGCTTGGGACGCTCTCTGCACACCTTGCCGATCAGGAAGGTTGCAGCTGCGCCGATCAGGGTTGCAAGAGAGCCGAAGATCACGTCCTGCCAGATGCATCCGCTGAGCAGATTGGAAAGAAGGCAGCCGAGAAACAGACCCGGGATGGCTGCAGGCGTGAATACCGGCAGAATACACAGCGCCTCGGAAAGACGCAATTGGATGGGGTAGTTTGCAAGGCCCACGGCGTTGACCAGCATGGTCAGCACCACGTAAAGTGCCGCGATCAGCCCGCCCTCTGCCATATACAGCGCGGCGCGTTTTGAGGAATTGATGCTTTTTTTCATTTTTTGGGGAATCCTTTCCGTAGTTTTGTTTTTGCGGTGAGGATGGTCACGAACTCACCGTGTTGCTGATCCTTCGACCTGCAACATGGGCTATTATAGCACACGTTTGCAAAAAATACAAGCCCGTTTGCATAAAATTCCCCGCATGCGTACAAAATAAGCACAGATCAAAAAGGGGGAATGGATATGTTATTTGATAAGAAGACCATGATCATGGCCATGGGCGGACTGGCGCTGATGGCAGTTGCCACGGTGGCAGTCGGCGTGATGGTACACAGACAGACAAACAAGATCCGCGCCAATATGCGCTCGGTCAGCCGCGGCATTTACAATTTCGGATCGGCATTGCAGCTGCTTTCGGGGGCTGCCGGCGCCGAGGACGATTGCGAAAATTGCGTCGCATGTTGAAAAAAGGTGTGTTATCCTTGGGATAGCACACCTTTTCCATTCACGCAGACTAAACTTATGAAAACAATTTTCTGGGCGTTTCGCTCAGGTCGGCAATATAGTCCAAGGACACGTTATAATATTTTGCGAGCGTTATGACGTGATGGAATGGAATTTCATATATGCCCTGCTCATATCTGGAGTATTGCTGTTGCATAATACCCAAGATCTCTGCGACCTCTTTTTGTGATTTTCCCGCATCCTCTCTCAGATCCTTCAGCCTTTGGTAATAATACATCATTCATACTCCCCTTTTTTGTTGATTAAGAAGATTTTAACATACAACAAACATGTTGTGTTGACATTACTACAATATTGTAGTATAATATTTTTGCGGGAATAAAAATGCAAATTCCGTCGTCGCCAAACCACATTTTTTCGCTCCGTTTACTGCGGCAAAAAGCAGCAGAGCGGATTTGCGCTGCAAAGCCGTCCCCTCCGGGGAAGGGGGCCCGCAACGAACGACGCAGAGCGGAGTGAGTGTCCGCGGGGGAAGGGGCGGACTAAACACACGGGGAAAGTGTTTCGTGAAAGAAAAAGCAGGAATCCGCTCTTGCTTGAACAAATTCCTGCTATTCTTTACCCGTTCACAACCTCAACCTCACCCTTCGCCTCGGCGATATCGTAAATGATCTCGCCCACGGCGGGCACGGTAATTTTGCCGGACAGCGGGTTCTTGATACTGATGACAGGCGTGGTGACGCTTGCCTCCACCTCGCTTCGCTCAAACGCCAGATCGCATTCGTGCATCTCGCAGTTGATCAGCTTCAGCCCCTCGCAATAGCAAAGCGGCTGCGTGCCGATGATGGTGCAATTTTCAAACGTCACGTTCTTGCAATACCACGCCAGATATTCACCCTTGACGCGGCAATTGCGCACCACTACGTTTTCCGCATGCCAAAGCGCGTCCTTGGTGTCCAGATCGCAGCCCTCAAAGGTCGCATTCTTGACATATTGGAACGAATACTTGCCCTTGAAAGTCATATTCTCAAAGCGCAGATCCTCTCCGCGCAGCATAAAGTACTCGCCCTCGGCCGTGACGTTTTTCACGTCCACGTCCGCACTCATCCAGCCAAATTCGGCAGAGCGGATAGAGCAATCGCACAATCTGACCGCGCGGCACTCGCGCAACGCCTTGATGCCGTGCAGCTCTGTATTGGTGACGGCAATGTGATCCGAATACCAAAGCGCGGCGCGGCAGGTCTCGGACAGGTGGCATTGGTCAATTTCCAGGCCTCGTACGTGCCAGAAGGGATAGCGCAGGTCAAATTCGCACTCCTGCACCTTGACGTCCTTACACTCCTTGAACGCGCTCTCGCCGTCCGCAGGGCCCGCAAAGCGGCAATGGTGGACAAAAATATCTTTCTCGCCGTAAAAGGCTCTCTCTTGGTCGTAATTCTGACTAAAAAACTCTTTCATGGATTCTTATTTCACAAAATGCCAGACCTGCATTTCGCTCTCGCCGCGGTTGGCAAAGGCGTAATACGGGATCAGAATGGCATCTACCTTCTCCTTATTCTGTGTTTTTTGACGATACAGCGGCGCATTGGGCTCGCGCACCGTACGCCATGCGCGCACGCTCAGCTGCGGCACACCCAGCACCGCGTGCTTTCCGTACTTGAATCTTGCGCGGCTGTCCAAGGTAATATCGCGTAATAACTCTCCGTTGTCCGCGCCCTCCATGCAATACAGCACGGGGCCGCGCATGACGGCATATCTGCCCGCGTCAAAGACCACCTCGGGTCTTGCCTCGATAAAGACCGGCTTCATGGTAAAATCAAGGTCTATTTCCTCTCCGTTGCGCAGATCAAAATAGGCATACCCCTTCTCGGTCTCGCCCTTGTATCCGTCAAACCAGCCGGGAATACGCACCGCCACGCGTGCGTCGCCGCCCGACAGCTTGATCTTGACCTTGCCGTTTTCGGGATAGCGCGTCACCTGCTCCAGCACCAGCATCTTGCCGTCGCGCTCGATGGTAGTCACGCTCTGCATGAACTGGTGCACGTAGATCACCTCGCCGTCCTCGGAATACAGCAGATTGGCAATGGACGGGATAAATCTGACGATATTGGGCGGGCAGCAGGAGCATGCGAACACCTCTTGCCTTTGCATGGGCGGCAGATTGACGCTGCGATGGCGCACGCTGATGTCACGCTTGTGCATGCGCGGCATGACCTCCAGGGGATTCTGATAGAAAAAGCTCTTGCCGTCCAAGGAAAGCGAGGACATAAAGCCATTGTATATCACGCGCTCGACTACGTCCGCATACTTGGAATCCGCACCGAAGCGCAGCATTCTGTTTGCAAACAGCGCAAGAGCCAGGGCTGCGCAGGACTCGGTGTACGAGATCAGATTGGGCAGATCGTAATCCACCGTAAATGCCTCGCCCGCACCGCTTGAGCCAATACCGCCCGTAATGTACATACGCTTGTTTGCCACGTTATCAAAGATCGCCTCGCAGGCTGCCTGCAGCTCCCCGTCGCCCGTGTGGTACGCCACGTCGGCCATGCCGCAATACAAATACATGGCGCGCACCGCGTGCCCCTCGGCAGTTCTCTGCTCTCTCACGGGTGCATGGCTTTGCGAATACGACGCATCCATCCAATCGGGCATGCGGATCTCGTCACGCCCGCGCATGTCCACAAAATGCTTGGCAAGGTTCAGATACCGCACCTCGCCCGTGCACTCGTACAGCTTGACAAGTGCCAGCTCGATCTCCTCGTGTCCGGGGGTCTTAAAGGGCACGTCGTCATCAATGACGAATCTTTTTTCTATGTAGTCCGCATAGCGACACATACAAGCAAGGAACTTACGCTTGCCGGTTGCGTGATAATACGCCACCGCCGCCTCCATCAGGTGTCCTGCGCAGTAAAGCTCGTGCCAATCGCGGTTGGTAAAGCGATTCTCGGGCTGAACCACGGTAAAGAAAATGTTGAAATACCCATCCTCGCATTGGTTTTTTTCGATCAGATCGACTAAATCGTCGATCTTTTTTTCAAGGCGCGCGTCAGGCTTTTGCGCCAGCTGATACGCCACGCCCTCCATCCATTTCGCCACGTCGCTGTCCCAGAAAAAATGAGGTTGACTCGGCTGTCCGGGCTTCCAATCAAAGCGAAAGGCATCGATTCTGCCCGTGTCCGAAAAGCGATCGTATACCGCCCCCGTGGTCACGCGTCTGACCAAAGCCTGCTTATGCTTCCAAAATCCGCCCGTGATGCGGGTTTGCGAAAAATCAACCGTTCTGTGCATGTGCATTCTCCTCCGCTTTTTGTATTTTTTCTTTGGTCTGCTCGGACAGATACGCGCGCAGCTCCTTTGTATAAGGCGACCACGCGGCATTTTCCTCACCGTAAGTCACGTTCAGCGTAAATTCCAAGGGAATCCATGTGTCCAGCGACGCCTCGTTATGAGAAATGACCGCCTCCATGTTGTCAAGTGCCTTGTAAAGCTTGGCCTCGGGTGTTTCCTTGGCCTCCATTTCTTTGTAAAGCGCGCGGAATTCGGCCGCATAGGGCCCCGGCAGCATGGCAAAGATCTGCTCCCACGCCTCTGCCTCGGTCAACTCGTTCTGCTCGGTCTTATAAAAGGACGGAACGTCTCCCGTCAAGGCCTCGCCAAGATCGTGGATCAGGCACATGCGGATCAATTTATCGTGATCCATATCGGGATACTCGTCCGCGCACAGCATGGCCAGCACCGCAAGTCTCCACGAATGCTCCGCCACCGACTCCCTGCGTCCCGACGACGTCCAGGAATGGCGCGTATTGCACTTGAGCTTTTCAATCACGCCCATAAATTCGATCAGCTGCTGCGGCTTCATTCCATTCCCCTCCATCACGATTTGTGCTTGACTTTTTACCACCTTTTATTATATAATAAAAGTGACGATAAGTCAATAAAAATAGATATTTTGGAGGATATATGTATCCCTTACTCTTAAAGCCTGCCGTCAAGGACTACCTGTGGGGCGGTCAAAAGCTCAAGACACTTTACAAGATTGAAACCGACCTGGACATCGCAGCCGAGGCCTGGGTGCTTTCCTGCCACAAAAACGGCCCGAGCACCGTGCAAAACGGTGAATTTGCGGGCAAGACGCTTGCCGAAGCACTCGCCGCATGGGGGCAGAGCGCACCCGAGATTCTTGTCAAGCTGATCGACGCGCGCGATAAGCTCTCGCTGCAGGTGCACCCCGACGACGCTTATGCCGAAGCGCACCACCAAAGCCGCGGCAAGACCGAGATGTGGTACGTGCTGGACGCCGATCCCGGTGCTGCGCTGATCTGCGGCTTTGATCATGCCGTTACCACCGAGGAATTTGCGGCGCAGATCGAGGCAGGCACGCCCGAGAGCCTTGTTTCCTTGGTACCCGTGCACCCCGGTGACGTCTTTTTCATCCCGCCCGGAACCGTGCATGCCATTGGCGCGGGCATTCTGCTTGCCGAGGTGCAGCAGAATTCGGACATTACCTACCGCGTTTGGGACTGGGGACGCGTTGGCGCGGACGGAAAGCCCAGAGAGCTGCACGTAGAGCAGGCATTGGCGGTTTCCAAGACCGAGCCTTACGCGATTGAGCAGAGCGCAAATTCTGCCAAAGCAATCGAGGGCGGCAGCCTGCGTACCCTTGCTGAATGCGAATATTTTGCCACCTACGCGCTGACCTTGGACGGCACGGCAAGCGTGGAAATTCCCACCGACATCCGCGGCATTCTCTGCACGGGCGGCAACGCAACGATCTGCGCAAAGGATTGTAAGGACGTTCCCCTCTCCCCCGGCGCATGCGTTTACCTGCCCGAGGGCGTAAGTGCCCAAATTCGCGGCAAGGCAGACGTTTTGTGGATTAAGTAAGTAAAAAATCAAGGACAGCCCGATGGGGCTGCGGAATTAACGGCAGAATAAATAAAAGCAGAAGTCAGAGATGGCTTCTGCTTTTGGCTTTTATGATGCACAACCCCGCCCGTGTCATCCTGAGCGGAGCGAATATTTCACTGCAGAGCAGTGAAATGAAGCGAAGTCGAACTGCGCAGCAGCACCTTTCGAAAAGCGGTTTGACCGCTTTTCGAAAGGTGGGATCTACGGGCGATGAACGTGTCCCTCGTAGATCCTCAAAACGCTGCAAGCGTTTTGACTTTCAAAAATCAGCAATTTGTTGCAGATTTTTGAAAGTTCGACTACGAAAACATCCACACGGGATGTTTTCTCCGCTCAGGATGACACGAGGGGTATTGCGCTTTTCCCACTTATTCCGCAGCCCCATCGGGCTGTTTTATTTTAATTCTCGGACTTTTCCTTGCTGCTTTTGCCGCTCATGCGCGCCTTAGCCTCTTGGACGGTTTCGCCTTCCTTGGTAAACAGGATCTCAACTGCCTTGTCGCTGACCTTGCCAAAGCCTTCAACAACACTCTCTTCAATCTTCTTGTAGCCGTCTGTGACTCCCTTTTCGATCTTCTTGTAACCGTCCACAACGCCGTCCTTGATCTTTTCGTTGGTATCTGCAATTTTTGACATGATAAAAATCTCCTTTTCACTTGGTTTTGTTATGGGTATATGATACAGCTCCGATGTTTGGAAATGTTTTAGGAGATATTTTCGTTTTGTTAATTCATTAAAAAAGGAAGCCGCTTTCGCGGCTTCCCATGGGGTATGTGTTTTTTTAGTCCTTCTTCTTTTTCAGCACAACTGCTGCGGCTGCTGCCATGGCGATTGCTGCGCCTGCTGCTGCGAAGGACTTGCAGCCCTTTTGCGCCTCGGGCTCGGTTTCACCCTCGGGAGCGATGGTCGTGCTATCGGAGAGACCGGGAGCGGAGGTGTCAGCCTCGGTGGAATCGGTGGTGTCGCCCGTGGTCTTCTCGCCGCTTACATAGCTGAACTTGAAGCGTGCGCCGGGAGCAACGTCACCGGAGATGTAGAAGTCCATGATATCGCCCGAGAACTTTTCGTAATCGCCCTCGTCGTGTACGTTGTCGGTCCAGGAGAAGTTGATGGTGTAGTCGTCGCCCGAAAGGCCGAGGTCGCTCTTTGCCACCTTGACGGTCATGTATCTGCCGTCCACGGTGTAGGAGCAGTCTGCAACCTTGACAGAGTCATAGCCGTTGCCCGAGAACTTTTCAAGCACGACGGTGTCGGCAGAAGCTGCGGACTTGTTGATGACGTACTCAAAGGTCTCCCAGCCCTGGTTCTGCTGATCGGTATCCAAGTAAAGGGTCATCCACAGCTTGTCGGTGTAGGGGGTGATATCGGCTGCGCACTCTACGTTGAAGTAAACGTATTCGTCGTCGCGTGCCACCTGTGCACCGATGATGTCGTTACGGCCGGAGGTCTCGGTGTAATAGAGATCGCCATAGCCCTTGGAATCTCTGTGCTCGGTGTTGCCGATGTATGCGCCGAAGTAAGGCTCAACAGCCTTCCACTGATCCTGACCTGCGCTAAGGTCAATGGTGGTCTTTGCGCTGGGCGTGGGGATGGGGTTTGCGCCCTTGTACTGACGGACGAAGTTGACCAGCTGATAATAGTAGTGGTCCTTGAGATCGCCCTTGGTGGGCTCAATGTCACGGGAGAATTCATCGTTGTACTGGTCGGGGAATGCGTTGGGAACGCCTGCGGGACCGCTTTCGGGCCACATTTCGTATCTGCCCACGCGGAATTCGTTCCAACCGGTCACGAATACGACGCTGGGGTCAACCTCGAGCGCGTAATTCCACTGCTCAGCGAAGTTGTATCCCCACTTGGAGGCCTCTGCACCTTCCTTTTCAAAGCGATCCGGATAGGTGGAGGAGTAGGAACGGCCTGCGATCTTGTCGCCGCTCATGGCAGCCAGCTCGTGCAGCTCGTAGTTGTGGTTCATTGCGATACCGACTGTGATCTGCTCCACGATGCCATTGCTCTTATCCTTGCTGGATGCGTAGTACTTTGCCTGCGGATACATGGAAAGCCAGCCCCAGGTTCTGTAATCGGTGTGGTCTACCAAGTAGCCGGGCTGACCTGCACGGAAGGTGAAGAAATTCGAAATTTCCTTTTCAAGAGGAGAGGTGTTGGGGTTAAAGGATGCGGGGATCGCCATGATCATGGGCTTGCCGTCAAGGTAGTACCACAGGTTGGGGTATCTGCCTGCGCGGAAGAGATCCTGATAGATCGAGGCGACCTGCATGTTGGTGTAGGACTGATCCCAGAAGGGGAGCATGAAGGAGAGCTTGGGGGTCTTGAGGCCGTCGGTCATGGCGTCGTCCCACTCTGCAAGCAACGCGTTGTAGGCGTTGTACCAGGTGTGATCGCCGTTGGTGTTGTCGGTGAAAATGACGTCAACGCCGGCGTTTGTCAAAAGCTCTGCCTGCTTGCGCAGCACCCACGGGTCGTCGCCGCGGTAGAAGCCGTAGATGGATTCGTTCCACCAATAGGTTTCGTTCGACTTCCAGATCTCGTGGTTGAAGTCTCTCATGGCCTCGGGATACTTTTCGCTGTATTCCTGCAGGTTAACCACGTTATTGGTGGTAAAGCCGTCGATGTGCCAGGTCCAGTAGAACATAGCCACCGTCTTGTTGTCGCGGGGTGCGCCGACGTCCTCGTAGGTCAGCGAGGTTCTGCCAAGACCGTCTGTAAATACCCAGGTGTCGGGGTAGACGGGATGGGTATAGATCAGAGAATCCTCGGGGATCACGTACTGCTCGGGGGGCTTATGGTTGCCGTCGATGGTATCCTTGGGCTCGGAGCACTGCAGGAAGAAATCCTTGCCGGGTGCTTCTTCAGAAAAGATTACGCGAACGTCGGGATACGTCGTGGAGCCGGTGGAGGGGAAGCCGTCCTTATAAACGTAGCCCTCAAAGCCGGTCACCTCGGAAAAGGTATATACGGCGGGAGATTTGTTGGCATTGTGAACCAAGAACAGGTAATCGCCTGCGGGCAGCTTTTTGAAGGAAATGCCCTGGAGGGCGTTGTCAATCAGCAAAATGCGTTCACTTGCCAAAGGCTCTGCGGCAACGGTGTCAGCGTAGGTGTCCTTCCATGCGTAAACCGAGATATCGACCTCCATGTCGGTTGCGGTGTAGGTTGCGAGGTTGAATTCAATGCCCGTGAAGGCAGCGTTGGTGGTCATGCGCACGCCGCTTGAGACCGACATGCTGGAGGGGGTTTTGGCGTTCGTGGAGGTATAGGGGGATTTCGGAATGACCGCATCGGCGGATGCCTGGCAGGTGCCGAAGGGCTCTTCGGGCACGTTGTCGTTTTCAAAGTTGAAATGCAATTCGGGTTCTCCTCTCTGCTCAACGCCGTTGAGATACAAAAATCCCTTGGAATCCTGGGGATTCTGATTGGTCCAAACGCCTACCTGACCTTTAACGTCCGAGATGTGGAACAGGTATTCACCTGCGGGCTGGGGATCAAATCTGACCCAGTTGGTCGCGTTGTCCTTCATGGCAACGAATCTCTCGGAGACAATAGGCGTTTTTGCCACGGTGTCTGCGTAGTTACCTTCCCATTTGTACATGGAAATGGTGCATTCCGCGGTGGTGGTGTTGTAGGTGGGCAAGCAGTAGCCAAAGCCGTCAAACGAACCGTTGAGGATGGCACGGTAAGAGTAGGTTTTGGTGACTGCGACGGCACCTCTTGTACCTGTGCCGTTCTGTACGCTGATGCTTCTGGGCAAGCCGTCCTCGGCAAACGCAAGAACCGAGAGCGTTCCTGCCAGCATGCAAAGGCAGATAAGCCAGAGCAGCAGTTTGGTAATTTTTCTTTGCTTCATGTTTTACTCCTTTCGGCATGTGTGTTTTCAGGGAGATTCCTACTAAAATTATATCATGCCGCAAATTCCTTTGTCAATGTTGCAAACGCCGATATGAGGGCGGGATTTTTGTGCAAAAAAGCAAGGCTGTCCGCTCGGACAGCCTTAAACGCCGTATTTGATCTTGATCCTTTGCAGCTTATCTCCGATCGGCTTAGCGCAAAGGAACAAAAAGAGCAGGTTGGACGCTACGTAAAGCGCGGTGTGCGGCAGAGCGGTGATCAGCGCGGCAAGGTATGCCGAGGGGGCGGGGCTGCCGGTCATCCAAAGCATGCTCCACACGTCCATGACGGCCGAGTAGGCCACGCCGGCCAGCGCACCGTACAACAAAAGCAGCACGCGGCTTTTTTGCAAGGGCTTTGCCAAAAGTCCCGCGAAAAGGCCGATCAAGCCCCAGGCAAGCATCTGAAAGGGCGTCCACGGGCCTTGACCAAAGATGAAATTGGAAAGCAAAGCCGACAGCGCGCCCGTGTAAAAGCCCGCCTGCGCGCCCAGGTAGATCGCGCACAGCACGCAGAGTGCGGTCACGGGCTTGAAAAACGGGATCAGTCGCCCGACGATGCAAAGCGCGATCATGACCGAGACCAGCACCGAGCGTCGCGTGCCGATCTCTTTTTTCTCAAAGCCCGCCACGAAAAGCAGCAGGGAAAGCACGGCTACGGCGAGCGAGACCCACAGATATGAGGTTTTCCCGGGCAGAAACGCACCCGCAAGCACCACGGCTGGAATGAGCAGTGCGGGGATGAGCACCGACAAAAGTGAGCGCAGTCGGGGGCTTTTGAGGTACATCACAGAACCTCCTCCCCGCGGCAAAGCGCGACCAGGTCACGTGCGGTGACTGCGTTTTGGAAATAGCCGCGGCTCATGCGGCGCGCGGCCGTGGTGTAAAAGTTATTTTCAGCGAAGAAGGTACGGGGGAGTCCGTCCGAGACGGCAGACCCGCGGAAAAAGAGCACGCAGCGATCGGCACAAAGTGCGGCAAACTCCACGTCGTGCGTCACGATCAGAATGCTGACACCGCGCGACCGGAGTGTGCGCAGAATTTCCAGCAAATGCTGCTTTTTCTCGGCATCCAGCCCCTTGGTGGGCTCGTCGAGCAGCAGGATTTTGGGATTGGTGGCAAGCACCTTGGCAAGGGCTGCCAGCTGCTGCTCGCCGCCCGAAAGATCGTAGGGGTGCATGCCTAACAGAGGGGTCAGATCAAAGGGCAGCGCAGACAGATCCACGCCCGCGTCCTTCATCTCCTCTTCGACCGTGTTGTGCAAGAATACGGTCTGCACGTCCTGCGGCAAAAGTGCGAGATTTTCGCGGTACAGGGTTTGGTTCTTGTATTCATTGAGCTTTTTGCCGAATACCAGCACGCTGCCTGCGTAAGGCTTGTGCACGCCCGATGCCACGCCAAGCATGGTGGACTTGCCCGAGCCGTTGCCGCCCAGCACGCAAAGCGTCTCGCCCTCGTAGAGCGAGAGGGAAAGATCAGCCAGCGTATCCGGCAGCTCGCGTGCATAGCGGAAGTATACGTTTTTAAGCTCCAACGCCTTGGAGCGCCCCGACTTTGGCGCGTTTTCGGGTAAAATGCGCGTGGGATCCGCGTATTTTGCGATCATGGCACGCCCCTCTTTGACCGAGAGCGGATAAGATTGGTCGCCAATCGCGCAGGCTACGCGCACAGCGGTGGGCATGGAAGCAAGCAGCGCAGGATCTTGGGCTATACGCGGCATGAGCACGTCGGGCGCGTCTGCACCGAGCAGAGTTCCGTCCTTGAGTACGATCAGGCGGTCGCACATGGGCACAAGCTCCTCAAGGCGATGCTCTGCGATCAGCACGGTCAGCGAAAAGTCGCGGTTGATCTTGCTCAGCGTGTGCAGAAATTCCGCCGCTGCAATGGGATCAAGCTGCGAGGTGGGCTCGTCCAAAATCAGCAAATCGGGGTGCATGACCATGACGGATGCCAGATTCAGCAGCTGCTTCTGTCCCCCCGAGAGCTCTTTGACCTGCCTGTCAAACCAGGGCTCAATGCCAAGGTAACCGGCCATTTCGGCCACGCGGCGGGCAATTTCATTTTGCGAAAGCCCCAGATTTTCAAGGCCGAACGCAAGCTCGTGCCACACCTTGTCACAAACGATCTGCTGATCGGGCTGCTGACAAACAAAGCCTACGCGCACAGCGGCCTCCCGGGCGGAAAGCTGCTCCGTGGGCGTGCCGTTTATGAGAATTTGTCCCGATCTTTGGCCGTTTGGCGCAAGCTCGCGCTTGCAAAGGCGCAAAAGCGTGGATTTTCCGCTGCCGGTTGCACCGCACAGCACGCAAAATTCGCCTTCCTCTATGCCAAAAGAAACGTCCCGGAGAACGCGGTGTGTGCTTTGCGGGTATGAGAAGGTCAGATTTTCGATCTTAAGCATTTCCATTTGACCGCGTCCTCCGTTTCAAGTAAAATCGGCAGCGCAACCAGTGCGCCGTAAGAGAGATAGCAAAGGTATGAGAGCGCACCCGCGTGGTGCAGGTGCAGGGTGGGGTAAAAGGTAAAGGTCACCGCGCCCAGCGCAAGCGGAACGATGGTGCCTGCTGCCAGGAGCAGCGTGACCGACAGAAGCAGTCCGTCGCGCCACGTAAACGAAAAGATCGAAAAATGCGTGCGCTTGCCCGTGCCGTACCCGCGCGCGGACATACTGTTTGCGGTCACGATGCCGTTTTCCAGTGCCCAGGAGAGTAAGATTGAGAAGATGCGCAGCTCACCGCGGGCGCTCTCAAGGATATTGTCGTTTTTGTAAAGCCCCAGAGAGATCTGGGCCTGCTTGATTTTTCTCCATTGCTCCGAGAACAGGGAGACGTACCGCAGTCCCATGGAAAGAATGAGCGAGAGGCGCGGGGAGAGCTTGCCGAACAGGTAGAGCAGCTTGTCGCTTTGCATGATGGCACCAAACGAGCAAAACAGGTAAAGAACCGAAAGAATGGCCGCCCCCGAGGTCATGCCCCAAAAGATGGATTCTGCCGTGATGGGGGCGTTGCCGATCACGAGCAGCACACTCGCACCGTTGTGCGAGAGTAAGGGGTTGAGCAGCGCGGCCAAAAAGAATAAGGCCCAAAAGCCAAGATGGGTCCGCGCACTTCGCACGTCGTGCCGCAAAATGCACAGCGCCATCGCGCCGATCAACGCAAGGGCGAGTAAGATGGGCTGCATGCAGAACATGGCGATGCCCGCCGTCGCCAAAAAGTAGACGGCTATGGTGAATGGGTTGTAGGTATCCAGGGCTTTCATAGCCGACTCCTTTCGTGAGAATGATTTTGTAGGGGAGGATGAATTTGCTTGCAAATACTCCTCCCCTACAAATGTGGAGTTATTGCCCCACGGTCAGGGTGTATTCAAACACGACCTCGTCGCCGTCCGAGAGCGTGTACGCCCCGCAGCCAACCGAGGGAGAGATATCGTTAACCTTGTAGGTCCAGCCCGAAAGGTCACCGTGCTCCTGCTCGTAGAGATAAGAGATGCCGCGCACGTAGGCGGCCTCCCCCGCGCCCGTAGTGTCCACGTGCAGATGCAGCGCGCGCGCTGCCTGCATCAGAATATCGTAAGCCGTCTCACCCTTGGCAAGGTCAATGGTGGTCGCAGCCAGAATCACGCCGTCGTCGGGCAGGTGATCGATCTCTGCAAGATCCGGCACTGCGTCGCAGCGGATGGTCAGCGTCACGGTGCCGATGGCGTCCGGCTTGGACTCAAATTCTCCGTGGTAGTAGTCCTCGGGCAGGCGAACGTCGATCCATATCACGGCGGCCAGCAAAAGCGCAACCGCGATCCCGATCGCGATAAAGTTTTTGAAGTGTTTCTTTTTCAGTATCAGCAATACGATACAAGCAATGCCGCCGAGTGCTATTACAATGGCACAAGCGATGGGCTTGTAGGATAGCTCGTTGTGTTCCTCTTGTACGGGAAATTCTGCGCGCGACTCGCTCTCATGCTCTGCGCTTTGCAGCTCGTCGGGGCGCGCGTGATCCAAATCGTACAAGGGCGCTTTGCCCTCGGAAAAACGCAGATAAGACGTCATGGCACAAAGCACCTGCGCGGTGGCAGACGCACTGTAAGCACCGCCGGCTTGGTGCGCATAGCTGCCGTCGCCAAGCGAGAACGTCGCAATCGCGTCAAAGGTGGTGTTGCCGTTTTTGATAAAGAGAGGGTCGGTCACGGGGTCAATGCCCAGCGCGCAAAGTGCCATGATGACCTGTGAGGCGCTCTCGGGATTGGGCACGCCATAGCTGACAAAGCCGCCGTCAGATTGCTGACGCGCAGAGAGCATGGAAAGTGCGGTATCCACGGCAGCGGTCACCTCGGTATCCTTGCCGTAATGGGGAGCAAGAGCCTGCAGCACCATGGCGGTCACGTCCACGTCTGCAGTCGTGCCCGAGATTGCCCAGCCGCCGTTCTCTTTTTGCAGAGCAAGAATTTCTTGCATGATCTCATTCTCCGAGAGCTGTGTTTTATAGCCGTTATGGGTCAGGTGCAGGCCATACGCGTAGCTCATGATGCCAAGAGATCCGACCGTCGTGTCGGCGGTCTTGCCAATGTATGCGTCTGTGCTGCCGATGGCCGCGAGCACCAGCGCGTATTTTTGCCTGGTGGTGGCAGAGGACACGGTATTTTGGTCAAGATAAGTCAAAAGAGCGGATTCGTAGGCGGAAAAGTCGTAATCCTTGCTGCTCTGTGCAAGGCAAAGGATATACCATTCTGCGCCCGTGCCCGCTTGCGCGCAAAGCGCGGAGTCGATCCATTCCTGCGTTGTATTATCTCCTTGCGCATGTGTCAGAATACTGTCATAAACGTCTTGTGCATGATTTGGCGGACTCTCGGCACTTGTCACAAAGACTCCCGCGCAAAGAACCAAGCACAAAAGGCAAGTGACAAATGCCAAAAGTCTTGCGTTCATTCGTCAGCTCTCCTTGCGTTTGATCATGGCACAGGTGACAAGACCCAAAAGTGTCACCAATCCTGTTGCACTAAAGGCCACGGCATTGCAGCCGCCCTCGGGCTTGTTGACCGTTACGGTGCATACGGGGGGCACGATGGTCATTTGGTCGTGTACTGCGCTGAATACGTGCGTGCCCGCAGCCTCGGGGGAGAAGGTGACCTTACCCTCGGCATCGGTGACAAATCCGATCTTGGCGCCGTCAAAGGTCAGCGTCGCACCCGAGACGGGATAGGTAATGGGATTCCAATTTTCGTCGTAGCCCGCGGCCATCAGGGTCAGCGTGATCTCGCCGTCCGGCTCGCAGGTAGCAGAGGGAATGTCGAAATAAGTGTAAACGTCGCTCCAGTCCGAGCTTGCATAGACGAATGCGGTGACGTGGTCGCCGTCCTTGACAGAATCAACAAGACTCATACAGGAGGCGTTGTTGAGATAGTAGCCGAAAGCGCCGGACTCGTCGCCCCAAAGCTTGCTCATGCTCAGTCCGTAGTCGCTTTGATAAGAGGCATATCCTGCGGCAGCACCGCCTTCGTAAGACTTTTCGTGCAGACCGTACAGCGCGTCGTTGACGGTGAGTGCGCCGTCGTTGTCGTAATCGTCAAGTACAACGGGGACTTGCACGGCAACAAGCGCTCCCTTGACGGCAACCGTCACGTATGCGGTGTCCAAGGTTGTCTGAACACTTGTGGATTTTTCCTCGGCCGAAGCACCAATTGCAAGCAGAGAGAGCAGCAGCGCAAGAGTTGTGAAGAGTGTGATGACTTTTTTCATGGGGAATTCTCCTTTTCTTGATTGTTTTTGTTGTCCTGCACAGCCGATTCATTCTTTGCAGACGCGCGTTTTGCCAGCTTTGCCTCGGTACGTAATCTTTTGGAACGGATGTGTTTTTGTTTGTTTTTCTCGGCATGGCCGTCGTCGCGGGGGGATTTGATGCCCGCAGCCTCAAGCGCACGGGGCCAAGGGCCGAGATACGCCTTGATGGCCACTACCTCACGCTCGGAGAAATCCGAACGCTTTGGGAAACGCTCGCCGCCAAGCTCCGCATGCTTGCGCACGAGCAGATTGATGCAATCTTGCTTTGTCAGCTTTTCGCTCATGACGACCTCCTTCTCTTGAAAGTTTTGATCAAACTTTTTCAAAAGTTTGTGGGCTCCAAGGGCAGCGCCCTTGGTCGCCTCCGCAGAGGCGAAATAATCTCGGCCTTTTTGGTTCTTTTTGGGCCTTTTTGCTCAAAAAGAACGGAAACGGTCTTCTCACGTAACCCCCGGAAACAACAAACAAAAAACGCTCTTTTACCCCTGTGTTAAGGCAAAAAAGCGCAGCAATCCCGTCCGCACGTATGGGTACACTCACCCCTTTGCGCGAACGAATTATTGGCTACACTTTTCATATCCAAAAGTAAATTCCTTGGCGCGGCGGCGGGTATTCCGACTTTGACGGTAATGATGGTTGCGACGGATTTTCACCGAACTTCCCCCTGATCCGGGACTTGCGCCCCGGAGCCTGACCGCGAACGGTATTCAGTTGTATTCATTGTAGCACGCTTTTTTGTCAAAGTCAAGAGCGTGAAGATTTTTTTGCCGCAACGTCTTGCAAAGCATGCATTTTTCTTGTATAATGAAAGAAAAAAGCATGTGGAGGTTTGCTATGATATACAAGAATCTGAACGGCGTTGCGCTGAGCGCACTCGGCCTTGGCTGCATGCGTCTGCCGCAGAAGTCCGAAAACGGCGCGGATATTGACGAGGCGGCTCTTTGCGAAATGGTGGACTACGCCATTTCCAAGGGCGTCAACTATTTTGACACCGCATGGGTGTACCACCAGGGCAAGAGCGAGGAGTTTGTCGGCCGCGCACTTGCAAAGTATCCCAGAGAGAGCTTTTACGTGGCGACCAAGTTCCCCGGCTTTTCCGCAGACTTCTGGGGTCGCGGCAAGGAGATCTTTGAGGAGCAGCTGCGCCGATTGGGCATGGACTACATCGACTATTATCTGATCCATAACGTGTCCGAGCATAACGTAGAGCAGTACATGGATACCGAAAAGTATGGCGACGTGGAGTACATGATTTCGGAAAAGAAGGCGGGCCGCATCAAGCACCTTGGCTTTTCCACCCACGGCACGCTTGCAACCATGAAGAAATTCCTTGATAAGTACGCGTCCGAGATGGAGTTCTGCCAGATCCAGCTCAACTACCTGGATTACAAGCTGCAGAGTGCCAAGGAAAAGATCGACCTGATCCGCTCCTACGGTCTTGGCGTGTGGGTCATGGAACCTGTGCGCGGCGGCAGACTTGCTGCCCTTGAGCCTGAATACGCAGCAAAGCTGGAGGCACTGCGCCCCGGTGTCAGCGCACCCGAGTGGGCGTTCCGCTTTTTGCAGACTCTCCCCGACGTGGTGGTCACGCTGTCGGGTATGTCCAATATGCAGCAGCTGCGCGAGAATATTGAGACCTTTGAATCCGAGAAGCCCTTGAACGAGGCCGAGTGGCAGGCAGTCATGGAAATTGCGGACGATATGATCGCAAAGAAGACCTTGCCGTGCACCTCTTGCCGTTATTGCACGCCTTATTGCGCACAAGGGTTGGAAATTCCACAAATGATTAAGTTCTATAACGCGCAAATGTACCCCGAAAACGTCGGCGAGGTCAGAGCGCAGATCAAGGCAATGCCGGACGAGCAAAAGCCCTCTGCCTGCATCGCGTGCCGCGCTTGCGAGGACGTTTGTCCGCAGAATATCAAGATCTCCGAAATGATGGCGGAGATGACAAAGAGATACTGCTAAGGCAGTATCTCTTTGTCAATGCAAAATGCAAAATGCAGAATGCAGAATGAGACTTCGGAAGGAGACGAGCGTATGAGCGTTGTGTTTGAAACGTTTGAAATTCGCGGAAACGTGCCGCGTGGGCAGAACCCGCTGCCAAATTTCCGCGCAAGAAGGGCGGATCCCGCCCGCACCGACGGGGATTTTCCTGCGTCTTTGCGCGAATACCTGGGGTGTATGACCAAGGTGCTGCCTTATATGATGCAGGACAGGTACGACCGCAGCCGCGACCTTTTGCAGCTGCCCTCGTATGTGCTGGAGAATGAGTATCTTCGCGCGCGCTTTTTGCCCTCGCTGGGCGGCAGGCTGCATTCCTTATACGATAAGGTGGCGGGGAAGGAGCTGCTGTTTGCCAATCCCGTCATTCAGCCCGGCAATCTGGCCATCCGCAATGCCTGGCTCTCGGGCGGAATCGAATGGAACGTGGGCAACTTTGGCCACACCTACACCACGTGCGACAACGTGTACGCCGCCGTGCTTTCGGACGGAGCGGGCAACGATTTCTTGCGCATTTACGAGTTCGAGCGCAACAAAAGCATCTTCTGGCAGGTGGATTTTCATCTGCCTGCGGGTGAAAAACGATTGTATTCGCACGTCAAGCTGATCAATCCCTTTGATCGTGACACCACCACCTACTGGTGGAGCAACATCGCTGTGCGCGCGGATCGCCGCTTGCGTGTGCTGGCAAGCCACAAAGAGGTGATTTCGTTTGTGGGCGGAGCTTGCCGCTACGAAACGCTGCCGGGCTTGGTCGCCATGGACGGTATTGATGCAACGTATCCCGAAAATGCCGATCGCGCGTATGATTATTTCATTCAATGCGAGGATGAGACTGCCTCGACCTGGGAGGCTGCGGCTTACGAGGACGGCTCGGTATTCTACGAAAGATCAACCGCTCCGTTACTTTTCAAAAAACTGTTTACATGGGGCGCGCACAATGCAGGCGTACATTGGCAGGAATACTTGTCGGATGGCAAGGGGACGGGCTATTATGCCGAGATCCAGGCGGGCATTGCACCCTCGCAGCTGCATGATAAGCCCATGCCTGCGGGCTGCGTGTATGAATGGACGCAATGCTACGGAGGATTGCAGCTGGACGGCTCGCGTATGCTGGATGTGGACTATGACGACGCGGTCGACTATATGGGCAAGGCGATCGACGGCGTGATCAGCGCCGAGGACATTGATAAAATCCATCAAAATATGTGCAAGCTGGCGAATTTGCCGGTCGAGCAAGACCAAATCGGGCATTTTGGCTCCGGCTTTGGTGCACTTGAGGTGCGGAGAATGGAGATGGACGGTGACGGCACGGCCCCTGCGTCCATGTGCTTCCCGCGCTCCGCCATTGGCAGGGCAGAGTTACCGTGGCTTACGCTACTGGAAAACGGTAGCCTGCCCGAGCAGGACCCTGCGAGCGTTCCCGAATCGTACATGGTCAGCCCTAAGTGGCTGCCCCGCTTGCAAAATGCGCCCAAAACCTGGAACAATCTGCTGCATCTGGGCATTGCGACCTACGAATGCCACAATACCGAGGTGATCGCGACCAAGGCTTACGACGAGAAAGAGGACGAAATAGCTACCAAAGCCGCCAAAAATGCGTGGATTTCGTCCGTTTGCTGTGAGAAAAACTGCTGGGCCTTGCGAAATCTGGCCGTTCTTGCGCGTCGCGAGGGGAACGATGCGGGTGCGCAAGCGTATTATGATGAAGCGATCGCGCTGCCCGGCGCGTATGACGATGTGGCGCTTGCAAGTGAGTATTTGCAGTATCTGAACGACTGCGGGTGCTATGGGAAGGCGTGGGATCTGTATGCTTCGCTGCCCGAAAACTGTAAAAATGACGACAGAATTTCGATCACGGCGGCCAAAACTGCGCTCAAATTGCGAAAAACCGACTATCTGGAAGCCTTTTTTGCGGTCGAGCATCATGCCATCAGCGAGGGCGAGACTACGCTGACCGATCTTTGGTTTGGCCTGTGCGCTTTGCGCCTGGCGGCAGAGCGGGGGATGGTCGATCCGACCGACCGGGAGCTGGAGGTGCTTGCGGACGAGGCCTGGGATATCTGCCCGCCGGATGAGTCCATCGACTTCCGTATGTCGCTGGACAGGAAAAATAAGTACCGTATCTGACGTATTTTGTCGTAGACATGTGGCGCATAATGTATAAAATATGAACGAAAAACGAACGCATGTTTATGCAACTCGCACGCAAAATGGTAGCGAGGCGTGAAAAACACATTGAAATTTTTGAAGGGGAAGGTTGCATTTTTGCAATCAGCCCCTTTCTGCTTGCGGTTCGCGTGTGACAAGGACAGAGCTTGCGTATCATAAAGCATGCAGGAGATGCGCGGGAAGCTCTGCCCGAACGGGGCGCGGAAGAGAGAATAGAACGTATTTATATGCTATTATAATAAAAGGTAAAGAAAATTCGATTCCGCAAGCGTCGGAGGCGAATGGACGCGGTGCGTTTTGTCTGCATATTCTGAGAATGTCGGCTTGCACGTGCGTGATGCCTTTTGCGCTTGTATCCCGGCTTGTCGCAGGGGATGCGCGCGACCTGCTCGTTTGGCGCGGATTGCGTGGCGTTTATGCAAGCGAAAAATAAAATCTTGCAAAAATTTTTTTGATAAAATGAGAAATTTTCGAAAATTTCCTTGATATATTTGATTTTTCGTTCACAAAAAGGTTGACAAATGAAAAATTATATGATACAATGTTTGCGTTCATATAATCACGCAGTCTGTTTTTTATATTGAATGTAGGATTTTTCTGAGGGATCGCGCATTCAGTATGAAAGAGATTCTGTGAGATCGAGATGAAACAATAAACAAAATTTCATAAATGGAGGACATATTTATGAACAGAAATTTCAGATCCATTCTTACGATGGCACTGTGTCTGGTTCTGGTTGCTCTCATGGTCGCAAGCTGCGGTCCTAAGAATCCTGAAGGCCCCGGCAACGAGAACAATCCTGTTGAACAGTACGTTCCCAAGCAGGCTGAGTACAACACCACCACCAGCGTAATGCCCAGTAACTGGAATGAGCTGACCTATGCTGACAACAACGATACGCAGATCATGAGCTACATTGGCTCTTCTTTCTTCGACTACGACTATAAGTTCGAGAATGACCAGAAGTTCAATGCAGACGGCTCTATCAACAAGGATGCGATCGTTCCCGGCGCTTACACCACCAACTACTCCGCAGCTACCAAGCTGGAGGACGTAACCTCTACCGTTGACGCTAAGTGGGGCTATACCGACGAGCAGAAGGCAGAGGGCGGCTACGCTTGGAAGATCACCCTGCGTGACGACCTGAAGTGGGATGATGGTACCCCCATCACCGCTGCTGACTTTGAGTGGACCATGCAGCAGGTTCTGGACCCCACGTTCATGAACTTCCGCGCTAACACCTACTATGACACCCTCAGAATCAAGAACGCTAAGGAATACTTCTTCTCCGGCGCTCCCATCTACGCTCCTATCGTTCCCGCATACGGCGCAGATGAGACCCCTGACTACTCCTTCAACATCGAAGGTGCAGAGGTTTACCTGAACACCACCACCACCGGCATGACCCTTGCAGGTTACTCTCTGGATGACCTGATCAACAACTACGTTGGTTCTGACGAGGCTATTGCAGCTCTGAAGGTTATCGCTGATGCAGCTAACGAGTATGGCTACACCCTGATCACCGCTGACAACATGGAAGCTGCTAAGGAACTGATCGGCTACGCTCTGATGCCCTTCGGTATGGACTGGGGCTCCATGGACGCAGCTACTCAGGAAGAGCTGTTCAAGGAAACTCTGTTCTACATCTCCGGTTACGGTGATGCAGTTGCTTGGGATACCGTAGGCGTATACGCTATTCCCGAAGAGAACGCGATTGTTGTCTGCATGGACATCAACTTCGAGTTCCTCAGAGAAGACGGCAGCCTGTCCGTATGGGCTCCCTACTACTTCTCCAGCCTGCCTCTGGTTCACAAGGCAAAGTATGATGCTGCAAGAATTGAGCCTGCAGCAGGTGCTACTCTCTGGACCTCCAAGTACAACTCCTCTCTCGAGACCACCGCTTCTTGGGGTCCCTACAAGCTGACCGAGTTTGAGGCCGGCTCTCACTACAAGCTCGAGAAGAACGAGAACTGGTACGGTTGGAACATGGAACAGTACAAGAACCAGTACAACATTACCGCTATCAACTGCCGTAAGGTTGCTGAATTCGACACCAAGTGGATGGGCTTCCTGAACGGTACTTACGACGACGCTGCTCTGCAGACTGAGAACGTTGAAGAATACCTCGACTCCAAGTACGTTTACTTCACCTCTACCTCTACCGGTACCTTTGGTATGCAGCTGTACTCCAACCTGGATGTTCTGAAGAACAGCCAGAACAACAACGGTATTCTTGCTATCCAGGAATTCCGTCACGCATTCAACCTCGCACTCAACAGAAGTGACATCGTTGAAAAGATCTGGCCCGGTTCTTCCGTTCCTTGCTTCGGTCTGATCAACGTTGCTTACTACTATGACATTGAGAACTCTCCTGAGCTGGAAGACGGTGGTCAGTATCGTAACACCACCATCGCTAAGGAAGGTATCCTCCGCGCTTACGGCTTCGAGCAGGGCTCCGACGGTAAGTGGTCCAGCGGCGAGCTGGTCAACCTGACCACCGACGACGCTTACGACGCACTGACCGGTTACAACCCCACTCTTGCTAAGGAAAAGATGAAGGCCGCTATTGACATTCTGCTTGCAGATCCCGACACGTACGGCTACGATTCTTCCAAGAACATCACTCTCGTTTACGGTTCTTCCTCTGATACCGATAAGCAGAGATTCAGAGCTGAGTACCTCCAGGGCATCCTCGATGACCTGACCAAGGGCACTGCTCTGGAAGACAAGATCGACGTTGTATTCGACGCTTCCGCTGGCGCACAGTGGGCAGAAGCATTCCGTTCCGGTGCAACTCAGATCGGTTTCGGTTACGGCTTCTCCGGTAACGCATTTAACCCCTTCGACATCATCGGCGCATTCGTTAACCCCGATGACTCCCTGAACTACCACATGTACTGGGATACCAGCTCCATTCCTATGACTCTGACCATGCCCGCAGGTGACTACGAGGGTGCAGGTGAGACCATCACCATGAGCATCCAGAACTGGTACTACTGCCTGAACGGTCTGGCAGCTTCCGAGGAACAGGAAAAGACCTACAACTGGGGCGACGGCTATGCTCCTACCGAAGCAAGACTTGTAATCCTCTCCGCTCTGGAAGAGGTTACCATCAAGGAGTCCCGTTCCGTTATGCTGATCGCTGACGGCGGCGGATCCTTCCTGGGCGCTAAGTTCTCTTACTTCTCTGAAGACGAGCACACCTTCATGGGCTTCGGCGGCCTGAGATACATCGAGGTTAACTACACCGATGCTGAATGGCAGGAATTCGTTGCTGCTAACAACAACGACCTCTCCGCCGAGTACAAGAAGTCTGAGTAATTCAGAAAACGATTTAATAGGATTTATTAAGTCATAAAAGAGGCGGTGGGCGAACTCCTTTCGCCCACCGCTGATTTCGCCTTTATTGTGCTGTGAAAAACGGCACACAATACGCGCTATAGCCGAAGAGAGACGAACTTGCGCCAACTTCGGCGAGTGAATTTCCCTGTATTTTTGAAGAGCTCGCCTCTCTTTGGCTATATCAAAAAAGCGGCACAGAGCTGCAAAAAAACGCTACCAAAATATTTACGCTCGCGCGCGAAGATCTTATTTGCGCGCACCCCTTGCCGATATCCCGCGGAGTCAAGGCTTCGGGAAGGGAAGGCAAGGATCTGACTTCGCAAAAAACAAAAACAGAGGAGAGATACCTATGTATATGTTTAAATATGTGACCAAGCGTCTGGGCTTGATGCTGTTTACATTCGTCATCATCTTCACGATGTGCTTTGTACTCATCAAGCTGCTGCCCATTCCCACGAATGCGCTTCCCGGACAGGATCCCATTGTCGTCATGAAGACGCTGGAGGGCAGAGGCTGGATCACCAATATCCAAGAGGGCACCAACGGTGTCTGGACCTACGATAGAGTGCCGATCCTGATTCAGTACGGTAACTATATCAAAAGAATCGTCACCGAGGGTGACTTCGGTATCGCCACTACATATGGTGAATATCTGAACATGGACCTTTGGGAGGTATTTACAGACCATCTTCCTCCCACAATCCTGATCAATATCTATTCCACACTGATCGGTGTTCCGATCGGTTTGGGCTTGGGCATCCTGGCCGCGCTCAAAAAGAACAAGTGGCAGGACCAGGTCATCAACGTTTTCATCATCCTGTTGATCTCTGTGCCCTCCATCGTTCTGGCCCTGATGCTGCAGTACGTATTCTGCTTCAAGCTGGGCTGGTTCCCGCTATCCATGTTGACAAGTGACCAGTACTTCTCGTGGCCGGTATTCCATTCCATGCTGCCTGCAGTATTTGCTCTTTGCCTGGGCTCTATTGCGGGATATGCACGTTACACCCGCGCAGAGCTTTCCGAGGTTCTGACCGGTGAGTTTATGCTGCTGGCAAGAACCAAGGGTCTGACCAAGCGTCAGGCGATTTTCCGCCATGCAATGCGTAACTCCATGGTCGTTATTTTCCCCTCCATCCTCTCTGAGTTTGTCGGCGTTCTTTCGGGCTCGCTGATCATTGAGCAGATGTTTGGCATCAACGGCGTCGGTGGTCTGTATTTGGGCGCAATTACTGCAAAAGACTACGATTTCTTCATGCTTCTGTCCGGCTTCTATACGCTGGTCGGTCTGACTGCAGGTATCGTAATCGACATCAGCTACGGATTTATCGATCCGAGAATCAGAATGGGGGCGAAGTAATATGACAAATCAATATCAAAACATCCCCGCAGAAAAATTCCAATTTGTCCAGAGAAGCGACATTGGCCATGATAAGAAGTTTGACACAAAGCCTGTCAGCTACTTCCAGGGCGCATTCCGCCGTTTCTGCAAGAACAAGGGCGCAGTCGTTGGCGGCATTGTCATTTCCTTTTTGATCCTGTTTGCAATCTTTGCACCCTTTTTCACACCTTACACCGTTCCTTATTACGATGCAACGTATATGTATACGCCTCCCAGACTTGAGATCTTTGCGAACAGCAATATTGATTTCTGGGATGGATGCAAGGTTAAGAACGCGAACTACATCACGTACCTCAAGGATGTTGCTCTGATGCAGGAGATCGGTCAGGACGTCATTAAGAACGGTGAGTACACCGTCAGTGAGGACGGCTCGCTCTATACTTACCGTTTCGATGCCTACCACGGTGTTGGCTTTGGTAAGTATAAGATCATTTCTCCGGAAGAGTTTGCGGCTATTCAGCAGTATCAGAACGATACCGGCAAGCAGGTTCTGTATCCCGTCGTGCCTTTCAGCGACAGAAAGAACATGCAGGAAAAGAACAAGTATGACGCAAACATCTACTATGAGGTGGAAAACCTGAAGGCTTCCGTTCTGCGTCCCAAGACCGATAAGGACGGCAACATCATCCCCAACTACTGGAAGTATACCGAAGAGGATAAGAGCAGCCTGGTTGCCGACTACAACTCTCTGAGAATTGAGGGTGAGGACGGTGTTCAGGAAAACGGCAAGACCTACTACTACGCTTACGGCCGTAAGGTTGACGGTGGTATTGAGGTAAGAGCCGAGTACTATGAGTACTATACCTACACGCACACGCAGGTCAAGAAGGATGGCATCAGTGAGCCTAACTTTATTTTCGGTACCGACAAGAACGGTAAGGATATTCTGACCTGCCTTGCCAACGGTGCGAGATTCTCCTTTATCTTTGCATCCGTTGTTGCAGCAGTCAACTTTATCGTTGGCGTCATCTGGGGTTCCATTTCCGGCTATTTCGGCGGCAAGCTCGACCTTGCAATGGAGAGATTCTGCGAAATTCTGGGTTCGGTTCCTTCCATGATCGTCATTACGCTTCTTCAGTTCCACCTGGGCGCATTGATCCTGGAGCACGGTTGGTTCCAGCTATCAAATATCCAAAACGTGCTGGTATTGTTCATTGCATTCTTTGCAACCGGCTGGATCGGCATGGCGGGCACAACCCGTATGCAGTTCTACCGCTTCAAGAACCAGGAGTACGTTCTGGCTGCAAGAACTTTGGGTGCGGGTGATGCAAGAATCATGTTCAAGCACATCTTCCCCAACGGTATCGGTACCATCGTTACCAGAGTAGCTCTGGCAATCCCGTCCATGATCTACTCTGAAACCAGCTTGACTTACTTGGGAATTATCAACCTGGACGCCGGCCGCATTACCTCGGTGGGTACTATGATCGCAAAGGGCAAGGATTCTATCACCGCAGGTGCGGCGTATGCGGCATTCTTCCCCTGCATCTTCTTGGTGTTGATGATGCTCAGCTTCAACTTGTTCGGTAACGGTATGAGAGACGCGTTCAACCCGTCGCTCAGAGGATCGGAGGAGTAAACGATGAATAAAGAAGTTAAACTGTCGGTTAACAATTTGAAGGTTTCCTTCCGTACAGACGGCGGTAAGGTGCAGGCTGTACGTGATATTTCGTTCGACCTTTATAAGGGCGAAACGCTTGCCATCGTAGGTGAGTCCGGCTCGGGTAAGTCGGTAACCTCCAAGGCGATTATGGGTATTTCCGCAGTCAATGCGATCTACGAGGGCGGCGAGATCCTGTACGACGGTCAGGATCTGGTTCGTATTCCCGAGGAAGAAATGCACAAGCTGCGCGGCGACAAGATCGCGATGATCTTCCAGGATCCGCTTTCCTCGCTCAACCCCATCATGCGTATCGGTAGACAGATCACCGAGGCTATGCTTCTCAAGAACAAGGCAAACCGCAAGGAAGGCCGTGTTTCGTTCAACAAGATGCTGGCCGAGCTGTCCGATATGATGAAGAAGGCGCTCGCAGAAAGCGCAGACAAAAGATTTACTGCGGCTGATGTTGACAAGTATATCAAGACCTTTGACAGCTTCAACATTCAGTCCATCAAGCTGGAAAACAGCTATACCGATGCTCGCACGCACACTGAGGAAATGATCGCGATCATGGAGGACTTCCTCTTCATGACCGAGAAGAGACAGAAGATTGACGTTGTCGGCGAGCTCAAGCAGGTTGCGCGCAAGCTCAAGCAGATCGACGATAAGTACTTTACCGCAAAGTACACCGATGTTCTTAAGGAGCACGCACTGGCACTTGATGCAGCGATCCGCGTAGAGAAGGCCAAGGTTTCTCTGGGTGATTCCGTAAAGAAGCTGGTTGGCAAGAATGCCGCACAGAAGGATGCATCTCCCGAGACCGTTGAAATTCTCAAGGCGATCAAGGCAACCGCAGAAGAGATGGTTGCGCAGACTCCCTATAATTTCTTCAGAATCGGTTATTACATCTACAAGAATCCCACGGTGGATCTGAGCCGTATGCCTGCAGAAGAGGCAAACGAGATCGCAATCAAGTTCCTGATGGAGGACTTTATGACCTCCTTCTTGGAGCTGGAGAAGATCGCAGTTCAGTACTCCTTCCGCAAGACGCTGGAGAACAAGAAGGAAGCTATCAAGGCTTTGCAGAGCACCATCGAGTTCTTCAAGGCAGGCAACTTTACTGATCGCGAGGCCGAGGCGATCTGCAAGAGCATCAATAAGACTGTGCTTGCAGCCATCGATCCTCTTGCCGTAATTAAGGATAACGTCGCGTACACCTTCGGCGGTGCGCTTGAAAGAGAAGTGGAGAAGTACTTCTTCTACATCAAGAACAATCCCAAGGAAGAGGAGCGCTTTGCAAAGCAGACCGCAAAGAGAGAGGCTTTGCTTGCCAAGGGCAAGAAGGTTGACTGGAACGTCGTTCCCAAGTCTATCATCGAGCCTGAGGCCCAGATCGAGACCATCGTGTCCGTTCTGACGCGCGTTATGAACAGATTCAAGGCAGACGTGGAAAACGCAGAAAGCGTTGATTTTGACAAGCGCTGCGTTGAGATCGTCGACTATCTGAAGGGAAAGGCATCTCAGGTCGTATACAAGCTGACCAAGAGAATCGCAAAGGAAAAGGCGATCAAGCTCATGGAAGAGGTTGGTATTCCCGAGGCGAGAATGCGTTACCGTCAGTATCCGTTCGAATTCTCGGGCGGTATGCGTCAGCGTATCGTAATCGCGATCGCGCTGTCCGCAAACCCCGACATTCTGATCTGTGACGAGCCTACCACCGCTCTGGACGTAACCATCCAGGCGCAGATCCTCGAGCTGATCAACAAGCTCAAGAGAGAGCGCGACCTTTCCATTATCTTTATTACGCACGACCTTGGTGTCGTTGCAAATATGGCAGACAGAATTGCCGTGATGTATGCAGGTAAGATCGTAGAGTATGGTACCTCCGAGGAAGTATTCTACAATCCTCAGCACCCCTACACCTGGGCGCTGCTGGCTTCCATGCCCGACCTGGATACCAACGAAAAGCTGGATGCTATCCCCGGTACGCCCCCCAACATGATCTATCCTCCCGTTGGAGACGCATTTGCGGAAAGAAACAAGTACGCAATGGAGATCGACTTCGAAATGCAGCCGCCTATGTATCAGGTTTCCCCCACGCACTATGCGGCTACCTGGTTGCTCCATCCCAATGCTCCCAAGGTAGAGATGCCCAAGATCATCACCGAGCGTATCAGACGAATGAAAGAAAGAGGAGGCAATTATGGAGAATCATAACGAAGTATTGTTAAAAGTAGACCATCTTTGCCAGTATTTCCGTCTGGGACGCAAGGACCTCAAGGCAGTTGACGACGTCAGCTTTGAGATCAGAAAGGGTGAGACCTTCGGCCTTGTAGGCGAGTCTGGTTGCGGTAAGACCACGACCGGCCGTTCCATCATCAAGCTTTACGACATTACCTCCGGTAACGTTTATTTCAAGGGCCAGAGAATTGGCGCAGGCACCCATTCCTACCAGGACGCGATCAAGAACGCCAAGGCTGACGCCAAGAAGAAGATCGAGGCGCTCAAGGCAGACAAGAGCGCAAGCCCCGCAGCCGTCGAGGCCGAGATCAAGCAGATCAAGGCTGACCTGGCTGAAACTGTTGCAAAGAACAGGGCACTGATCCGCGATGCAAAGTTTGACCATAAGGAAGTTGATAAGCAGTACGCTGCATCCTTGGTCAAGGCTTTGGACGAGGAATTTGCTGAAAAGTTCGCAGCTGCAAAGGGCGACGCCGAGCAGACCAAGGCTCTCAAGAGAGAGTACAAGAACAGACGCCGCGTTGCAAAGAAGAGCAAGTATATCACCCAGATCCAGATGATCTTCCAGGACCCCATCGCGTCTCTTGACCCCCGTATGACGGTCCGTGATATCATCGCAGAGGGTATGATCATCAACGGTGTAACCGATAAGGAATACATCAATCAGAAGGTTTACGAGATTCTGGAAACGGTAGGCCTTGTGCGCGAGCACGCAGACCGTTATCCTCACGAGTTCTCGGGTGGCCAGCGTCAGCGTATCGGTATTGCGAGAAGCGTTGTTATGCAGCCTGAAATGATCATCGCGGACGAGCCCGTTTCCGCGCTCGACGTATCCATTCAGGCGCAGGTCATCAACCTGCTCAACGACCTGCGCGAAAGCCAGGGTCTGACCATCCTGTTCATCGCGCACGACCTGTCTGTCGTCAAGTACTTCTCGGATAGAATCGGCGTTATGTACTTTGGTAAGATGGTTGAGCTTGCTGACTCGGATGAACTGTTCAAGTATCCCTTGCATCCCTATACCAAGTCGCTTCTTTCGGCAATTCCGTTGCCCGACCCGGTATACGAGAAGCAGCGTACGAGAATCACCTACAATCCCATTGCTGAGCACGATTACTCGGTCGACACTCCCTCCTTCCGTGAGATCCGTCCCGGACACTTCGTTTACTGCAACGATGCGGAAGAAGCGAAGTATAAGGCTATCGTAAACGGCGAAGCGGAAGGTTAAGATACAGTGAAACAGGAAAATAAGAGTTTACTTGTCAAGTTTTTGATCTGCTTTGGCGTTGCCTCGGCACTTACGCTTGCCGTATTCTGGATCAAGGGATTCTTTACCGATAGCCTTGCAAACAATATCATGGTGCTGGCCGACGGATTCTTTGTTTCCGGCATTCTGATCACCATGTTTGCGGGGATGATATTTATCAGCAGCCAGGGTGCGCTGATCGGTATCAGCTTTATCGTCCGCAACTTCGTGTTGGCATGGATCATCCCGGGCGGCAGAAAAAGGCAGGAGATGTATGCGGATTATCGCGAGCGCAAAATGAGCGAGCTCAAAAAGCCCACAGATGCTTGCGTTTTGATCACGGGTCTGATTTTCCTCGCTGTCGGTATCATCTTCAACGTGATCTGGTACGTGAAATTTTACAACGTTGTATAATAACAAAACTCCCTTGCCTTTGGCAGGGGAGTTTTTGTAATGATCAAAAGCTTCTTGACATGTGACAATGCGGTATGATATAATAAAAATGATCAAAAAATATGACAACGGAGGATTTGGATATGTTCAAGCGTTGGATTTGCGCAGGGATCTCCTGCCTGCTTTTGCTTTCAACTTGTGCTGTGTTTGGCGCAGGTGCAGCACAGGATAATATGTTCAAGAACGGAGATTTTGAAAGAAAACTGAATAACTGGCAATCCTGGAGCAACGATCCGTCCAATTGCAAGGCGGAGTATGTCAAGGACGGGGGCGTGGATGGTTCGGGCGCTTTGCGTATCACCAACGAGACTCCCATGGCAAACGGCGTGTTCCAGTACGGTAACATGAAGTACGGCAAGACCTATATCTTGCAGGCGGACGTCAAGTACGAGAACGTTTCTCCCGAGGGCGCGGGTGTCATTTTGGGCATGACCATGTACGACGCTGCGGGGAACAATATAGGAGAAATGGCTTCCTCCTCGCATTACGGCACCAGCGATGACTGGGTCAAGATCAACTTCATCTTTACTGTCACCAATGAAAATGCCGTCTCGGTCAACGCAGGCCCCAGACTTTGGTTCAGCACGGGCAGCGTGCTGGTGGATAACGTGGTGCTGCGTGAAATGAGCAATATCGGTGCAGAGGCCGAGAGCGGCACGTATGATCTGACGGTTTCGGATACGCCCAACAAATTCCAGACGGTCGGACTTGGATGCGAGTGGGATCCCAAGCTGCTGCTGCCTGTCAACAAAGAGAGAGGCGTGACTGACGAGGACCTGGAGCTGATCAAGCAGCGCATGGACGAGATGGGTCTGCAGAGCGTGCGTATGATGGTGATGCCCGAGTGGTTTGAGCCTGCCAACGATAACAGTGACCCGAAGAGCGCGGATTTTGCAGATTTCCGCTGGGATTCGGATGAGGTCAAGTGTACCTTTGCATATCTGAAGGTTTGCCAGGAGCTTGGCGTGGACGTGATGCTGACCTGGTGGGGCGCAGCAGCAGGGGATTGGCTGTCCTATCCCGATTGCGGTGACTGGCTCAGCGCGCCCAATGATCTGGATGAAATGGCCGAAAACGTGACTACTGTGCTGCGTTATATCAAGGAGCAGTTGGGGTATGATTGCGTCAAGGGCGTGATTTTGCAGAATGAGCCCAGCTATTCCTTCAAGATGTCGGGCGGCGTGGTGGATTTCGACCGCTACGTGCAATACTATAAAACCGTGGATGCCTATCTGAAGGATGCGGGGCTGCGGGAGAGCGTCAAGCTGATCGGCGCGGACGACGCGCAAAGCCTCGGCTGGTATTGCCGCGCGTATGACGCCTTGAAGGACGTGTGCGATATGTTCGACTCGCATACCTATTCCTGGAGCTATGATATGCCCTACTTGGACGATATGATCGACGAGTTCGTGCAGGGAAGAACCAATTACGGTACGGAAAAGCCTTATATATTCGGGGAATTCGGTGACGGCAGCGCGCAGGGCGCGTACTATGCGGCGTCTACCGAGACTTACGGCAGAGGTCTGTTTATCGCATCCATGGCAGTCAACTCGCTTGGTGCAGGCGCGTCCGGACTTTCCTACTGGCCGCTGCACGACGTGTACTATTATTACAACGAGACCGGCGGCGACAATTACGGACTTATGAGCATGGGTTTGATCGGCTACAAGACCGACGGAGAATGGAGCTATCGCCCCACGTATTACGCATGGGGACTGCTGTGCAATTATATTCCCAAGGGCTCGAGCGTTTATCCCGTGACCGGCGAGGACGGCAGCCTGATCGACGCTGTGTGCGTCAAGGCCCCCGACGGCACGTGGAGTCTGATCGCCGTCAACCGCTCGGCAGCCGAGCAGGTGGTTCATATTTCCACGAGCCTGTTCGATTGCGAGATGGACAGTTACCTGTTCGCAGAAGATAAGTTGCCCACCGACGGCTCACAGATCGCGTCCGACGGTAAGGTCAGCCCGACCGAGGGCGTATACAGCATCACGCTGCCCGCATATAGCTTCCGCGTGCTCAACGGTGCACCCGATGAGCCTTGCGTAATGTCCGGATCGGATACCGAGACAGAGCAGACGGGTGAAGCCGAGGGCGGATGTAAGTCAGTAGCCGCACCTGTGGCAGCGTTGGCAGTAGCAACCGCTGCAGCCGTGGTGTGCAAAAAGAAAAAGGATTGATCGAAAAAATAAAAATCCTCCGCATTGCCCAACTTCTCATAAGGAAGTTGGGCAGTTTTATTCGCCTGCGGCTCGCTACGCGAGTTTGGAGGCGAATAAAATATCACTGTGAGGCGAAGCCGAACAATATCACTACACGACGCAGCCGTATAATATCACTCCGACGAAGTCGGAATATCACTCTTGCGTTCTCTGTTGATTTGAGTTATAATAAATAGGGATATGGGCTTTGCCCGATGCATTTGTAATACAACGGCGAAACTGGCGATAAAACAGAACGATAAATAAGAATTTGATGAAGAACTATCATGGGAATAAAAAAGGAGTTTTGGTATTGTATGTGGAATGAAATAAAAAATGAAGTTGATATCGACAATTTGATGAAAGAATATAGCGGCTTTCACGATAGCTGTATAGTATCAATAAACTATCATAGCGGAGCATTTGTGAATGATAAGGGTGCTATGGCAAATGGCGGATTGCTTGAGCATAGCATTGAAATGATATTACATAGTCAGTGTAATAAACCTATTGAACTGTGCTTTACAGGAGTAAGAAAATGTAATATTGTTGGTTGGGAGGATAATGATTTCTGCGACATTTTTGGTGCATATTTGAATTTTCATAGCGACCTACTTGGTAAAACTCGTGATGACAAGCTGATAGTATGGGCAGATTGGGATGGATTTGATCCCATAAAGTATTCGGAAGAAAAACCGCTTTCCGCTAACGGAGAATACTGTACTTATGTAATTGCTGCAAAGTTGTTTTGGAGAATCATGACGGAGGACTAATGCAGAGAGACAGATTCCAATTTATCGAACAGATTAAATACAACCCCGACAGACATTGAAATCTGTCGGGGATTATTATTTGTTTTCTGCGGATCAAATTTGTTTATCCGTAGGGGAGACCTGCGGTCTCCCGCGGGCGAACACAGTTCGCCCCTACCGTGCGTTAGGTAAACTTCCTTATGAGAAGGAGCCCTTTGCTGAGGATTTTTTATTGCGCTGGATCAATTAAATTCTGTAAATCTCGTTTGCCTTGGTATCGCCAAAGCCGTTGGCGCACAGAATTTCTTCGGCCTTTGCGGGGTCGTCCACGCGCACGATCATCAGCGCCTTGCCTAAGGTCTTGCCGGCGCAGGCGTACATGTATTCGATCTCTACGTGATTGTCAGCCAGAATGTTGACTACCTCGGCAGCACCGCCCGGATGGTCGTTCATGACCACAGCCAGCACCTCGGTGACCTTGACGATCACGCCGTCCTCGGAGAGGATCTTCTGTGCAAGCTCCACCTTGTCCACGATCAGGCGCAGCACGCCGAAATCGGAGGTGTCTGCCAAAGAGAGCGCGCTGATGTCCACGCCGCCGCGGGAGAGGTGCGAAAGCACGGGCGCAAGATTGCCCTTGCGGTTTTCAATAAATACGGAAAGCTGCTTTACCTTCATTTCGTTACGCTCCTTCTTAATATTTTCTGTTATCGATCACGCGCTTTGCCTTACCCTCGCTGCGCGCAATGGTCTTGGGGTTGACCAGGTGTACCTTGGCGGAAATGCCAAGCATGTCGCGAAGTCCCGAGGTAATGCGCTTTTCCACTGCCTCGATCGAACGGATATCGTCCGCAAACAGGGTCTCGCTCATTTCCACGTTGACGTCAAAGGTGTCGGTGTTGTTGACGCGGTCCACCACGATCTGATAGTTGGGCGTGATGTCGCCGCCGCTGACGCGGAGCAGTACCTCCTCGATCTGAGAGGGGAATACGTTGACGCCGCGAATGATCAGCATGTCGTCGCTTCTGCCGCTGGGCTTGCGCATACGCACGTGGGTTCTGCCGCAAGCGCACTTTTCGTAGTTGAGCGAGCAGATGTCGCGGGTGCGGTAGCGGATCAAGGGGAAGCCCTCCTTGGTAATGGTGGTGAACACCAGCTCGCCCGACTCACCCTCGGGCAGCACCTCGCAGGTGTCGGGGTCAATGATCTCGGGGATAAAGTGGTCCTCCCAGACGTGCATGCCGGCCTGGCACTCGCACTCGCAGGCCACACCCGGGCCGAGAATTTCGGAAAGACCGTAAATATCGTAAGCCTTCAGACCCAGCTTTTCCTGGATCTGCAATCTCATGTCCTCGCTCCAGGGCTCTGCACCGAAAATGCCTGCCTTGAGCTTGAGCTGGTCTTTGAGTCCCAGACGCTCGATCTCCTCACCCAGATAGAGGGCGTAAGAGGGGGTGCAGCAGAGTGCGGTGGCACCAAAGTCCACCATGGTCTGAATCTGCAGGGAGGTGTTGCCCGAGGACATGGGAATAACGGTCGCACCCAACGCCTCGGTACCGCCGTGTGCGCCGAGACCGCCGGTGAATAAGCCGTAGCCATAAGAAACCTGCACGATATCGCGCTCGTCAAGACCGACCGCCTCCATCATTCTGGCGACACAGTCAGCCCACATGGCCAAGTCGTTTTTGGTATATCCAACCACGATTCGCTTTCCCGTCGTGCCGGAAGACGCGTGCACGCGCACGATCTCGGACATGGGAGTTGCAAAAAGGCCGAAGGGGTAGTAGTCTCTAAGGTCGCTTTTGTAGGAGAAGGGGAGCTTGGAGAGGTCCTCGACGCCGTGAACGTCGTCGGGGGTCAGCCCTGCCTCGTCCATTCTCTTGCGGAAGCATTCCACGTTTTCATAGCAACGCTTGACTTGTGCGACAAGTCGCTCGTTTTGCATCGCGACGATCTGCTCGCGAGGCATACATTCGATTTCGGGGTTTCTGATAGACATAAGAGTTCTCTTTTCTTTGTAGGATTTATGGGTTTATGCTTTTTTTCTTTTGAGGTTGAGGATAATGCCCAGCGCAACCGAGAGCGCGGCGGCCATGGCCACCTGGTATTCGGCGGGGAGCATAAAGGTCAGGGTGTGTGCGGGGATCCAGAAAAGCGGTACGGTTTTAAGCAGCGTAAAGGACGCGAACTTTTCCCAATCCACCTTGTGGATCACGTTTGCAAGGCTGATCTTGCGCTTGCCCGTGGCACGGATGTCAAGGTAAGTGTCAGAGCACTTGTGCAGAGCCATGAAGGTAGGACCAAAGGAAAGATTCATGGTGGCGCTGATAAAGAATGCCTTGATAAAGCTGCCAAACAGCGCGTGCTCGGGGTTGGGCAACAGGCCGCTTGCCATCAAAGCGCCAACGCCCGCACCGAAGATCTTCATCATGTAGGTGATCCAGACGCCAATGACGCCCCAGATCAGAAATCTTGCCCACACGTAAGAGGGCAGGAGCCATTCCTTTTTGGCAAGGCGTACGGCAAGCAGTTCGCCCGCAGTCGCGAGAATGGCGAATTTTGCAAAGCCCATGAGGTAGGGGTGTGTACTCGAAAGCGTTTTGAACACCTCGCGCGAGGCGGGAATGATCAGAATGGCCGCAAAGCCTGCAAGGGAGAGGACGATGTAGACAATGATCAGAATCTTTTTCCATGTGGTGGAGGATCTGTCTGCCATATTATGCCCCCGTGTAGTGATATCCTGCGTCAAAGGCGCGCAGGTTTGCTTCAAGGAACTTGGCGGGCACGCATGCGCGTACCGATTCGACCCAGGTTTCGTAAGGAATGTCGGTGTTCTTGGCCATCACGCCCATCAGCACCACGTTGACTGCCTTGGTGTTGCCTGCTTCCTTGGCCATGGCAAGCGCGTCAAGTGCGGTCAGGTCAACCTTTGCGCCAAGCGTCTCGAGAATGCCCTCGGGATAGGTAGCCGCACCCGTGATAACGGGCATGGGATTGATCTTTTGCGTGTTGGCAATCATTTTGCCGCCCATTTTGAGATAGGGCAGCGCGCGCAGAGCTTCCAGCTGCTCAAAGGCGAGAATGATATCTGCCTCGCCCTTGTCAATGACGGGGGAGTAGACCTTGTCGCCGTATTTGACGTAGGTGACCACGCTGCCGCCGCGCTGCGACATGCCGTGCACCTCGGAGACCTTGACGTCATAGCCAAGAGAGAGAATGGCGTTGCCGAGGATGCGGCTGGCAAGCAGAGTGCCCTGACCGCCCACGCCCACGATCATAATATTTACGTTTTTCATGGTCAGTCCTCCTCCTTCTTCTCAATGGCACCAAAGGGGCAAACGCCTGTGCAAAGGCCGCAACCGTTGCATTGTGTGGCGTCGATCTTGACAGAGCCGTCTGCCTGAACCGAAATGGCAGGGCAGCCAAGCTTCATGCAGAGCTTGCACTTGCGGCACTTGTCGGTAATTTCGCAAGTCCCTACGTACTTGACGTGTTTGAGCAGCGCGCAGGGACGCTGTGCGATGATCACGGACGGTTCATCTGCAGCCAGCTCCTCGCGGACGACCGCCTCAAAGCCCTTGAGATCAAAGGGATCGGCCACGCGCACGCGATCCACGCCGACTGCGTGGCAGAGTGCGACCAGGTCGACCGCGCGGGTGTCCTCGCCGCGGATGGTCTTGCCCATAGCGGGGTTCTGCTGGTGACCGGTCATGCCTGTAATAGAGTTATCAAGCACGATGACCGTGTTCGCGCCCTTGTTGTAAACGATATCAATCAGGCCCGTAATGCCAGAATGGATAAAGGTGGAGTCGCCGATCACGCTGACCAGCTTTTTGTTGAACTCCTCGCCGCGTACCTTGGCCATGCCGAAGGCCGCGCCAACCGATGCGCCCATACAGATGGTGGTGTCCACCGATGCAAGGGGAGCGACCGCGCCCAGCGTGTAGCAGCCGATGTCACCCGAGACGGTCAGACCCAGCTTTTTGAGCACGTAGAATGTGCCTCTGTGCGGGCAGCCCGCGCACATGACGGGCGGACGGCCGGGGATCGCGGATTCAAGCGCGATATATGCGGGATTGGGCGTGCCGAGCACCGCTGAGCGGATCATGGCGGGGGTGTATTCGCCAAGCATGGTAAAGTGCTGCTTGCCCGAAACCTTGACGCCGATGTTGTTGCAATGCTCCTCAATAAAGGGATCCAGCTCCTCGATCACCCAAAGGGTGTCCACCGAAGCGGCAAAATCCTTGATCTTCTGCTCGGGCAGGGGATAAGCCATGCCCAGCTTTAAGTAGTTGACAGAGCTGCCCAGCGCCTCGTGCGCATACAGGTAGGTCGTGCCGGATACGATCACGCCGATGCGCGCGCTGTTGTCCTCGACGACGTTGAGCGGCGAGGTCTCGGCATATTTTACCAGATCCAGGTGACGCTGCTCCACCACCACGTGCTTGCCGATGGCCATGGCGGGCATCATGACGTACTTGGGAATGCTCTTTTCGTAGGGCTTGACCAGGGTCTCCTTGCGCTCGCTGATCTCTACGGGGTTCTGCGAGTGAGAGATACGGGTGGAAAGGCGCAGCAGCACGGGGGTGTCAAACTGCTCGGAGAGGTCAAATGCCAGCTTGGTGAACTCCAAGCACTCCGAGGAGTCCGAGGGCTCCAGCATGGGCAGCTTGGAGGCCTTTGCATAGTGGCGGGAATCCTGCTCGTTTTGCGAGGAATGCATACCGGGGTCGTCTGCTACGGCAATCACAAGGCCTGCGTTCACGCCTGTGTAGGATGCGGTAAAGAAGGGGTCGGCCATGACGTTCAGGCCAACGTGCTTGCAGCAGGTCATGGCGCGGCCGCCGCCGATCGCTGCTCCGATGGCAACCTCGGCAGCCACCTTTTCGTTGGGGGCCCATTCGACGTTGATCTCGGGGTATTGCACAATATTTTCGGTAATCTCGGTGCTGGGGGTGCCGGGGTAAGAGGATACCACGCGCACGCCTGCCTCGTATGCGCCGCGTGCAACGGCCGCATTTCCGAGCATAAGCTTTTTGGACATATGTAAATCGCTCCTTGTTTAGTGTTGGATCTGCTTTTCCACCAGGCTGCCGCCGCAGTACTGCTCGCGCAGCTTGGGCTTTTCGATCTTGCCTGTGGGATTGCGGGGAATGGTTGCGAAAATGATCTTGCGAGGACGCTTGTAGCGGGGCAGGGTCGCGCAGAAATCCTCGATCTCCTGCTCGGTTGCGCTGCAGCCCTCCTTGAATTCTATGATTGCAGCCGCGATCTCGCCAAGACGCTCGTGCGGCAAGCCGATGACGGCCACGTCCTTGACGGCCGCGTGCGCGCGGATGTGATTTTCGATCTGAACGGGGTAGAGGTTTTCACCGCCCGTGATAATGACGTCCTTTTTGCGGTCAACGAGGTAAATAAATCCGTCGGGGTCCTCCATGGCCATGTCGCCGGTCAGCAGCCAACCGTCGCGCAGCACCTCTGCGCTGGCCTCGGGGTCGTTGTAATAGCAGTTCATCACGCCGGGGCCCTTGACGCAAAGCTCGCCAACCTCGCCGCGGGATACCACGTTGCCCGCAGGATCAATGATGCGGGTTTTCCAGCCATAGCCGGCCTTGCCGATCGCGCCAACCTTGTCCACGTTTTCCACGCCAAGGTGCACGCAGCCGGGACCGATCGATTCGCTCAGACCGTAGTTGGTGTCGTATTGATGGGTGGGGAATACCTCCAGCCAACGCTTGATCAGCGAGGGCGGAACGGGCTGTGCACCGATGTGCATCAGTCGCCAAGCCGAGAGGTCGTAATCCTCCATCTTCAGCTCGCCACGCTCCAAGGCGTCCAGAATGTCCTGCGCCCACGGAACCAGCAGCCAAACGATCGAGCATTTTTCATCGGATGCGGCTTTGAGGATCCATTCGGGATTGACGCCCTTGAGCAAAACTGCCTTGCCGCCTGCAAAAAAGCTGCCCATCCAGTGCATTTTTGCGCCGGTGTGATAAAGGGGCGGGATGCAAAGGAATACGTCGTCGTGCGTCTGCGCGTGATGGTTGTGCTCGGTCAGCATGGCATGCGTCAGAGAGCGGTGCGCGTGCAGGATGGCCTTGGGGAAGCCTGTTGTGCCGGAAGAGAAGTAGATGGCAGCGTCGTCGTCCTCCGAGAGCGTAATGTCGGGCTGGCGGGAGGTGCAGTAGGCGATCATTTTGTCATAGCTGTCTGCAAATGCGGGGCAGTCCTCGCCAACGTAAAAGAGGTGACGAACGCGCGGAATGCGATCGCTGATGGCCTCCATACGGCCGATGAATTCGGGGCCGAAGATGACCATGGTGCTGTCGGACTTGTCCAGACAATACTTGATCTCGTCGGCGGCATAGCGGTAATTGAGCGGAACGGCAACCGCACCCGCCTTGAGAATACCGAAGTAGATGGGCAGCCACTCGATTGAGTTCATCATCAGAATCGAGACCTTGTCGCCCTTGCGGCATCCGCGGGAAAGCAAGAGATTGGCAAAGCGGTTTGCGCGCTTCCAGAATTGCTCCCAGGTGATCTCGCGGCGGAAGGGCTGACCGGGCTGGGGCTGCATGAGTGCATAATCGCGCCAGGTAATGCGGCTTTCGGGCTCGAATTTAGGATTGATCTCCACGAGAGCAATCTCGTCCGCATACAGTCGCGCGTTGTTATCTAAAACGTCTGTAATGACCATAAAAATACTCCTTTTGGGGGTAATGAAAATAGATAATTCATTATATCATATATCGCGAAAAATGTCAATGATTTCAAGGGCAAGCGGCACATTTTTCGTCAAAAACCGCCACCATACGGACAAGCCTCTCACGAAAGTTTTTGCGTCGCTTTTTTCAGAAAAGGATGGTGGCGTGTGAATGTCTTTATACTTTCGAGTGTAAGTGACGCCACCCGATGCTGAATTTCTACGAAATTCAGCATCCAAAAGTCAACCAGCAACGCCCCGCATCACGCTGTTTTTGGTTCTTTTTGCAGCTCCTTGCTCAAAAAGAACGGAAACGGTTTGCTCACACAACATCCCAACAAAAAGAACGGAAACGGTTTGCTCACACAACATCCCAACAAAAAAGAACGGAAACGGTTTGCTCGCATAATATCTCAAGCACCCCGTGAAAGAGCGGTTAATTGGGAACCCCCACCGTCGCTCCATGGCCCAAGCAGATTCTCATCAAAGTTATTCTCCCTCGAAACACAAACCCAAAGCATCAGTGTTGCCCCATGCGAATATTCTTCACATATAAAAAAGCCCCATCGAAAAATCGATGGGGTTGAGATCTATGCGTAGAAGTTCATATTTTTCCGCGAGCAAGCGCATTGGTATAAATAAACCTCCCGAGTGTATAAGGAAGAAAAACAACGGCCAGGAAGAGAATCCAAACAAGATCCGAAATTGCGCCCGCCAAGTCGGCGGCTGCGTAAAGACTCAGAAATATCACGGCAAGCGCATCATGCAGATAGGAAAGGATGGCCAACGCACGAATTTTAACGGTGTATGCCTCGGCAAACACGGGAACCCAAAAAAGCCGTTTCCATATTGACCAATTCTCTCTGTAGTGAGTTATTGCACGCTTCCAGGATTTCCAATGATGATGGACTCGAGGATACCCGCAAGCCAAGAAAACCATTTTGGCGTGCAGGTCAAAAAAGGCTGCCGTGGCAATAATCAGAAGGCAGAGAAATGCTGGGCCTAAGTAAGTCCACATTTTTAGGTCACTCCTTTCGGTACGTTTCTGAATCGATTATATCATAAAAGGCGATCGGTGTCAATCTGTTAACACGCTGTCCGCTATAGCTTGCAACAAAAAAGGAAAACCCGCTTGAGGGGCTCTCCCTTTGTTTTTTACGTTGAGGAAATTCTCTCCGTTCTTTTTGAGCAAGGAGCTGCAAAAGAACCAAAAACAGCGAAAGTATTATTTCGCACCTGCGGGCGCGACAAGGGCTCTGCCCTTGACCCGCGACCTTTTTTGAAAAAAGGTCGATCAAAAACTTTCGTGAGTTTTGGGTGATTATAAGAGGTGTGCGTACGGCTATTCCATCCCCAATAAATAGCCGGGAGTAACATGCAGAATTTTACATAGTGCGGCAATTTCGTAATCCGCCACAAAGCGCGTGCCGATCTCAATTCTGCTTACACTGTCACGCTCGATGATCACGCCCTCAAGCTGCAGCTTGGCTGCGAGATTTTCCTGTGAGAGATTGCACTTTTTTCTTGCTTCCTTCACTCTTTGCCCGCAAATGTTCTTGCTGCCGTTGTAATCGTAAATTTTCATGCGTAACACCCCCGAAAAATGTGTTAATCCTAAGAATATACTTGACTTTAACACATTTTTGCGATATAATTGTGTTAATGATAAGAAAGTTGAAATCATTGCAACAACGCAGGGGCTATTGATCAAAAGTCCGGAATACGTGTTGGTCAAAAAAGAGAAGGGAGAGCCTTGATACAGGCTTTCCCTTCGTTTTTTACGTTGTAGAAATTCTCTCCGTTCTTTTTGAGCAAGGAGCTGCAAAAAGAACCAAAAACAGCGAAAGTATTATTTCGCGCCTGCGGGCGCGACAAGGGCGCCGCCCTTGACCCGCGAGCCTTTGAAAAGGCTCGACCCAAACTTTCATCCTGTAGAGGTGGACCGTTTGGGTGTCGGAGGGCGAAAACTTTCATCCTATGAAAGTGGTTATAAGAGGTGTGCGTACAGCTCTTCGGGTTTTTCGGGGGAGAGAAGGATGGGCGGAATATCAAATGCGGTCTTGCAACCGGTCTCGCCCTTCTGTCCCATTCTGTATGCCGCTCTCGCAAATGCCACCAGAATGCTGCCCGTGAAATCGGGATTGGATTCCAGATTCAGCTTATATTCGATCGTGTGCGCCGAGCCCGTTGCCGCCTTGCCCGCATGGATGACCGTACCGCCGTGCGGAAGTCCTCCGTGCTCTCTGTGCAACTCTTCCAAGCTGACAAAATGCACTGTAGTCTTATAGGGCGCGAAGTAATCGGGCATGGTCACGATCTTTTGCTCGATCTCTGCCGCGTCCGCGCCTTCCTTGATGGCCACGTAGCAAACTCTCTCGTGCATATCGGCTGCCGCAAAGGTCGGCATCTCGCCGCTCTTGACTTTCTCCATGGCCGCCTCGATCGGTACGGTGTACTGTCTTGCATCGGCTACGCCCTCGATGCGGCGAATGGCGTCCGAATGTCCCTGGCTGACGCCCGTGCCCCAGAAGGTGTAGCTCTTGCCATCCGGCAAAACGCTCCCTGCGTACAGTCTTGTCAGCGAGAACATACCGGGATCCCAGCCCACCGAAATGACTGCTACCTTGCCGCTCTTACGTGCGGCTGCATCGACCTTGGCACGGTGCGTAAGGATCTTTGCGTGTGTGTCAAAGCTGTCCACCACATGGAATTTTTCGGCCAGCGCGGGGGTGGACGTCGGCAGGTCGGTGGCAGAGCCGCCGCAGTTGATGACCACGTCAATATCATCTGCCATGCTGTCCAGATCGTTCATGGAATAAACCGGCAAGCCCATGACGCTTTGCACGCTCGCGGGATCGCGGCGTGTGAAAATACCGACGGCTTGCATATCAGGTGCGGCACTCAACGCGGCCTCTACGCCGCGGCCGAGGTTACCGTACCCCACAATTGCTATTTTCATAATCCTTCTCCTCGTCAAGCTCTGCAAGCATGGTCTGCATGTTGTAAAGCCCGGGTGTTTTGTTTGCAATATAAGCTGCCGCACTCAGTCCTCCCTCGGCAAACAATGCGCGGGTGTGCGCCTTGTGCTCCAGCGTAATGGTCTGGCTTTCGGTGCAAATGCATACCTTGTGCTCGCCTACCACGCCGCCCATGCGCACAGCACTAATGCCGATGTCCTGCGGCTGTCTTTTGCACTGTCCGCTGCGTCCGAGCACCTGTCTGGAATCGGGGCGAACCTCGCCAATGGCGTTTGCCAGCATAAGTGCCGTGCCGCTGGGCGCGTCGGCCTTGTGCTTGTGGTGCACCTCAATGATCTCAATATCCGCGTCGGGGAATGCGCGCGCCGCCTGCTTTGCCAGCTGCAAAAGCACCGCAATGCCCACCGACATATTGCCCGAGTGGAAAACTGCCACGTGCTCTGCCGCTGTGCGGATATGAGAGAGCTGCTCCTCGCTGTGTCCCGTCGTGCCGATCACGCAGGGAATATTATTGGCGACGGCAAAATCCAGCACCGCGTCGGTCGCGCTTGCGTGCGAGAAATCTACGATCACGTCGGGAGTCTCACCGCACTCGGCGGGGGTATGAGGATAATCGTCAGAATAAGCGTCCACGCCGATATAGGCGTCCGCGCCCGCGTATCCTTGCTTGACAAGCGTGATGAGCTCCTTGCCCATACGGCCTGCAGCGCCGATGATCATGACCTTCATACGTCAATGCCTGCCTCTCTCATGCGCGCGTACAGGATCTCTGCGTGCGCCTCTTCCATTTCTGTCAAGGGCAGACGGATGGCAGGGGAGCAGAAGCCCATTTTTGCCATGGCAGCCTTGACGGGAATGGGATTGACCTCGGAAAAGAGTGCCTTGACCAGCGGCAGCAGCTTGCACTGCAGCGCAGCCGCACCCTTGACGTCTCCCTGCCAGAACAGCTCGCAGATCTGCTTGGTCTCGCGGGGAAGGACGTTGGAGAGCACCGAGATGCAGCCCATGCCGCCCATGGCAAGCACGGGGACGATCTGGTCGTCGTTGCCCGAGTAAATGTCCATCTTGTCGCCCACAAGTGCTGCGGTCTCCACGATCGCGCCAATGTCGCCATTGGCCTCCTTGATGGCCGTGATCTTGGGGTTCTTTGCAAGCTTTGCATAGGTTGCGGGAGCGATCGCGCAGCCTGTGCGCGAGGGCACGTTGTATGCAATGATGGGCTTGTCGGATGCGTCCGCGATGGCGTTGAACATCTTGACAAGGCCGTTTTGCGTTGCCTTATTGTAGTAGGGGGTGACTACCAGCATGGCGTCCGCGCCCACCTCTGCGGAAAAGCGGGTCAGGTCGCAGGCGTAGGCGGTATCGTTACTGCCCGTGCCGGCAATGATGGGGATGCGGTGCGCTGCGCGCTCTACCGCGTAGCGGATGACCTCGCGGTGCTCCTCGTCGGTTAAGGTAGAGCCCTCGCCTGTGGTGCCCGCGATGACCAAAGCGTCAATGCCGCATTCGATCTGCCAGTCGATCAAGCGGCCGAATGCCTCGTAATCCACGCTGCCGTCCATGTTCATGGGGGTGATCAGCGCAGTTGCGATGCCCTTGAAAATCGGTGTGTGTGCCATAGTAAAACTTCCTTTATTTAACAAATTTTTCATTCAAAACGAAAGAGTGCTTCTCTGCGGAGAAGCACTCTTGCATATCTGTTTCCGAAATCCGGATCAATTTCTATGCCCAAGAGAAGCACCCCGCGCGATTGCGCGACAGTCGAACGGCTCTTAGTCCGTTCGCCCAGCCCATCCCCCTGCACGTGTGGGAAGGCTTCGGCATCTCACCCCTTTCGCTTGCCAACGGCTGTGCGGCCTTTTGCGGCAAGGTACTCTTTGCGCGATGCGCCTCGACTCTTACGTAAAAATTATAAATGATTATGCCTTGCTTGTCAATAGAATTTGCAAAACTTGCAAATTATTTTTTGAAAGCCTCCACAAAAGAAATCCCCGCTGAAAAGCGGGGATTGAAAATGGCGATGGTAAGCTGTTGCAGGAAGAACGGGAAGATCACTCGGTAATGGTGATTTCTACGGTAGCCTTGAAATCGCCGGAAGCGAAGGGCTGATCGTTGGGAATGATCACGATCACGTACTCACCCGCGGCAAGAGGGCCTTCGGTGTTGTAGTTTGCCTCGCCGTTGGCAGCATCAAAGGGAACACCGGAGCCAACGCTGACGTATCCGTCAACGGGATCAATATACCACCAACGCATGGAGGAAGTTTCACCCTTCTTAGCGATACCTACCCAGTCTGTGCCGCCGCCGATAGCGGTAACCATAATGGATTCACCAACCGTATAGGTGGTCTTGTCGGTGGAGAGGATGTGCTCAACGGGGGTGTCGGAGGGCTCGGTCTCGGGTTTGGGCTGCTTGTGGGCAGGAACCGTGTAATTGGGTATGGACAAGGGAGCATCCTCGGCGAACTTGGTGCCCCAGGCGCGCTTGTACTCACCGCAGCCTGCAATCAGGATCTCCTTGGTGTATTCGCGGTTTTCCAGAGCGATACGGACGTCGTCGTTACGGCCCTGGTAGTCATAGAGCCAGATATTGCAGGGATAGTACAGGATGGACGCCTTGACTTCCTCATAGAAGGACAACGGAACGTCCTCTACGCCGTGGTGAGAGACCTGGCAGATGTCACTCTTGAGATAGCTGCCGTAAACCTCATGCATGTAGTCGGAGCCCTTGATGGCGATGTCAGCCAGGAAGAGTGCAGAGTAGTCCTCTGTGTACAGGCGGGAAACAATGGAGGTATCGTTAAAGTTGTCGATTCTTGTGGTGTCCATGTACAGGGTTTCGGGAGCCATCAGCACCTCCATCTTGAGGTTGCAGAATTGGAAGAGCATCCCTGTGTGGATAAAGACCAGCTTAGCGTCCTTGAGTCCCTTGACGTCCTCATAGAGCTGAGTGCTGAAGTAGGGATCCCTGTCCTCGTCCCTCATCTTATAGTGTTCATCGTTCATAGGAGAGAAGAGCACGTACTCTACGGTGACCTGATCTGCGTATTCAGCAGAGGTAGCAAAGGTCTGGAAGGCGGGGTAGTGGTCGTTGTGGGAGTGTGTCAGTACCCAAGCGCGGACCAGGGGCTTTCCCTCACCCTTGTGGTTTTCAGTCAGGTAGCTCAGGAGCGCAGGAGCTCGAGTAGCATAGGAGCCGTCGTAAATGATGTAGGAGCCATCCTTCAGCTGAATGATGTAGGACATACCGTTGACGTTTTCGTTGTCCATCAGCTGCACGACGGAGCACTCGTACTCACCGTCGGTCACGGCGGGGGTTGCAGGAGGCAGGGTGTTGGCCGCTGTGTCGGACAGCGCAATGTTCAGCTCGCCCTTGGCTTTGAACCAGTAGACGTGCGCCATGGGGCCGTCACCAACGAAGGTGGTAGCGGGATTTTCGGCCATGGTATGGGAGTTGTATACCCGGAAGCCCTGCTCGGTGTAGTAGTCACAAACGGCTGCGAAATCTTGAGCCGTTTTTTCCTTGTAGTTGTAGAGGGTCGAGCCATCGTCACAATCGTAGACAATATCGGCAGCAGCATATGCCTCAGGGAGGCTGATCTCTGTGGGCAGGGGAGCATCTTCCTCGGGAGTCTTTGTAGCTTCGCCGGGATCGGTGGTGGTTGTCTCGGGGGCATCTTGGTCGTTGCAGGCAAACAAGGGGATGGCCACGACGGCTACCAGCAAAAAGGTAGCTATTATTTTCAAATAGTGTTTTTTCATGGTATAATCCTTTCAACTTATTTTTTATTTGGTTGGACTACGGAATGATTAGCCTTTCTGCTATCAATTATTTTTGGCCGAACACCTCCAATGCGGTAATGTCCTTTTTGTCAGGGGTATCGACCAGCACGCTCCGCTCGTCGCCGTACAGGTAGATCAGAAGCGTGCCCAGCGGCTCTTGCTCGTAATCCAGGTCCTCGTTGAAGTAGATGTCTACGTAAACGGCCAGGATCTCGGGGCGCATGATGGGAGTCCCTTGCTCATCAAAGCCGGCGCAGATGTCAATGCCGTCAAAGGTCAGCCTCTCGTAGTTATAAAGGTTTTTGGTATCCTTGACGCACGCCGTGGGCTGATAACGCTCAAAGCGCACGCTGTCGGGATGGTTGATGTCATTGTCGTCTGCATTGTCCGGCGTCAGATCGTAGGCGATTGTGACCGTAACGTCAAACCAATCCTTGCCGCGCTCCAAGGGAGCAGGCTTCCCGTAGTCATTGGCTACGTATTTGAGCGTGCTGTTGTTGTAGCGGAAGGTGATTTGCAGCTGGTCAGCCGCGGGAATGAATTCGCTCTGCGTGACCGAGAAATATCCCTTGGAGGGACCGTCGCGGATGATGATATCGTGCTGCTGATGCAAAATCTGCAGCTGCTCGCCCTCTTCTTGATAGGCGGCGTAAATTTGCTCGTTGGGCTGCAGCACGGTCATGGATGCGGGATCGCCCGAGGAGAGAATGCGCCAGAGCAGCACGCCCACCACAGAGAAGATCATTGCACCGATCAAGAGGCGGATTGCCCAACCGATGATACGGGAGGTTGTTGAGGATCTTGCCATGATATTGATTCCTTTTAATTCATGTATTTGAGCTTGTCAAGCGCGTTTTGCAGAATGATCTCGGCAGAAAGCGTGTCAATGACCTGCTTTCTTTTCTGCCCGCGCGTGTCGGTTTCGTTTAAGTAGCGAGAGGCCGCCATGGTGGTCATGCGCTCGTCCAGCATGGCAACGTGAATGCCGTCGCCCAGCTTGTATTGCAGGATTGAGGCGAATTTCTGCGCGTGCTGTGCGCGAGGGCCGAACGAGCCGTCCATATTGACGGGCACGCCCACGACTACGCCAACTGCGCCAAGCTCTCGCGCGATCTCGGCCGTGCGCTCGGCAGTCTTTTCCATGCCGCCCACCGAAATGGTCTCTCTGCCCGACGCCATGGTGCGCAGGCTGTCGGATACGGCAATGCCGGTGCGCTTATCGCCAAAGTCCACGCCAAGCAGCTTGCCCTTGGTTTGCTTGAGTGTCTGCATAGTTACCTCTTGATCATGCGGCGCATGGTGTTGATCACGCCCTGGTAGAAATTGTCATTGTCAGCTTCGTTGTGCGGCTCGTGTCTCATGCCCTCAAAATACATGGAGGAAAGCTCGCTTGCCCCTGCCTGGCGCAGGCGCGATTCCACGTGGCGCACGCCCTTGCCGAAGTTGCCCACGGGATCGTCCTCGCCCGAGACGATCAGCATGGGGAGGTCAAGCGGCATCTGCTTCGCCCAATCCTTGGCAGATACCTTGCCAAGCAGCGTAAAGAGCGTCAGATATCCGTTGACTGTAAAGCGATAAGAGCAGAAGGGATCGGCGTTGTATTTTTCGATCACCGCGCGGTCGCGGGTCAGCCATGCGTTCTTGATACCCTCGGATGCAAAGGGCTTGTCATAAGAGCCAAACGCGATGGTGTAAAGCAGATTCGAGCGGTTATGCTTACCGAACAGACCCAGCACGCGGCAGAGCAGCTTGCCCGCACCTGTGGGTGCCTCGGGGCCTGCTGTGCCCGAAATGACGGCTGCGTTCCATGCGTCCTTGTATTCGGTCAGTGCCCAGCGGGCGATGAAAGAGCCCATGCTGTGACCGTACAGAATGATTGGCAACTCGGGAAAGGTCTGCTTGATCCAGCCGTTGACGGCGTACACGTCCTTGACCAAGCAAAGTGCAGGATCTTTGGCGTCGGTGATGTAGCCGAGCTCGTCGGCGTTCCTTGCGGTGTGGCCGTGGCCGAGGTGGTCGTGTCCCACAACGGCAAAGCCCGCGTCGCACATACGCTCGGCGAACTTTTCATAGCGCAGCACGTACTCGCACATGCCGTGCGAGAGCTGAATGACGCCTACGGGACGCTCGGGTGTCCAGCACCAGGCGGCAAGGGTATGAATTTTGTCGGAGGAGGGCAGAGTAAATGCGGTTGCGGTATACTTCATAGCGTGCTCCTTTCGTTATCTTCCCGCAGTCAGCGAGATGAGTAATTTGAGATTATCGGGCTGAACCTTTGCCTCGTGCGCGGCCTTGTTGCGGTGCAGCTCACCGCATTTTGTGCAGCGGTGGATAATGACGTAGCCCTTTTTGGGGTCGGGCTCTACGCGCACAGGCTCCATTTGGCCGCCGCAATCGCTTGCGCGGTCACCGGGAAAAACATCGAGGTGCATAGACCACAGGCAAAAGGGGCAATGATTGCGCGAGGTATAGCCCAGCGGCTGCACCTGGCGCCCGCAATGGGCACAGATAAAGCCGTCGTCGTTTTTGGTAAATCGCTTTTGCTCCATGGTTGCCTCCTCGATGGATATACTTAATTATATTTTATTATATTTATAGGGCTTTGTCAAGATACAGATTGTGAACAAAGGGGAGCGATACGATGACGCTCTGATGAAAGTTTTGATCACTGTCACCCAAACGGACCACCCCCACAGGATGAAAGTTTGGGTCGAGCCTTTTCAAAGGCTCGCAGGTCGAGGGCAGAGCCCTCGTCGCCTCCGCAGAGGCGAAACATTCCATACGGCCTTTCTTTGGTTCTTTCTTTGGCCTACTTTTCCAAAGAAAGAACGGAGAAAACTTTATCAATGTAACACATCCTAACCCTTCACCCGCTTTCTTCTTTGACACCGCGGGCGCAAAGAAGAAAGCTTGGCAAAGAAGAAACGCCGAGAATGTTTCGCGCCTGCGGGCGCGACATGGGGCGCCGCCCCATGTCCCCGCCGCCTTTTGAAAAAGGCGGGCGAAAACTTTCATCCTGTGGAGGTGATCCGTTGGGGTAAGGGCAGGCAAAAACTTTCGTTCCTCACCTTGACAAGCATCCCTTGTGAATGGTATAATAAAGTGATAAAAAATGCCACGAAAGGGGAACGTCCCATGAACACAGAAAAGCTGCAAATGCTTAAGGAAAAGGCTACGGCCATTCGTCTTGGCGTGCTGGAAGAAACGCACGCTGCAAAATCGGGTCACCCGGGCGGATCCATGTCGATCTCCGACCTGCTCGCTTACCTGTATTTTGACCACATGAACATCGATCCCGCAAACCCCAAGGATGAGAACCGCGACAGATTGGTTCTGTCCAAGGGCCACTGTGCACCCGCTTTATATGCGGCGCTGGCAGAGCGCGGATATTTTGACAAGGCGCTGCTTTCTACGCTGCGTCAGCACGATTCCATCCTGCAGGGTCATCCCGATATGAAGCATATTCCCGGTGTGGATATGTCCACGGGCTCGCTCGGTCTTGGATTTTCCGCTGCCTGCGGTATGGCTTTGGCTGCCAAGATCGACGGTAAGGATTATCGCACCTATGCCATCGTAGGCGACGGCGAGAGCGAGGAGGGCCAGATCTGGGAGGCTTGCATGTTTGCGGCTCACTATGCGCTGGATAATCTGTGCTTGATCATCGACTCCAACGGTCTGCAGATCGACGGCCCGGTTGCCGAGGTCATCAGCCCCGCACCCTTTGAGTCCAAGCTCGAGGCGTTCGGATTCTTCGTACAGACCATCGACGGTCACGATTTTGAGCAGATTGAAGAGGCCTTGGAAAAGGCCAAGGCTGTCAAGGGTGCACCCGCTGCCATCGTCATGAACACGACCAAGGGCAAGGGCGTTTCCTTTATGGAAAATCAGGTCAAGTGGCATGGCTCTGCTCCCAATGACGAGCAGTATGCGGCCGCTGTGGCAGAGCTGAGCGCAAAGGAGGACTGAGCAGATGTATAAGCTTGGTGATAAGGTAGCCACCAGAGACGTATACGGCAAGGCGCTGGTGGAATTTGCAGAGCAATATGATTTCGTGGTGCTGGATGCCGACCTTGCAGAGGCAACCAAGACCGTGACCTTCAAGAAGGCTTACCCCGACAGATTTTTTGATTGCGGCATTGCAGAGGGCAACATGATCTGCGTGGCTGCAGGACTTGCGGCAGCAGGCAAGACCGCGTTTGCGTCCTCTTTTGCCATGTTTGCGGCAGGCAGAGCATTCGAGCAGGTCAGAAATGCAATCGGATACCCCCACCTCAACGTCAAGATCGGTGCAACGCACGCAGGTCTGGCGGTAGGTGAGGACGGTGCGACGCACCAGTGCCTGGAGGATCTTGCGCTGATGCGCACCATTCCCGGCATGACGGTCATCAACCCCGCAGACGCAGTTGAAGCAAGACTGGCAGTCAAGTGTGCGCTGGAAACATATGGCCCGTTCTATATCCGCTTCAGCAGAAACGCGCTGCCCGTGATCAACGACGAGGAGACTTACACGTTTGAGCTGGGCAAGGGCGTTGTGCTGCGCGACGGCAAGGACGTGACCTTGGTTGCAACCGGCTACATGGTTTCCATGGCGTTGGAGGCGGCTGAGATGCTGGCAGGCGAGGGCATTGATGCAAGAGTGATCAATATCCACACGCTCAAGCCGTTTGATGCAGAGCTGATTTGCAAGGCTGCAGCAGAGACCGGCGCGATCGTCACAGCTGAGGAGCATAACGTGATCGGCGGCCTTGGCGCAGCGGTTTCACAGGCAGTATGCGAGGGCTGTCCCGTACCTGTGCTGAGTGTGGGTACTGAGGACGTATTCGGCAGAAGCGGCAAGGTGCCTCCGCTGCTGGAAATGTACGGCCTGACACCTGCAAATATTGCAGATAAGGCAAAGAAAGCGATTGCACTCAAGAAGTAAAAATAAAGTGATAAAACCGCAGGGGAAAACCCCTGCGGTTTTGTTTTAGCTAAAACAACCTCTCTTGTGAAAGTTTTTGATCGACCTTTTTTCAAAAAGGTCGCGGGGACTTGGGGCAGAGCCCCAAGTCGCGCCCGCAGGCGCGACATATTCTCGGCGTTTCTTTTTTGTGAACTTTTTTCTTTGCGCCCGAGGTGTCAAAGAAAAAAGTGGGAAATGGGTTAGGATGTGTTATATTGATAAAGTTTCTCCGTTCTTTTTTTGAGCAAGTAGCCGCAAAAAAAGAACCAAAAAAACGGCGAGAAAAAATTCGCGCCTGCGGGCGCGACGAGGGCTTCACGCCCTCGACCCGTGCGAGCCTTTGAAAAGGCTCGACCCAAACTTTTATCCTGTGGGGGTGGTCCATTTGGGTGACGGTGATCAAAACTTTCATCCGAGAAAACTTGTCCGCACCGCAAAAGTCAAGCAATTTCTCATTCCTTGTTCTAACTTTGCCCTCTCCCTCATAAATTATAGCGAAACAAATCAGGGGAGGATGCATTATGCCTGAACATTCCATTTATCAAGATATTGCCGAGCGTACGGGCGGCGACGTCTATATCGGGGTCGTCGGCCCCGTACGTACCGGGAAATCCACCTTTATCAAACGCTTTATGGAGGCCCTCGTGCTGCCCAATATCGGCGAGGGCTATTCGCGTGAGCGTGCGCGTGACGAAATGCCGCAGTCTGCCGCCGGCAAAACGGTCATGACTACCGAGCCCAAGTTCATTCCCGACGAGGCCGTGTCCATTCAGATCGACGATTGCGCCTCGCTGCGCGTCAAAATGATCGATTGCGTGGGCTATATCGTGCCCGAGGCACTCGGCACCATTGAAAACGGCCAGCCGCGTATGGTGCGCACGCCCTGGCAGGAGGAGCCCATGCCCTTTGTCGAGGCGGCCGAGATGGGCACGCACAAGGTCATTACCGAGCACGCTACCATCGGCATGCTGATCACCACCGACGGCAGTATCGGTGATATCTCGCGCCAAAGCTACGTGGAGGCCGAGGAGCGCATCGTGGGCGAGCTCAAAGCACTTGGCAAGCCGTTTGCCATGATTCTCAATTCGGTCAATCCGTCAAGCGAGAGTGCCATGAATCTAGCCTTTGAGCTGGAGGAGAAGTACGGCGTGCCTGTTGCACTCGTGTCCTGTCTGGAGCTTGACGCCGAGGATATCCGCCATATCTTAGAGCTTGTGCTGCATGAGTTTCCCGTATCCGAGATCGCGCTGCACCTGCCCGAGTGGACGCGTGCGTTGGACGCCGATCATCCTATCCGCTGCTCTCTTTTGTCGTCGATCCGCAAATGTGCCGATCGCGTGAGCAAGATCGGAGACGTTAAGGGCGCGTTTGCGGATCTGGGCGAGAACGAATACGTCAAGTCGGCTGAGATCAACTCCATCGATCTCGGTACGGGCAAGGTTCGTATCTCGCTCGATCCCATCGATGGCCTTTACTATCAGGTCATCAGCGAGCTGACGGGCTTTGAGATCGAGGGGGAGCAGGAGCTGATCGCGCTTTTGCGTCGCCTGGCTGTGGTGCAAGAGGAATACAACAAGATCGAGGGTGCTTTGCGCGATGCCGAGCAGAAAGGGTACGGCATCGTCATGCCCGATATTGAGGATATGACGCTGGAGGAGCCCTGCATCGTCAAGCAAGCGGGCGGTTACGGTGTCAAGCTGCGCGCTGGCGCGCAATCGATCCATATGATCCGCGCCAATATCTCGGCTGAGGTCAGCCCCATGGTGGGCAGCGAGCAGCAGAGTGAGGACTTGGTCAAGTATATGCTGCGCGAATTTGAGGAGGATCCCAAAAAGATCTGGGAATCCAACATGTTCGGCAAGAGCCTTTATGAGCTGGTCAACGAGGGGCTGCACGCAAAGCTGGAGCATATGCCCGAGGCCTCGCGCACCAAGATCGGCGATACGCTTGAAAAGATCATCAACGAGGGAAGCAACGGTCTGATCTGTATTATTTTGTAAATGTAAAAAGGGGCGCAAGCCCCTTTTTGTATGCCCTCGCCTTGACAAAAAAGGCAGGGGAGTGTATAATATGCGTGTGAGAAAATGCATTTCTTGGAAAAAAGATGGGGAAAGCGGGCAAGCGCAGAGCTGCCGCTTTTTGCAGCTTTGAAGAAAGGACGGATTTTATGTTTTTTGATGAAATCATTCACGGTACGCAGTATTACCGTTCGCCCACCCCGCTGCCCGAGGAATGGGAAGGGGATATTGCCGCTCTCGGTGACGCTCATTTGGATACCTTCCAGATTCGCATCAACTGGCGTTGGAATGAGCGTCAGAAGGGTGTTTACGATTTTTCCGACGTGGATAGGCTGATGGATCTTGCCGAGAAGTATAACCGTAAGGTCATCATCAAGTTCTTGCTGGAATGTGCCCCCCAATACGTGTTTGAAGAATTCGAGGGCGCGCGTATCGGCCCGCGCGGTGAGCAGCTTCTCGGCGGCTCGCACGGTGCGTTTTACGGCGGCTGGCGTCCTTGCTTTACCAATCCCCACGTGCAGGCGGCTGCCAAGAGATTTGTTGAAAAGGTAGCCGAGCGTTATGCGGGGCGCAAAAATCTGATCCTTTGGAACGCCTGGAACGAGATCCGTAACCGCCCCATTGAGGATTGCTTCTGCAAATACTGCCGTGCAGGATACGGCAAATATCTGCAAAAGAAATTCGGCACGGTGGAAAAGCTGAATGCGTTTTACGGCGCGGCGGAGGATAGCTTTGAAACGATTGCCCTGCCCGCTATGCCGCACGGATATTGGGATATCTATGAGTTCAAAAAATACAAGGGCTCGGCAGAGCTGCACGATTGGCTGCGTTTTGTGTACGAGGGTGTGCGCAAGTATGATAAAGAGCGACCCATCATGGCGCACGTGGGCTTTACAAGTGCGTTCCAGCTTTCCATTTCCGACGTTTGCGACGATTACGAGGTGTCAAAGGCGGTGGATTTCTGGGGAACCAGCATTCCTTGCGACACCGAGATGCGCACGCACGAGCAACGCCTTGATTTCATGATGCTGCACGATTTTCTTCGTTCGGTAGACAAGAATTATTTCATTCACGAGATCTATCCCGGACTTGGCATGTTCAAGTACAAGTATGACACCCCCTTTGACATGGAGTTCAAGACCTATGCTTCCTTGGCAGGTGGTGCAAAGGGCATGGTGTATTGGCAGTACAGAGCTGAACGACTTGGCCACGAGCAGGATTGCGCGGGACTTGTCCGTATGGACGGCAGCCCTCGCCCCGTGTTGCAGACTGTTGGCGATTTCGGCGCGGATCTTAAGAAAAATATGCAGTATCTGGCGGGTGCCGAGGTCAAGGATGCCGAGGTCGCCATCGTGTTTGACTTTAATTCCATGCTGCTTTCCGAGATTGAGGACGCCTGCGGCGCGGATTTCTCCTTTGAGTTTGCAAATCCGCAGTTCTACTATCGCAACGCGCATGCGGGCATGTACCGTTTGCTGCGCAACAGCGATTACGCCGTGGATTACGTCAGTGCATCCCGCCCCGAGGAGTTTGCAAAATACAAGGTGCTGTACTTCCCCTACTATACCATGCTTGATCCGCAGATCGTGCCCCATTTGGAGGCGTTCGTAGCGGGCGGCGGTACGATCCTTGCAGACGAGGGCTTTGGTATGCGCCGGATGAACACCTGGATGCAGCCTTACGACATTGCCTGCAAGCCGCTCTTTACCGCAAGAATGACCGAGCGACGCATGGTGGCTGAGGAGTTTGTCGAGATTGACGGTGAGCTTGTGCGCATTCGTCCTTACAGAACCTTCTACCGTCACGAAGGCGGCGAGGCGGTGGCAACCTGGCGCGACGGCAGTTCTGCGGTGCAGAAGTACAGCTACGGCAAGGGTAAGGTTTACTTGTTCGGATTTTCTATTGGATATAGCTATCATGACACCCATGATCAGCGTCTTGCATCGTTTGCACAAAAGCTGCTTGCCGAGGCAGGGGTAGAGAAGAATACGCTTTCCGATACCCTTGGCGGCATTTACGAAAAGCGACTTGTCAACGGCTCGTATGAGGTCATTCACCTCTTTAATAACACCGATGCGGAAAAGGGATTTGACCTTAAAAAACCCATTGTCGCCGTGGGCGGTCACGGCTGCGTACAAGAGGGCAAAGCCATTGTTCCTGCGGGCAGTATGGCATATTTCGTGGTCGAAAAGGACGCGTAAAGTAAATCAAAAAGGGGCGAAAGCCCCTTTTTGCGTTTGTGTATGTCATGCATTCCGATACAATTCAAAAAGCTCATGCAGCTCGGTGATCTGCCGCTCGGTCTCGGCGATCATGGCGGCGGTCTCGCCCGTGTCGTCGTCCTTTTGCAGCTGCTTATAAAGGTGCAGGACTTCGCCAAGCTCGCCCACGCTCTGATTGACTGCCCGCCGCACCACCACGGGCGCGCGGGAATGCGTGTCATCGCCAAGGTATATCCGTGGCGTGGTAAAGCGCACCTGCAGCCCGGGGTCGCCGCCCCTTTCCCAAACCAGCTTGGCAAGGCGGTCGGCGTGCGCCAGATTCTGCTCGCCTAAGGCCGCAAACACGGCTGAGGGGCGGGGAGCGGCCACGCGCAGCACGCGCGCTAAGTATTTGTGTCTGGCGGCGTTCTCCCATTGGCGCGCCTGAATGCAGGATGCCGTCGTATTATAATCCGCCCTGCGGTTTTCGTTTTGTCTCATAAGTACCTCCGTTTGCATTGTTCAATATATTCTATGCAATCTGCCGAACGGAATTTCCTTGACAGGGGACAGGTGCGGGTGCTATAATAAAGGCAGAAATCATCGTGCGGAGGACAACAAATGCTACAGGATCTTCATTCGCATACCTATTATTCATTTTGCGGCGCGGATCAGCCCGAAGCGGTGGTGGAGGGCGCGATCGCGGGTGGCCTTGACGTCATCGGCATTACCGACCACAACTACGGCGTCTGCTGCCAGCGACTGGATGTGTTTTTCTATCAGAATCAGGACCTTGGTGAGGATCATTACCGTTGCTTCAGGCGGTATTACGATCACATCAACCTGCTGCGCGAGAAGTATAAGGATCAGATTACCGTGCTGCGTGGCATTGAGATCTGCACCTTGGACAGATTCCGCTATCCCATTAACGATAACGACGATATTTCGTTTTTTGACTATTGCCTGATCGAGAACATTGACGCCATCGAGCAGTCGGTTGCCAAGGGCGACTTGTTCGGCTTTGCCGAGCGGTGCGGATGCCGTGCAGGCGTGGCGCATACCGACCTGTTTGCTTTTGCCAAGAAGATCGGGTACGACCCTTATGATTTTTTCAAAAAGATGGCCGAGCGCGGCATTTTCTGGGAAATGAACGTCAGCTACGATCCCACGCACAATTACAGACAGCATCAGTACTTGCTGGATTTCTTTGCCTCCCCCGAGCAGCAGGACATCGTGCGTCGCGCGGGCGTGGAGGTCAGCGTGGGCTTTGACGGCCACCGCATCTGTGATTATCTGCCCGAGCGAGTCAAGGACTATTGCAGGCAGATCGAGCAGCTGGGAATCCGCATGCCCTTTGAGGAGTTGCAATAATCTGTTTTTATGCATCATGAGGAGGTAACTTATGAACAAGAGAATGGATCGCAACCGCCTGAACATTGGCGCATACCATCTCAGACCCTATGCCCGTACCGAGGCGCACGTCAAGGACGTGGCCGATTGCGGCATTGATTTTGTGGTCTGCATGGATAACGACCGTCCTGCTTTGGATCTTTTCCACAAGTATGGTGTGGGTGCCATCGTTTCCGGCATTGTTCCCGGTTGGTGGGGCGGTGACGGAAGCAACGCAGGCAAACTGGCCGATACCAATCCCATGGAGAAGTATGAGGCCGCCTGTGCGTCCTTTGTTGATCATCCCGCAATTTGGGGGATTGACGTGGGCGACGAGCCCTCTGCACTGGATTTTCCATATTACGGAAAGGTCATCGACTATGTGAACCGTGCCTTTTCGAACCAATTCGCCTATCTGAATCTGTACCCCAACTATGCGTCTGTTTCCGGGAACAATGCGCAGGAAACCGTGAACCAACTGGGGACTGCAACTTATGCGGAGCATATCCGGAGATACTGCGAATGCGTTCCTTCCGACTACCTTTGCTACGATTTCTACCTTTACTCGATCAACGTTGCCAAGCACTATGAGAATCTTCGCGTAGTAGCCGATGCTTGCCGCAACACGGGGCGGAGCATGTGGATCGTGCTGCAGGTCAACTCCCACAGGCCCGATGAATGGATGAGCGAGAATAACCTTCGGTTCCAAGCCTATACCTCCATGGCTTTTGGTGCAGAGAATATTATCTGGGCTTGCTACACCGCCGGCTGGTGGCACAATCAGGTGTTGGACGATCAAGGCAATCAGACCGAGCAGTACGGTAAGCTCAAGCGCGTCAATGCGCAGATCCGCACCATTGCCGACGAGTACATGAAGTACCGCCGTGTGTCCACGCATTTTGTCGGATATCAGGGGCATCCCGATATGAATTGCGTACAACAGGAGAGCATTGAGTCCCTGTCCACCGGAGTTTTCTTTGATGTGAAATCGGATAACGGTGCGCCTATTCTTGTGGGTGAGATGGTCAGTCGGACCAACGACGGCTCGGCAGCGCTCATGATCTGTGCCGCTGACGACCCCTATGAGAAAGAGCCGAAGGAGTATCAGGTCACCTTCCGTGCGCCCAACCGCTGCATCCGCGCTCTTGGCGGCGAAGGATACAAGACCGTTACTGATCTTGGCGGCGTGTATGCCGTTACCGTAAGATCCAACGAAGGCGTGTTGATCACTGCGCGCTGATCCATCATTACCGTTTAACGAAATTTTATCATATAAAGGAGAATTGAACATGGAATACGGTTTGCAATTATTCAGCGTTCGCGATATCACGGGCGCAGATCTGGAAGGCGCACTCAAGGCAGTTGCGGAGCTGGGCTATTCCTCTGTGGAATACGCGGGCTTTTTCGGCCACAGCGCACAGCAGGTTGCCGCATGGCAGGAAAAGTATGGCCTGACCTGTGCGGGCACGCACTCGGGCACGGCTGAGCTGCTCCCCGAGAACATCGACGCCACCATTGCGTATCACAAGACCATCGGCAACACGAAGTTCATCATTCCCGGCGAGGATCTGAGCACCCTTGAGAAGATCGACCGCTTTGCATCCATTGTCAACGCGGCCATTCCCAAGATGGCAGAGGCAGGCATCGAGGTGGGATATCACAACCATTCTCACGAGTTTGTGGTCATGCCCTGGGGCTCTACCATTCACTCCGAGCTGGAAAAGAGATGCAACGTGTTCTTTGAGATCGATACCTACTGGGCATTCAATGCAGGTCTTGACCCCATCCAGGTCATGAACAGACTTGCCGATCGCCTGCGCGTCATTCACCTCAAAGACGGTCACCTCGGCGGTCAGGGCAAGGCTCTGGGCGAGGGTGACGCTCCCGTCAAGGCGGTGCGCCAAAGAGCCATCGAGATGGGTATTCCCATGGTGGTCGAGAGCGAGACGCTGACTCCCACGGGCCTCGAGGAAGTTGAAAGATGCATTAAGTTCCTGCGCGCTTGCGACGCAGAGGACTAATGAAAAAGCCCCGAAAGGGGCTTTTTCGAATGCAGAATGCGAAATATGAAAGCATGTAGGGCGGGGGCTTGCTCCCGCCGTGCGATGCAAAATGCAGAATTGCGATAGAAAAGCCGCCCCGGGGGGCGGCTTTTCTGCTGTCTTTTTATTTAGTCAATGGGGTCTAAAGTGATCGATTGTACCAGCAGCGTCTCGCCTGCCTTGCAGTTGTCAAAGAAGTCAAAGCGGATCTGGCTGAGCATACCGTTCCAATATGCCTTGCCTGCAAGGTTGATGGTCACCGTATGCCATTCACCGTCGGCTACCATCTGGTATTTCTGCGAAGCAGCCTCGGCGGGATTGGGATTTGCCTCGGTCATGAAGAACATCTGACCGATGGTCTTGGACGAGCCGGGTGCGAGCTTGTAGGTCAGCGTGACCGACTTGTACTTGGCGGTGTCAATTGCGCCCGGCGTGTAGCTTAAATACATCAGCGGGTCTTCGCCGGAGGCTGCAATGCACAAAAGTCCCTCTTCGGTCATTTCGTAGGATGCGTTGTTAAGTGAAGCGATGACGCGGGACGCCTGCGCATCGGTAAAGTCGATATGCTCGTAAGAGAAGGGCTTTTCGGGAGCGACGACCGTGACCTTGGCTACGTAGGAAAATCCTGCGCATTTGACCGTGACCTCGTGCGTGCCGGATACCACGGGATATACGACGCCCTCAGCGGTGACGCGGATCTTGGACTCGTCGTATTCGTAGGTAATGCCGTGCGCTTTGCCCCAGGCTTCGATCCAGGTTGCGTTGTCGTAGGTGACGATCGACTTGATCTGCGGATTGAAGGAAAGGGGATTGGTGTGGTCAAGCGAGTAGGTGTCGGTCACGAAGGGAGCAAGGCTTGTCACAGCCCCCGTGGAGGCCTCCAAGTCATAGACCTTGACGCAGACCTGCGTGATCATGCCGCGGAATTCCACCGTGATCATGGCTTTTCCGACGCTGTGGATCTCCACAGTCAGCGAGCCGTCGCGAACGGTTGCCACGTCCTCGTTGTCGCTGGTCATTTTCAGCTCCTTGGCATATTTGCGCAGCGAGGTCCATCTGTTCTGGAAGGAGGTGCAGGCGTAAATATTGAGCGTCACTCTGTTTGAGCGGGCGGATGCGTAAACTACGTCGTCCTCTCTTGGAGAGATGGCCACAAACTCAAGCGAGTCGGGGTCGCGCATGTCTCTTGCGGTTTCGGCCTTGATGTTTTGCTTGTCGATCTCACTCAGATCGATCGTGTCGGAAAGGGAAAGGGTGAAGTCCTGCACGCGGGTGTTCCATACGCCCCAGTCCTTGCCGTAAGCGTAGGCTGCAAAGGTGGGGGTGTCGGGCGCAATATGGCCGTTTTTGGTGCCGGCCATACCCGAGTTGTGGCAGTAGTGGTAGACGTTTTCCTTGACCACATCCACGCGTTCAAAGGTAATGCCGTCGTTGGATTCGTAGAACGCAAGATAAGAGTCGGGACTCAGACGCGAGTCGGTGCAGATGGCAAGGAATTTGCCGTATTCCTCCACGTACTTAACGTCCAAAGAGTCGTTGGATCCGTTACCGACCGCAACGCCGTGGGACTGCATGGTTGCAGGCCAGTTTTCGTCCAGCGCATCTGCGGTGGAGACCATGGTAAAGTGGCCGCCTGCACTGGAAAGGGTGTAGTACATATAAAGCGTTCCGTTCAGCTCCACAAAGCTGATCTCGCCATATCCCCAGATGTTCTGCGGCTCGGTAAAGAACACGATGGGCTGCGGATCGTTGCCGCCCCAGCCGTTGCCGTTCCATTTTTCAAAAGGACCGTCGGGATTTTCGGAGCGCGCTACGTAAATGCAGTTGTCGCACATGTTGGCGTTGACCGTGGAGGTGTAGCCGATGTAATAGTAGCCGCCCCAGTAAATGACGCCGGGGTCACAGCAGGAGTAGTGGTCGTAGCTGTCGGGGGTGGGCTGCAGCACACATTTTTCCTCGCTCCAGGTCTTACCGCCGTCGGCGGAGTGCTTCCAGGAGATCCAGTCCCATTGCTCTGCGCCGCAGCCGGTGGTGGCAAACCATGCATCCATGGTACCGTCGTCGTTGACGATGATGGATGCACCGTAGCGGTAGCCCGAGTTGAGAATGGAGGGCAGCTGATAGATATCGTAGCCGGTGTCGGCTTCGATGGTGACGTTGATGTGCTTATTCGGGTCGGGGGTGACGAGTGTGAGATTCTCGGGCTGTGTAAAGCTGCACTCGGCAGCAAGCTTGCCGTCGGCAATTGCGTTCTCGCAAGCGTAGGTGATCGCGTCAAGCATGCCGTTTTCAATATTGGCGGCAAGCAAAAGCTTTGTACCGTCGCGCTTGACGGCGTAGCCGTTGTAGCCGATGGAATCAAAATCAAGCTGCGCCTTTTGCGCGTCGTCCATCGAGGACGCACCCACGATGATCTCGCACTCGGTGCGCGCGGATGCATCGCGGTTAAACGTGAGCGTGATACCGGTCTGCTCGGCAATAGCCTCGATCAGCGCCTCGGCGCATTTGCGTTCCCAGACGGGGGCGTCGGCCAAGACGTAAACGGTATAGGATTCAAGCGCATTCGTTTCTGTCTCGGGGGCAGGGGGGATTTGCGCATCGGTTGTCGCTTCGGGCGGGGTATCGGGGGTGTTGCATGCTGCCAGCGTCAGCATCATGGCAAGACAGAGCAGCAAAAAAGTGATTTTGCAATACTTCATAATAACCTCCGTATCAAAAAATGATGATCAGGGTGGATCAATAGTAGAAATTGGTACCGATCTGCTTCATGGAGGGTACGGTGGCAAGCATCTCTTCGTCTACTGTAACCTGATCCATGTATTGCTCGCACAGAGACATGAACAAATGGTCAACCAAGCCTTCCTCAAAGCCCTCGAACCAGTCCTCGTTTGCTTCGTCTGCCCAAGCGCCCTTGTCAACGGGGTACTTCATGATCACGTGGTAGCCGTAGTCGGATTCCACCAGCGCGGTCTGACCAACCTCCAGCTCGATCAGCTTTTCCACAATGCTTTCCAGATAAGGGTAGGAGGCGTAATTGGCGGGGTCTGCGTAGAGGTAGTAGCCGTTTTCATAGGTCTGTGCATCCTCGTCCTCGCCTCGCTGCTCCATAAAGATCTCAAAGGCCTCGAATTCGCCCTCAGGGATCTTGTCAAGAATGGTGTTTGCCTCTTTCTTGATCTCGGCAAGCTCCTCCTTGGTATAGTCCTCAACAATGGGCTCGCCATCCTTGTTCAAAACGAAGGCGGTCGTGCCGTTTTCCTTGTCGTAAGCGATCTTACCGTCCTCGGTAAAGTAGACGTCATAGCCCTGCTTGTCCTTGATGACCTCGCCGTTTTTGTCGGTCATGGTCTTGCCGTTGACCTTGTCGTAGCAGATGGCCTGGTTGCCAAGCGAGTTTTTGGTGTAGTAAATGTCGTCACCGTTCTCGTCGGTCTCGCAAACGTAGTAGTAGGAAGCAAGGAATACCTGCTTGAATCTGACAAAGTACTCTTGGCAGTATTCTTCTTTGGCGGTATCTGCGATCTTGGAGCCGCTCTGACCGTACAGGTGCAATTTGAGCGCGTCGATCTTGGCCTCCATGAGATAGGTCTCGCGCAGGATATCGTAGTTGACACCGTACTCGGCAAGGATCTGATTGAAGGCGGCCTTGGAGCCGTCGCCGTCGTATTCCACAAGCTCGGCAAGCTCTGTGTCCACGGCATCGATCTGCTCCCCCGAGAGCGTCAGCCCGTAGACCTCGTCAAACAGGTAAGCGCCCACCACGTACATCTTGGCGTTTTCCAGGATGGTCGCGCGGAAATATTCGTCATAGGTGGAGTTTTCCAGGTCCACCACGGTGGACCAGAAGGTATCGCTGTCCACGTTGTACTGATATTTTGCCAGCGTGCCCTTCATGCGGGAGAGCAAAAGCTCGTAGGTGTTGACCGAGAGCTTGGTGTCGCCAAGCGACATCAGCGTCTTGCCGTTCTTGCCCGAGCAGCCTGCAAGCAAAGGCAGACAAAGCGCGAAAATCAGCGCGAAAAGAAGCAATTTGATCTTGTACTGTTTCATATGATCATTCCTTTTTTTTTCAGATAATTCATTATATCACATTCACTGGTCACATTGTTTGCGCAGTTCCGTATATTTTACGAACATTTTATGAATAAGGCGCAAGGCGTTCTCCTTTTCCTTCAGGCGCAGCACCATGTGCGGCTCGCCCGAGAGCACCATTTTGAGTCTGCCGCCCAGCATGCGCGAAAGGTCCGCCCAGATTTCATAGCGGAATTTGTTCGGGTAAATGGCGATCGAGCTGTCATCCTGACGGATCTGACGGATATCGCAAGCTGCGCCCTCTGCGCGGATGAGTGCCACGTAAAGCAGGTTTTCCGCCTGCACGGGCAAATCACCGTAGCGGTCAAGCAGCTCGTCGGCAATATCGTCGCGGTCGTATTCGGTCTCTATCAGCGCAATTCGTTTGTAGAGCGCCATGCGCTGGCCGGGATAGCGCACGTAAGATTCGGGCAGGTATGCGTCGTAGTCCAAGGAGACGGTGCATTCCGGCTTTTGCTCGGGCACCTCGCCCTTTTGCTCCAGCACCGCGCTCTTGAGCAGCTTGATATACATGTCGTAGCCCACAGCGTCCAGATGTCCGTGCTGCTCCGCGCCCAGGAGGTTGCCCGCACCACGGATCTCCATGTCACGCAGCGCAATCTTGAAGCCCGCGCCGAATTCTGCGTAGTCGCGGATGGCCTCAAGACGTTTTTGTGCGATCTCAGGCAGCGCACGGTCTACGGGATAGGTGAAGTATGCGTAGGCGCGGCGCGCGCTGCGTCCGATGCGTCCGCGCAGCTGGTGCAGCTGGGAAAGTCCCAGTCTGTGCGCGTTGTCCACGATCAGCGTGTTTGCGTTGGGCACGTCCACGCCGGTCTCAATGATGGTGGTGCAGACCAGAATGTCGATCTCGCCGCGGATCATCTTTTCCCAGATGTCCTCCAGCGTTTCCTTGTCCATCTTGCCGTGCGCTACGGTAATGCGCGCGTCGGGGATCTGCTTTGCAAGCTCTGCAGCCACGCCGTCGATGCTTTCCACGACGTTGTGCAGATAGAATACCTGACCGCCGCGGCGCAGCTCCTTGCGGATGGCCTCAAGCACGATCAGCGGGTCGTGCTCCAGCACGTAGGTCTGCACGGGCAGACGGTTGCCGGGTGCCTGATCCAGCACCGAGATGTCGCGAATGCCGCCCATGGCCATGTTGAGCGTGCGGGGAATGGGGGTCGCCGAGAGCGAGAGCACGTCAATGTTGCCTGCAAGTTGCTTGAGCTTTTCCTTTTGCGCCACGCCAAAGCGTTGCTCCTCGTCTACGATCAGAAGCCCGAGATCCTTGAATTTCACGTCCTTGCCCAAAAGGCGGTGCGTGCCGATGATCATGTCAAGATCACCGCGCTCAAGGCGACGCAAGATCTGCTCCTGCTGCTTGGGCGTGCGGAAGCGGGAGACCATGTCAATATTGACGCCAAAGGCGCGCATGCGCGCGGTGGCTGTCTGGAAATGCTGCAGGGCAAGAATGGTGGTGGGTACCAGGAGCGCCACCTGCTTACCGCCCAGAATAGCCTTGTAGGCTGCACGGAAGGCAACCTCGGTCTTTCCGTAGCCCACGTCGCCGCACAAAAGGCGATCCATGGGAACAGGCTTTTCCATGTCGCGCTTGATGTCCTCGGCCGCGTCCAGCTGACTTTCGGTCTCGCTGTATGCAAAGGCGGCCTCAAAGTCGCGCTGGAAATCCTCGTCGGGCGGGAAGGCGTGCCCCTGGACGCGCATGCGCTGCGCGTAGAGCTGGATCAGCTCCTTTGCCATGTCCTTGACAGCGGCCTTGGCGCGGGTCTTGGCCTTTTGCCAGCCATCGGTGCCGAACTTGGAGAGCTTGACCGTGCCGTCGTCGGCGCGTGCGCCGATGTATTTGGATACCATGTCCAGCTTTTCCACGGGAATGTAAAGCTTATCGGCACCTGCGTATTTGATGCCGATGTAATCACGCTTGGCACCCGAGGTGCTCAGCGTTTCAATGCCTGTGTAAATACCGATGCCGTAGGTCTCGTGCACCACGTAGTCGCCCTCGCACAGGTCGGCGTAGGAGAGAATGGCTGCCGTGCCCTCGCGCTGCTTTTTCTTGCGAGCGGGCTTGGATTGCACCGAGAGCGTGGCGGTCTTGCCGTCGGGGTTGGTGGAGAGAAGCGCGATGCGGGGCGTGATCAGCTCGTAGCCAAATAAGAAATTGCGCCAGACGATGGTGATCTCTTCCTTTTTGAGATCGGTTGCCGAGAGCGAACGCTTGGCGGATTCCACCACCGTGTCAAAGCCGTGCTCCGAGAGCATGTCGGCAAGGTTTTTGGCGGCTGTTTCGTTCTCGGTCATGACCACCGTGCGGTAGCCGCCGCGCATATATCCGGTCAGATCCTCGCAAAGCAGCGCAAAATTCTCAGCATACGAGACCATGTGACGCGTGCGGAAGCCGAATATGCCGCCCAGGCGTTTGCCCGACATGCCGTAGGAAAGGGAATCCACGTGCACGGTCACGCCCTTGTCAAGAAAACGCTCGAATTCCACGGGGGCTTTCTGATATTCGGTATAGGTCGAGGAAATCGTACCCGATTCCATCAGCTCGGTCACGGTCATATCCATCTGCTTGGCAGAGGCCTTGAGACGGTCGTTCACCGCCGAGGTGGAGCGTACTAAGATCAGCGGCTTGCGCTCAAAGTAGTCGGTCAGCGAGACGCGCTCGGGATATATTAAGGAAATGTATTTGTCAATGAAGTGAAGTTCGGACGCACTGTCATTCTCACCCGTGCCAAGAGATGCAAGCTCGGCGGAGAGCGTTTGGCGCGCCTCGTCGTCGCGGCAGGTGCGCAGGCGATCCTTGATGGCCTTGGCCAATGCCTTGCGTGAACCCTCGTCGCACAAAATTTCGCGCGCGGGAGGAATGGTGGCGGAGGTAATGGCGGTCACGGTGCGCTGGGAGTCGATGTCAAAGAACACCATGCGGTCGATCTCATCGTCAAAGAGTTCAATGCGCAAGGGGTGCGCACCGCCGATCTCCTTTCCGTCCTCATCGACAAACGTGCCCATGGGGGGATAGACGTCCACAATGCCGCCGCGGCGGGCGAATTGGCCTGCACCGTCCACCATGTCCACGCGGGCGTATCCTGCCTCGACTAGGCGCAGGCAGAGGTCGTCGGGCTCGATGCGGGTGTCGAAATCCAGGGTCAGGGTAGCATCCTGCAGACGCTCTGCGGGAATGGTATAGCCAAGCATGGCATCGGGCGTGGTGATAACCGCGTCAAAAGCCCCCGAAAGAATACCCGAGAGCACGCGAATGCGCTCGTGCTCGTATTCATGCGAGGCGGAGATGTTATAAAAGGTAAGATCGCGCACGGGATAAAAGGCGGCGGTAATGCCGAAGAGGGAGAGCATATCCTTTACGCGTAAGCACTCCTTTTCCTCGGCGCAAACGATGAGTGCGGGGGAGGGAGTGAGGGAGGCGGCGTCCCTTAAAAGGGAAGTGACGAAAGCGTCGGAAGCGCCCTCGCAAAGACCGTTGGCGAGCAAGGGGAGTGCTTTGTCACGAAAGCCGCGTTTGACGGCAGCGAACAGCTGCTCGTATTCGCCATCCAGACGAATGGCATCGGTGAGTAAATTCATAGATTTTCCTTATGTCTGTGGTTAAGTTTCGGTTCGGTTAAGTGTCACTCATGAAGTTTGGGTCGAGCCTTTTCAAAGGCTCGCAGGTCGAGGGCAGAGCCCTCGTCGCCTCCGCAGAGGCGAAATCTTTTTACGGCCTTTCTTTGGTTCTTTCTTTGGCCTACTGCTCCAAAGAAAGAACGGAGAGACCTTCCTCAATGTTACACGTCCTAATTCATTCCATTCTTTTCTTTGACACCGCTGGCGCAAAGAAAATGAACCAGTAATTCGCTTCGCGAATTGAAACGCCGAGAATAAGTTTCGCCTCTGCGGAGGCGACCAAGGGCGCCGCCCTTGGAATCCGCGACCTTTTTGAAAAAAGGTCGATCAAAAACTTTCATTCTGTGGGAGTGATCCGTTTGGGTGAAAGTGGTGCTAAGCTTTCGCAAGAAAGCGCGTTACTCCTTATAAACGTGGCTATTGCACTGCATCTGGGCGTCCTCGAATTTGCCGTTCAGCAGCTTGACGATGCCCTCGTACGCCGTCTCAAAGCAAGAGAACAGCATCTTCTGATCCTGCTTGCCAAATTCCGACAGCACCCAGTCCTTCATGTCAAAATCCGGGTGCGGCTTCTTGCCCACGCCCATGCGCAGTCTCGGAAAATCCTCCGAGCCCAGTCGCAAAATGATATTCTCCAAGCCTTTCTGGCCGCCCGCAGAGCCCTTGGCGCGCAAACGCATGCGCCCTACGTCCAGATTCACGTCATCCGATAATACTAAAATCCTCTCGGGGGGGATCTTGTAAAAGTCCGCCGCCTGCAGCACTGCCGTGCCCGAAAGGTTCATAAAGGTCTGCGGCTTGACCAGTAAGCAGCGTACGCCACCGATGGTCGCCTCGCCCACAAGCGCATTGAACTTGGCTTTGTTTACCTGCACGCCGCACTTGGCTGCAATGTAATCCATGCACAAAAAGCCCGCGTTGTGTCTTGTCAGCTCGTAATCCTTGCCCGGGTTGCCAAGGCCTACGATGATGTACGAAATCGGCCCCGAGGCCGTCTTTTCCTTCTCTATTTTCTTGAAAATATCAAAAATGTCTGCCATAAAATTCCTTTCCTTGCAAATGACCATAAAGCGAGAGAAAAACTCCCTCGCCTCCAAATTCATATATCGCACTATATTATAAACGAAAAAGCCGCCCCTGTCAAAGGTTTTTTGTGCATTGTGACCGAGTTCAAAAAAAGTTTACAAATAAGAAAGGAATAAATATTTGAAAGAACTTGTCCGAAAAGGGGAATTATGTTATAATGAACAATGCCGTAAAAGGGTCAACCGTTCCGGTATAGCTTTTTTGCGGCCAAAAGCTACGTTTATAAAAAATTTTTATATTATGGAGGTATTACCTACATGGCAAAGAAGTATTGCTACCTGTTTACAGAAGGCAACGCAAGCATGCGTGAGCTGCTGGGCGGTAAGGGCGCGAACCTTGCAGAGATGACCAACATTGGTCTTCCCGTACCCCAGGGCTTCACTATCACTACCGAGGCTTGCACCCAGTACTACGAGGACGGCAGACAGATCAACCCCGAAATCATGGCTGAGATCAACGAGTACATCGTAAAGATGGAAGAAGTGACCGGCAAGAAGTTCGGCGATCTCGAGAATCCTCTGCTGGTTTCCGTTCGTTCCGGTGCGCGCGCATCCATGCCCGGTATGATGGATACCATTCTGAACCTGGGTCTGAATGAGCAGGTTGTTGAGGTTATGGCTCAGAAGTCGGGCAACGCTCGTTGGGCTTATGACTGCTACAGAAGATTTATCCAGATGTACTCCGACGTCGTTATGGAAGTCGGCAAGAAGTACTTCGAGGAACTGATTGACAAGATGAAGGAAGAGAAGGGCGTTAAGCTTGACGTTGAGCTGACCGCTGAGGACCTCAAGGAGCTGGCTAACCAGTTCAAGGCTGAGTACAAGGCTAAGATCGGCACCGACTTCCCCTCCGACCCCAAGGAACAGCTCATGGGTGCTGTTAAGGCAGTATTCCGTTCTTGGGACAACCCCCGTGCAAACGTTTACAGACGTGACAACGACATTCCCTACTCTTGGGGTACTGCAGTAAACGTACAGGCAATGGCATTCGGTAACATGGGTGATGACTGTGGTACCGGTGTTGCATTTACCCGTGACCCCTCCACCGGCGAAAAGAAGCTGATGGGTGAGTTTTTGACTAACGCTCAGGGCGAGGACGTTGTAGCAGGCGTTCGTACTCCCATGCCCATCGCTCAGATGGCTGAGAAGTTCCCCGAGGCATATGCTCAGTTCGTTAAGGTTTGCGAGATCCTCGAGAACCACTATCACGATATGCAGGACATGGAGTTCACCGTTGAGCACGGTAAGCTCTACATGCTCCAGACCCGTAACGGTAAGAGAACTGCTCCCGCAGCTCTGCAGATCGCAGTTGACCTGGTAGCTGAGGGTCACAAGACCGAGGCTGAGGCTGTTCTGATGATCGACCCCAGAAACCTTGACACTCTGCTGCATCCCCAGTTCGACGCTAAGGCTCTGAAGGCTGCTAACCCTGTAGGTAAGGGTCTGGGCGCTTCTCCCGGTGCTGCTTGCGGTCAGATCGTCTTCTCCGCAGAGGACGCTGAGGCTTGGCACGCTGCCGGCAAGAAGGTTGTTCTGGTTCGTCTGGAGACCTCTCCCGAGGATATCACCGGTATGAAGGCATCCCAGGGTATCCTGACCGTTCGCGGCGGTATGACCTCTCACGCAGCAGTTGTTGCTCGTGGTATGGGTAAGTGCTGCGTTTCCGGCTGTGGCGAGATCGCTATGGACGAGGAAAACAAGAAGTTCACTCTCGCAGGCAAGACCTACGTTGAGGGCGACTATATTTCTATCGACGGTTCCACCGGTAAGATCTACGACGGTATCATTCCCACCGTTGACGCTGAGATCTCCGGTAACTTCGGCACCATCATGGGCTGGGCTGACAAGTTCCGCACCCTGAAGGTAAGAACCAACGCTGATACTCCCGCAGACGCTAAGAAGGCTCGCGAGCTGGGCGCTGAGGGTATCGGTCTTTGCCGTACCGAGCACATGTTCTTCGAGGCAAACAGAATTGCTGCTTTCCGTGAGATGATCTGCTCCGACACCGCTGAAGAGCGCGAAGTAGCGCTTGAGAAGATCCTGCCTTATCAGCAGGGCGACTTCGAGAAGATCTACGAGGCTCTCGAGGGCACTCCCGTTTGCATCCGTTTCCTGGATCCCCCTCTGCACGAGTTCGTTCCCACCACTGAGGAAGAGATCGCGCTGCTGGCTAACACCCAGGGCAAGACCGTTGAGCAGATCAAGGCTATCATCCAGAGCCTGCACGAGTTCAACCCCATGATGGGTCACCGTGGCTGCCGTCTGGCTGTAACCTATCCCGAGATCGCAAAGATGCAGACCAAGGCTGTTATCCGCGCAGCAATCAACGTTCAGAAGAACCATCCCGAGTGGAACATGGTTCCCGAGATCATGATTCCTCTGGTAGGCGAAGTCAAGGAGCTCAAGTACGTCAAGAACGTCGTTGTTGCTACTGCTGACGCTGAGATCGCTGCTGCAGGCGTAGAGCTGAAGTATGAGGTTGGTACCATGATCGAGATTCCTCGTGCATGCCTGACCGCTGATGAGATCGCACAGAACGCTGACTTCTTCTGCTTCGGTACCAACGACCTGACTCAGATGACCTTCGGCTTCTCCCGTGACGACGCAGGCAAGTTCCTGGGCGCTTACTATGACAGCAAGATCTTCGAGAACGATCCCTTTGCAAAGCTGGACCAGACCGGTGTTGGTAAGCTGATGAAGATGGCTTGCACCGACGGCCGCGCTAACAACTCCAAGCTGCACATCGGTATCTGCGGTGAGCACGGTGGTGACCCCACATCCGTAGAGTTCTGCCATACCCTTGGCCTGGACTACGTTTCCTGCTCGCCTTTCCGCGTTCCGATCGCAAGACTGGCTGCTGCACAGGCTGCTCTGAAGTAATTTTAAGTAATTACCAAAAAGCAATATAGAAATCGCACCCTTGCACGAAAGTGCAGGGGTGCATTTTTTGCGGGGAAGTCTTGACAATCGCAGAGCGGGGTGATAAAATGAAATTAAGGAAAGATCATAGGAGGTCAGTTATGAATATCTTCAAGAAATTTTTCAGCATTTTCAAAAAGAAAGAAAAGGAAGAAAAAGAGGAGTGCTGGTACAACAACGCGCACGAAGGTTCATTGGGACACTCCGAGATACTGCCCGGTGATAACTCGATGGAATGCACGATCACGATGGACATTGCGCAGAACTGATATCGTTTAAAAGGAAAAATGTATGACAAGGAGGTCTGCCATGAATATTTTCAAGAAGATTTTCGGTAAAAAGAAGAAGGTTGAAGAGGAAAAGAAGCAGGAGTCTTGGTTCAATGATCAAAGCAATCATTACGACCCTAAAACAGGCACTCCCAACCAAGAGGCTTATATCAGTCCCGAAAGCATTGTAATCGGGCTGTCGAAGAGCAACCAGTGATGAGACACAATCATAAAGATTAAGAAACCCGCTGCCGTGGCAGCGGGTTTGCTTTTTTTGGATGAAAGTTTTCGCCCGCTTCCCCCAAGCGGATCCCTCTCACAGGATGAAAGTTTTCGCCCGCCTTTTTCAGAAAGGCATGGTGGCGTGTGAATGTTGTTGTGCGTTCGAGTGTTAGTGACGCCACCCAATGCTGAATTTTTGTAAAATTCAGCATTCAAAAGTCAAACGGCAGCGCCCCGATATCCGCCGTTCTTTAATTTGCGGAGCAAATATGTGCTTCTTTCTTGCGGCTACATAGCCAAGAAAAAGTACGGAATGAATTAGGACGCGTAACATTGCGAAAAATCGCTCCGTTCTTTCTTTGAGCAAGCAGCCACAAAGAAAGAACCAGTAATTCGCTGCGCGAATTGAAATGGCGAGTATGATTTTTCGCCTCTGCGGAGGCGAGGAGGGCTTCGCGCCCTCCACCCGCGCGAGCCTTTGAAAAGGCTCGATCCAAACTTCATCCTGTAAAGGTGGTCCGTTGGGGGAAGTGATCAAAAACTTTCGCAATGACTTGTTCCTTACGGTTGACAAACGCTATGGGATTTGATATAATAATATGATGAAGTATCAAATATCAGAAAGGAGATGTGCTATGCATGTAAAGCCTTTTACGCCTTGCGTGCCCACCCGTTTTTACGGTTGGTGTCCCGATGGCCATTATTCGCTCTCGGCATCGCTGCAGAATCTGCATGATTGCGGCTTTGCGGCTGCTGACGTGTCGCTTGAAAATATCGCACAGCTGGATGACGCTTGGCAAAGCGTGCTGTATGCCGCCGCCTCGCGCGCTGCCGCGCTGAGTGTGTCGCTGCCTGTTTGCCACCTGCCTTTCTATATGCCAAATCCCGATGACAAGCCCGCCATGCAGCGCTTTGCGCGCGAGCAGGCAAGGGGCATTGAGGCTGCAGCTTTGATGGGCATTCCCACGGCGGTCATTCACCCCATCGCGCGTCATTCGGGTCGCACCTCCAAGCAGGAGTGGTTTGCCGAAAACCTGGCTTATCTTGCTCCGCTCTGCGAGCTTGCTGCCAAGCGCGGTGTGGTGCTTGCGGTGGAGAATATGGCAAGCGTCAAGGAAAGCCAGCACGACCACCTGTACGGATGTCGGGCCGTGGAGATCAAGGCGATTGCCAATAAATTAAACCTTTCCACCTGTTGGGATACCGGGCACGCGCATACCGCGGGGCTTGTGCAATCTCATGAGATCGAGGCATTGGGCGCAACGCTTGCGCTTGTGCACCTGCACGACAATCGCGGCGAGGATTCGCATCTCGTTCCCATGACGGGCGAGGTTGATTGGCAGGATGTGGTGCGCGGTCTTTGCACCGTGGGATACGACGGTGTGCTTGATTTTGAGACCAAGACCTCGCATCTGCCCATGTACGATAAAGCACGCGAGCAGCTGGCAGCCGACACGCTTGGCGCAGCCCGCACACTCGCACGCATGATTCAGACTATGAAATAAGGACTAAGGACGGTACTATACTATGATTTTATATAACTCACTTTCGCATAAAAGAGAAGAATTCGTGCCCCACGAGCCGGGCAAGGTCAGCATTTACACCTGCGGACCTACCGTATATCACTATGCACACATCGGCAACCTGCGCACCTACATCATGGAGGACGTGCTGGAGAAGTATCTGCGCTATGCGGGCTATGACGTCACGCGCGTTATGAATATCACCGACGTCGGCCACCTGACAAGTGACGCGGACGAGGGCGAGGACAAGATGCTCAAGGGCGCAAAGCGCGAGCATAAAACGGTCATGGAGATCGCACAATACTATACCGATGCGTTTTTTGCGGATTGCGAAAAGCTGCGCATCAAGACCCCCGATATCGTACAGCCCGCAACCGGCTGCATCAAGGAGTTCATTGACTTGGTTCAGGGACTTCTGGATAAGGGATACGCTTATGAGGCGGGCGGCAACATCTATTTTGACACCGCTAAGCTGGATAAATATTACGTTTTCAACGATTTCTCGGAGGACGACCTGGCAGAGGGCGTGCGCGAGGGCGTAGAAAAGGACGAGAACAAAAGAAACAAGGCAGACTTCGTGCTTTGGTTCACCAAGTCCAAGTTTGAAGACCAGGAGCTCAAGTGGGAGTCTCCCTGGGGCATCGGCTACCCCGGCTGGCATATCGAGTGCTCTGGTATTTCCATGAAGTATCTTGGCGAGTATCTGGACATTCATTGCGGCGGCATTGACAACGCGTTCCCGCACCACACCAACGAGATCGCGCAGAGCGAGGCGTACGTTGGCCACAAGTGGTGCAATTACTGGTTCCACGTGCTGCATCTGAATACGGACAGCGGCAAGATGAGCAAGTCCTCGGGTGAATTTTTGACCGTATCTCTGCTGGAGAGCAAGGGCTACGATCCGCTTGCATACAGACTGTTCTGCCTGCAATCCCACTACCGCAAGTCGCTGGTATTCTCTTGGGAGAATCTGGACAACGCAGTCGTTGCTTACGAAAAGCTGATCGCGCGCGTCATGCAGCTCTCTACCGAGGGCGAGGTGGACGCCGAGGCATTCGAGGCGGGCAAGGCAAACTTTGTCAAGGCGTTGGATAACGATCTGAACACCTCTTTGGCTATCACCGCAGTTTACGACGTGCTCAAGGCAAAGTGCAACGATGCCACCAAGCGCGCACTGCTCATGGATTTCGATGCCGTGCTGTCGCTTGAGCTGGTGCAGACCGCCGACAAGCGTCGCGCAGAGAAGGAAGAGGCCGAGAGACTGGCACGCGAGGAGGCCATGAAGGATCCTCTGGTTGCCGAGATTCTGACCCTGATCGATCAAAGAGCCGCTGCCAAGAAGGCAAAGAACTTTGCAGAGGCTGACCGCATCCGCGATTACCTTTTGAATAAGGGCGTGACCCTGATCGACTCCCGCGAGGGAACCACCTATCAGATCAATAAGTAAGAAAGAATACGGGAATATGGAAAATAACGCAAAAAAGACCACCAAGGAAGCGGTCATGTATCTGGTGTTCGGTGTGTTGACCACGCTGGTCAGCTGGGTGGTACGCTTTGGCATTTTGTGGCCGGGTAAGGCACTTCTCGGGATCGAGAGTGAAGAGGGAACGACGTATATCGTGTTGTTCACGGCTGCCAGCATCATCTCCTGGGTGTGCGCCGTGCTGTTCGCGTTCTTTACCAATCGCGCGTTTGTGTTCAAGGATGCGGACCAAAAGGCCAATATCTGGGTGCAGATGGCTGAGTTTTTCGGCGGCAGAATTGCCACGTTTGTGCTGTTTGAGTATCTGCTCAATCTTGGCGTGGTGGTGCTGCTGGGTGCAATTTTGCCCGAGAGCATGGAGCTTTTGACCGTGGATCTCACTCCCTATCGCGGTGCGGGCATTGAGCTTGTGGCTATGGGTGTGGCGTCGGTGGCCAATATCGTGGCCAACTATATCATCGGTAAATTCCTGGTGTTCAGAAAGGCCAAAAAGCCCACGGATCAAGCATAAATCAGCGAAATTCACATAAGCCCGCCCCCCGGTCGGGCTTATCTGTTATCATGGAGAATTAGAAATGAAGCACAATAAAGGATTCTCAATAGTTGAACTGATAGTAGTGATAGCGGTCATGGCAATCCTTGCCGCAATCGCGATCCCAACCTTCTCAATTTTCATCACCAAAGCGCGCGAAAGCACGGATATTCAGTACATGCACGACGTGGAGCACATGCTCAAGCTGGCGTATGCGGATGATCCCACAATTGAAATTACGGAGATCACCGTGTACGTTAACCGAGAGAGCGGCTACGTGGAGAATATTTCGTACACCATCGACGGCGGGTGGGAAGGAGAAATCAAGGTGGCTGATCATGTATTTGTTCACCAAGAGGGGGATGGAGAAAATGTCTCACCATTGATCGATTGGGAGTATTCCTTCAAAGCATGGAAAACGGTAACTGAGAATCCGAATTGGCAGACCAATTGGACGCTTGAGTGCAATAAGCTGCCTGAGAATCAAGTGGTTCCGGAACAATCCGGACAGAATCCACCGGTCGACGATATTCCTGATTACCGTCAATAGCGTACGGTCAAGTTTCATAAAGCCCCGAGCAAAGGCGTTGTGTTCCTAAGGACACAACGCCAACTCTATTCGCCTCCCGGCGGGTTATATTGCTTCGCAGTGATATTCGGCTTGTGCCGAGTGGTATTCGCTACGCGAGTTTTGAGGCGAATAGAATATCACTTCAAGGAAACGCTTTGAAATATGACTTTTGCGATAGCAAAAATATCACGCTGCCGAAGACAGCATATCACTAAAAACTATCAGGAAAAGCGCACTTACTCACCACCACGGCGGTAGTTCGATTTAACAAAAGCCTCCAACAAGGCTTTTTTTGCTATCGGAGGCTTTGCCATTAGCATGTTATTTGACTCGGATCATTGCTGCCGCAAGTTCGATTCCTTGGGTATTCTTTCCTCGAAAGTAAATATCAAATCCCAACTCATACCAAAAGCCAATATGATCTTCTGTAGCAAAATTGGCTAGCAGCATCACATCCCTTTCTTGTGCATATTGATACAGTCGCCATACAAGTGATCTGCCTATTCCTTGATGTCGGAATTGCGGATCAACATATATATATGTCACCCAATACATACTGTCCAAGGGGGCTTTCATACAGTGAGGGAAAGCAAAAATCACGCCTTTGGTCGCATTGTTTTCTCCAATGGCGGCAAAGCCCAAAAGCTCATCGACTTTACTCAATAAATATGTCTTTTTACTTTCATCTTGTGCGTTTTTGTTGATTAGATCTGCTATCTCATCCTTCGCTATTGGCTTGGTGTGGATGCAACAACTGTCCCCACACAAGGCTTTACGCCGTATGCAATAACTGAATATATGGAAATAGTTTCCGTAATACAGCGGCTTATTTATATTTTCCTCCATTGTTCCGTATGGGTGCATAGTAACCCCTTGATTCAACCAAAACATACTTGCCTCAAGAGAGGGTCTCGCGTGCCCCCAAACATATATAATGTTTGAAAGCTCTGCTTGTCTTTTCATTCCCGTGAACAATGCAGTTGCAACCCGATTTCGCCTGTGTTCCGGATGAACAAAAAGCTCAGCAATGTACCAGCATTTGCCCGTGATTGGTGGTGGTACATCTCGTTCGATCGCGACAATCCATCCGGCGATGCTGTTATTCTCATCGACCGCTACATAGGTGATTGCCTTTTCGCGCGCGTGCTTGTTTTTTATCAGAGAACGTTTCCAAATATGATCTCGCTGTGTTTGGTTCGCCTTGCAAATCGTAAATTTTGTATTGCTCATTCATTATCCTCCGTAAATTTCGTAGCTAAAACGCAAGTGACTTAAATAAGCAATACAGAATCACGGGAAGTGCCCAGAACGCATATAAAACAAAAAGCCAAGAAAAACGCACACAAACTCTTGTGAATTACAAGAGTAAGAAAGTTTTCTTGGTTCAATAACAATATATATCGTTCTAAGCACGTAGTCCTCCTTTCAAAATGGATTATATCATACAGGTCTTGTTATGTCAATACTGTGCAACAAAAAAAGCTTTCGACATTTTTTATCGAAAGCTTTTCCATATTCAATTTTTATAAAGTTCTGAAACTATCCTTTAGAACTCGAGGCAAATGCTCGGGGATTTTTGCCATCAACGGGGACGCAAAGATCCGGCGGATCTGCTATAATGAGGAAAAACAAAAGGAGGACGGATTTTTGACCGTACAGCAAATCATTACGCAGGTAAGCAATCTTTTGTCGGGGCAGGTGGCCGAAGGGGAGCTTTATGCGTATTTTAACGAGATCGAATTGATCATTCAAACCGAATATTTGGGCATTTCCCGCCTTGATGCGGTGCAATATACGGTGGGAGAGGGGGATTGCGAGCCGATCGTGTCGGGGCAGTACGAGCGCATGTACCGCTATTGGCTGCTCTCGCGCGGGCATTTCAAGCTGCATAACGAGACGCAGGCCGACCGCTTCCGTAAGCTTTTCAAATCGGAAAGCGCGGCCTTTCGCCGCTGGCTGATCCGCACGCACGGCAAGGGGGATGCGATGCATCACGGACACGGCGTTTACCTGAGCGCATATGGCATTGCCTGCAAGCATGGCTTTGTGGGCAGCGAGCAGGAATGGCTGGCGTCGTTGCACGGTCGCGACGGTGCGGATGGTGCGAACGGTATCATTGGCCGCGACGGCGTGGATGGTGCGCCCGGTGAAAAAGGCGATAAGGGAGATAAGGGAGACAAGGGCGATCCGGGCGAGCCCGGCCCTCAAGGAGAGCCCGGACGGGACGGTATTGACGGAAAGGACGGCGCGGATGCGGCGACGTATGATCTGCAATACGACGCGCAGACGCACGTTTTGCAGCTGCTTTGCAATGGCGTTGTGGTGCGCAGCTTTGATCTGACGCAGAGCACGGATATTGAGGAGCTCTGCGGTATTCTGGACGCTGACGGCTGTTATTTGCTGGACTGCGAGGGTGCGTATATCCTGCCCGCACAGGCGCAAGAATAAAAAGAAAGGCTGAGTCATGCTGACTCAGCCTTATCATATTCATCTTTCATGAGTGAGCTTTCACGCTTATTCACCGAAAATCGGAAAATCCGGCTTGCCCGACGTGGCGTCTGCGCACAATCTTGCCATCTGCTCGCAGGATTCTGTCATGCCGCCGCGGATCCACTCAATGAACACGTGAAAAAACGCGCCCGCGTGGTAGTGCAGCAGGTATTTCTGGACGTTGGTGTTTTCCACTCTGCTCAAATAGGTGCGATCCATGTTGTGTGAAACGCAATCCAGGATCAAACCGCCCAAGCCTGCCTCCATGGCAGCACTTGCAAGGGAAGAGTATTGACCAAGCGTTTCAAAGAGCGTGTAGTAATACTGATATGCATCCTTGTGAATGCCTTGCTCCATGATCTTGGCGTGGATGCATTCGCCCACATCATCCATGAATTTGCGAAGAATATCCTCCTTGGAGGAATAGTTTCTATAATAGGTCATGCGGGAAACACCGGCCCTTTGGGTAATCTCGGTGATGGTAATGCTTGCGTAGTCGCGCTCGCTCATCAGTTCGGTCAAAGCTGCCGCGAGTCGTTCTCTTGCAAGGTGATTGGGGTCCTTTGATTTTCGCATATATGCTCTCCGTGTGCGATTCATTTTGGTAGCCGAACGGGAGTCGAACCAATTCGGTTCGATTCCCGTTCGGCTAACCATACCACAACAGTTTAGCATAATTTGTCGGCAAAGTCAAGAGAGCTTGGCGAAAAAATTACAATTGTCACATCAATATACAGTTGACAAATGCCGTGCAATCGGTTATAATTGCTAATAGAGTATGACCGAATTATGACAAGAGAGGGACAAAAATATGAGCAAAACTAAGCAGCCGCCCCGCTTTGACTTCAAAAAGAAGCCGCGCAAGCCCGGCTTTCTGATGGGTGTGGCCAAGCACATCATCAGCATCCCAGATCTGAAGAACCGTCCGTATCGTTTGGATCGCCATGGCATGGAGGGCATTGACGGCAAGCCGTATCTGCTGTTGATCAACCACGCATCCATGGTGGATTTCAACGTCATGCTGGACGCTACGCGCGGTGCGCCGCTCAACAACGTCATGACCCTGGAGGGTTTTCGCGATTTCACCGAGCCGCTGATGCGCCATCTGGGCGTGCTCGGCAAGAGAAAGTACGTGCAGGATTTCCAGCTCATCCGCCATATGAAATATTGCGTGGATAAGCTGCAGACCGTGTTCGTGCTGTTTCCCGAGGCGAGATATTCGATAGACGGCTGCACCTCGTATCTGACTCCCTCGCTCGGCAGCCTTGCGAAATTCTTGCGCGTGCCCGTGGTAGTCATCCGGATCCACGGCAACTTCGTTTCCTGTCCGCATTGGAACTGGATCAACAAAAAAGGCCCGATCGAGGCAGAGATGTACCCCATCGTCACGGCAGAGGAGACCAAAACGCTTTCGGCTGAGGAGATTTATCAGAGAATTGTGGACAATTTCCAATATGACGATTTTGCATGGCAAAAGGCAAATAACATCATCATCGACCATCCCGAGCGTGCCAAGGGCTTGCACTCGCTGCTTTATAAGTGCGCGTGCTGCGGCACCGAGGGAAAGATGGAGTCCGCGGGCATTCACCTTTGGTGCGAGAGCTGCGGCAAGAAGTGGGAAATGACCGAGCTTGGCGAGCTCAAGGCTCTGGAAGGCGAGACCGAGTATTCCCACATTCCCGATTGGTCCCGCTGGGAGCGCGCTTGCGTGCGCGAGGAGATCCGCAACGGTACGTATTATTTTGAGGACGAGGTCGTGGTAGAAACGCTGCCCAATGCCAGAAGATTCTATCCGCAGGGCAAGGGAACGTTGACCCAGACCCCCGAGGGAACAAAGCTTGTTTGCGAGAGTGTGTACGGCGAGCCGCTGACGGTGGAGTGGAAGGCACTCAACCTGGACAGCCTGCACGTGGAGTTTGACTACAAAAAGAGCCGCACCGCCAAGGGCGACTGCATTGACCTCTCTGTGCCCGAGGACAGCTATTGGTGCTACGTATCCAAGAAGGACGTGCTGGTCAAGCTGGCGTACGCGACCGAGGAGATGCATTTCTTTGCCAAGGAAAAGGCTGAGGCGGAGAAGGCAGCAAAATAAATGCAGAGAGTGTAATTGTAAAAGGGGCTGCGTCAACAATTTGGCGCAGCTCCTGTTTCGTTACGTATTCAATTTACCAAAGCCTCTATCTCGCCTACGCGCGGCGAAGCCGAGGTGGCGGTGATATTGTTTAAGAAAATGACGTGGTCGGCACCTGTCATGTTCACGAAATCCACGATGTCACCGTCAAAGTAGCGGTAGTCAATGACATACACGTACTGATAGTGGTCAACAAGGAAGGGGGCAAAGCAGTTGCCGAAGGATTCCTTGACCAGCACCACGGCTGAGCCGTCTGTGATGCTCGGGTTTTCAATACTGCAATAGTAGCTTTGCGTGGTGCCCGAGGGGTTGTCGCTGGTCAAAAAGCAGTTGTATTTGGAGGCAGCGGCCACATACATGGCGTCGGTATCCTTGCGCACCACGCCGCCCGTGAATTTCTGACGCTGACCGTCCGCGGTGTGCACGTAAAGCGTGTTGCTGCCCTGCGGCACGAATGCCTCGACCACATCGGGGTTCTTTTGCAGCGCGGGTGCTTTGGTGTGCGAATAAAGCGTGCCGAGGAATCCGGCAAACTCCATCTTTTCATAGTAGGAAAGGGGATGTGCACTCAAGCCCGCATCCGTGCAGTAGGCGGTGTAGGCGTAGTATGCGCCAAGCGCAGTCCAATGGTGGTCGGTGCGGAAGTAGAGGTATTCGTCCTTGTGCGCGCTAAGTGCACCGTAAGCATCCACGCAGGTCGCGTTTTGGTGCGTGATGCCCGCATACATGCCGTCAATGGCTGCCTTGGGATCGGACGCGTCGGTCTTTTGCAGCACGCGGTCGTTGTAAGCGTATGCCAACGGTACGACAATGGAATACACCTTTGCCTTGCCGTCCAGTCGTTCGGCCGCCTTGTTGATCAGAGCGGAGTATCGTTCGGAATTTGCCTTGTTCTGATAGTACATTTCGTAGGCGGTGTCGCCCGTGATATAATATCCGGCAATGGTCTCGACCTTGACGTCCTCACCGCCCTCTTGCGGACCCTGCTGGCCACCCTCGACCGAGGATGCACCGCTGTGGAATTGCTCCGAGCCAAAGCCCTTGAGAGACATGATGGCATCATTTGCGGCGATCAGACCCTCGCGGAAAGGGTAGGTGTCGGCAAACCAGGTACTGATCTGCTCGGTATATTCGCCCGAGAAAAAGGTAGCAAAGGTAAAGGTGGGAAAGTCGGTCAGATCGCGCTTTTCGGATTCCGAGTGCTCGGGGCGCAGGAAAAAGGCAAGGCCGAGCAGAAATCCCAGCACCATGACGGCGCAGAACAGCGAGATCATGATTTTATTGAATATGTTTTTTTGTTCCATAAAACTCTCCAATCTCGCATCAGAAGCGGAAATACAAAAAGGGATTGTAGCTGTCGCCGATCAGGGCAAGTGCCGAGAGCACGACAAGGATTGCGGGAATGACGGCGGCGATCGCGTTGGCCGCGTAGTAGAGGGGCGGGATTCGTTTGGCTTCTCGCAGCTTGCCGAGCGCAGGAGCGATGGGGAAGCAAGCGAGAATGCAAAGAGCGAGGAAGAAGCAGTTGCCGCTCAGCTGCGTTTGCGCGGTCAGGTCAAAGAATTGGTTGCCGTTTGCCAAGACAAAGCCGCGCAGGGTGTCAAACAAAAGGGAAAGGTCGTCAAAGCGGAACAAGAGCCAGCCGAAATACACGACGGGCAGCACCCAGATGCGCGCCAGTATCTTGCCCCACAGGGGCGCGTTCTTGCCGATGTGCAGCGCGTATTTTTCGACGACAAGCCAGACAAAATAGTAAAGCCCCCACAAAATAAAGTTCCAGGAAGCACCGTGCCAGAAGCCGGTCAGGCCCCACACGATCAGCATATTGAGAATGTGGCGAGAGACCTTTACGCGGTTGCCGCCCAAGGGGATGTACACGTAATCGCGGAAAAAGGTAGAGAGCGAGATGTGCCAGCGACGCCAGAAGTCGGTGACCGACGAGGCGGCGTAGGGGTAGTTGAAGTTTTCCTTGTAGTGGAAGCCTACCATCAGGCCCATGCCGATGGCCATGTCCGAGTAGGCCGAGAAATCAAGGTAAATCTGCAGCATGTAGCAAAGTCCGCCAAGCAGCAAAGAAACGGCGGAAAGACCCAAGAGGTCGGTCGTGGATGCAGAAGGGAGCAGAGTGTCCGCAATCATGGCGCAGCCGTTGGCAAGCAGCGCCTTTTTGGCAAGGCCTATTGCAAAGCGGGAAACACCGCGAGCGGCGTCGTCCCAGGTTACGCTGCGCTGCTCGATCTCGCGTGCCACGTCGGCGTAGCGTACGATGGGACCCGCAATGCATTGGTGGAACAAGGACGCGTAAAGCAGCAGATTTGTATAGCGCTTTTGCGCCTCGACCTCACCGCGGTAAACGTCAATGACGTAGGAGAGCAGCTGGAAGGTATAGAACGAGATGCCAATGGGCAGGGTAATGGCGGGAATGATCTTGGGAAGGCCCGTCAAGAGCTGCAGGTTGCCAAGGAAAAAGCCGGTGTATTTGAAAATGATCAGCAAAGCAAGGCAGAAACCTGCGCAGATCCAGGCAGTCGCGCGGGCGCGGCGGGAGCGCGGGCCGATGCGGTCGATGATCAGGGCGCTGATATAGCAGAATAGGGTCTCCAGACACAGAAGCAGCACAAAGGCAGGGCCTCCCCATGCGTAAAAGATCAGGGAGGAGACCAGCAGGATGATATTGCGCGCACGAATGCCGCGCGCAGCGGCGTACAGTGTGTAGCAGATCACCAAAAACGCAAATATAAAAAACAGACTTGAGAAAACCATGAAAGCCCCTTATATGTAAAGTGTAGATATTCTTCCAAACTAAAGTATATCATAAAACGACACCGCACGCAAGAGATTTTTTGAAAATGTGTAATGCGAAGTGTGTAGGACGGGGGCTTGCTCCCGCAGCCGCGTAAACAACCTTTTGCAGGGGATGGTGCCCTCGACGTCTCGCCTGTGTTGCGCCGTTTGTGCGAGCCAACCTCTGCCGAATGGATGCGGGAGCGAAGCCCCCGCCCTACGTACATTTTGCTTTTTCCACCTTTCATTCGCTCTTTCCTCTTGACGAATCGTATTCGTGGTGGTATAATATTCCTATATTAAGAGTAAATCGGTGAGCGTCAAGTGCTTGCGGGACGGGGAGTTGTCCGCAGGACGAAGGAATAGGCCAAGTCTTATCCGCGGTTCACCCTTTGCATCCCGCTTTATATGGCACGAATACGGCAAGCTATGCCTCTTTTTCTTGCGATATGGGTGAGGAAAGGAGGATTTTTTATGAGTATCAAAAAAAGAAGATCAACCCCCGAGCTTTTGCCCGCAGGTACGGGCTACGGTAAGCAGTATTGGCTGGATGCCGCTGCGCAGTTCAAGGATGTCAAAATCCTGGTGTTTGCCGCCTTGTTTATCGCCTTGCGCGTGCTGGTCAAAATGCCGATTTTTAAGATCCAGGTGTTGCCGGGACTGAATTTCACGCTGGATTGCTACGTCAATGCCATCGGCGCTATGGTCTGCGGCCCCGTGGTCAGCTTTTTGTCAGGTGCCATCAGCGATACGCTTGGGTGCATTCTGTTCCCCATGGCGGGGCAGCCCTATTTCCCGCCCTTTATGCTTGTGGAAATGCTTTCCTCGTTTATTTTCGGTCTGTTTTTATGGAGACGAAAGATTACCGTGAGCCGCGTGCTGCTTTCCAAGCTGACGGTCAACGTGGTATGTAATTTGATTGTCAATCCCGCCATTATCAAGTGGCAGTATTACGCCATGGGCGCCGAGGGTACCGTGGCGGCGTTTATCAACGGCGTGCGTATCGGCAAAAATCTGTTACTGTTCCCGTTTGAAGCAGCGTTTATCGTGCTGTTTATCTCGGCGCTGTTCCCGCTTTTGCGCCGCGTCGGCGTGGTGCCCAAGGATCAGGCAAAGCCCGAATTCCGCGTCAAGCATTGGCTGCTGGTTGCCATTGTCACGCTTGCGTCGTTTGCTTTGGTGCTGTTCTATTGGCTGTTCTTGAAGGATTTCATTGCAGCGCATAATTTCAAGTTCTTCTAATGGTTTTCAAAGGAGGTATGAATCATGACGATACTGAGTGTGGACGATCTCGGATTGTCCTTTGGTACTGACGTCATATTAGAGCATATCTCCTTTTCCTTGGACGAGAGCGATAAGCTGGGCATCATAGGCGTCAACGGCTCGGGCAAATCCTCGCTGTTTCGTATGATCACGGGCGAATATGAGCCCACCGAGGGTAAGGTATACGTCTCCAAGGATAAGTCCTTGGGCATTCTGACGCAGGACGGTGCGTTTGAACGCGAGGGCGATGGTACGGCACTGTCGCTGATGTATCATGCTTTTCCGCAGCTGCTTGCCGATGAGGCGCGTCTTGCCGAGCTGGAGGCAGCCTTGCTGGATACCTCTCGCCCCGATTACGATATTCTGACAAGTGAATACACCCGCCTACACGAACGCTTTATCCGCGACGGCGGCATGGAATTCCGAGGCCGCTGTGCGTCGATTCTGCAAAAGCTGGGCTTTAGCCGCGAGGATGGCGAGCGGCAGATCGATACCTTCAGCGGCGGTCAGCGCACGCGTCTTGCGCTTGCCGTGGTGCTTGCCACCGAGCCGGATCTTTTGCTTTTGGACGAGCCGACCAACCATCTGGATATGGAAACGCTTTCCTGGCTGGAGAGCTTTTTGATCTCTTATAAAAAGTGCGTGATGGTCATCTCGCACGACCGTTATTTCCTTGACCGCGTGACAAACAAAACCTTGGTGGTGGAGAATTGCCACGCCAAGCTGTATAAAGGGAACTACTCGCAGACCATGCAGACGCGTGAGCAGGACAGAGCGCTGCAGCAAAAGAAATACGACCTGCAGCAGCGCGAGTTCGCGCGTCAGGAGGCCTTCCTCGAGCAGCAGCGTCGCTGGAATCAGGCACACAATTACGTCACCATCCGTGCGCGTGAAAAGCTGCTTGCCAAGATCGAGCGCGTCGCAAAGCCCGAAAGCGCGCCCAAGCCCATTCGCATGCGCTTTACGGCCGCGTTGCCAAGCGGTAACGACGTGCTGACCGTCAAGGGCCTCGGTATGCGCTTTGGCCAAAAGGAGATCTTCTCGGACGTCTCGTTCGCGCTCAAGAAAAACGACCGCATGATGGTCGTAGGCCCCAACGGCTGCGGCAAATCCACGCTGATCAAGCTGATTTTGGACAAGCTGACACCCGTTTCGGGCAAGATCGAGGCGGGATATAACGTCAAGGTCGGCTACTACGACCAGGAAAACCAAAATCTTGACCCAGAAAACGCAGTCATCGACGAGCTGTGGGACGCGTATCCGCAAAAGACCGAGACAGAGATTCGTAACGCGCTTGCCCTGTTCCGCTTTGTGGGGGACGACGTGTTCAAGCCCGTGGCGGTGCTGTCGGGCGGTGAGCGGGCGAGGTTGACGCTTGCCAAGCTGATTTTGTCCGAAATGAATCTGCTGATTCTGGACGAGCCGACAAACCACTTGGACATTGATTCGCGCGAGGCGCTGGAGAACGCGCTGCACGGATTTGAGGGCACGATCTTAGTCGTATCGCACGACAGATACCTTGTTGAAAAGCTGGCAACGCGCGTGCTGTGCCTTGCCCCCGGTGCACCCTTCAAGGGCGACGTGCTGGACTTTTTCGTGGAGCAGCCGGGGCAGGGATATACCGAATATGAGCGATACGTGCAGGCGCGTCGCGCCGAGGCTGAGGTAGGGCAGGAGGCTGCCGCCGCAGTCGAAGTCAGCAGTGCGAAGCAGCAGTATCTCAAAAATAAGCAGGACGTGGCAGCCGAGCGCAAGAGAGTGCGCCGTATCGAAAAGCTGCATGCCGAGTGCGAGGCGTTGGAGGCTGAGCTTGCCGAGATTGAAGAGGCGCTTTACGGCGAGGCCGCAACCGATTACGGGCGCGTGGCCGCGCTGGACGCACGCAAGAGCGAAATCGAGGAGATGCTGTTACTTGATTACGAGGAGCTTGAAGAATTAGAGGGCTGATATGGAGAGATATCTCGGAATTGATATAGGCGGCACCAAGTGCGCGCTTGTGCTTGGAGATGAGAGCGGCGAGGTGCAAAAAAAGGTCAGATTTGAAACCACCGATAAGGATACCACGCTTACGCGCATTTTTGCCGAGGCCGAAGAGCTGATCGCGCAGGCCGAGTCGCAGGGAATACCCATCAAGGCAATCGGCGTCAGCTGCGGCGGGCCTTTGGACTCACGTGCGGGGCTGATCCAATCGCCGCCCAACCTGCCGGGCTGGGACAACGTGCCTATTGTGCGCATGCTGACCGAGCGATTTGGGATTCCTGCCGCGCTTTGCAACGACGCAAATGCCTGTGCGCTGGCCGAATACCGCTTCGGAGCGGGAAAGGGCACCAAAAACATGGTGTTTCTGACATTTGGTACGGGAATGGGCGCAGGACTTGTGCTGGACGGACGCCTGTACGTGGGTGCAAACGACAACGCAGGCGAGGTTGGACACGTGCGCATGGCCGAGGACGGCCCTGTCGGATACTATAAAAAAGGCTCGTTTGAGGGCTTTTGCTCGGGCGGTGGACTTGCACAGCTGGGCGCAGCCTATGCCAAGGATGCACTGTCCAAGGGTAAGGAATGCGCATTTTGCAAAAGCGAGGACGAGATCGGCAGCATTACAGCCAAGAAATTAGCAGAGGCAGCCGACACGGGCGACGAGGTCGCCATCGCGGTCTGGACGGCTTGCGGAGAGATGCTTGGCCGCGGACTTGCCTTGCTGGTGGATATTCTCAATCCCGAGTGCATCGTGCTTGGCAGCATTTATGCGCGCAGCGGTCATTTGCTGCGCGAGGCGATGGAAAAAACGCTTGCTAAGGAGGCATTGCCGGGGGCGTTGGCGGTCTGTCGGATCGTGCCTGCCGCGCTGACCGAATCTGTGGGCGATAAGGCCGCTTTATGCGTGGCCATGATGGCTAAGTGAGGAGAGGACTATGAAGATAGAATTGTTTGAGCATTATCCCGCGCTTGCATCGCAAAAAGCGGCGTTGGAGACGGCGCGGGAGCTGCTGATTGATACTTACAGGCAGGGCGGCAAGCTGCTGCTTTGCGGAAACGGCGGCTCGGCAGTCGATTGCGATCATATCGCAGGCGAGCTGCTCAAGGGCTTTACATCCAAAAGGGAGCTGACCGCAGATTTGCGCGCGGCCATGGGCGAGGAGCTTGCAGGACGCTTGCAGATGGGTCTGCCCGCCATCTCGCTGCCCTCGCAGGGTGCGGTCATTTCCGCATTCTGCAACGACGTGGACGCCGGGACGGTGTACGCGCAGCTGACGCTGGCGCTTTCAAAGCCGGGTGACCTGCTCTGGTGCATTTCCACCTCGGGCAATTCTGCCAACGTCGTGGCTGCCGCGCGTGCGGCAAAGGCGCTGGGCGTGCGTGTCATCGGCATGGCGGGAGAGCGCAAATGTGCGCTGGATGAGCTTTGCGACGTGGTGCTGCACGCACCCGCGATCGACACCTATCGCGTGCAGGAATACCACCTGCCCATGTACCATTGGCTATGTGCCGAGGTTGAGGAATATTTCTTCTGCTAAAGTTTGTAGGGCTCGTTGCACAAGGCAGCGAGCCCAAAATTGTGCAATATGTACAAAAATTTCACGACATGATTGTGAACTTCGTCGGTCTGTCTCTTGCATTTTTCGAAATTTGAGAGTATAATGATGGCGTAATCGGGAAGACGATTACAAATTCATTTTTCACAAGGAGGAAACGAGCATGAAGAGCTTTAATATTCGTTTGAAAGAGATCAACGACGTATACAAGCTGGTCAACACGCTGCTTGCTTATGACGGTGCAGTAGACCTTGGATCCGGCAGATATATCGTTGACGGTAGATCTCTTCTGGGCATTTTCAGCCTGGATCTGCGTCAGCCCGTTGCCGTGCACGTACACAGAGACGAGGACGTGGAAAAGCTGCAGAGCATGCTTAGCGAGTTTGTGACCGACTAAGCACCCGGGAAGACAAGAATGCAGAATGCAAAATGCAAAATGCAGAATTAAATGTAAAAAATCCTCGCCGAAAGGCGAGGATTTTCTTGATTTATGAATTGTTCGCTCGCTTTTGAGACAACTCATTTTGGATCACGCAGCAAAAGAGCGATCCGAATTTGAGAATTCTACCGAAATTCTCCATGTAAGGGATTGCAATTTACCCGCTTGAGTGATAAACTGGGGATAAAAGGAGGGGTGAATGATGAATCCAAAAGAAACCGGCAGATTCATTGCCGAGAAGAGAAGAGAAAAGAATATGACGCAGGAGCAGCTTGCGCAGCGACTGGGTGTATCCAATAAAACTGTTTCCAAATGGGAAAACGGCCGAAATATGCCGGATTATTCTGTTGTTGAGCAGCTTTGCCGGGAATTAGACATGACAGTTCGCGAGTTGCTTGAAGGGAAAGCTTTGAGCGGTCTTGGCGAACAGGATGAGGATAAATATCAATTTTTGCAATACAAATTGGAGCAGACCGAAAAAAAGCTTGATCAACTGACAAGCCGAAAAGACTGGAGCGTATCCTTTGGCGGACTTGGCTTGGGGTGTGCCCTTGCAACGGTAATCAGCTACGTCAACTGGCAATCGATCGGCTGGGCGATATTGCACGGCGTGCTCGGCTGGATCTACGTCATTTATTACTTGATTGCATATTAAAGGGAAAAGACAGAGAATCGGCTGATAAATTCGCGGGAGAATCCGCACAAAATAAGGACTGTATCCATGGATGCAGTCCTTGTTTGTTTTATGAATAGTTTTCGCAGGAGCCGGCGATCAATGATCGCCGGCTGCCTGCGGCAACTGATTATATCCCAAAATGCTTGAAAATCGCCTTGTTAATCGCTTCGGCAGTCTGCTCGATGTTGCCTGATGCGTCGATGATCTCGATCTGCTCGCCGCGCGCTTGCAGCTTTTGGAATACGTTCATGTACTGCGCGCGGAACTTGGTCAGCGTCTCGGCCTTTTCGTAGATTTCCACCTGCGTGCGGCCTTTGGTGATGCGCTTCATGCTTTCCTCGGGGGAAAGATCCAGGAAGATGCAAAGGTCGGGGCGGCGGATCTCGGGGCAATCGCAGTTTGCAGCCATCACCCAATCAAAATCGGTCAGCGAGCCCTGGTAGGCAAGGGAAGAGTAGTAGTAGCGGTCGCAAATCACGGCTCTGCCTGCAGCCAGCTTGCCTTCAATGCCCTGGTCGGGGTCCACGTTGTGGTCAATTCTGTCCTGCACGAACATGGCCGCCACCTGCGTGGGGGTCTTGGGCAGCGCACCCGAGAGCACGCGGCGAATGGCGCGCCCGGTCTCCATACCGGTCGGCTCTGCCGTCACGTAAGGATCAAGTCCCGCAGCGCGCAGCTTGTCTGCCAGAAGCTCAATTTGCGTGGTCTTGCCTGCGCCGTCAATTCCTTCAAACACAATAAACATATCGTACCGTCCAATTTCGTATTTTCTATATTGTACCGCATCTTGGAACTTTTTGCAAGAGATATCCGCATTTTTCACTTTACAATTTCTCTTTGTTGTGTTACAATGTAAAAAAAGAAGATTGGAGAATTCCTATGAAATATACAAATCTGATTGTGCTTGCACTTGCGCTTTTGCTGGTGCTGACATTGGTATCCTGCAATAAGCAAGAGCCCGAGCAGCCGCAAGAGTCTGCTTCGGAGCAGACCACCGAGCAAAGCAAGAAGGGCAATGCGCCCAATTTCGTCGTGCTTGATGAGGCAGGAAAGCGCGTGGAGCTGACCGACTTTTCAGGCAAGCCCGTGGTGCTTAATTTCTGGGCGACATGGTGCGGCTATTGCGTCATGGAAATGCCCGATTTTAACCGCGCGTATGCCGAATATCCCGACGTGGAGTTTCTGATGATCAACGTCACGGACGGCGTTTACGAAACGGTGGATAAGGCCAAGGCCTACGTGGCATCCGAGGGCTATGATTTTGATATTTACTTTGACGTGCTCAGCGAGGCGACCTACGCATATCGCGTCACCGGCTATCCCACCACCGTGTTTATTGATGCGAACGGTGACGTGGTTTCGATCAAGTCAGGTATGATCAGCTACGAGACGCTGATCGAGGGCTTAGGATTGATCACGGACTAAAAACCCGCACCGGGGTGTATGCCGACGATTACGGGGCGTATTTCGACGAGATCAAGCAGACTTGTGAGCAGATCGGCTATGACGGGTACTTCACCTTTGAGGTGGGCAGTATTTTCACACCCGCAAGCCGCCGCAGACCTGCTATTGGAATCACTTAAATGTGTCGCTGGCAGAGAATTTGGCGAGCGACTGCGTGTATATGCTTGAAAAATATCCCGAAAACTGAAGGGGGAAACAATGGAACTTGGTGTTATGATTCAATTGAGTGACCGTACCGAGCAAAAGCTGGCGCAGCTTGCCGACATGGGCTTTCATGCCTGCCAGCTCAACTGCTGGAATCCCGCTCTTTATACCGAGCAGGTCGCAGAGAGCGTCAAGGCCATGCTGGCTAAATACGACGTGCATATCTCTACGCTCTGGTGTGGATGGTCGGGGCCTGCTGTTTGGAATTTTTACGAAGGGCAAAAGACGCTGGGCGTGGTGCCCGAGCAGTACAGAGCGCAAAGAGAGCAGGATCTGATCCGCGGCTCGGATTTCGGTGCAATGCTGGGGGTGGCGCAGATTGCCACGCACGCGGGCTTTCTCCCCGAGGATCCGAATTCGCCCGTGTATGCCGAGGTGATGGAGGTGCTCCGACGCATCGTGGCGCATTGCAAGCAGAACGGACAGTATTTTCTGTTCGAAACAGGGCAGGAGACTCCTACAACGCTGCTGCGTACTATTCAGGATATTGGATATGACAACCTGGGGGTCAATCTTGATCCGGCAAATCTGATCCTGTATGGAAAGGCAAATCCTGTGGATGCGCTGGATACCATCGGTAAATACGTGCGCGATATTCATGCCAAGGATGGCTGCTATCCCACGGACGGCCGTGAGCTTGGCCGAGAAACTGCACTTGGGGAAGGGCAGGTCAATTTCCCGGCTCTGATCGCAAAGCTCCGGGCGATGGGATATGACGGACCGATTACGATCGAGCGTGAGATCAGCGGTGAGCAGCAGATTGCGGATATTCTCAAAGCAAAGATGCTGCTTATGGACTGCATCGGATAAGACCCATAAGGGCAAAGAAAAGTGTTTGCTTGTTTGAGCGAACGCTTTTTTCTTTGAAAAGGTGAGGAAAAACGAGTGAAAAGACAAATGGGTGCGTTATAAACTTGACAAGTAGCAAAAAAGTGAGAAATTTTCGCAAAAAAGCAAAAATTTCTTTCAAAAAAGTATTGACAAATGAAAAGCGCCGTGCTATAATAATTGGGCGTTGTGAAAAGACGCACAATATGGCGGGATAGCTCAGTTGGCTAGAGCAACCGGTTCATACCCGGTAGGTCATGGGTTCAAGTCCAATTCCCGCTACCAGGCCCGTTGGTCAAGCGGTTAAGACACCGCCCTTTCACGGCGGTAACATGGGTTCGATTCCCGTACGGGTCACCAAAAAGAGGATGGAGTAGCACAAGCTACTCCATCCTCTTTTTGCTGACCCGTCGCGAACCCATTTCGTGCGCAGAGCGCACGATTAGGTTCGCATTCGCCGCTCGGAGATCGGGGAGCTTGCTCACCAGGCGTAGAGCGAGCGAATTCTCGCCAAAGGCGAGATTCCTGTGTTTCGATTTAGTTTGGCACAGCTTCACCAAACGTAACAAATCCGAACTATTTCGTAAATCGAAATTGGTTCGGATTTGTTTTTTATTATAATTATTCGAATTAATGCTAATAGAACACCGCCGAGAGGGACCGCTTGGTTACTCTCGGCGGTGCTTTATTAAACTATCTTATATCCCTCTGCTGTATGCAGAATGGTTACTTCGTTGTTTTCAAACATTTCTTCAAGCTGCCTTAGATGTGACACCAATATCCAGCGGATGTTGAATGCTGAAAAATGCTTCAACAGATGATACAGACCTTCCGCGCCCTCGGCGTAGGCGGTGCTTTGGAAAGTTTCGTTGAGGAACACAAGCGAACCTTCCTTCAAAGTATCAACCATTGCGGCAAGCTCGCGCACCTCTTGCTCAAAGCGTCCTGCATCGTTTCCCTCACAGAATTCCTTTTCTGCTTCCGAAAACTGTGTTGCAAGCTGTGAGAATAATGTAATCTCTGCTGACTCACACGGAATGGGCAATCCCGCTTGTGCGAGAATTTGCATTGTGCCAATGGAGCGTAAGTACACGGTCTTTCCGCTTCCGTTGTTTCCAAACACCAACAAACCGCCGTTGGCTTTCCCAAGCATAAAATCGTTTGGTATCACACTGGAAGTGTTTGGCTTTGACATCAGCAGATAAAGGTCATATAGATTTCTGACTTTTATGCTTTGATCTTCCGTGAATATGGGATAGCGAACAGGCACTTCTTTCCCCGATAAAGCTTGAATATACTTGAGCGAAACATCGTAAAAAATCAATTCACGCCCGATCAAGCCGTATTTTTCAAATATTTGTTCCGAGATTTTTGCGAACGCACCCGAAAGATCGGACAAGGCGAAAACGGCAAGTCGCTCGTAAAGACCGTCCTTGGCAGGAGCTAAACGCTGACAAGGATAGGTTACTTCTTCGGCTTTCTTGAAGAGTGAAAAACCTTTCTTTTTCAGTTCCGGATCGGTCACGTGAATATATCTGTGATCGATCAGCTCATAAGCTTCGATACGCCCCTCATCGTTTAGTGCAAACTTGAAATCCCAATATCTGCTTGCACTGAAATTCTCATACTTAGAGCAGAAAGTGATCAGTTTGGCATAATCGGGACATTCATACATTTCCTTACAAGAGGAATACAGACTTTTTAATCCATCGGATTTCAATTCATATTTCTCTAAAAGCTCGCCATATGCCTTGATGAACAGCAAGGCGCGCTTTAAGCAAAGTGCTTGCGCTTGCAGGATATTTTTAGCTGTTGCGGAAGAAGCAGTGCCCGTTGCGTTCAGCCGATATTCGTCCCTGCCTGCCGTCTTTTGCGTGATCCGCAGTTCCTCGAAGCGTGTGGATAACGATATGAGCTGTTCAAGCAAAGTGGGATTGTTTTCGAAATCCTTAATAATCGCTTGACGGTACAGAATTTCATTTTGATCGTTGGTCAGATCCGACACCACGGAAAGAAAATATTCACGCTTCTTGATGTCGGCACAAATATGTGAAAAGGAACGGTCAAGCGAGAGGTGATACAGAATTCTGTCGGAGATCGGTTTGACGTAATTCTTGCGCTCGTTCAAATACAAAATGCTAATTGCCATGACCGCACCTCCTTGCAGCTAAAGAGTCTTTATCAAGGCGATACTTTTTAAGTATATCTGCGGCATACGACGAAGCACTTCCTTTCGATCTCACGATGCGGAAGGTACGCTTGTTAGCATCCGACGAATCCACCTCTGCTGACAGAACGGGATAATCAAGAGACATGACCTCGTGAAAGTGTGTAACATACAGACCGAAATGGCAATCGGCTTCAATCTTTTTGGTAGCATCAATGAGCAGATCAAATCCACGCTTGTCATCGGTGCCGCTGAAGGTTTCGTTAAAGAACAGAAACGCTACCTTATTCTGCGCAGTGTTCAACATTTCCTCGGTACGCTTTCGTTCCTCATCCAATCTGCCCGTATTGTCAAAACGCTCATCCCTCGGAAAATGCGAGAGGACGATATCAAAAGGATATATGTCTGCCTCCTTTGCAAACACAGGACAGCCGGCAAGAAACAAGATCAGATTGACACCAAGGGCACGGAGATAGGTCGTTTTACCACCGCCGTTTGCGCCAAGCAAAAAGCAGAACGGCTCATTTTCGGTGAAATCAGCATCGTTTGGAACGATGCTTTCGCAGTTTTTGGCTAAAAGAGAAACATCGTAAAGTTCTTTTGCTATGTATTGAGGTGTTTGAGAAAGCTTTGCAATACAGTGCGGAACACCGATATGGGTAGCACGCTGTAACAGGCTGTATATCTCCAAAAAGAATTTGATCTCAGAAATATACGAAGTAGGCTCGTAAAAGTCAACATCAGTATATTTGGCAATCTCAGCTTCGATCTGTGCAACCTTGTCCGAATAAAGATGGCAAACTGCATCAGACAAGGAAAGATTGATTTTGGTATTCTGCGGTTTCTTCGCAGGAGCGGCAAATCCAAGGTTCTTTGCACATTCGGAAATGCTGTCGATTTCGCTTACGGCATCATAATCGGGCGTTAGCCAATTCTTGTCTGCAAAGGACAAAAGACCTGCACTCATTTCGCGAAGCAGGCTTCTGATCTTATGCGCCGATTTTTCCATTTCGGAACGCAGTTTTTGGGATTCTTCGGATGAATAATGATTTGCCACATCAGCGAACAACTCTCCGATATTATACATTGAAGCCAATGCTTCACACGAGGCGAGATAGGATTCAAACAATTCCGCTTGACGGTAATATATATCAAGCGGAATCTTTGCGTCTTTCAACAAATATAAAGCTCTTTCGGTTGCACACAGAACAGACAGTGTATTTTCCACATGTGCCACGTTATTGCTATTATCAAGCAGAAGGAACAATTCGTTACGACGCATAATCTCGCTTGGCTCACATAGATGCTGTAACACTGCAATTGCTTGAGGACTTAAAATCTTATCAATTTGCAGATCTGAAAAAAGTGTATCGGGCAACGAAGGCGTACTGTTGCCATTTAACAATCGCGGTGCATTAATCATAGAGCACTCTCCAAATCTCCTAAAAGGCGGGGCAAGGAATCAATCTCCATACCGTTTACAATTTCACCAGCGCCTACGGTTACCTCACCACCGTGATGCGGTTGACGCTTGAACTCCATCGACACGGGATTGACCAAAAGAACGCGCCTTGGAGTTTTGATTTCCCATTCATCCCTGTATTTGTAGCGAAAGTCATAGACAGGCATAGGTTTTGGTTTTCCGTTGATTGGGAAGCGGATACCGCCGCCATACGAAATCAAAGCTATGTAACTGCGGATGAAGTAGTCGCCGTTTTCTTTCAAAATCAGAATGGACAACCTTCTCGGCATACCAAACAGCTTGACTGCAAACACCTCGTTTGCGGTTTCAATGTAAAGGTCACATTTCTTTGCGTGCTTATTACCAAGAAACCAAAGCGGGTGTGTCGGGTAAGTTTTATATTCTTTTGTGTGGCAAAGCTTTTTGATCTTGTGCGCGCATTTCAATCGCTTGAAAAAGCAACGGATATACGGAAATAAGGCAATAACGGCAGCAATGCCTATCAGTGCATACCAAAATCCCATTTACATATCCTTCTTTCGGTAAGCAATGTAGATCAGCGGTGTTTTACCAACGACCACAGGGTAGGGTAACAGCTCCTTGTTCACGATTGCGAGAAGCTGTGCTTTTACATACGCACCCATTGCTCCTGCATGTACAAAATATTCCGCTTCGTCCACGTGCTTGGGAACGCGGTTCTTGGTCTTTGCCCAAAGCTTGCGAAGATCATCGGAAAGCAGCTCGAAAAGCTCTTTCTTGATCGCTTCACAAACGGGATTCCAATGCTTTGTTACCTCTGTGAAAGGCAATGCCGGAATATCCAATTTGATCTCACCGTCTGCATCTCGCTTCAATATACAAAGCTTTTCAAATTCGGGAATCAGCTCGTAAAGAAGCTGATTGTCGGTCTTTACATCACAAGGCAGGAAGGAAGCGTAAAAACGCAGTATGCTTTGCAGAGAGCATCTGTATTTGAACTGATTGTATGCCCAATGCGCCTCACCGAAAAGCGATTGACAATCGAACATCTGACAGTCAAACTTGCCGTCATTATTAGTGCTGTAGCCAACGTATACGGGACCGGATCCATCGTATGGATTATCTCGCTTTTGATTGTGCTCATATACGGTTAGTGTTGCAAGCCATCTGCCCGCATTGGAACGGTCGGGTGGCTGTTTGGGAGTATGCTCCGAATCGGGACGGCTCTTGCGCAAAACATCATTCAACATTTGATTCATAATAAACAAAAGCATAGTCGCCTTTTGCTTATCGGACATCTCTGCAAAATCATCCCGTTTCGTCAGCGGTTCAATGCGTTTCCAAACGATCTCCCATACCTGAGATGCATATTTATCGGCGAGCTTTTCTTGGGCGGGGATATCTCCAAAGGCATCCTCATATCTTTGCACGAAGCAACGGGTATAGATAAGCCCTCCCGAAGTTCTGCCCATCAGCTCGCCTCGAATTAAAACATCAATGATGGGTTCAATATATGCGCTGGGCATACCCATCGTATCGGCAATACCGCGTACGGATACGGGATTTTCGTATGCCAAATTCAAAATGTTGGCTTCAATATCCGAATGCATAAGTGAGAACGGTTCGCCATTAAGTCCGCCATTGCCCCATATGCCAATGGATGCTGTTTTCGGTTCATAACTGATCTGCGAATACTTTTCCATATTTTCAAGTCCCTCTTTGATCTGATCTCGTGCCGTGGAAAGTCGGGAGAGTACCGTTCCGCGCGGAATACCAAGCTCTTTTGAAATCTGTTCAACCGTTTGTCCGTGAACGTAGTGGCGTACCGTGACCTCGCGATAAATACGGATCAATCGACCGATCTCGCGGCGTACCGATTCGTATTCCTCGGTCTTGCGTTCCGCTTCTTCTTTTTCCTCGAATTCGTTGTAGGTCTCGCTGATAGCACCGTCGGTGTATTCTACGTATTCTGACTTATACTTTTCACGAAGCCATGCATTGTGCTTGTTCTTGAGAACAGCAGACAAAAAGCCTTTTGGGTATTCGATGCTTTCGCCCTTGCTGATTTTCACGATCAAAACCGTAAGCGTGTCCTGTACCAAGTTATCAATGTCCGGGCAATCGTTATATTGCTTTTCGGCAAGATGATAAAGATATTCCAAATATTCACCGCACTGTTTCTCAAAATCCTTGTCAAATCCGATCATAGAGGTTCCTCCTTTCTGCCGTCATCGGCTGTTTTCACCCTATTAGTTGCAGAAAAATATGGTTGATTCGCTGTTTTAAAAAAATTATAGCATAAAATTGTGAACTTGTCTATAACGAAGCCGCCGAGAGCGACCATTAAGGTTACTCTCGGCGGTATTTTTTTACGTTGACAGATGCGAGAGCTATGCTACACTGGACACGGACGAAAGGCAAAAAGTCGGCGAGTTAATATGATCACCATCATGCGGTGGCTAATAGAAGGATAATCAACCAACAAGATACTGATTTATCCCCAAACTCTATGTTTACATATCCGACAAGGCATGTTATACTTAATGCATAGAATCATTTGCATCGCTTAAAACATGGAAAGGAATGTGAAAAATGTTAAGCTTTGGACAAAGACTTAAGGAAATTAGAAAAGAAGCGCAGCTTACACAGGCTGAACTGGCAGAAAGACTTATGGTGTCAGTTCAAGCGATATCCAAATGGGAGTGCGACAATACTATGCCAGACATCTCTAATATCGCTCCGCTTGCCGCAATTCTTGGGGTCACTACAGACTGTCTTCTCGGTGTTGGTGGGGATGAACAGGCAGATCGGGAAAAGCTTTACGAAGAAGTGAAGAAAATAGACAATGGTATAGAAAAAGTATACAGCCGTAACGATAACGCATACTATGCGTGCTACAAACTGTATAAAGAGCATATCCAAAAGTACCCCTTTGATTATGAAACCAAGCTTTTGTGTGCAGACAGCTTGATTCGCGTGATTTACTACGGCTCGGAATCCAAGGAAGAAACAGATAAGCTTTACAATGAAGCAATTAACCTCCTGAAATCTGTCATAAACTATGATAGAGATACAACAAGGCTGATCGATGCGAAGCAAACACTGATTATTCTTTATCTATATCATGATGACTTTACCAACGCCGAGGAAGTAGCAAAGGGATTGCCACAAAGAGGCGGCATACGGGCTTTGATGGAGATTGAGATCTATTCCAAAAAGAACGATCATGCCAAATGTCTTGAAATTGCTAACCAAGCATGTAGTGACGCAACCCACGATTATTTGCGTGCATTGGCCGTAAGAGCGAGAAGAATATCACTTGCAGGGAACACAACAAAGAAGGAAGCAATCGCGGCTTGGCATGACCTTCTGGTTGGCGTGAAATACAACTATGAAATGTTTCATGATATAAGCATTCACATCAAATGGTTGTATAGCGGGTTGAATAACCTTGCCAACGATTATATTGCTATATCTGAAATTGATAAGGCATTTGAAGTGATCGAAGAGCTTACCGATACACTCATCATCGATTATAAAGACTGCAAAGAAAAAGGAGATGAAGCTGTCGCAGCGGAAATAAAGAGCAATTTCAGTTTCTATTTGCACAGTTGCTATAATTGGAACTTCACAACAGATGATAATGTAATTACAAATGATCCAAGATTTAAGAAAATCGAGCGTATGCTTGAGAATATTGTGTAACAGAATCGCATAGAAAGCGTATGGCACAGTCCTCACTCGGGTGGGTGACTGTGCCAATTATCATGTGCGAAAAGAATTGCGGCATTAACGCTCCGTCGTCGATGTGAAATAAAACAAATAAAGAAGTTATAAGTTATAATTTCTTGTTTCAGCGATAATTTTTCACATTGACAGTTGCGAGAGATATGCTACTCTGGACCAGATGGAAGGCCAAAATCGTTTTTTTATCTGATCATAGCACTGGTGTGCTCATCCTTTGTTCTTGGTGTCTTCTAACCTTTTCAGTGTTTCAATGATAAACTTTTCATATTTCGGTCTGAAATCCGATTTCGAATTTTCACTTAAGTCGTTATAATCGCCTTCACACCATTCTAGTATATTCTTGCTATCTATGCCTTGCTTCTCAGCGACATCCAAAACCATATCGATATTATCAAAGTGAGCTAAAATATCTGCATCGGCAACACACAATTCCTCTATGTTGGTTGCATTCTTACTAGATTTATGATTTATTACGCAACCTATAACGAGATCAATTTTGTTTTCAGGATAACCATATTTGAGAAGAAGTTCTTTTGCTAAATTGGCACCATTGATATGATGATCTTTCTTGGTTCCAACTTTTGCAACGAGTGCTATATCATGAAGAATTGCGCCAAGCGCAACAATTTCGGGATCAGCATTGTATTTTTGTGCGAGGCATAAAGCATTATCTAGATAATGTAGTGCGAGAGGAGTGAGAATCACATCTAATCCTCGCTCCACTTTCCTAACCTCTTATTTATCTGCCTTTACAAAAACAGTTTTTTATGTTATAATAAAAAAAGTCAAAATCATCTCATATGCAGAAATGGAGAGTACACCATGACCTACCGCATAGCCATCTGCGACGATGAGCAACGCCAAATTGAATATCTGACCTCCGTTGTATCTGCTTGGAGCAAGGAAAACGGTCACATCTGCAAGGTCTGCACATTTCCTTCCGCAGAGGCATTTCTGTTTGCATATGAGGATGACAAAGCATACGACATCCTTTTGCTCGATGTGGAAATGAGAAACTTAACGGGTGTCGATCTGGCAAAATGTATCCGTAAGGAAAATGAGACCGTACAAATTGTTTTCGTCACGGGCTATGCCGATTATATATCCGAGGGCTACGAGGTGGATGCGCTCCACTATCTCATGAAGCCTGTATCCCCCAAGAAGTTATGCTCCGTTCTCGACAAAGCCACGCACAATCTTGAAAAAGCAGAAAAACGCATACGCATCACCTATGATCGCCAGGTTGATTTTGTACCCTTGTCGCAGATTACATACATCGAAGCACAAAAACAGTATGTGCTGATTCAAACCGTCTCAAAATCCTATCGCATGAAATGCTCCCTGGCTGATATGGAAACTCAGCTCGACGAGTATTTCTATAAATGCCAACGGTCTTTTATCGTAAATTTGCGATATGTTACCCGCATCAATGGCGATTGTGTCACGTTGAAAAACGGTGCGGAAGTACCGATCAGCCGCGGAATGGCTGAAAAGATTGGCAAAGAAATCATACGGTTGTTTTAAGAGGTGCCTATGTTATTTCAAAAATGGATCGATAAGCGGATTGATGCATACCAAAGTGACTTATTACAGAAATATTGCGATGAAGTAGAGTCCATGTACACGAAAATGCGTGGATGGCGACACGATTACCACAATCATATACAGGCTTTACAGGCGAGCATGGCACTTGGGAATTACGATCAAGTCAACGAATATCTTCGCTCCCTGAATGAAGATCTGACAAACGTAGACTCCACGATCAAGACCGGTCGGGTCATGGCTGATGCCATCCTCAACGGCAAAATGAACATTGCCGCGCAAAACAAGATTCCAGTCAATGCCAAGGCAAGAATTCCCGAGAGCACGCCTGTTTCGGATGTGGATTTGTGCGTTATCATCGGAAACCTGCTGGATAATGCGATTGAAGAAAACAAGAAGCTACCGGAGGAAGACCGTTTTATCCGTATTTATATCGGGCAGAAAAACACCCAGTTTTATCTTGCCTTTACCAACGCAGCCGGAAAGAAACAGGAAAGACGTGGGGGTCTGTTCAGTTCCACGAAGGGCTCCTCGCATGGCTTCGGACTTGCCCGCGTGAAGAGCGTTGTCAAGAAATACGGCGGACTGTTCTCAGCCGATAGCGAGGACGGTGGCTTTACAACTGAGATATTGATTCCTCTTGCATGACACAAGTGCATTTCGTACACCGAAAACAACGTTTGGTACACGAAATGCACTTTTTCATGTGGGAATGTGCTATGATATGGTCGCAACGAAAGGAGGTTTCGTTATGGCGAAAAAAGAAAAGAAGAAAAAAGAACCCAAGCGCAAGCCGAAATACGGGCTATTCTCCTGCGTTGGGTACATTTATCGACTGCTTTGGAAATACGAGCGAAGATTGGCATTTGTGGGAATATTCACCGTTCCCATCTCGCTTTGCCTGTCTGCATTGGCGCTCTATACACCATCCGCAATTCTTTCGGTATTGGAGGTATCGGAACGATTCTCGTATATTGCTCTCGTTATTGTCGGGCTACTTTTGGCAAAACTTCTGTTTGATCTGATCAACAGCATTCTTAGCAATCGAATATCCAACGCCGAGCATTACGTTCTCAAACGAATGGATTATATGTGGACTGCACGGCAGCGTGATCGCGATTGGTATCTGGATTTTGAGCCGGAAACAGAAAAAATGAATGAACGAGCTGAAGCCGCCATGCAAAACAACCATACGGCAGGCGTACATTTTCCGATGGATTTTTCCAATATGCTTGCACAGTTATTAAACTTCATACTGTTCGGCTCGGTCATCTCGTTGCTCCACCCGGCCATCATTCTGCTCCTTGCTGTTGGAGCAATATTCAATTCTTTGATGAGCCGTTGGCAAACAAACAAAAATAGGGCTGATATGGATATCCGTAACGATCTTGATAAAAAGATCGGCTATTGTACATTTGGAATGTCACGTGATTTCAAATATGCAAAGGATGTTCGGCTTTACAGCATGGCATCTTCAATCAATGATCGCCTGAACAAGATTTTCAAATTGAGAGAAAACGAGCAAAAGAAATTGGAAAACTACGGGTTTGTTACAGCTATTGTCAGTTTTCTTATCGTTCTCATTCGTGACGGTGCTGCATATGCGTTTCTGATCTACAAAGCCACACAAGGCGAAGTGGATGCTGCCTCCTTCGTTCTGTACTTTACAGCAATTGCTTCTATGTCCGGGCTGATGGGAGGAATCCTTGGAACCTTTGACCGCGTGTTTTCCGGTGCACTACAGATTTCAGATTATCGTGAAGCCATGGAGATTCCGGACCGACTCAATCGAGGCGAAGGAATTCCTGTACCTGCTGCCCCCTTCTCCATTGAATTCAAAGATGTATCATTCAAATACCCGATGGGAGAGAAAAACGTTCTCGAACACGTATCGTTCAGAATTGAACCGGGAGAGAAGATTGCCCTTGTAGGATTGAACGGCGCTGGAAAAACGACGCTTACTCTGCTCATGTGCGGAATGTTTTTGCCGGACGAAGGTGAAATATTACTGGACGGTCATCCCCTGACCGACTACAATCGGGACGAAATGTACTCTCTTTTTGGCTTTGTCCCTCAGAATTATCATCTACTCCCCATTTCAATCGCACGAAATATTGCTTCTGCCATGACAGATGAGGAAATAGACCGTGAAAAACTGAATCGTTGTATTGAGATGGCAGGCTTGGGAGAAAAGATCACCTCCCTGGAAAAAGGGGCTGATACACCATTGAATCGAGAGGTGAATCCCGATGGAATCGAGCTTTCGGGTGGCGAGATCCAAAAGTTACTGCTGGCCAGACTGCTGTACAAAAATCCCTTCTGTATCATTTTGGATGAGCCTACAGCGGCACTGGATCCCCTCGCCGAAGACAGAATATACCGCAGATATAACGAAATAGCCAGCCATGCAACATCTGTGTTTATCTCTCACAGACTGGCATCTACGAGATTCTGTGACAGGATCTTTTTGCTCGATGGAGCAAATTTTGCCGAGGTGGGAACCCACGACGAGTTGATGAAGCTGAATGGAAAATATCGTGAACTGTTCGATGTTCAGTCCAAATACTACAGAGAGGAGGAGAGTGACCATGAGCAATAACAACAAACGAACGCTGCGTGAGGATTGGCGCATGATCAAACGCGCCGTCGGCATATTAAATGAAATCATGCCGCATTTCTGGTTTTGGCAGGTGGTTTGTACCCTTCTTGAAACCTTTACGCCTTATTTTGGCGTGTATATGTCAGCACTTATGGTCAACGAGCTCGCCGGGGATTGTGATATTGAAAAGTTGCTTTCCTATGCTGCAATTACAGTAATCGGTATCTTTGTCATATCCATTATCATAAGGCTCATACAGCGAAAACGTACACTCAAGGACTATATGCTGTGGCAGCAACACGAAGCGTATATCATTCATGCCCAGAATCATCTACAGTATGAGCATCTGGAAAATCCTGACGTCGTATTAAGACGTTCTAAGATCTTTGGCGCATTTAATGCCACGGGTGGAGGATTGCCGGTTGTTAAATGGTCTGTTCAAGGGATACTCAGCAGTATTCTGAATATCGTTTTCTCGGTATCCCTCACGATCTCCATGTTCGCTATGGCAGCCGAAGGTGAGTTCACCGGGATATGGGCATTTGTCAATTCGCCTCTTTCATCCGTGCTCATACTTCTTCTGATCGCAGTGAACACAGTTCTGTCCGTAAAAATTTCAGCAAATGCAACGGTAAAAATGAACGAAGCGGTATCAGATCTGGCGCACGGTAACACTCGATATGGTGCGTATATGCGTTTGTGGGGATCGGATATGACTGTGTTTAATCTTCACAGGATTGTCCTTGAAGAATTCCGCCGACATATGCTCCGCCCTGAGTGGGTTGCGAAAAAGGAAAAAATACAGAATCAACACAGTATATGTTCAAACATTTTGAGTGCCGTGATGAACATTCTGCTGTTTATATTCGTAGCTGCTAAAGCGTTCATTGGTGTCTTTGGAATCGGTAATTTCATATTGTACCAAAACACTATCAGTCGTTTTGTAGATGCGGTATCAAGTTTGGCGTCCGAAATCGGAAGACTTCGACATAACAATGTCTATCTTGAAGAGCTGTATGCTTATCTTGATCTGCCAAACGATATGTACAAGGGTACGCTTGCCGTGGAGAAGCGCGATGACAACGACTACGAAATTGAATTTCGTGATGTCAGCTTCAAATATCCGCGCACCGAAAATTGGGTACTTCGCCACGTCAACATGAAGTTCAAGATCGGTGATAAATTGGCCATCGTAGGTGAAAACGGCTCGGGCAAGACCACTTTCATTAAGCTGCTCTGCCGTTTGTATGATCCGACGGAGGGCAAGATCCTGCTTAACGGCATCGACATCACACGGTATCGGTATGACGAATACATGGCACTATTCTCTGTGGTATTCCAGGACTTTACGCTGTTTGCATTTCCTCTCGGAGAAGTCGTGGCAGCAGATTATACCTATGACTCTACCAAGGTGCGGGATTGTCTGATCCGCGCAGGCATGGGAGACAAGCTTGCGGATCTGGATAACGACCCACAGGCTACGGAAAAGGATGCGCTGAAACGCGCCATTGGCAGAGATTACGACAGAGAAGGTATTGATTTCTCCGGCGGTGAGATGCAGAAGATCGCGCTGGCACGTGCATTGTATAAGGATGCACCGTTTGTGATCCTGGACGAGCCCACAGCCGCACTTGATCCTATTGCAGAAGCGGCTGTATATGAGAATTTCAATGAGCTTGTCAAAGATAAAACAGCTGTGTTCATCAGTCACAGACTTTCTTCCTGCCGATTCTGCGATCATATTGCCGTATTCGATCATGGTCAGATGATTCAGCACGGCTCTCACGACGAGCTTCTCGCGGACGAAAGCAATAAATACTACGAGCTTTGGCACGCACAGGCACAGTATTACACAGAACAGGAGGCTACTTGATGTTGAACAAACTGAATCGCAAGCTTCTGCTCATCAAAAACCTTCTTGGAGAGATTGAGGACGAATGTGAATTCGCATTGCTTTTACACGAAGATAGTCAAAGCCAACAGATCAATCCGGATATTGCCGAGAACCTGCAAATACATTTTGAGATTGTAAAATATATTGTTAATATAGCAGAAGTGCCGGAAAACACCTGTGCCATGCGCGCATATCTAAATTTGGATAATCATGTACAGCGTGTTGAATTCTATTCTACTCCTCTTTCGGTGTCATCTAAAAATCTTGAAATTGATGTTCGATGGTTGGATGTAGCAGATTGAAAAAGATATTAGTAAAAAACGCCGAGAGTGAGCGTAATTGGTCACTCTTGGCATTGTTTTATTTGAATGGCAAAACGAACAAAACTTTTTATAGATGAAATGCTCTTTACGAGTCATAAGATTGGGATAATCAACGATTTTTAAGGATAAATAAAAGCCATCCACTTTGCACGAGGATGGCTTTTATTTGTGTTCTATCAGAAGAAGAATTTTATCGACCAAAACGACATGTACATCAAACAGATGATGCAGCACTAATTGTGCCCGGAGCAGCATCGGTTAGAGCAGAAGCCATACAAGGAAAGCTATGGTGTCTAATTTGGACGAGCGACCTGTATGCATTTGAGTAAGATGCGTAAACAGGGAGGACGCTGCGGTAATATCAAATTCGATTTAGTTTGAAGTTGGCCCGGAGGTCGGAAAGCGGCTCGCGCAGCGAGACATTCTCCAGGTGAAGAGCGTGCAAATTCTCGCCAACGGCGAGATTCCCGTAAAAGAATGAAGCGAGTTGCTGCGCAACTCATGAAGCGCGCCAAAGTAAACTTTGCCCCATGAAGCGTGGCGTTGCCCCATGAAGCTTTTGCACATAACGATTTCCCACATTTATCTGTCCGTCATCCCTTGACTGCCCCGGGACGTTCGTGTTACAATGTTCATATACACGCGAAAGGAGCAAAAATCTATGAAGCTGCGCGACATTCACCTGCGAGATCCCTTCGTTTTTGCCGAAAACGGCGTTTATTATCTGTACGGTACCCGCCGCGGTCCTGCCACCAAGGTCATTCCGTGGACGGGTCTGGACGTGTATACCTCTACCGACCTTATTGAGTGGAGCGAGCCGCACGAGTGCTTTACCCGCCCTGCGGACTTTTGGTCGGATCGTGATTTCTTTGCTCCCGAGGTGTATCATTACGGTGATGCCTACTATATGTTTGCAAGCTTCCGCAGCGAGATGCATCTGCGCTGCTCACAGATTCTCAAGGCAGACAGCCCCATGGGACCGTTTTTGCCTTTTTCCGCAGGGCCGATCACGCCCGAGGATTGGGTTTGTCTGGACGCTACTTTGTACGTGGATGAAAAGGGAACACCCTGGACGGCATTTTGCCATGAATGGACGCAGGTCGGCGACGGCACGATCGAGATCATGCCCTTGACCGAGGATCTGACCGCGCCCGCGGGAAAGCCCGAGACGGTTCTGCGTGCATCCGGCGCGGAATGGTCGTATTCGCTGGTGGATCCCACCTCCCGCAACTACGTCACCGACGGCCCGTTCTTCCGTAAGGGCAAGAACGGTAAGCTGTATATGCTTTGGTCAGGATTTCACGCAGGTCCTCAGTATTGGTACGTACAGGCGCTTGCCATCAGCGACAGCGGCAGCATCCGCGGCCCCTGGCGTCACGCCGATCAATTTATCTACGACGAGGACGGCGGACACGGCATGATTTTTGACGGCTTTGACGGAGATCTGTACCTGATCCTGCACAGCACCAACGTCAATCCAAACGAGCGTCCGCGACTTTTCAAAATCAAGGAGACGGATGACGGCTTTGAGATCATTGCGCGCGTGGAGTCGTAAATAAAAAAGCAAAGCCCAATGGGCGTGCAAAATTAGCGGGATGAGAATAAAAAATGGGCTGCTTCATTTGAGGCAGCCCTGTTTTCAAACAAAAAATATAGAGTTGCTGCAGGTGCTGGCGAACGCAGTTCGCCCCTACGGAAATTCATATAGAGGGTT